>NZ_JBVJON010000003.1:514159-705680 GCF_055583145.1 Amycolatopsis sp. NPDC104819 | reverse complement strand
TCTTGTCTGTGTGTGCTTCCCCTTCTTTTTTGTGTTTTTCGTTTCCCCCCCCCCCCCCCCCCCCCCCCCCCCCCAAGCCGCGGCAGACTCAGAGGTTCAGCGCAAACGCGGTGACGACGGCCCACAGGAGCATGGCCAGGCCGGTGTCTCGCAACGCCGGTATCAGCTCGCGCCCGGATTTCCCGCCGTGGACGGCGCCGATCGCCGGAAGCAGCAGGCCGACGGTCAGCACGGCCAGTCCCGCCGGCCCGTACCCCGTGACCGCCAGGACCACGCTGAGCACGAACGGCACCGCCACGAGCGTCAGGTAGAGGTTCCGGGTGCCGCGGTCGCCGAGGCGCGTCGCCAGCGTGCGCTTGCCGGCCTCGACGTCGGTCGGGATGTCACGCAGGTTGTTGGCGGTCAGGACCGCCGTCGAGAAGCAGCCGACCGCGACCGCGCACAGCAGCGCGGCCCAGCTGACCCGGCCCGCCTGGACGTACACCGTGCCGAGCACGCCGGCCAGCCCGAAGAACACAAAAACGGCGATCTCGCCGAAGCCGTAGTAGCCGTAGGGCTTCTTGCCGCCGGTGTAGAACCACGCGCCGAGGATGCACAACGCGCCCATGGCGAGCAGCCACCAGTGCCCGCTGCTGATCACCAGCACGAGCCCCAGCACCCCGGCCAGCCCGAGCGAGACCAGCGCCGCCCGGAGCACGGCCTTCGGCGCGGCCACGCCGGAGCCGACCAGGCGCAGCGGGCCGACGCGGTTCTCGTCCGTGCCGCGGATGCCGTCGGAGTAGTCGTTGGCGTAGTTGACCCCGACGATCAGCGAGAGGGAGACCAGCAGCGCCAGCACCGAACGCCACCAGGAGAACGCGTCCAGCGCGATCGTCGCTCCGACCCCCGCCACGACCGGCGCCACCGCGTTCGGCAGCGTCCGCGGCCGCGCGCCCTCGACCCACTCGCTCATGCTCGCCATGGACGTCATTCAACGCCATGGTGATCACCCGCGAGCGGGACCCCGGGAAGTCAGTCGCCGGTCGGCAGCTGCCAGACGAGCGAGCCGCTGTTGGGGTCGACCGTGGGGCCTTCGGCGGCGAGCGCCGAACCCGCGGAGACGAGAACCCCCAGCGTGACGGCGGTGCTGATGAGAACAGTCTTGATCCAGCGCGTCATGGTGAGTAGCCAAGCGGGCGCACCCCGTGTGTGTCAACGAAGTGCCACCATTCAGCCGCGCGAACCCGACTCAAGTCGGGTCTTCACCGCCGCCCGGTCGATCTTGCCCGGTCCGCGAAGGGGCAGTTCAGCGCTGTATTCGACGCGTTTCGGCGTGGCCGCCGCGCCGAGCTCGGCCCGGACCGCGGCTCGCAGTTCGTCCGCTTCGCGAGGTTCACCGGACGGGACGACGAGCGCCATCACGGCCTCGCCCCACTCCGGGTCCGGCACCCCGACCACACACGCGTCCCGCACCCCCGGCTGCGCGCAGAGGCACCGCTCGACGGCGTTCGCGGACACCTTCACCCCGCCGGTGTTGATCATGTCGTCGGCCCGGCCGAGGACCTCCAGGCGGCCGTCTTCGTGGCGAACGCCACGGTCCGATGTCGTGAACCAGCCGTCGCCGAACGACTCCGCCGTCAGGTCCGGCCGGCGCCGGTAGCCGTGGGCGAGGACGTCGCCCGCGATCCGGATCCGGCCGCCGTCGAGGTCGATCCGGACGCCGTCCAGCGGGAAGCCGTCGTAGACGCAGCCGCTCGCCGTCTCGCTCATGCCGTACGCGGGCACGATCCGGACCCCGGCGTCGGCCGCGCGCTCGCGCAGGTCCGCCGACGTCGCCGCCGCGCCGACCACGATCGCGTCGAACGTCTTCGCCGCGGCCAGGCCCGCGCCGCCGTCGTCGAGCAGCCGGACGAGCTGGGTCGGCACCAGCGCGGTGTACCGCGGACCGCCGGTCAGCGTCGCCGCGGCGGCCGCGAAGGCGTCCGGCCGGAAGCCCTGCCCGGTGAGCAGCGCCGGTTCGGTGCCCGCCAGCAGCGAGCGGACCAGCACCTGCAGCCCGCCGATGTAGTGCGCCGGCGTCGCGAGCAGCCAGTGCCCGGGCCCGCCGAGCCGTGTGTGCGTCGCCTCGGCGGACGCGGTCAGCGCGTGGGCCGAGAGCAGCACCCCCTTGGGCGCGCCGGTCGAGCCCGAGGTGGCGATGACCACGGCGGTGCCCGGCTCGGCGGGCTCGCCCGGCGCCATCGCGTCCCGCAGCGCCGGGTCGGTGAACGGCAGGACCGCCGGGCCGCCGCCCAGCGCGTCCGCGAGGGCCTTCTTCAGTGCTTCGAGCGCCTCGGGCGAACCGTCGAGGTGGATCGGGCGCAGCTCAGTAGTAATAGGGGGTGTCCTTGAAATCGGGGTCACGCTTCTGGAGGAACGCGTCCCGGCCTTCGACGGCTTCGTCCTGCATGTAGGCCAACCGGGTGGTTTCCCCGGCGAAGAGCTGCTGGCCGACCAGGCCGTCGTCGGTGAGGTTGAACGCGTACTTGAGCATGCGCTGCGCCGTCGGCGACTTGCCGACGATCGTCCACGCCCAGTCCAGCGCCTCTTTCTCCAGGTCGGCGTGCGGGACGACGGCGTTGACCGCGCCCATCCGGTGCATGTCCGCGGCGGAGTACTCCCGGCCGAGGAAAAAGATCTCGCGGGCGAACTTCTGGCCGACCATCTTCGCGAGGTAGGCCGAGCCGTAGCCGCCGTCGAACGAGCCGACGTCGGCGTCGGTCTGCTTGAACTTCGCGTGCTCCTCGGAAGCCAGCGTGAGATCGCACACCACGTGCAGGGAGTGCCCGCCGCCCGCGGCCCAGCCCGGCACGACCGCGATCACCGGTTTCGGCAGGAACCGGATCAGCCGCTGGACCTCGAGGATGTGCAGCCGGCCGGCCCGCGCGGGGTCCACCGTGTCGGAGGTCTCGCCGCTCGCGTACTGATACCCGGAGCGTCCGCGAATACGCTGGTCACCACCGGAGCAGAACGCCCACCCGCCGTCCTTGGGCGAGGGGCCGTTGCCGGTGAGCAGGACGCACCCGACGTCCGAGCTCATCCGGGCGTGGTCCAGCGCCCGGTAGAGCTCGTCGACGGTGTGCGGCCGGAAGGCGTTGCGGACCTCCGGACGGTCGAACGCGACGCGCACCACGCGTTTGCCACCGCGGCTCTCAGCGGAACGGTGGTAGGTGATGTCGGTGAAGGCGAAAC
The DNA here is from genome assembly GCF_055583145.1 of Amycolatopsis sp. NPDC104819. Taxonomy (NCBI): domain Bacteria; kingdom Bacillati; phylum Actinomycetota; class Actinomycetes; order Pseudonocardiales; family Pseudonocardiaceae; genus Amycolatopsis; species Amycolatopsis sp. NPDC104819. The sequence continues at coordinate 702,470 of NZ_JBVJON010000003.1, read as the reverse complement.
CTTCGACCTCGGTCCACGCGGCCGGATCGAACAGCTCGGAAACTCGGGCGTCATCCACGTTTGGGAGAATAGGACCTGTGGACACATCTGATCTCGACGGAGCCTGCCGGTGAACCCTTCCACCGCGCAGGCCAGGGTCATCGTCGACGAACTCGTCCGCAACACCGTTTCGCACGTCGTCCTCTGCCCGGGCTCCCGCAACGCGCCGCTGTCGATCGCGCTGTACGACGCGGCGGCCGCCGGGAAGCTCCGGCTCCACGTCCGCATCGACGAGCGGGGCGCCGCGTTCCTCGCGCTCGGCATCGCCGCGCGCACCGGCCGTCCGGTGGCCGTGCTCTGCACGTCCGGCACCGCGGCCGCGAACTTCCACCCCGCCGTGCTGGAGGCCGACCGCGCCGGCGTCCCGCTGATCGTGCTGACCGCCGACCGGCCGCCGGAGCTGCGCGCGGCCGGCGCGTCGCAGGTCATCGACCAGCACCAGCTCTACGGTGACGCCATCCGCTACTTCGACGAGCTGGCCGTCGCCGAGCGGCGGGCCGGGCAGAACTCGTACTGGCGCAGCCAGATCTGCCGGGCCTGGAACGCCGCGTACGGCGAGTGGCGCTGCGGGCCGGTGCACCTGAACATCCCGTTCCGCGAGCCGCTCGTGCCCGACCTGGACGACGACGGCGAGTGGTACGAATCCCTCGACGGCCGCGCCGACGGCTCTCGCTGGACCGAGCTGCCGGACTTCGGCGCGCTGCCGTCGTTCGTGGTGCCCTCGGCGCGCCACGGCCTGGTCATCGCGTGTGACACCGGCGTGCAGGCGGCCAGCGAGTGGGCCGAGCAGCACGGCTGGCCGGTGATCTCGGAGACCGGCGGCCTCGGGCTGTCCGGCGGCACGGCGATCTCGTCCGGCGCGTGGCTGCTGGGCGTCGAGGACTTCATCACCCGGCACAAGCCGGAACAGGTGCTCTGCCTCGGCCGGCCGACGGTCTTCCGGCAGATCCAGAAGGTGCTCTCGGACGCCTCGGTCGAGGTGCTGCTGGTGCGTCCCGACTCGGACTGGCCGGCGCCCGCGCACAACGTCCGGCAGGTCGGGCAGTGGTTCGACGAGCCGACGAAACCCGCCGACCCGGAGTGGCTGGCGAGCTGGCGCCGGGCCGACGCGGCGGCGTCCTCGGCGGTCGCCTCGGTGCTGGCCTCGGAGCCGTGGCCGTCCGGGCTGCGCCTGGCCTCGGAGCTGGTGGACGCGCTGCCCGCGGACTCGCTGCTGGTGGTGGGCTCGTCCAACCCCACCCGCGACGTCGCCCTGGCCGGCCGGCTGCGCCCCGACGTGCTCGTGCACCGCAACCGCGGTGTCGCGGGCATCGACGGCACGGTCTCGACGGCGATCGGCGCGGCCTACGTCCACCGCGGCCCGTCGTACGCGCTGCTGGGCGACCTGACGTTCCTGCACGACGCGTCCGGGCTGCTCACCGGGCCCGCCGAGCAGCGCCCGGACCTGACGATCGTGGTGTGCAACGACGACGGCGGCGGCATCTTTTCGCTGCTGGAGCAGGGCGCGCCCGAGCACTCGGCGAGCTTCGAGCGCGTCTTCGGGACCCCGCACGGCGCCGACCTGGGCGCGCTGTGCGCCGGCTACCGCGTCCCGCACGTGGTGGCCGAGACGCTGACGGAGTTCCAGGCGGCGCTACGGCCCGCGCCCGGGCTGCGGGTCGTCGAGGTGCGAGTGGACCGTTCGCGGCACCGCGACCTGCACGCACGGTTACGTTCCGCGGTCAGCACGGCCGTTTCGGCGGTCTAAAGCCGAGCTTTCACGTGAAAGCTCCGCCTGGGGTGCGTTGGTCAACCGCTTTCCGGGTGGGATCCCAGCAGGCAAGATCCTCCCTTCGGCTGTTCCTGGGTGCTTCCTGGCTGGCTACGTTCGAGCGCGCTGCTCCTCACCCGTTGGAGGGATTCGAATGCGTGCAAGAACTCGCACCGGCCTCGGTGTGCTCGCGGCCGGCGTCGCGTCGGTGCTGCTGGCCGGCACCGCCAGTGCGGCCCCGACGCCCGGTGCGCCCGGCGTCGGTGACTCGTACTACCCGAACGCCGGCAACGGCGGGACGGACGTGCTGCACTACGACATCCGCCTGACCTACCAGCCGGCGACCGACGTCCTCGCGGGCACGACGACGCTGCTGCTCACTGCGACCCAGGACCTCTCGCGCTTCGACCTGGACTTCGCGCTCAAGGCGTCGAGCGTGCTGGTGAACAACCGCCCCGCGCAGTTCACGAACCAGACCGGCAACGGCGAGCTCGTCGTCACGCCGGCGCAGCCGCTGCTCAAGGGCCAGACCGCGACGGTCGTCGTCGCCTACTCGGACACGCCGTCCACCGCGACGGTCGACGGGATCAACGGCTGGAAGAAGGGCTCCTTCGGCGCGCTCGGCGTCGACGAGCCGCAGAGCTCCGCGTGGTGGTTCCCGGCCAACGACCACCCGACCGACAAGGCGACCTACGACGTCTCCATCGAGGCGCCGGATGACAACGTTGCCGTCACCAACGGGACGCTCGTCCGGAAGACGAAGAGCCGCGCCGGCTGGACGCGCTGGCAGTGGCGCAGCACGAAGCAGCAGGCCACGTACCTGACGTCGTTCATCGTCGGCAAGTACGAGCTGAACCAGTCGACGACCCCGGACGGCAAGCCGTTCATCACGGCGTACGGCTCCGACCTCGGCGACTCGCTGTACGCGGCGAAGGCCAGCGTCGAGCGCACCCCGGAGATCGACGCGTTCCTGGCGACGAAGTTCGGGCCGTACCCGTTCGAGGCCGAGGGCGGCGTCGTGACCAGCGGCATCGGCTTCTCGCTGGAGAACCAGACCCGGCCGACGTACGGCGCGCGCAACTTCGCGGCCGGCTCCAACACGACGCTGATCGCGCACGAGAACGCCCACCAGTGGTTCGGCGACAACGTCTCGCTCGGCCGCTGGAGCGACATCTGGCTGAACGAGGGCTTCGCGTCCTACGCCGAGTGGCTGTGGTCGGAGCACGAGGGCGAGGGCACGGCCGCCGAGCTCGCGCAGTACACGTACGACTCCAACCCGGCCGACGGCGACCTGTGGAAGCTCGTCCCGGCCGACCCGGGCGCGGCCAACCAGTTCGACAACGCGGTGTACGACCGGGGCGCGCTGACGCTCCAGGCGCTGCGGACCGCCGTCGGCGACGAGGCGTTCTTTGCCATTTTGAAGGCGTGGCAGGTCCAGAAGGGCGGGTCGCACGGCCGGATCCAGGAGTTCATCGCGCTGGCGGAGAAGGTCTCGGGCAAGCCGCTGTACGACCTGTTCCAGACGTGGCTGTACACGGCGGGCAAGCCGTCCGTCGGCCCGAACGGCGCGGCCCCGGCGGCCTTCACCGCGCGGGCGGCTTCGGTGAAGCCGAAGTCGTACGACCAGATCCAGGAGAACCACCGGAACCTCGCCGCCGAACACGCGGGGTAGCCGCTACGCTCGCGGCGTGAGCACGAAAGGTGAGCGGGCGAGGCGCGTCGGCTGGTGGACCACCATCGGCGTCGCCTCGCTCCTCACCGTGATGTGCGTCTGCCTGCTCTTCGCGGCGATCCGCAACGACCGCGCGATCTCGGCCCAGCTCGGCCAGGCCACGGCGACGGTCGACTCGGTGGCGTTCGACCGCACGATCATCCACTTCGAGACGCCGGACGGGATCGTGCACAGTCCGGCGAACGGGGTGTTGTACCCGGATGGGCTGGCGGCGGGGCAGCTGGTCCGGATCGAGTACGACGCGACCGATCCGGAGTTGGCCCGGGTTGCTGGGCGGTCGGCGACGTTGACTTTGTTGCCGCTGGGGAGTTTTGTCGTTTTCACCTGGTTGGTGGCCGGGCCGGTTCTTTGGTGGATCCGGCGGCAGAACCGGCGGGCGCGGGCTGAGGTGGCGGCTGCGGGTTGAGCGGGCGGATTTCCTGCCTGATCTGACCTTGGCCTGAGCTGACTTGGCCTGAGCTGACCTCGGCCGGGCCTGACTTGGCTTCTTCCGCTCCTCGTCTTCAGGCGCCGGAGGCACTGAGCCAGGCTCCAACCCCAGCCGCGCCGACGCCACGACAAACGGTGCAAACCGAGGCTCCGGCCAAGCCCCCCGGACAGATCCCCGCCACACCCTGGGGGCCGTGCCCTGTCCCAGTCTATCGGCGCCGGGCCGCCCGAAAGGATGACGCGGCAAATCTGTGGACAACCGGACCCGATGTGGACAACTGCCGCTCTCAGCCTGCGTGGGCCGTCTCCTGCCACCAGCCCAGGACCTCGTCTGCCACTCCCGGTGCCGCCACCAGCAGTCCGTCCGTTGGCAGCGCCGTGTCCTCGCCGTGCTTGTCCAGGACCACCGCGCCCGCCTCGATGGCCATTGCCACCGAGCCCGCGACGTCCCATTCGTGGTAGCTGTGCAACACCGCCGCTGCCGCGTGGCCCAGGGCCACCTGGGCGATCGACAGGGCCGCTGAGCCCAGGACCCTCACTCCCGCGTGGGCCGCTGCCGCTCGCTCGATGAAGCCGCCCATGCCCGGCCAGGGGCCTCGGCGGGCGAACTCCGTGCAGACCAGCGCGCCCGCCGTCACGCAGCGGTCGGTCAGCTTGACCGGTTTGCCGTTCGCGCGGGCCCCTCGTCCGCGCGCTGCCGCGTAGATCTGGGCGCGGTACGGGTCCGCCACCACTCCCACCACCGGGCCGGCCGCGTCCACCAGCGCCAGGCTGTACGCGCACCAGGGCACTCCGGCGACGTAGTTGGCCGTGCCGTCCACCGAGTCGACCACCCACCGGTACTCCGCGACGTCCGCGCCGTGGTCGGCGCCGAACTCGTGGCCGACCAGCGGGATTCCCGGGAACTCCGCGGTCAGCACGCGCCGGGTGTGCCGTTCGAGGATGCGGTCGGTGTCGGTGACCCAGTCGAACGGCGAGTCCAGGGTGGCCGGGTGCGCACCCCGGCCGGCGGTCGCGGTGATCACGTCGGTCGCGTCGTTGGCCAGGCGCCCGGCCACTTCGAGGGCCCTCGACAGCAGGCCGGGCTCCACGGGCCGCGGCGGCCTGGAGGACAAGAGGGTCATGCCTGCTTAGTCTGGGCCCCGCTGGTTTCCGGGACACGACCTTGAGATGACATGTCGTAGCCGATCTGTTCCGGAACCGTTGGCCGCCGTGTCACGCGGTCGCCAGGATCGGGTGCGAAGGTCGGATCGTGCGAGTCGCGATAGTCACCGAAAGTTTCCTGCCCCAGGTGAACGGCGTGACCAACTCCGTCCTCCGGGTGGTCGAGCACCTGCGCGAGCGCCGGCACGACGTGCTGATCATCGCGCCCGGCCCCGGCCCCGACTCCTACCGCGGCGCCCCGGTGATCCGGATCCCCGCGCTCGACTTCCCCGGCGTCCACTCGCTGCCGATCGGCGTGCCGACGCGCACCGTGCTGAACGCGCTGGCCGCCTTCGGCCCGGACGTCGTGCACCTGGCCTCGCCGTTCGTGGTCGGCGCGCGCGGGCTCGCCGCGGCACGGCGGCTGCGGGTGCCGTCGATCGCCGTCTACCAGACCGACATCGCCGGGTTCGCCGCCGCGTACGGCTTCGGCATCGCCGCCCGCGCCGCGTGGCGCTGGGTGCGGCGGCTGCACTCGCGCGCCGACCGGACGCTGGCGCCCTCCAGCGACTCCGTCGAGCAGCTGCGGCTGCACGGCGTCCCGCGGGTGCACCGCTGGGCCCGCGGGGTCGACATCGACCGGTTCTCCCCGGACCACGCCGACGCCGCGCTGCGGGCCGAGCTCGCGCCGGACGGCGAGCTGCTCGTCGGGTTCGTCGGCCGGCTGGCGCCGGAGAAGGAGGTCGACCGGCTGGCCGCGCTGGCCGGCGTGCCCGGGATCCGCGTGGTCGTCGTCGGTGACGGGCCGGAGCTCGAATCCCTCAAGGAGCAGCTCCCGGACGCCGCGTTCCTCGGCGCGAAGTACGGCGACGAGCTTTCCGCGGCGTACGCGAGCTTCGACGTCTTCGTCCACACCGGCCCGCACGAGACGTTCTGCCAGGCAGTGCAAGAGGCGATGGCGTCCGGGCTGCCGGTGCTCGCGCCGGACGCGGGCGGCCCGAAGGACCTCGTCCTGCCCGGCCGCACCGGTTACCTGCTCCCCGCCGACCGCGAGCTGTTCGGACCGGCGCTGGTCGAGAAGATCGACGCGCTGAGCGATCCCGCGCTGCGGGCGAGGCTCGGCGAGAAGGCGCGCAAGGTTGTGCTCGGGCGCACCTGGCCCGCCGTCTGCCGTGAGCTGATGGGGCACTACGAAGCCGTGCAGGGCCGGGCCGCCCGCGCGGCCTGACATGCACATCGTCCAGCTCGCGAACTTCTACGGACCACGCTCGGGCGGCCTGAAGACGGCGCTGCACCACCTCGGCGCCGGGTACGTCGCGAGCGGGCACGAAGTGACGCTCGTGGTGCCCGGCACCCGCTACGCCGACGAGGTCCTGCCCACCGGTGTCCGCCGGTTTTCCCTGCCGGCGCCGAAGATCCCGGGCACCGGCGGCTACCGCGCCGTCGACCCGCACCGGGTCCGCGCGGTGCTGCGGAAGCTCGAACCCGACCGGCTGGAGGTTTCGGACCGGTTGACGCTGCGGGGGATGGGTGGCTGGGCGCGGCGCCACGGGGTGCCGAGCACGGTGATCTCGCACGAGCGGCTCGACCGCCTGCTGGAGCAGTTCCTGCTGCCCGAGCCGGTGGCGCGCCGCGTCGCCGACGTCGCGAACAAGCGGATGGCCGCGAGCTACGACACGGTCGTCTGCACCACGGCCTTCGCCCGCGCGGAGTTCGACCGGATCGAGGCGCCGAACGTCCACCGGGTGCCGCTCGGCGTCGACCTCGCGACGTTCCGGCCCGCCATGCGCGACGACGGCTGGCGCACCGACCTGAGCGGGGGAGCGGACGCCCTGCTCGTCCACTGTGGACGGCTTTCGCCGGAGAAGCACGTCGAGCGCAGCGTGGACACCGTCGCCGAGCTGACCGAGGCGGGCGCGCGGGTACGGCTGGTCGTCGCGGGTGACGGGCCGCGGCGGCGGGCGCTGGAACGCCGGGCGCGCGGCCTTCCGGTGACGTTCCTGGGGTTCCTGTCCGGCCGCGGCGACGTCGCGCGGCTGCTGGCCAGCGCGGACGTCTCGCTGGCGCCGGGCCCGCACGAGACGTTCGGGCTGGCGGCTTTGGAGGCGCTGGCGTCCGGGACGCCGGTGGTGGTGTCGGCGTCGTCGGCGCTGCGGGAGATCGTGCGGCCCGGCTGCGGCGCGGCGGTGGACGACCACGCGCCCGCGTTCGCCACCGCCGTGACGGACCTGCTGGAGAGCCCGGAAGACCTGCGCCGCGCGGCGGCCAGGGCGCGGGCCGAGGAGTTCACCTGGCCCGCCGCGGTGGCCGGGATGCTGGCCACCTTCCGCTGACGCTCAGGGCTTGCCGAGGCGGCTGTAACCGGGGTGGACGCCGGACGTGAGGCCCTGGTCGTCGGCGATCTTCGACAGCAGCTCGTGCAGGGTCGTGCGCTCGTCCTCGGTCAGGGACGCGGTGATCGCGCGTTCGTGCGACAGCGCCGACTGCGCGACACGGACCATCAGCTCGCGGCCCTCCGGGCTCAGCTCCAGCGCGTAGAGGCGCCGGTCCTCCGCGTTGCGGCGGCGGTGGATCAGGCCGCGCTTCTCCAAGCCGTCGACCAGCGGGACCAGCCGCGTCGCCGGCGTCCCGAGCTGCTTGGCCAGCGCCTGCTGGCTCTGGCCCGGCCGCATCGCGACCAGCCGCAGCAGGCCGACCTGCGCCGGGGTCAGCTCCAGCTCGGCGATGCGCTCGGTGAACCGCTGGGCCGCGTGCGCGCCGACCTGGGCCAGCTGGAACGCGGTGCCGAACCGGGGACCGTCCATGGCTGGAACGATAGTCGTTGACAATCGATTACACCAGTGTAATCGTTTAAGGCATGAAACGAATCGCTGTCATCGCTTACGGCCTGTTCACCGTCGCCGGGGGAGTGCTCGGCGCCACCGGCACCCGCCCGGACTCCTCCGCCGCCGACGTCGCGGCCTACACCACGACCCACCAGGGACTCGTCCAGCTGCTCGCGCTGGTCGTCTTCGGCGCCGGGCTCTCGCTCGCGACCTGGACCGCGGCGGCCAGACCGCCGCAGCTCGGCCTCGCCGGGGGACTGCTCGCGTCGGGTTCGCTGCTGCTGAGCGGCCTCGCGACCTGGACGGCCGCGCAGACCCCGGACGTCGCCCGCGCCTTCACCTCGCTGGCTTTCGCCGCGGGCGCGTTCGGGTTCGCGGTGCCGCTCGCGCTGCTCATCGCGGCGGTCGCCCAGTCCACGCCGCGCTGGCTGGCGATCACCGGGTACGTCGTCGCGGCGCTGGCCGGGCTCTCGGCGTTCAGCATGCTGACCGACGTGCTCTACCCGCTGATCCCGGTCGGCCGCTTCGGCGGGCTCATCTGGCTGGTGCTCGTCACCTTCCGCAAGAGCGACGACTAGATTCAAGCCATGTCACGCGCAAGCCTGGACAAGGACCCGCACGAAGTCGCCGCCATGTTCGACGGCGTCGCGGACGGGTACGACCGGGCGAACTCGTTCATGACCTTCGGCTTCGACCGGCGCTGGCGCACCACCACCGCCCGCGTCCTCGACGCCCGCCGCGGCGAGAAGGTCCTGGACCTCGCCGCCGGCACCGGGGTGTCCACCGTCGAGTACGCCCGCGGTGGCGCCTGGTGCCTGGCCGCGGACTTCTCGTTCGGCATGCTGCGCGCCGGGCTGCACCGCAAGGTCCCGATGGTCGCGGCGGACGCGCTGAACCTGCCGTTCGCCGACGAGAGCTTCGACGCCGTGACGATCTCGCTGGCGCTGCGCAACTTCGTCGACCCGAAGGCCGCGCTCACCGAGATCGCGCGGGTCGTCAAGCCCGGCGGCCGGCTGGTCATCTGCGAGGTCTCGACGCCGCCGTTCGCGCCGATCCGGTTCATCCACCGGCGGTTCATGCTGAAGCTGCTCACCTGGGTCGGCAAGCGGACGTCGTCCAACCCCGAGGCCTACTCCTACCTGGCCGAATCGATGCTGGCCTGGCCGGACCAGCGCACGCTCGGCGAGATCATCGCGAGCGCGGGCTGGGTCGACGTCGAGTGGTTGAACCTCACATTCGGCGTCGTGGCGATCCATCGCGCGCGCAAGCCTGCCTAAACTCGCGCGTATGAGTCGTCGCACCGCAGACCAAGACGCCGAAGTCATCGTCGTCGGCGCCGGGCCCGCCGGATCCACCGTGGCCACCTACCTGGCCCGCTCGGGCGTCGACGTCCTGCTGCTGGAGAAGACCGAGTTCCCGCGCGAGAAGGTCTGCGGCGACGGCCTGACCCCGCGCGGCGTCAAGCAGCTGATCGACCTGGGCATCGACACGAGCGAGGACGCGGGCTGGGTGCACAGCCGCGGCCTGCGGATCCTCACCGGCGACCTGACGCTGGAGCTCGACTGGCCGGACCTGACGAGCTACCCGCCGTACGGCGTTTCCCGCACGCGTCACGACTTCGACGACCTGCTGGCGAAGCTCGCGGTGAAGGCGGGCGCGCGGCTGTACGAGCGCACGACCGTCACGAGCGCGATCACCGACGCCACCGGGCGCGTGGTCGGCGTCGAGGCGAAGGTCGGCCCGGAGCGCACGCCGGTGAAGTACCGCGCGCCGCTGGTCCTGGCCTGCGACGGGGTGTCCGCGCGGCTCGCGCTGAGCGTCGGGATCCAGAAGAACGAGAAGCGCCCGATGGGCGTCGCGGTGCGCCAGTACTACAAGAGCCCGCGCCACGACGACCCGTTCATCGAGGGCCACCTCGAGCTGTGGGACCGCTCCGACCCGCGCGACCCGAAGCTGCTGCCGGGCTACGGCTGGGCGTTCCCGCTCGGCGACGGCACGGTGAACGTCGGCCTCGGCATGCTCTCGACGTCGGCGTCGTTCCGGAACACCGACTACCGCGCGCTGCTGCGCCAGTGGCTCGACGGGACGCCGGAGGAGTGGGGCTACCGCGAGGAGAACGCGATCGGCAAGGTCGGCGGCGCCGGCCTCCCGATGGGCTTCAACCGCACCCCGCACTACCGCGACGGCCTCCTGCTGCTCGGCGACGCGGGCGGCATGGTCAGCCCGTTCAACGGCGAGGGCATCTCGGCGGCGATGGAGTCCGCGCAGATCGCGGCGGAGGTCGTGGTGCAGGCCCTGGCGCGGCGGGAAGGGCCTTCGCGGGAGCGCGCGCTGGAGGCGTACCCGCGCGCGGTCCGCGAGCTGATGGGTGGCTACTACCAGCTGGGGAACGTCTTCGCGAAGATCATCGGGAAGCCGAAGATCATGCACGCGTGCACCAAGTACGGGCTGCGGATCAACAAGATCCTCCCGCTGGTCTACAAGGGCCTGTCCGGCTGCTACGACGCGAAGGGCGGCGACGGCGTCGACCGCCTCATCTCGGCTCTCGCCAAGGCGGCCCCCAGCCCCCGCTGACTCACCGCTCCACTGCCCGAGCTTTCACGTGAAAGCTCGGGCTTTCGCGCGCGCGGACACACGAGTGGACTAGCAAGTTGGCCGTGCGGTCAGTGGGATAGCTCACACGCGCGCGCCCGGATTGTCCGGCCGTGAAGCGATCTTGAAGAGCCTTCGCGCAGGTCGCGCGGGCGGCGTCACCGCGTCGTGACAACGTTGGCGGTGGAACTTAGGGCACCCTTATAACACGGGGGGCTAGGGACAAGAATGTGAGTCGCGTCCTACACTCCCCCCATGCTTTGTGAATCCCTTCACATCCACGACGAGTGGCTTGTGAACTATTTCACAAGCTGGCCCGAAGACAGCCACGGGCCGTAAGGAGACCCTGACCCTCGGCGGTGTGACCCAGGTCCCTTAGGGTGCCGACGAGGCCCGCGGTTCCACCACAAGCAAAACCGCAGCGGCGCGGAAAGGATGGCGAAGACCCCGTGCTGACGTTGCTGACCCGGACCGACACGGTGCAGCTGGCGCAAGAGGCCCCGAGCCTGAAGCCCTACCTGCCCCTGGTCCTGTTGTTCGTGCTGGCCCTCGGCTTCGCCGTGTTGTCGGTGCTGCTGGGCCCGCTCGTCGGCCCCAGCCGCTACAACAAGGCCAAGCTCGCCGCCTACGAGTGCGGCATCGAGCCGTCGCCGCAGCCGCTCGTCGGCGGTGGCCGGATGCCGGTGGCGTACTACATCACCGCGATGCTGTTCATCCTGTTCGACATCGAGATGGTCTTCCTCTACCCGTTCGCCGTGCAGGCGGACGCGCTGGGCACGTTCGGCCTGGTGGAGATCCTGCTGTTCATCGCGACGGTCGGCTTCGCGTACGCCTACGTGTGGCGGCGCGGCGGCCTGGATTGGAACTAGACCCATGGGCCTCGAAGAGAAACTCCCCAACGGCATCCTGCTGGCCAGTCTCGAAGGTCTCGTCAACTGGTCGCGGAAGAACTCGATGTGGCCGGCCACCTTCGGGCTCGCCTGCTGCGCGATCGAGATGATGACGGTCGGCGGCTCCCGCTACGACATCGCCCGCTTCGGCATGGAGCGCTTCAGCGCGACGCCGCGGCAGGCCGACCTGATGATCGTCGCCGGCCGGGTCACCCAGAAGATGGCTCCGGTCCTGCGTCAGATCTACGACCAGATGGCCGAGCCCAAGTGGGTCCTCGCCATGGGCGTCTGCGCGTCCTCCGGCGGCATGTTCAACAACTACGCGGTCGTCCAGGGGGTCGACCACGTCGTGCCGGTGGACATGTACCTGCCCGGCTGCCCGCCGCGGCCGGAGATGCTGCTGGACGCGATCCTCAAGCTGCACGCCAAGATCCAGGACGAGCCGATCAACGCCCGCCGCGCCGCGATCCGCGCCGCCAGCGGGGCCCGGACCGAGCTCGTCGCGTCGTCGATCAAGTACGCGAAGAAGTAGAGCGATGACTGAGAACCCCCAACCCGGCGAAGAGCAGTCGAGCGCCGAACGTCCCGAAGGCGGCCTCGAGCCGCGCGGAACCCGGCCCGCCGAATCCGTCGTCACCGGCCGCGAACGCCAGGGCATGTTCGGCGTCCACGGCACCGGTGACACCTCCGGCTACGGCGGCGTCCGGCTCCCGGCCTACAGCCCCGCGCCGGCCGAGCGCCCGTACGGCGGCTGGTTCGACCAGTTCGCCGACGAGTTCTACGCGGCCCTGAAGGACAACAAGGTCCCGGCCGAGGCGATCCTGCAGACGACGGTCGACCGCGGCGAGATCACCTTCTACGTCGCCCGCGAGCACCTCGTCGCGATCGCGAAGGTCCTGCGCGACGACGGCGGCCTCCGCTTCGAGCTGCTGTCCTCGGTGTCCGGCGTGGACTACGGCGTCGACGTCCCCCAGCGGCTGCACTCGGTGTACCACTTCACGTCCCTGACCTACCGCCGCCGCATCCGGCTCGAGGTCACCCTCGACGTCGACGACGCGCACGTGCCGTCGCTGGTCGGGATCTACCCGACCGCCGACTGGCAGGAGCGGGAGACCTGGGACATGTTCGGCATCGTCTACGACGGTCACCCCGCGCTCACCCGCATCCTCATGCCGGACGACTGGGACGGCCACCCCCAGCGCAAGGACTACCCGCTCGGCGGGATCCCGGTCGAATACAAGGGCGCGGAGATCCCGCCGCCGGACCAGCGGAGGTCGTACTCGTGACGATTAACGACGAGACCACGGAAGTTCCCGAAGCGGATTCCCGCGACACCACCGAGGGCCGCGTCTACTCGGTCTCCGGCGGCGACTGGGACGACGTCATCGCCGACGCGGCGCACGACGAGCGCATGGTCATCAACATGGGCCCGCAGCACCCGTCGACGCACGGCGTGCTCCGGCTCGTGCTGGAGATGGAGGGCGAGACCGTCACGCAGCTGCGGTCGGTCATCGGCTACCTCCACACCGGCATCGAGAAGAACTGCGAGTACCGGACCTGGACCCAGGGCGTCACCTTCGTGACGCGCATGGACTACCTGGCCCCGCTTTCGACGGAGATGGCGTACTGCCTCGGCGTCGAGAAGCTGCTGCAGATCGAGGCCCCGCGCCGCGCGCAGCTGCTGCGCGTGATGCTGCTGGAGATCAACCGCATCGGCTCGCACCTGGTCTACATCGCCACCGGCGGCATGGAGCTCGGCGCCACCACGGCGATGACGCTGGGCTTCCGCGAGCGCGAGGTCGTGCTGCACCTGCTCGAGCACCTCACCGGCCTGCGCATGAACCACGCGTTCATCCGCCCCGGCGGCCTCGCGCAGGACATGCCCGAGGACTACCGCGAGAAGGTCACCGAATTCGTCAAGACGATGAAGGAACGCCTTCCGCTGTACGACAAGCTCTTCACCGGGCAGCCGATCTGGCGCAACCGGCTCAAGGGTGTCGGGTACCTGCCGGTCGACGCGTGCCTCGCGCTCGGCGTCACCGGCCCGGTGCTGCGCAGCGCCGGCCTCCCGTGGGACCTGCGCAAGACCGAGCCGTACTCCTGCTACGACGAGTTCGACTTCGACGTGCCGGTGGACAACGGCGCCGACTGCTGGTCGCGCTACCTGATCCGGGTGCACGAGATGCACGAGAGCCTCAAGATCATCGAGCAGTGCCTGGAGAAGCTCGAGCCGGGCCCGGTCATGGTCGAGGACAAGAAGGTCGCCTGGCCCGCGCAGCTGTCGATCGGCAGTGACGGCATGGGCAACTCGCTCGAGCACGTCAAGAAGATCATGGGCCAGTCGATGGAGTCCCTGATCCACCACTTCAAGCTGGTCACCGAGGGCTTCAAGGTGCCGGCCGGGCAGGTCTACACCTCGGTCGAGTCGCCGCGTGGCGAGCTGAGCGCGCACCTGGTCTCCGACGGCGGCACGCGGCCGCTGCGGGTCCACGTGCGCGAACCGAGCTTCGTGAACCTGCAGTCGATGCCCGCCATGGCCGAAGGCGGCCTGGTCGCGGACGTGATCGCCGCGATCGCCTCGATCGACCCCGTCATGGGGGGAGTGGACCGATGAGCACAGCAGTTCCCGAACCGGGGCCCGACAATGCAGCCGCAACGCACGCCGCCGCCGGTGGCGACGTCGACGTGATCGCCATCGCGCCCGACCCCGCGGTCGCCGCCGGGATCATCGAAGACACGCCGCTCGAAGACATCTTCGACGAAGGCGTGGTCGCCCGGGCGCAGGACCTGATCGCGCGCTACCCGATGTCGCGCTCGGCGCTGCTGCCGCTGCTGCACCTCGTGCAGTCGGTGCAGGGGTACGTCAGCCAGGAGGGCATCGCGTTCTGCGCGAAGCAGCTCGACCTGTCCGACGCCGAGGTCAGCGCGGTCGCGACGTTCTACACGATGTACAAGCGCAAGCCGTGCGGCGAGCACCTCGTGAGCGTCTGCACCAACACGCTGTGCGCGGCCATGGGCGGCGACGCGATCTACCAGAAGCTCCAGACGCACCTCGGGTCCGAGGAGGAGCCGCTGGGGCACAACGAGACCGCGGGCACGCCGAACGAGCCGGGCTCGATCACCCTCGAGCACGCCGAGTGCCTCGCGGCCTGCGACCTCGCGCCGGTCATCCAGGTCAACTACGAGTACTTCGACAACCAGACCGAGGACAAGGCCGTCGCGCTGGTCGACGCGCTGCAGGCGGGCAAGCGCCCGGCCCCGACGCGCGGCGCCCCGCTGACGAACTTCAAGGGCGCCGAGCTGCAGCTCGCCGGGTTCTTCCCGGAGGACGAGCGCCAGTACCGCACGGACATCGACGGCCCGTCGCAGGCCGTCGAGACGCTGCGCGGCGCGCAGATCGCGCAGGAGCGCGGCTGGGTAGCCCCGGTCGCCCAGGACGTCCCGCTCCCCGAAGTGGAGAAGAAGTAATGGCCGATCCCATTACCCCGGTCCTCACGAAGCGCTGGCTGTCCCCGAACTCCTGGCAGATCGGGACGTACGAAGCGCTGGAGGGCTACACGGCCGTCCGCAAGGCACTGGCCGGCACGCCGGAGCAGCTCGTCCAGCTGGTCAAGGACTCCGGCCTGCGCGGCCGCGGCGGTGCGGGCTTCCCGGCCGGCATCAAGTGGTCGTTCATGCCGCCGAACTTCGACAAGCCGCACTACCTGGTGATCAACGCCGACGAGGGCGAGCCGGGCACGTGCAAGGACATCCCGCTGATGATGGCGGACCCGCACTCGCTCATCGAGGGCTGCATCATCGCCTCGTACGCGATGCGCTCGAACCACTGCTTCATCTACGTCCGCGGCGAGGCGCTGCACTGCATCCGCCGCCTCAACGCGGCCGTGCGCGAAGCCGAAGCCGCGGGCTATCTGGGCGAGAACATCCTCGGCTCGGGCTTCGACCTCAAGATCACCGTGCACGCCGGCGCCGGCGCGTACATCTGCGGTGAGGAGACGGCGCTGCTCGACTCGCTGGAAGGCCGTCGTGGCCAGCCGCGGCTCAAGCCGCCGTTCCCCGCGGCCGCCGGTCTCTACGCCGCGCCGACCACGGTCAACAACGTCGAGACCATCGCGAGCGCGCCGTTCATCGTCAACGGCGGGTCGAGCTGGTTCCGTGAGATGGGCCGCGAGAAGTCGCCCGGCCCGAAGATCTACTCGATCTCCGGCCACGTCGAGAAGCCCGGCCAGTACGAGTGCCCGCTCGGCACCACGCTGCGCGAGCTGCTCGAGCTGGCGGGCGGCATGAAGGACGGCGTCCCGCTCAAGTTCTGGACCCCGGGCGGCTCGTCCACTCCGATGTTCACCGCCGAGCACCTCGACGTTCCCCTGGACTTCGAAGGCGCGGCGGAAGCCGGGTCGATGCTGGGCACGACCGCCGTGCAGGTCTTCAACGAGACCGTGTCGGTGCCGTGGGCCGTGATGAAGTGGACGCAGTTCTACGAGCACGAGTCCTGCGGCAAGTGCACGCCGTGCCGCGAAGGCACGTACTGGCTGGCGCAGATCCTCGAGCGGATGGTCGAGGGCCACGGGACCGAAGAGGACATCGACACCCTCCTCGACGTCTGCGACAACATCCTCGGCCGGTCGTTCTGCGCCCTCGGTGACGGCGCGGTGTCGCCGATCCAGAGCGGCATCAAGTACTTCCGCGACGAATTCCTGGCTCTGTGTGAGTCGACCAAGCGCGAACTGGTGGGAGCGCAGGCATCATGACGATCGCCCCCGACAAGCCCGAGACGGCGTCGACGCCGGTCCCCGAGGGCCACGTGAAGCTGGTCATCGACGGCGAAGAGGTCATCGCCCCCAAGGGGGAGCTGCTGATCCGCACGGCCGAACGCCTCGGCACGGTCATCCCGCGGTTCTGCGACCACCCGCTCCTCGACCCGGCGGGCGCCTGCCGCCAGTGCCTGGTCGAGGTCGAGATGGGCGGCCGGCCGATGCCGAAGCCGCAGGCGTCCTGCACGATGACCGTCGCCGACGGCATGGTCGTCAAGACGCAGCTGACGTCCGCGGTCGCGGACAAGGCCCAGCAGGGTGTGATGGAGCTGCTGCTCATCAACCACCCGCTGGACTGCCCGATCTGCGACAAGGGCGGCGAGTGCCCGCTGCAGAACCAGGCGCTGGCCCACGGCCGCACGGAGTCCCGGTTCGTGGACACCAAGCGGACGTTCCCGAAGCCGCTGCCGATCTCTTCGCAGGTACTGCTGGACCGGGAACGCTGCGTGCTCTGCCAGCGCTGCACCCGGTTCTCCCGCGAGATCGCCGGCGACCCGTTCATCGAGCTCCTCGAGCGCGGCGCCCACCAGCAGATCGGCACCGCGGAGACGGCGGACGTCCTGGACCTGGCGTCGCGGACGACGTCCGGCCAGCCGTTCCAGAGCTACTTCTCCGGCAACGTCATCCAGATCTGCCCGGTCGGCGCTTTGACGAGCGCCGCCTACCGGTTCCGCTCCCGCCCGTTCGACCTGGTGTCCGCGCCGAGCGTCTGCGAGCACTGTTCGTCCGGCTGCGCCGAGCGCACCGACTTCCGGCGCGGCAAGGTCCAGCGCAAGCTGGCCGGCGACGACCCCGAGGTCAACGAAGAGTGGATCTGCGACAAGGGCCGCTTCGCCTTCCGCTACACCGGCGCCGAGGACCGCATCCGGCGTCCGCTGGTCCGCAACACCGAGACCGGTGAGCTGGAAGAGGCCTCCTGGACCGACGCGCTGCGGGCCGCGGCCGCCGGTCTGACCGCTGCCCGTGCGAACGGCGGCGTCGGGGTCCTGCCCGGCGGCCGGCTGACGGTCGAAGACGCCTACGCGTACGCGAAGTTCGCGCGCGTCGCCCTGCAGACCAACGACGTCGACTTCCGCGCCCGGCCGCACTCGGCCGAGGAGCTCGCGTTCCTCACCTCGCACGTCGTGGGTGTGACGCCGGAGAACGGCGTCACCTTCGCCGAGATCGAGCGGGCCCGCACGGTCCTGTGCGTGGCGTTCGAGCCCGAGGACGAGGCGCCGATCGTGTTCCTGCGGCTGCGCAAGGCCGCGCGCAAGAACCGCACCCGCGTTGTCCACTTGGGACAGTGGACGACGTCGTCGGTGCGCAAGACGTTCGGCGAGCTGCTCGCCTGCGTCCCCGGCCAGGAGGCCGCGGCGATCGAGGGCATCACCAAGCACGCGCCGGACCTCGACGAGGCGCTCAGCGGCGAGCACGCCGTCGTCCTCGTCGGCGAGCGCGCCGCCCAGGTGCCCGGCCTGTTCTCCGCGCTGCACGACCTGGTGGAGCGCACCGGCGTCCGGCTCGCATGGATCCCGCGCCGCGCCGGTGACCGGGGTGCGCTGGAGGTCGGCTGCGTGCCGACGCTCCTGCCGGGCGGCCGCCGCGTCGGTGACGACGCCGCGCGTGTCGCCGTCGAAAACGCTTGGGGCGTCCCGCTTCCGTCCGCTCCCGGCCGCGACGCGACCGAGATCCTGAAGGCCGCTTCGGGCCGTGACCTCGGCGGCCTGGTCGTCGGCGGGGTCGACCCGTTCGACCTGCCGGACCCGGACCTCGCGCTGCGCGCGCTGGACAACGCCGGTTTTGTCGTCAGCCTCGAGCTGCGGCACAGCGCGGTGACCGAGCGCGCGGACGTCGTGCTCCCGGTGGCGGCGTCGGACGAGAAGGCCGGCAGCTTCCTCAACTGGGAAGGCCGCACCCGCCCGTTCGACATCACCATCGAGGGTGTCGGCACCCTGCCGGACTGCCGGGTGCTCGACACCCTGGCCGTCGAGATGGACGTCGACCTGTTCACGCAGACGCCGGCCGCCGCGCGCGGTGACTACGAGAAGCTCGGCCCGGCTTCCGCGCTGCGCTGGGGTCACGTCGAGGCCGAGACCGGGGGAGCCACGGTTGCCCCGGGTGCCGGCCAGGCCGTGCTCTCGACCTGGCGCCAGCTGATCGACAACGGGTCCCTGCAGGACGGCGAGCCGCACCTCAAGGGCACCCAGCGGCCGCCGGTCGCGCGGCTGTCCGCGGCGACCGCCGAAGGCCTGGGCGCGACCGTGAAGGTGAGCACCGAACGCGGGACGATCACGCTGCCGGTCGAGGTCGCGGACCTGCCCGACGGCGTGGTGTGGCTGCCCGGCAACTCCGACGGCTCCGCCGTGTTCAAGACGCTCGGCGCCGGTCACGGTGCCGTGGTGAACCTCGCTGGGGGTGAACAGTGACACCGTTGCTGACCGAGGTCGCCGTCGGGAGTGTGCCCGACGCGGCGACGCGTGCGGCGCTGCTCGCGGACGACCCGTTCTGGCTGATCCTGCTGAAGTCCGTCGTGATCCTGCTGATCGGGCCGATCTTCACGATCTTCCTGATCGTCTGGGAGCGCAAGGCGGTCGGCCGGATGCAGAACCGGCCCGGCCCCAACCGGGTCGGCCCCGGCGGCTACCTGCAGTCCCTCGCGGACGCGATCAAGCTGCCCTTCAAGGAACAGATCATCCCGGACACCGCCGACCGCAAGGTGTACTTCCTCGCGCCGGTGCTCTCCGCGGTGCCCGCGCTGATCGCGCTGTCGGCCATCCCGTTCGGGCCGGTCGTCTCGATCTTCGGTGAGCGGACCGTGCTCCAGCTGCTCGACCTGCCGGTCAGCGCGCTGGTGATCCTGGCCTGCTCCTCGATCGGCGTCTACGGCATCGTGCTCGCCGGCTGGGCGTCCGGCTCGCCGTACCCGCTGCTCGGTGGTCTCCGCAGCGCCGCGCAGGTGATCTCCTACGAGATCGCGATGGGCCTGTCGATCGTCGCGGTGATCCTGCAGGCCGGGTCGCTGGACCTGGCCGACATCGTCGGCGCGCAGCACAAGGTGTGGTTCCTCTACCTGGTCCCGAGCTTCGTGATCTACCTGATCTCGATGGTCGGCGAGACCAACCGCGCCCCGTTCGACCTCCCCGAGGCCGAGTCGGAGCTGGTCGGCGGCTTCCACACCGAGTACAGCTCGATGAAGTTCGCGATGTTCTTCCTCGCCGAGTACGTCAACATGGTGATCGTCTCGGCGTTCGCGACGACGCTGTTCCTCGGCGGCTGGATGGCCCCGTGGCCGCTGTCGCTGATCGGGAACAACGTGCTCAACACCGGCTGGTGGCCGGTGCTGTGGTTCTTCGCGAAGATGTTCATCCTGCTGTTCGGGTTCATCTGGCTGCGCGGCACGCTGCCCCGCCTGCGCTACGACCAGTTCATGCGCCTCGGCTGGAAGGTCCTGGTCCCGCTGAACCTGGTGTGGATCGTGATGGTGACCTTCGCCAAGGTGATCACCTGGAACACCGCGTCGATCATCATCGCCGCGGTCGCCATCTTCATCGTGCTGGCCCTGTTCTTCTACGTCCGCGCGTCGGGCCGTGAAGAGGAGAGCGAGAGCGTCCCGGTGACCGGCGGCGGTTTCCCGGTCCCGCCGCTGGACCTCAAGGTCCCGCAGACCACCCCGCGTCAGAAGGCCTTGGCCAAGGCCGAGGCGAAGGCGGCCCGCCGCAAGCCGGCGGCCGTCGGTACCGCACAGGAAGGAGCGCAAGATGGGGTTTCTTGATCCTGTCAAGGGCTTCGGCGTCACCTTCGGGATGATGTTCAAGAAGGTCGCCACCGAGGAGTACCCGGAAGCCGGCGCCCCCGCCGCCCCGCGGTACCACGGCCGGCACCAGCTGAACCGCCACCCGGACGGCCTCGAGAAGTGCGTCGGCTGCGAGCTGTGCGCGTGGGCGTGCCCGGCGGACGCGATCTTCGTCGAGGGCGGTGACAACACCGAGGAGGCCCGGTTCTCGCCGGGCGAGCGGTACGGCGCGGACTACCAGATCAACTACCTGCGCTGCATCGGTTGCGGCCTCTGCATCGAGGCGTGCCCGACGCGGTCGCTGACGATGATCAACTTCTACGAGCTGGCCGACGACGACCGGCAGCGGCTGATCTACACGAAGGAAGACCTCCTCGCGCCGCTCCTGCCCGGCATGGAGCAGCCGCCGCACCCGATGCGGCTCGGCGAGAACGAGCAGGACTACTACGTGAACGGCCCGGAGCTGGCGCGCGGGGAGGCGAAGAAGTGATCTCCGCACTCCTGGCCCAGGCCCCGACCGGCGCCGCCGCGGGCGTGTCGGTCGGCGAGGCCGTCGCGTTCTGGATCCTCGGCCCGGTCTCGCTGCTGGGCGCGCTCGGCATGATCTTCTCCCGCAACGCCGTGCACTCGGCGCTGTGGCTGGTGCTCACCATGCTGAGCCTGGGCGCGCTGTACATGATCCAGTCGGCGCCGTTCCTCGGCTTCACGCAGATCATCGTCTACACCGGCGCGATCATGATGCTGTTCCTGTTCGTGCTGATGCTGGTCGGCCGGGAGAGCTCCGACTCGGTCGTCGAAGTCCTGCGTGGCCAGCGGCTCGCCGCGACCGTGCTGGGCATCGGCCTGGCCGCGCTGCTGGCCACCGGCATCTACCGGGCGCTGGACACCGTCACCCCGGCCGTCCCGCTCGACTCGGCCACCCCGGCCGGCGGCGGGCCGAAGGGCCTCGGCCGGCTGATCTTCACCGACTACCTCTTCCCGTTCGAGCTGACGTCGGCGCTGCTCATCACCGCCGCGGTCGGCGCGATGGTGCTGGCCTTCACCGACCGGCACGCCAAGGGCGGGAAGCTCACGCAGAAGGAGCTGGTCGTCCTCCGCTTCCGCGGGGAGCACGACCGGCCGTCGCCGCTGCCCGGCCCGGGTGTCTTCGCCACCGCCAACTCGGTGGCCACCCCGGCGCTGCTGCCGGACGGCACGGTCGCGCCGGAGTCGCTGTCGGCGATCATCGAGTCCACCTCGGCGATCGAGCTGGCGAAGGAACGCAAGCTGGTGGCGGACGACACGCCGCACCCGGACGCGCACGCGCTGGTCGCCGCCGAAGGTGCTCCGGAAGGGGAGAAGGAATGACCCCGACGTACTACCTGCTGCTGTCGGCGCTGCTGTTCTCGATCGGCGCCGTCGGCGTGCTGGTGCGGCGCAACGCGATCGTCGTGTTCATGTGCATCGAGCTGATGCTGAACGCGGTGAACCTCTCGCTCGTGACGTTCGCCCGGATCAACGGCAGCCTCGACGGCCAGATCATGGCGTTCTTCGTGATGGTCGTCGCGGCCGCCGAGGTCGTGGTCGGCCTGGCGATCATCATGGCCATCTTCCGCACCCGGCGCTCGGCCTCGGTCGACGACACCAACCTGCTGAAGTACTAGGAGACCCCCGAGTGACCGCATCATCGTGGCTGCTGGTGGCCCTGCCTGGCCTCGGCGCCCTGATCCTCCTGCTGGCGGGGAAGCGTTCGAAGGCCTGGGGGCATCTGCTCGGAACGGCCACCGTCACGCTCGCCTTCGTCTGGGGCCTGATCACGTTCTTCACCGCCGACACCGGCGCCACGACGGACACCAAGCTGTACTCGTGGATCCCGGCCGGCGCGCTGCAGATCGACTTCGGGCTCCGGATCGACGCGCTGTCGCTGACGTTCGTGCTGCTCATCACCGGCGTCGGCATGCTGATCCACTTCTACTCGATCGGCTACATGTCCGACGACGAGGGCCGTTACCGCTTCTTCGCGTACCTGAACCTCTTCGTCGCCTCGATGCTGATCCTGGTGCTGGGCAACAGCTTCGTGACGCTCTACCTGGGCTGGGAGGGCGTGGGTCTCGCGTCCTACCTGCTCATCGGCTGGTACCAGGGCCGCCCGTCCGCCGCGACCGCGGCGAAGAAGGCGTTCCTGATGAACCGCGTCGGCGACGTCGGGCTCGCGCTGGCGATCTTCATCATGTTCAAGTACGCGGGCTCGACCGGTTACGCGCAGGTCTTCCAGGCGGTCGGCGACGGCAAGTTCTCGCCGGCGGCGATCACCGCGATGGCGATCTTCCTGCTGCTGGGCGCCTGCGGTAAGTCCGGCCAGTTCCCGCTGCAGGCGTGGCTCCCGGACGCGATGGAGGGCCCGACCCCGGTGTCGGCCCTGATCCACGCGGCAACGATGGTCACCGCGGGCGTCTACCTGGTGGCCCGCTCGAAGGACATCTTCAACGCCACCGAGGACGGCAGGCTGATCGTCACGCTCGTCGGCACGGTGACCCTGCTGCTCGGGTGCATCATCGGCTGCGCGTACGACGACATCAAGAAGGTCCTCGCCTACTCCACGGTCAGCCAGATCGGCTACATGATGCTGGCGGTCGGGCTCGGGCCCATCGCGTACGCGCTCGGCATCATGCACCTGGTCGCGCACGGCTTCTTCAAGGCCGGGCTCTTCCTCGGGGCCGGGTCGGTCATGCACGGCATGAACGACGAGGTCGACATGCGGAAGTTCGGCGGCCTGCGCAAGAAGATGCCGATCACGTTCATCACCTTCGGTCTCGGTTACCTGGCCCTGATCGGCATCCCGCCGCTGTCGGGCTTCTTCACCAAGGACGCGATCATCGAAGCGGCGTTCAGCCAGGGTGGCTGGCGCGGCTGGGTGATGGGCGGCGCCGCGCTGCTGGGCGCCGGGCTCACCGCGTTCTACATGACCCGCCTGATGGTGATGACGTTCTTCGGCAAGGAGCGCTGGAAGGACATCAAGTCCACCGACGGCCGCGACTTCCACCCGCACGAGTCCAAGGCGGTCATGTGGGTCCCGATGGCGGTGCTGGCGGTGGGCTCGGTCGGCGCCGGCGCGTTCTTCGCCATCGGTGACCGCTTCACCGAGTGGCTGACCCCCTCGGTCGGCAAGCTCGTGGAGGAGCACCACGCGCCGTTCGACGCCTGGGTGATCTCGGCGGGCGCGATCGTGTTCTCCCTGCTGGGCGTGCTGATCGCGATCCTGATCTTCCGCCGTGACGTTCCGGTCGAGCGGCCGGAGCGGGTTTCGTTCGTCACCCGCGCCGCGCGCAAGGACCTGTACGGCAACACGCTCAACGAAACCCTGGTCGCCCGCCCGGGCACCTGGCTCTCGCGGGCGCTGGTGTTCGTCGACAACCGCGGCGTCGACGGCGCGGTCAACGGCCTCGCCGCCTCGCTCGGCGGCGGCTCCGGCCGGCTGCGGCGGCTGCAGACCGGCTTCGTCCGGTCGTACGCGCTGTCGATGCTCGGCGGCACGTTCCTGCTTCTGGCGGCTCTCCTGCTGGTGAGGTTCTCCTGATGACCTGGTTGCTGATCCTCATCCTGGTGCCGCTGGTCGGCGCCGGAGTGCTGGCGTTCCTCAAGGGGAACGACCGCTCCGCGGTGCTGGCCGCGCTGGCGTTCTCGATCCTCGAGTTCCTGCTGATCATCCCGTTCTGGCTCAGCTACTCGCCTTCGGGCGCGCGGCTGCAGATGACGTCGAGCTTCGACTGGATCCCGAGCTTCGGTGTCCACATCGCGTTCGGCACCGACGGCATCTCGCTGATCATGATCGCGGTGATCGCGCTGCTGGTGCCGATCGTCGTCGGCGGCCTCGGCACGATGGACAAGCTCCCGCCCGGCCGCAGCGCCGGCGGGTTCCTGTCGCTGATCCTGCTGCAGGAGGCGCTCACGATCGGCGTCTTCGCCGCGACCGACGTCTTCCTCTTCTACGTGCTGTTCGAGATCATGCTGATCCCGATGTACTTCCTCATCGGCGGGTACGGCGGCGCGAACCGGCAGTACGCGGCGGTGAAGTTCTTCCTCTACTCGTTCCTCGGCGGCCTGATCATGCTGGCCTCGGCGATCGGGGCGTACTCGCTCTCGGTGGAGAAGAACGGGCACGGCACCTTCGACTGGGCCACGCTGGTCACGGTCGTCCGCGACGCGCCGCTGTCCACGCAGATCTGGCTGTTCCTCGGGTTCTTCCTGGCGTTCGCGATCAAGGCGCCGCTGGTGCCGTTCCACACCTGGCTGCCGGACGCGGCGGGGGAGGCGCCGATCGGCGTCGCCGTCCTGCTGGTCGGTGTGCTGGACAAGGTCGGCACGTTCGGCTTCCTGCGTTACTGCCTGCCGATGTTCCCGGACGCGAGCAAGACCCTGGCGCCGCTGGTGCTGGTGCTCTCGGTGATCGGCGTCCTTTACGGATCGATCCTCGCCGCGGGCCAGCGGGACATGAAGCGGTTCATCGCCTACGTCTCGATCGCGCACTTCGGGTTCATCTCGCTGGGCATCTTCGCGTTCAACGAGCAGGCGATGATCGGCTCGGCGACGTACATGCTCAACCACAGCCTCGCGACCGGCATGCTGATCGTGGTGATCGGCCTGGTCATCGCGCGCGGCGGGTCGTCGAAGATCTCGGACTACGGCGGCATGGCGAAGGTGACCCCGCTGCTGGCGGGCTTGTTCCTCCTCGCCGGGCTGTCCACGTTGTCCCTGCCGGGCACCAACTCGTTCGTCTCCGAGTTCCTGGTGCTCATCGGGTCCTATGTGGACCAGCCGGTGTACACGATCCTCGCGACGGTCGGCATGGTCCTGGCCGCGGCGTACGTGCTCTGGCTCTACCAGCGCGTCATGCAGGGTCCCGTCCGTGGTGACGCCCTCGTGGGTGTCGGCGGGGGACCGGGCACGGCGATCGCGCCGGAGCTGGGCGCGAAGAAGGCCATCCGCGACCTGAACGGCCGTGAGATCGCGATCCTCGCGCCGCTGGTCGTGCTGATCATCGTCCTCGGCTTCTACCCGAAGCCGGTGCTCGACACAGTCACCCCGACGGTGCAGCAGACGCTGTCCGCGGTTCAGGGAGGCAAGTAACCGTGCTCGACATCCTCCTGGCCCAGGCACCGGAGCCACCGGTGCAGGTGCCGTCGGTGAACTACGGCGCCGTGCTGCCGGTGCTGATCATCTTCGGCGCGGCGTGCGTGAGCGTGCTCGTCGAGGCGTTCGCGTCGAAGCGCTCGCGGTTCGGCGTGCAGGTCGTGCTGAGCCTGGCGGCGATCGTCGTGGCCGGCGTCTTCCTGATCACCTACGCGATCGGCTCGCCCTCCACCGGCGTCACGACGTTCAGCGGCGCGATCTCGGTCGACAAGCCGGCGCTGTTCCTCTGGGGCACGCTGCTCGCCCTGGCGGTCGGCGCGGTGCTGCTGATCTCCGATCGCGTGGTCGAGCCGGGCGGCGCGCTGGTCGCGCAGGCCGGCATCCGCCCGGGCACGGTCCAGGACCGCGCCCAGACGGCGACGGTCATGCAGACCGAGGTGTTCCCGCTGACGCTGTTCGCGCTCGGCGGCATGATGGCGTTCTGCGCGGCGAACGACCTGCTGACGATGTTCATCGCGCTGGAAGTGCTTTCGCTGCCGCTGTACCTGATGTGCGGCCTCGCGCGGCGCCGGCGGTTGTTGTCGCAGGAGGCGGCGGTCAAGTACTTCCTGCTGGGCGCGTTCTCCTCGGCGTTCTTCCTTTATGGACTCGCGCTGCTGTACGGCTACGCGAACTCCGTGAAACTGGGCGACATCGCGGCGGCGGCGGCCGGTTCGGACCGGTCGGACACGCTGCTGTTCGCCGGCCTCGGCCTGCTGGTGGTCGGCCTGCTGTTCAAGGGTTCGGTCGGCCCGTTCCACACCTGGACCCCGGACGTCTACCAGGGCGCGCCGACCCCGGTGACGGCGTTCATGGCGGCGTGCACGAAGGTCGCGGCGTTCGGCGGGATTCTCCGCGTGCTGTCGGTGGCGTTCGGTTCGACTTCGTGGGAGTGGCGCGGAGTGCTGTGGGGCGTGGCGATCATCTCGATGGTGATCGGCGCGATCCTCGGCCTGACCCAGACCGACGTCAAGCGCATGATCGCGTACTCGTCGATCGCCCACGCGGGCTTCCTGCTGATCGGCGCGATCTCGATGACGTCGGAAGGCCTGTCCAGCACGCTCTTCTACCTGCTGTCGTACGGCTTCACGACGCTGGCGGCGTTCGGCGTGATCAGCCTGGTCCGCGATTCCTCGGGCGAGGCAACACACCTCTCGGCGTGGGCAGGGCTGGCGAAGCGGTCACCGTTGCTGGCGGCGGTGTTCACGTTCCTGTTGCTGGCGTTGGCGGGTATCCCGTTGACGTCAGGGTTCGTGGGCAAGTTCGTCGTGTTCTCGGCGGCGCTGTCGGACGGAATGGCCCCGCTGGTGGTGGTGGCCCTGGTGTTCAGCGCGGTGGCGGCGTTCTTCTACCTGCGCGTGATCGTGTTGATGTACTTCTCGGAGCCGGCGGCCGAGGGCCCGTCGGTCTCGGTCCCGGGCTTCGGCACGGGAACGGCGATCTTCCTCGGCACGGCGGTGACGCTGGTGCTGGGCTTGGTGCCGGCGTTCGCCCTGTCTTGGGCCGGTGCGGGCGGTTTCGCTCTCTGAGTTTTGTCCGGGGCCGTCGCTCTTCGGAGCGGCGGCCCCTTTTTAATGCAGTTTTTGACTCAGCAGGGCGGGTTCCCCGGGCACAACGCTGATGTAGCCGTCGGCGAGGGTGAAGCCCACGCGCCCGGCGTCGAGGTCGAGATAACTGAGGGTCTTGTCCCCGGCGTACAGTTGTCCGATGCCGTGGTAGGGCTGAGCGAAGAGGGCGTCGAGCTCCTGCGCTTCCCGGCTGCGCGCGGGAGCGTCGTCGAAGATGTCGCTCTCCTCGGCCTTTTCGAAGTCTTCCTGAGGGAGCGAGAAGGGTCTGATGCCGGCCGCGGGGTATCCGGGCAGGGCGCCGACAAGAGCGTCGACGGGCCGGGTGTCGGCGGAGACCCCGGCGAGTTCAACCCGCTCACCCCGGCAGACCACAGAGACGGCGGTCCGCCCACTCGCGGCGACGAGAATCCCGATCTGCCCGGTTGTGTCCCGGGCGTAGCCGAAGAATTCCCGCGCGGGCCGCGTGATGAGGTGCAGGACGTCTTCGAATTCGGGCGTGAAGCCGTCGCCCTGGGTGAACCCGTATTCGCTGAGCTCCTCGAAGGCCTGGCGGTCCACCGCGGTTTTGCTGCTCGGCGGGATGTACCGAAGCCCGTGGGCGAAGACGGGATGCGGGTCCCCGCAGCCGATCCGGCGCATGGCCGTGAGCAGGGTGTTCAGCGAGAATTCGGCGTTGAGCATTTACTTCTTGTTCCGGCTCTCACCGATTACCGGCGGCATCGGCTTTTCGGGGAAACCGCCGAAGGTCTCGTCGGGGTCGGGGTTTTGGAGGTAGGGGGCTTTTTTCTTTTCGCGGTCTTCGTCTTTACCGCCGCGGCCGGCGCCGAGAGGGCCGCCCATGGGCATGCCGTTGGCGCCGCGGGGTCCGGCGGTGCCGCGAGTGTTGGGGCCGTTGCGTTCTTCGGGGAGGCGGGCGCCGGAGTTGGCCCCTGGGCTGCGCATGCCTTGGCCTGTTCCCGGCCCGGCTCCTGGTCGGTATCCGGTGCCTGTTCCTGTGCTTGGGTTCGCGCCGGTGCCGTATCCGCCTGTGCCGGGCCCGAATCCACCGCCGGAGTAGCCACCAGTGCCGGGCCCGAAGGGGGTGTAGGTGTTGTTCCCGCCGAGGTTGCTGACGGGCTGCCCGGTGGGCCCGAACTCATAACTGCCCTGCGCGGCCGGAGGCATGACGGGCTTGGGAACGTAGCTGTCGGCGTGGGTGTTGTCCCCACCGGTGTTCCCGGGCTGCTGGACCTGGTTTTGCCCCTGGTTCGGGTTGGGGATCTGGTGCTGATTCTGGTTCTGCACCTGGTTCTGTCCGGGTTGGACGGTCTGCCGATTCTGCTGCACGGGAACCTGAGGCTGCCGCGGGTTGCGCGCCCACTCACCGGCATCGGTGGTCCCGCTGGTCTTCTTCGGCGTGTCGTCAGCCATGGAGACGGGAGCACCGGAGTCACGAAGCTGGGCGTATTGAGCGGGCATCTGCCCACCATTGGCCGAGCTGGCGGAGTGATAGGCGCTGAAGGCGTCGATGTTGGCCTGACTGTCGGCCTGCCAGCCGGCGACCTTGGAGTTGTAGGAGCCCCAGCCCTTACCGCTGATGGCCTCGACAACATCACCTGCAGTCAACTCAGGCGCGGCCGGCGCCACGGGCTTGACGGAGTTCTTGGCGGTACCGAAGGCATCCATCTGAGCCCCAACCGCGGTCCGCGCAATCTGAAGATGAACAGCATCATCAGCAGCGGCCTGCACGAGGGGAAGGGTGGCATCAGAAGCAGAGTCCCCAGCACCCCCTTGCCAGCCGGTCATGGTCTTGGCCCGGAGGGCGCTGATCCGTTGGGCCCGTTCAACCATCCGAGTGGTCAACTGCTCGGCGCTCTCGTGCGCGGTCCCGAGTGATTGAGTGCCCTTCCCGCCTGTGATCTGCTCGTAGATCTCAGCGGCGGTCAGCAGTCCTTCGTCGACCATCAGTTCACCCGGCCCGGAGATTGTTCAGCACGGTCACCGTCACCTCGTGCGCTGCGGCGCAAGGGTCCTTCTTGCCGACATTGCCCTCCGAAAGGGCTACCGACACGTCGAGCATGTCTTCGTTGCTGGTTCCCAGAGCGATCGCGCAAGTGCCCTTGGGGCGCAGGTCTGCTTGTCCGTAAGCCACGGTCGGGTAGCCATCGATCGGATCCATGGGAACGAACAAGGGAAACGTCGTCCCCTGTTGCTGGTAGATCGATGTCAGGCCACGCCGGTTCTTAGTGGCGTAGATGACCGATACGGCAGCCTGGGTGACCGATCTCGGATGCCAGAAGCAGCTGGAGCCGGCCGGGTCGTTCGGATCTTCCTTCGGCTCAGCGTCGGGACCGAGAAGTTCGGCGATCTGCGCATCAGTGAGTGTGGTGCAAGGTTTCTGCTGAAACTTCGTGGTGTCGATCGGGGTTGCTACGCCGGGTGCACCGGCACCGGGCAGTTGTGAGGCTGGGGTATCGGTCGGAGAGTTGGACGCATCGGCCGGTGAAGGTGTGGCAGTGCCGTTCTGAGTCGTGGTGCAAGCAGCTGCGATGAGCATCGTCGCGCCCAGCCCGAGCAGCAGTGGGCGTTTCACAGGCTGCCTCCGGCGTTTTTGATCTGCGTCGTGTGCGTCTCTTCGGCAGTGGCGTATTTGCCCAGCGCTGCTTCGAATTTCGCGGCCATGTTCCGGCAGTAGGACGCACGCTCGTCAAGGGTGGTCGTCAACGCTGAGCCGGACCGGCGAATCAGATCGGCGTTGCCGCCACTCGCGTAGTCAAGACCAGGTCCCTCGGTCGCAGCGATCAAACGCGCTCTGCTCAGGTCGTCCTGGAACTCGTTCGCGAGGTCGTTCCACTCCCGAAC
Organism: Amycolatopsis sp. NPDC104819; assembly: GCF_055583145.1. NCBI lineage: Bacteria > Bacillati > Actinomycetota > Actinomycetes > Pseudonocardiales > Pseudonocardiaceae > Amycolatopsis > Amycolatopsis sp. NPDC104819. The sequence goes on along the minus strand of NZ_JBVJON010000003.1, from coordinate 672,924 downwards.
CAGCTCATGCAGCGTCGCCTCGTCGTACTGGAACCCCGGCCCCCCACCGGACTCCACCCCATACGAACCCGCCACCGGAACCCCATTCGGTCCCGGAAGCTCCCAATCCCCGCTCGGGTCGTAAACCGGTGGTTCAGGCACCGTGCATCACCGATACCGCAGTCGTCATCAGCCCTCCCCTGGCTCGCAGTGTGCTCCCTCCCGAGCACCCTGCGTATCCGACGGCGAAAACCTTACCAGGGTTCCCCCGTCCGAAATCCCGAAACAGCACGAGGGCCGCGGCCCCCTCGGCCGCGGCCCTCAATCACCCCTACGGGGTCGGTGAGCAGGACGTATGCCCCAGGATCACCTGCCCACTGATCCCCGACGCCGGCAGGAAGTCGATCTTCAACATCGTCAGCCCGATGCTCCCGTCCCCGGGAAGGTTCTGCGTGTTGAACACCGCGTTCGCCAGCACCGTGCCGTTGGACTTCTTGATCGGCGCCACGTACCCGACCGGCACCGGGCTCGGCGGGTTCGGGATCCCGGACATTCCGCCGTATGTCCAGCTCGCGTTCGTCTGCGTCTGCGTTGCCGTGCACGTCACCTTGAAGCTCGACAGCTTGATGCGCGCGCCGCCCGCGCTGACCAGGGCCGAGAGCTCGAAGTTCTTGCCCGTGGCCGTCGAGGCCGTCGATGTCGCGTCCGTGTTCGGGTCCGTCACCGTCGTTGTGCACGACGACGTGCCGCCGCCGAACGTGATGCCCGTTTTGGTCACCGTCTGGGCCGTGGCCGTCGTCGGGCCGTCGATGGAGCACTTGCCCTGGACCGGGACCTTGATCGTCGTGCCGCTCTTGGTGAACTCGGCGGAGCCGATCTGGGCCACGCCCGGCTGGGGCGCCGCCTGGGCCGGGGCCGCGGTCACCGCGATGCCGGCCACCATCAGTGTTCCGGCGAGCGCGGCCCGCCTCGCGAGGGTGTTGCGCATTTCGCGTCCTCCTTGCCGACCGGGGAGAGCCACGCTCTTCCTCGAGCTGAATATCCGCCCGCCGGAGACGTCCGTTGCGCCGGAAACCGCTGATCACCCCTTCGTGGATCATGAACCACCCGGTGGATAATCCCTTCGGTATCCGGATACAGGTCTGTATCTTGACGCGCATGCCGACCTACCGCGTCCTCGTCCGGGGCAAGTTCGACCACCCCGCCCAGGCAACCCGCGCGAAACTCCTCGCCGCCCCCGACACCGGGGACGACCTGGCCGGACAGCTCTTCAGCGAAGCCGGCACGCTCACCTACAGTCACCATCTCGGCGGCTTCAGCTTCCGGGTCGCCGTCGAGGTCGCTGCTGGTGACGGCGCGACCCAGGCAGCGCACGAGCAGGCGGAGCTCGCGGCCATGGAACTGCTGGAGCGCGAGGGCTACCCGTACCGGGATCTGACCGTCAGCTCCACGTGCCTGGACGACGTCCGGGCCAGGCGCCGGTGAGGTGTCATGTTCGTCACCGTTTCCGCAGGACAGCGGGTAAACGACAGCGCGGGGTAACCACTACGCTCAAGGGACAACCCGACCGGTGCACGAGTAGAGCGGAGCCGACGTGTCTGTGCCTTCCCCAGCCCCCGGGGCGGGATCCCTCCCCGCTGCGCCGGGTGGCGCCCTCGAGGACCTGCGCGCGTCCGTCGGCCTGCAGATCGACGACGAAGCCCTGCTGCGCGCGATCGCCGGCGGGCTGGCCGAGGTCGAGAAGCTGCTGCGCGACGTCGTCCGCAGTGACGTCCAGGCTGTCAACGACGCCGCGTTGCACCTGGTCGAAGCCGGGGGCAAACGCTTCCGTCCGCTGTTCACCCTGCTCGCCGCGCAGTTCGGGCCGAAGCAGGACGACCACGTGGTGATCGCCGCCGCCGCGGTCGAGCTGGTGCACCTCGCCACGCTCTACCACGACGACGTCATGGACGAGGCGGACATGCGGCGCGGCGCCGAGAGCGTCAACTCCCGTTGGGACAACACCATCGCCATCCTCACCGGCGACTTCCTCTTCGCGCACGCCTCACGCCTGGTCGCCGACCTCGGCACGGACGCGGCACGGATCATCGCCGAGACCTTCGGCGAGCTCGTCACCGGCCAGATGCGCGAGACCGTCGGCCCCGGCCCGGGTGACGACGCCGTCGCGCACTACCTCACCGTGATCGGCCAGAAGACCGGTTCGCTGATCGCCACCTCCGGCCGGTTCGGCGGCATGATGTCCGGCGCGGCCGAGGAGCACATCGGGGCGCTGCGGCGCTTCGGCGACATCATCGGCGCCGCCTTCCAGATCTCCGACGACATCATCGACATCGCGTCGCCGTCCGACGAGCTCGGCAAGGCGCAGGGCACCGACCTGCGCGAAGGCGTCCGGACGCTGCCGATGCTCTACGCGCTCGCCGACCCGGGCACCGACCCCCGGCTGGTCGAGCTGCTCTCGGGGCCGATCGCCGACGACGCCGTCGTCCAGGAGGCGTTGGAGCTGCTTCGGGCGAGCAGTGGACTCGAACGAGCACGCGTCACCCTTTCCGACTACGCTCGTCGCGCGCGAGCCGAGCTCGCCGCGTTGCCCGCGTCACCCGCCCGGGACGCGTGTGAGTCGGTCGCCGACTACCTGGTCGCGCGCACGCACTAAACAGGGGCAGGGATAGATGTCCATATTCGGACAGGTTTGGCTGTGGAGCCTCGCCGCGTTCTTCGTCGGAGTCCTCCTCACCTGGCTGGTGCTGGTGCTGCCGCTCCGCAAGAGCGTCCGCAAACTGGAGAGCTCGCTGGCGCAGGCGCACGCCGACGCCGCGCGCACCCCCGCGAACGCCGCCGGGCTGGCCGCGCCGGGCACCGAGGTCTTCGCGCGGCCCGAGCCGCGGCCGGAGCCGGAGCCCTCCCGCCAGGAGACCTCCTACCCGGGCACGCTGGTGGCCGCGCCGCCGATGAGCCGCGGTGACGTCCACGACGACATCGACGAGGACTTCGCCGAGCTGGACTCGCAGGTGCCGCCGGGGACGCTGCCGGAGCCCGAAGGGGCTTACCGGCCGGAACCCGAGCCGGAGCCGGAAGCGGACGACCCGTACCGCTCGGCGGCGACGCAGTTCCTGTCCCCGGTCGGCGAAGCGGTCGAGCCGGACGCCGACCCGTACCCGTCCGCGGTGACGGAGTACCTGGTCCCCGACGAGGAGCCCGAGCCCGAGACGCCCGCGCTTTCGCGGCTGGAGCAGCAGCTCGAACCGGACAGCACGGCGGGCTCGCTGTTCCAGCCCCCGCCGGGGGAGTCGCACGCGCCCGATCCGGACTGGTTCGACCACGAGCCGCCGGCCGAGCGGTCGGCGTTCGAGGAGCCGATGGAGCGCACGCGGTACATCGGTGAGCACCCCGGTTCGGCGCGACACGCGGAGCCGGAAGACGACGAGGACGAAGAAGAGACGCCGCAGTACGCCTTCGCCGGAGATGACGCGGCCACCGGCGGCGAGCTGGACGTGCCGCCGGAGACTCCGGCCGAGGCGACGCAGGTGTTGCCGAAGCGGCAGCCGCGGGGCGCGGTGCGGGGCGGGTTCGACGCACCGCAACCGATCCAGCCGTCGATGCGCACGGTCGAGCGGCGCGAGCCCGACCTGGCCGGCGCGCACAGCGGCTCGCTGTTCGAGCCGTCCGTGCAGCCGAACCAGGCGGCGGTCTCGGCCCCCGAACCCCCGCCGGCCCGGCAGACGGCGGGCGACGCGGTGCCGCCCGGCCCGTTCGGCCCGGGCTCGGCGATGCCGCGCCCCGGCGGCGGAGCGCCGAGCGACGGCTTCGTGGTGAAGGCGAGCGTCACGGCGTTGCGGTACTGCACCGAGGAATCCGCGCAGTTCCCGAAGATGGTGGCCGAGGTGTGGTTCCGCACCGCCGAGGACGCCGAGCGGGTCGGGTTCCGGCCGATCACCTGAGTTTTCCCGACCCAGGGCCGCCTTCGGGCGGCCCTTCGTCGTTTCAGGCCACTTGGAACAGGACCATGGCCGCGCCGCCGGGATCGGTGACCACCACGAGGGAGCCGACCGGCAGATCGGTGCGTTCGCGCACGACCTTTCCGCCCAGCGCCACGGCTTTCGCCGCCGCGGAGTCCACATCGGACACCGGCGCGTAGGGCAGCCACTGCGGCGCGCGGCCGTCGTCCGGCGCCAGTTCGGTCAGGCCGCCCCACGGCACGCCGTTGTCGGTCAGCAGGGCGCCGGACGACTGCCAGCCGAGCAGCTCGCCGAAGAACCGCTTGGTGCCGGCCACATCGGCGGTCCGGACGTCGAAGAACACAAAAGGTCGCATGACCCAAAACTTAGGACACTTGTCCCAACTCTGGCAACCCCGGAAACACCGAAGGCCGCCACGCGCTGGGCGTGGCGGCCTTCGGGGCAGCGTGGGACTACGCGACCGTCCAGGTGTCCTTGCCGCGCAGCAGGCCCTGCAGGTCGGGGGTGCGGGCCGCGCGGGCCTGCTCGACCTGGGCGCGGGCGCCGTCGTCGTAGGTCGGGCGCTCGACCTGGCGGAGGATGCCCGTCGGGACGTGGTTCAGGCTCTGGTCACCCAGGCGCGACAGCGCGAACGCGTACGACGTGTCGGCGATCGACGGGTCGTGCACCACGACGTTGTCCTCGCCGATGTCGGCGACCTTCCCGACGTCCAGGCCGCCCCAGTCGCCGCGCTTGACGCCGAACTCCTGGTTGGGGCCGAAGCGGATCGGCTCGCCGGCCTGCAGCGGGATCAGCCGGGCGGCGGCCTCGTCGGCGTCCTTGAGGACGTCGAACGCGCCGTCGTTGAAGATCGGGCAGTTCTGGTAGATCTCCACCAGCGCCGACCCGCGGTGCTGCGCCGCGGCCTGCAGGACCTCGGTGAGGCCCTTGCGGTCGGAGTCCATCGCGCGGCCCACGAACGACGCCTCGGCGCCGATCGCCAGCGACAGCGGGTTGAACGGCGTGTCCACCGAACCCATCGGGGTCGACTTGGTGACCATGCCCTGCCCCGACGTCGGGGAGTACTGGCCCTTGGTCAGCCCGTAGATCCGGTTGTTGAACAGCAGGATCTTGATGTTCACGTTGCGCCGCAACGCGTGGATCAGGTGGTTGCCGCCGATGGACAGCGCGTCGCCGTCGCCGGTGACGACCCACACCGACAGGTCCGGGCGCGTGGTCGCCAGGCCGGTCGCGATCGACGGCGCGCGGCCGTGGATCGAGTGCATGCCGTAGGTGTTGAGGTAGTACGGGAAGCGCGAGGAGCATCCGATGCCCGAGATGAACACGATGTTCTCGCGCTTGAGGCCGAGCGTCGGCAGGAACGACTGGACCGCGTTCAGCACGACGTAGTCGCCGCAGCCGGGGCACCAGCGGACTTCCTGGTCGGACTTGTAGTCCTTGGCCTTCTGCGGCTCTTCGGTGGTGGGCACGAGATCCAGACCGCCCAGTGCGGGCAGCCCCAAGTCGGTCGCAGTCACTTCGCCGCCTCCATAACGCCGGTGATGATCTCCGAGAACACGTTCTGCAGCTCTTCGGCCTTGAACGCCATCCCGGCGACCTTGGTGTGCGAGTGGACGTCCACGAGGTACTTCGCCCGCAGCAGCAGCGAGAGCTGGCCCAGGTTCATCTCCGGCACCACGACCTTGTCGTAGCTGCGCAGGATGTCGCCGAGGTTGCCCGGCAGCGGGTTGAGGTGCCGCAGGTGGGCCTGCGCGATCGGCATGCCGAGCTTGCGCACGCGCCGGCAGGCCGCGCCGATCGGGCCGAACGACGAACCCCAGCCCAGCGCCAGCACGCGGGCCTTGCCGCCGCTCGGGTCGTCGACGACGAGGTCCGGGACGTCGATGCCGTCGATCTTGGCCTGCCGCAGGCGAACCATCTTCTCGTGGTTGTCCGGGTCGTAGGAGATGTGTCCGGTCTTGTCGGCCTTCTCCAGCCCGCCGATGCGGTGCTGCAGCCCGGGCGTGCCCGGGATCGCCCACGCGCGGGCGAGGGTCTCGGGGTCGCGCACGTACGGCCAGAACTCGCCGGAGTCGTTGTCCGCGTTGGGTTCCGAGGCGAACTCGACCCGCAGGTCCGGCAGCGTCTCGACGTCCGGGATCAGCCACGGCTCGGAGCCGTTGGCGATCGCGCCGTCCGAGAGCAGCAGCACCGGCGTGCGGTACTTCAGCGCGATCCGGGTGGCCTCGACGGCCGCGTCGAAGCAGTCGGCCGGGGAGAGCGGCGCGACGATCGGCACCGGCGACTCGCCGTTGCGGCCGAACATCGCCTGCAGCAGGTCGGCCTGCTCGGTCTTGGTCGGCAGGCCGGTGGACGGGCCGCCGCGCTGGACGTCGACGACGACCAGCGGCAGCTCCACCATCACGCCGAGGCCGACGGCTTCGGACTTCAGCGCGACACCCGGCCCGGAGGTCGAGGTGACGCCGAGCGCGCCGCCGTAGGACGCGCCGAGCGCGGCGCCGATGCCGGCGATCTCGTCCTCGGCCTGGAACGTGATGATGCCGAAGTTCTTGTGCTTGGACAGCTCGTGGAGGATGTCCGACGCCGGCGTGATCGGGTACGTGCCGAGCAGGATCTGCAGGCCCGAGCGCTGCCCGGCGGCCACCAGCCCGTAGGCGAGCGCGGTGTTGCCGGTGATCTGCCGGTAGGTGCCCTGGGCGAGCTTGGCCGGCGCGACCTCGAACGTCGTCGCGAACGACTCGGTGGTCTCGCCGTAGTTCCACCCCGCGCGGAAGGCCAGGATGTTCGCCTCGGCGATGTCCGGCTTCTTCGCGAACTTCTCGCGCAGGAACCGCTCGGTGCCCTCGGTGGGCCGGTGGTACATCCAGGACAGCAGGCCGAGCGCGAACATGTTCTTGCAGCGCTCGGCGTCCTTCTTGCCGAGGCCGGTCTCGGCCAGCGCGCCCTGGGTCAGCGTCGACATGGCGACCCGGTGCACCTGGAAGGGGCTGAGCGTGTCGTCGTCGAGCGGGTCGGTGGCGTACCCGACCTTGGTGAGGTTGCGCTTGATGAAGTCGTCGGTGTTCAGGATGAGCGTGCCGCCGTGCGGGACGTCGGCGAGGTTCGCCTTGAGCGCCGCCGGGTTCATCGCGACGAGGACGTCCGGGCGGTCGCCGGGGGTGAGGATGTCGTAGTCGGCGAAGTGCACCTGGAAGCTCGAGACGCCGGGGATGGTGCCCTGGGGCGCACGGATCTCGGCGGGGAAGTTCGGCATGGTCGACAGGTCGTTGCCGAACGCGGCGGCTTCGGACGTGAAGCGGTCACCGGTCAGCTGCATGCCGTCACCGGAGTCGCCCGCGAACCGGATGACGACCCGGTCCAGCTTGCTGACCTCGGTGGGCCTGGTAGCGGCGAGCGAGCCGTCACCAGCGCCGTTGCCGTTCGCACTCGTGCTCATGGCTCAGGGATTCCCTCTCTCCCGACGTTGCGGCCTTCGTTCGCCCGCCCGGTGTCGTGACAGGCCGATCACCAGGCCTTACCACGAGGTTAGCTCGCGCACGACCTCGATGTTCCTAGACTCCCGGCTTGCCGGCGACCTCATCTGTGCGCTTGCCGGTTCCTCTGCGCTGGTCCGGCAATTACCTGTAACCGATGGTAACGGGCAAAGTGCAGGGCACGCTGTGACACGTGTCTCGGGGAGAGTGTCCACCCGCTGGGATTCAGGCCCGGGACCGGATCCGCGCCCGCATCGCTTCGAGCCGTTCGGCGAACTCGGGCGAGGCCAGCGACGCCAGCTGCGGCTCGATTTCGACGTCCACGGCGTCGGCGTGCGCGGCCAGCGAAGCGGTCTTCCGGAGGCTGCGCTTGGTGGCCAGGAGAGCCTCTCGCGGAGCGGCGACGGCGGGCGCCGCGAGCTCCCGCGCCGCGGCCACGACGTCGCCGTCGACGACGCGCAGCGCCAGCCCGGCGCGGACCGCCTCCTCGGCGTCGAGCGACTGGCCGAACAACGTCATGGCGGCGGCCTGCTGCGGCCCGGCGAGCCGCTGCGTCATCCAGGTCATGCCGCCGCCGGGGTGCAGGCCGAGCTCGAGGAACCGGGCGACGAACTTCGCGCGCGGCCCGGCCAGCCGCACGTCGGCGGCGAGCGCGAGGTTCAGCCCGGCCCCGACGGCCGCCCCACCGACCGCGGCGATCGTCGGCAGCGCACACCGGGCGACGGCAAGGAAGCCTTCGTAGATGGCCCGCAGACCGCGTTCGTCGGCTTCACCCAGCGCGGACAGGTCGGCGCCGGCGCAGAAGGCGGGCGGCGTGCCGGTGACGACGACGGCGTGGACTTCGTTGTCGCGCTCCGCGGCTTCGACAGCGGCCGCGAGCTGCGCGGACAGGTCGAGGGTGAGCGCGTTGCGGCTGCCGGGCGCGTCGATGGTGAGCAGGGCGATGCCGGATTCGTGCTCGCTGACGATGCGGTCGGTCATCGGTCCAGGGTATGGGTGGAGACATGGGGGAACTTCTCGGCGTCCTGGTCAAGGGAATCATCGTGCTGGCGGGCAACGCGCTGACGGTGGTCGACACTTCGGAGCTGTTCGGTGGCCGCCGCCGGCGCTCGCGGCGGAAGGCTTTCGAGAGCGGCTCGCGGGTGGAGTTCCCGTGCGTGCTGCGGGACCCGGAGCTGACGGAGGGGCGCACGCGGCGGGGCTGGGTGGCGGTCGGCGGTGGGGTGGCGGAGTGGCGGGTGCCGGGTGGGGAGCCGGTGGTGTTCGAGCCTGGTGAGTTGACGATGCAGGCGGTTGATCGGCAGGCGGTGACGTTCCAGGCGGGTGCGACCGAGCTGCGGGTGCATCCGGACGAGGCGCCGTTGGTGTTGCGGGGGCTGGCGGGGTGAGGCGTCAGCTCTCCGGCGTCGGCGGGCGTTCCAGCAGCCGGGAGAGCACCACCGTCGACACCGTGCGGTCGACGATCTCCAGCCCGCGCAGCCGCTCCAGCGCCGTCTCCAGGTGGTGGATGTCCGCCGCGCGGAGGTGGACGATCGCGTCCGCCGCGCCGGATACCGTGTACGCCGCCACCACTTCCGGCAGCGGCTCGAGGCGCGCGCGGATGCGGGCCGGCGTGATGTTGCCCTGGCACGTGACCTCGACGAACGCCTCCGTGCCCCAGCCGAGCGCCTCCGGGTCGACCACCGCCGTGAACCCGCGGAGGATGCCCGTTTCGAGGAGCCGGTCGACCCGCCGTTTCACCGCCGGGGCGGACAGGCCGACGACCTTGCCGATCTCCGCGTAGCTCGATCGGGCGTTCGCCACGAGGCACGAAACGATTCGCTGGTCGATGGTGTTCACACGCAACATCTAGCACAGATGCGCGCAGCGAACAGCGATTGATTGCGAGTTTAGGTGCCCCTTACCCTGCAATCATGCAGGCGATGCGTGTACCGACCACCCGTCGATACTTGATGTGTTCCCCGCGGCACTTCGCGGTGGACTACGTGATCAACCCCTGGATGGACCCGACCCAGCCGGTCAGCGCCGACGTCGCCGTCGCGCAGTGGACCGAGCTGCGCGACACCTACCGCCGCCTCGGCCACACCGTCGAGGAGATCGAGCCCCAGCCCGGCCTGCCCGACATGGTCTTCGCCGCGAACTCCGGCACGGTCGTCGACGGCCGCGTCCTCGGCTCGCGGTTCCGCGCGCCGCAGCGCGCCGCCGAGGCCGAGCACTTCCGCCGCTGGTTCGTCGAGCACGGCTACCGCGACATCACCATGCCGGAGAAGATCAACGAGGCCGAGGGCGACTTCGCCTGGACCGGCTCGGTGCTGCTGGCCGGCACCGGTTTCCGCACCGACCCGGCCGCGCACGCCGAGGCGCAGGAGGTCCTCGGGGTCCCGGTCGTCTCGCTGAACCTGACCGACCCGCGCTACTACCACCTCGACACGGCGCTGTTCGTGCTCGCCGAGGCCACGGACACCACCCGCGCGCAGATCGTCTACTACCCGGACGCGTTCTCGGCGGGATCACGCCGTGTGCTCGAGCGGCTGTTCCCGGACGCCGTGCAAGCGACCGCCGCCGACGCCGAGTGCTTCGGGTTGAACGGCGTTTCCGACGGCCGCAATGTCGTGCTGCCCGTCGAGGCCACCCGGCTGGGTGAGCTCCTCGCCGACCGCGGGTACGAGCCGGTCTACGTCGACATCTCCGAGCTGCGGAAAGCCGGCGGCGGCCCGAAGTGCTGCACGCTGGAGATCCGGAAGGGCTGAATTTCCGGAAAAACTGTAACTCACCCGTTTGCCACCGCGATTAATCGAGGTAACAAAGCGACTACTCGCGGTGGCAGGCGGTGGGAGAGGTGACGGTGAACCTCGCCGTGCACGGGATCGGCCGTCCGGCTCGCCCGCTCGACCCCGGTGAGGACGAGCGCTGGGTGACGGTCGAGCAGTTCGAGCGCGTGCTGGACGCGGTCGAGGGCGAAGACGTCCACCTGACCTTCGACGACGGCAACGAGTCCGACGTCGAGATCGTGCTGCCGCGCCTCGTCGACCGCGGCCTGACGGCGGAGTTCTTCCCCCTGGCGGGCCGCCTCGGCCAGCGCGGCTACCTCGACCGCGACGGCCTGCGCGAGCTCGTCCGGGCGGGCATGGAGATCGGCTCGCACGGCTGGGAGCCGAGGGACTGGCGCCGCCTCGACGACCGTCACGCCCGCCGCGAGCTGACGGACGCGCCGAAGCTCCTGGGGGATCTGTGCGGCCGGCCGGTGGAGCGGTTTTCGCTGCCGTTCGGGGCGTACGACCGGCGGGTGCTGGCGCGGCTCAAGCAGGCGGGGGCAACGCGGGTGTACACGATCGACGGCGGCGAGGCCCATCGCGACGGGTGGCTTCAGGGGCGCACCGAGGTCCGGCACGACCTGGACGGCGAGTGGCTGGATGGGGTGCTCGCCGGGGGACGGCGGCGGGGGAGCTGGGTGGAGCGGTTGTTTCGGCGGGGTGGCCGCTAGCCGGGGTGCTGCGGCGGCCCGCAGTTGGATGCGCGCAGCCGCGACCATCCAGCCCTGAGCGACCACTGCGCACTCCTGCCGGCTACACCCGGAGAATCCGCTAAGACCGTTTTGACCGTTCCTCTGCTCATCAGCCGGTTTCCCGGTGGCCGGAACACGGTCCAGACCAATTTAACGCTGCCGCACCCACTGAGCAGCCTTTTCGTCAAGACCGGCCGCATGATGGGAAATTCCCGCACCGCAAGGTCTTGAACCACCCCCTCCCCGGGTGCATCCTGAGTGCCTCGCCGCCGTAAGGAAAGTTTCCTAACTAAAGGGAGCAACCAGGAATGCGGAAACTGATCCTGCTCGCGACCATGGCGCTGGCCGCGGCCGTGATGCCCTCGGCGCTCGCCTCAGCGGCCCCGGCGCCCGCCTCGACTCCGGTCCAGGCCCAGCCGGCCCAGACCCAGACCGTCGCCGCTGCCCCCACCGCGGCCCAGCTGCTCGCCAAGACGAACAGCTGCAAGCAGATCTCCAACGGCAAGTACAAGACCGACGAGGACGTCTCGGCCAAGACCGTCGCCGTCTGTGATGCCAATGGTGCCGTCTTCTGGAAAGCCGACATGGACATCGACTGCGACGGCCAGCGCTCGACGCAGTGCAACGAGGACACCGACTGCTGCTACCAGGACGACACCGCCTTCCACCAGTCGGACGGCAAGCCGCTCAACGCCGCGAAGCTGCCCTACATCGTCGTGCCGAGCTCGAGCAGCATCTGGAAGTACTCCTCCTCGCAGCTGAAGGGCGGCGGCTCCTGCGCCGTGATCTACAACGGGAAGGTCGAGTACACCGTCATCGGGGACACCGGCCCGACGCAGATCATCGGTGAGGCCTCCTACGCGACCGCGAAGGACCTCGGCATCAACCCCGACCCGTCCAACGGCGGCACGGACTCCGGTGTGACCTACATCTGCTTCAAGAACTCCACCGTCTCGCCGATCGAGAACCACTCCGCCGCGATCAGCAAGGGTGAGGGTCTCGCCACCACGTTCGTCAACAACAACTGACACACGCATTCCGGGGCCGATCCGTTCAAGACGCGGATCGGCCCCGGCTGCTGTCCTGGGGGCATGAGCCAAGAACTGCTGAAACTGGCGAACATCGGCCCGGCGATGGTCCGCGACCTCGCCCGGCTCGGCATCACCGAACCCGCCCAGCTCGCCGGGCGTGACGCCGTCGAGCTGTACGAGCGGCTCTGCGAGACCGACGGCGTCCGGCACGACCCCTGCGTGCTCGACACCTTCATGTCGGCCGTCGACCAGGCGGACGGCGCGCCGCCGCGGCCGTGGTGGACCTACACCCCCGAACGGAAACGGCTCTACGAAAGCCGTTGACGAAAACCGCGCCGAGCGTGTTGCCCGCCCACGGCAAGTTGCAATTCGAGACCCGATTTTTACGCGAAAACCGTTACGCCTAACGGCCTCCTCACGCTTTACCCCGTTCGCCGCGCCCCCGGTAACGATCCAGGGGGCCCCGCCGACCAACTTGAGGGTCGCGCGGAAAATGCGGAGGTTTGGCGTGAAGATCAGTGTCTTCGGGCTCGGTTACGTCGGTTGTGTCTCCGCCGCGTGCCTGGCGGGGCAAGGGCACCGGGTGGTCGGCGTGGACGTCAACCCGGTGAAGATCGACCTCATCACCCAGGGCAAGGCCCCGGTGGTCGAGGAGCGGATCGGCGAGCTGACCGCCGAAGTCGTCGCGAGTGGCGCGCTGAGAGCCACGACCGACGTCGCGGAAGCCGTCGCCGACAGCGAGATCTCGCTGGTCTGCGTCGGCACGCCGTCGGCGCCGAACGGCAGCCTCTCGACGGTCTACCTCGAGCGCGTCGCCGAGGAGATCGGCGAGGCGATCGCGAACAAGAGCGAACGGCACACCGTCGTCTTCCGCAGCACGATGCTGCCGGGCACCTGCCTCGACCTGCTGATCCCCATCCTGGAGAAGTCCTCGGGCCGCACCGCCGGGGTCGACTTCGGTGTCGCGGTGAACCCCGAGTTCCTGCGCGAGGGCACCAGCGTCAAGGACTTCTTCGACCCGCCGAAGACCGTGATCGGCGAGATCGACACCGCGAGCGGGGACGCCGTCGCGGCGCTGTACGAAGGCCTGCCCGGGCCCGTCTTCCGCGTGCCGATCCCGGTCGCGGAGATGACGAAGTACGCCGACAACTCCTTCCACGGCCTGAAGATCGGGTTCGCGAACGAGCTCGGCTCGATCTGCCGCGCGCTCGGCCTCGACTCGCACCAGGTGATCGACGTCTTCCTCGCCGACACCAAGCTGAACATCAGCCCGGCCTACCTCAAGCCCGGCTTCGCGTTCGGCGGCTCGTGCCTGCCGAAGGACCTGCGCGGGCTGGTCTACGCCGCGCACCGCGCCGACGTGAAGGTGCCGATCCTGTCGCACGTGCTCAGCTCCAACGAAGAGCACCTGCAGCGGGCGTTCGACCTGGTCGCGCGCACCGGCAAGCGCAAGGTCGGGCTGTTCGGCCTCTCGTTCAAGCCGGGCACCGACGACCTGCGCGAGTCGCCGCTGGTCGAGCTGGCCGAGAAGCTGCTCGGCAAGGGCTACGACCTGAAGATCTACGACGCCAACGTCAGCCTCTCGCAGCTGATGGGCGCCAACCGCGAGTACATCGAGGGCCGGCTGCCGCACCTCGGGCAGCTGCTCGCCGGATCCGTCGAAGAAGTCATGGACCACGCCGACGTCGTCATCGTCGGCTGCAAGGACCCGGCCGTGCTGGCGGCCCTGCCGCACGGCGGCGACCGGGTGCTGATCGACCTCGTCCGCCTGCCCGACGCCGAGACGCGTCGCCTTGAAGAGGGATACGCCGGCCTTGCCTGGTAAAGCGCTCATCCTCGTCGAAAACCTGTCCGTCCCCTTCGACCGCCGCGTCTGGCAGGAGTCCACGACCCTGCGCGACGCCGGCTGGGAAGTCCACGTCATCTGCCCGCAGGGCACCAAGCGCGACACCGAGGCCGAGGCCGTCATCGACGGCGTCCACATCCACCGGTACCCGCTGAAGGCCGCGACCGGCGGCCCGGCCGGGTACCTGCAGGAGTACGGCAGCGCGCTGTGGCACACGCTGCGGCTGGCCCGCAAGGTCGGGCCGGTCGACGTCGTGCACGCCTGCAACCCGCCGGACCTGCTCTACCTGGTCGCTAAGTACCTGAAGCGGCAGGGCGCGCGGTTCATTTTCGACCAGCACGACCTCTGCCCCGAGCTGTACCTCTCGCGGTTCGACCGCGGGCAGGACCTGCTCTACCGCGGGGTCTGCGCGCTGGAGCGCGCCACCTACCGCGCCGCCGACGTCGTGATCTCGACGAACGAGAGCTACCAGCAGGTCGCCCGGATCCGCGGCGGCAAGAAGCCCGAGGACGTCTTCGTGGTGCGCAGCGCCCCGGTCGTCGAGCGGTTCCACGAGGTGCCCGTCGAGCCCGAGCTGAAGAAGGGCAAGCCGCACCTGCTGGCCTACCTCGGCGTGATGGGCCCGCAGGACGGCGTCGACTACGCCCTGCGCGCGCTCGCGAAGCTGCGGGACGAGGTCGGCCGCACCGACTGGCACGCGGTGTTCGTCGGCTCCGGGGACGCCTTCGACGACATGGTCGCCCTCTCGGGCAAGCTCGGGCTGGCCAACCAGGTCGAGTTCACCGGCCGGATCTCCGACGAGGACCTGGTCCGCTACCTCTCCACCGCCGACGTCTGCCTGTCGCCGGACCCGCTCAACCCGCTCAACGACGTCTCCACGATGAACAAGGTCATGGAGTACATGGCGATGAGCAAGCCGATCGTCTCGTTCGAGCTGCGGGAGGCGCGGGTGTCGGCCGGGGACGCCGCCGTCTACGCCCCGGCCAACGACGAGTCGGCCTTCGCGAAGCTCGTCGCGCAGCTGCTCGACGACCCGGAGGAGCGGGCCCGGATGGGCAAGCTCGGCCAGGCCAGAGTGGCCGGCGCGCTCTCGTGGGAGAACTCGGCGAAGAACTTGCTCGCCGCATATGAGCACGCGGTGAAGTCCTGATCGCCATTCGGTCAAGAAGCCACCGGACGTGTAACCAATGCTCCCGGCCCGACGACGGTTGGGGTAACCGGCCGATCACGTGAGACCCGTTCGGCGTAGCCGTCCCAGGAATGGAGAACCCGCCGTTGACTGACGACACGGTACGCCTGGCCCTCATCGGGCAGGTTCTCCGACGGCGCTGGCGGCTGCTCGCCGTCCTCGCCGTCCTGGGCGGTCTCGCCGGCTACGGCGCGTCCATGGTGCTCTCGCCCGGCTACCAGACCACGTCGAGCGTGCTCCTCCAAGGGCCGCGGCAGGCGGACGAGCTGCTCACCCAGGCCGAGGTCGCGGTGAGCTCGGTGGTGCTCGACCGGGCGGCCGCGCAGCTGCCGTGGCACCCGAGCGGCAGCGACCTGAAGAAGCAGGTCAGCACGTCGGCGGCGAACGGCAACGTCATCACGATCACCGCGGCCGCCGACACCGGTGAGCACGCCCAGCTGCTCGCCGACGAGGTCGCCCAGCAGTACGTGAAGTACGCCGGTCAGGTGGCGAGCAACTCCGGGGACGCGGCCGTTCAGCTCGCCGGCGAACAGCGCGCGGCCCTGCGCCAGAAGGTGCAGGAGGCTTCGCAGCAGATCGACGAACTGGCCAAGGGCGCGCAGAACGGCGTCACGGTGGAGAGCGTGAACGCCCGCACCCAGCTCGAAGGCCTGCGGTCGTCGCTCGACCAGGCGATCAAGGTGCTCGGCGAGGCCGACGCCACCGCCAGCAGCAACAACGCGGTCGAGATGGGCAACGCGCCCGCCCCGACCGGCCAGGCCTCGCCGACGCCGGTGCAGGTCTCCGTCGGTGGCGCGCTGCTCTTCGTGATCGTCGGTGTCTTCGGTCACCTCGTGGCCTACCGGCGGGACCGCCGGCTGCGCCACCAGGACGAGATCGCCGCGGCGCTCGGCACCGCGGCGCTCGCGGTGGTCGACGTCGAGCTGCCGGGCGCCGACGGCCCGCGGGCCGAGGGCCTGGCCGGCCGGGTCCGGCGGCTGCTCGGGGCCGACCAGCCGTGGCTGCTGCCCCCGATCGCGGTCCCGGACGGCGACACCCAGCGTGAGATCCGGTTCCGCCGGGTGCTCGCCCAGGTGCACGCCGACGCCCGCGGTGTCCTCGTGCTCGTGCCGGAAGACGACCCGGGTGCGCAGACGGCCGCCGAGCGGCTCGCCGAGGTCGCGGACCGCCTGAGCATCCCGGCGCGGGTGTGCCCGGTGTCGCCGGCGCGGCCGCTGGTCCCGGACGGCGACGACACCACCATTGTCGTGGCCAGCCCCGGCACCCGCATCGACTGGGAGCTCGTCGACCTGTCCGCCGCGTGCGCCGAGGCCGGGCGGGAAATCGCCGGGGTGGTCGTGACGTGCCCGGTGCGGCCTTCCGGTCGTGCCCCCTCAGCGGAGTCCGAGGCTCCCGGCGAAGCACTGGCAGGTCGATCGTGACGAACCCGAACGCCCCGGCGGCGCCGCTGATCGACCTGCAGCGGCTGGTCGTCGCGATCCGCCGCCGCAAGCGCCTCTGGCTGGCCACCGCGCTGCTCGGCCTGATCGGCGGCGTGCTGGTCACGGTCCTGCTGCCGCCGCCGCCCACCGCGGTGGTGACGGTGATGGTCACGCACGCGCAGGACTCGCCGACCGACAGCGGGTCCCTGATCCGCACCGACATCACGGTGCTGCAGACGACCCAGATGGCGGGCCAAGCGCTGAAGGCGATCGGCGGCACCGAAAAGCCCGAAGACTTCACCAAGGACTACGCGGCTCTCGGCCTGAGCAACAACATCATGCAGATCACGGTCAAGGCGAAGACGAGCGAGGACGCCGTCGCCAAGGCGAAGGCGCTGGCGGACACCTTCATCGCGGACTACGTGAAGCAGGACAAGGCCGTCGCCGACGCGCAGGCCAAGGCCCTGCTCGACCAGCAGAAGACCGCCCAGGACGACCTGGCCGCGGTCAACCAGCAGGTCGTCGAGGAAGAGGGCAAGGGGAACAAGAAGAACGACAGCACCCTCGACGCGCTCTACAGCCGCCGCGCCGCGCTGCAGTCGCAGATCTCGGACTTCTCCTCCCGGGCCCAGCAGGCCGGGGTCGGGAACCCGAACGTGGCCGCGGGCACGCAGGTCGTCGACGCGGCCCGGCCGCTGCCGAGCGGCAAGCTGAAGGCCGGCGCCCTGAACGGCGGCATCGGGCTCGGCCTCGGCCTGGCGCTCGGGCTCGCCTTCGCCGCGGTCGCCGCGATCTCGCGGGACAAGCCCGTGCTGCGCGGCGAGATCTCCGCGGGCCTCGGCGCGTCGGTCATCGCCCAGCTGCAGAGCCGGCTGCCGGGTCCGGCCCGGTTCTGGCGGCGGTCCCGGGCAGTCTCCGAACGCAAGCGCGTCGCGACGACGCTGGTCCGCGCGATCAAGGCGGACCAGCCCGGGGTGTCGGTGCTGGAGCTGGGCGCGCCCAAGGTCGCGGCCGCGCTGGCGCTGGACATCGCGACGGAGCTCGCGGCCGAGGGCAAGGCGAGCGTGGTCGACGACCTGCCGGGCGAGAACGTCCGCAAGCTGGCGGCCGAGACCCACAGCGAAGTCGTCGTGCTGGGCGCCGGTGACCCCGACGCCGAGCCGGAGGAACGCCGCATCGGGGTCGGCACGGTGTCCCCGGGCACCGCCTGGACCGACCTGGCGCACCTCGGCCCGGAGACCGTGCTGGTCGTCAAGGCCGGGCACGCGAACACGCTGTGGCTGCACACCGTCGCGCGGCAGCTCGCCGAGCAGCAGATCCCGATCGTCGGGGTCGTGCTGGTCGACCCGGACCCGCGCGACAAGTCCGACGGCACGCTCTGGGACGGCCTGCACACGGCGTTGCGAGGCCGCGCGAAGGTGGCGTCCACCGTGCAGCGGGTTCCGGTTGTCGAGCACGAGGACCGCATCGACGAACTGGCCGCCCGCATCGCGGAGCGCGTCGCCGTCGCGGAGCTGCCGACCCGCCGGATCGCGCCGGTCCGGCCGGTGGCGGCGCCGCCACCGGTGGTCGCCAAGCCCAAGCCACAACCCGCGCCGCTGCCGGAACCCGGCACCGTGAGCGTCCCGGACCACCTGGACGCGCCGACGAAGAAGTTCGCCCCGGTCAAGCCGAAGCGGCCGACGCCGTTCAAGCGCGACCACGGCGAGCCCACGCACCAAGGCGAACTGGGCGCCGAGCTCGAGCCCGAAAAGAGCGCGGAGGTCTCCTGACCACCCCGCACCGTGACCGAAGGGGACACACTCGAGATGTGCGGCATCGCAGGCACCTACCTCTGGCCGGACGGCGGACCGCTGACCGACCGGCTGACGAAGACCCTGGCCCACCGCGGGCCGGACGGCTCCGGCCGGTACGACCACCGCGCCGGCGCCGGTGAGGTCCACTTGGGACACCGGCGGCTCTCGATCATCGACCTGTCCGAGACCGGGGCGCAGCCGATGGCCCTCGACGGCCTCGCGCTGAGCTACAACGGCGAGCTGTACAACGCGCCGGAGCTGCGGGCCGAGCTGGAGAGCGCCGGCGTGCGCTTCCGCGGGACGTCCGACACCGAGGTGCTGCTGCAGGCGTGGCGGCGCTGGGGCACCGACTGCCTGCCGAAGCTGCGCGGGATGTTCGCCTTCGCGCTGTTCGAAGAGGGCACCGGCGAGCTGTTCCTGGTCCGCGACCAGCTGGGCATCAAGCCGCTGTTCTTCGTGCAGCGGGCCGGCGGGGTCGCCTTCGCGTCCGAGCTGAAGGCGCTGGCCGGTGAGCTGGGCGGGTCGCTGCAGGTGGACAACGCCGCGCTGATCGCGTCGCTGCTCTACTACTGGGTGCCGGACAGCCGCTGCGCCTACCAGGGCGCCGAGAAGCTGCAGCCGGGCACGTGGCTGCGCTGCCGCCCGGACGGCCAGGTCGACCGCGGCCGGTTCTGGTCGCTGCGGGAGGTCGCCGAGGAGGGCGCGGCCTACGAGGGCGACGTCGACCTGCACGAGGTGATCTCCGAGTCGACCGCCAAGCACCTGCTCTCCGACGTCCCGGTCGCGACGTTCCTTTCCGGCGGCCTCGACTCCAGCTACCTGACGGCGCTGGCCGCGCGGTCGCAGCCGGGGATCTCCGCCTACACCATCGGGTTCCGCGCCGAGGACGCCAAGTTCGAGGCGATGCCGGACGACCTCAAGTACGCCCGGATCGTGGCGCAGCAGTTCGGCGTCGACCTGCACGAGATCGAGATCGCGCCGCAGGTGCTCGACCTGCTGCCGAAGATGACCTACCACCTCGACGAGCCGATCGGCGACCCGGCGGCGATCAACTCGTTCCTGATCTGCTCGGCCGCACGCGACGCCGGCGTCAAGGTGATGCTGTCCGGGATGGGCGCCGACGAGCTGTTCGCCGGGTACCGCAAGCACCTCGCGAACCTCATCGCGCTGCGCTACCACAAGGTGCCGGGCGCGGTCCGCAGGCCGGTCGAGTCCCTTGTGGACAGACTGCCGGTGGCGTCGGCCAAGCGCGGCTACCGCTCGGTGCGCTTCGCCAAGCGGTTCCTGTCCTTCGCGGGCCTGCCCGAGGAGACGGCGTTCCGGCGCAGCTACACCATGTACGACCAGGCGGAGCTGCTCGCGCTGGTGAACCCGGACTTCGCGCCCCAGGTCGGGGAGGTCCTCACCGAGCACGAGGACACCTACCACGACCAGGCGCTCGACGACTTCGTCAACCGGATGTGCCTGGCCGACTCGCGGATGTTCCTGCCCGGCCTGAACCTCACCTACACCGACCGGTCGACGATGGCCGCGTCCACCGAGGTGCGGACGCCGTTCGTCGACGTCGAGGTCGTGCGCGCCGCGTTCCGGATCCCCGGCAACCGGAAGATCGTCGGCCGTGCCGGGAAGATGGCGCTGAAGAAGGCCGCGCTGAACATCCTGCCGAGCGAGATCGTGCACCGGCCCAAGGGCCTGTTCAGCGCGCCGCTGCGGGCCTGGATGAGCCGCGACCTGGCGCCGCTGGTGCGCGAAGTCGTCAACGAAGGGGTGCTCGTCTCCTCGGGCTTCCTGCAACGCGAGGCCCTGCAGCGGATGGTCGACGAGGACGCCGCCGGGCAGCAGGACCGCGGCAAGCATCTCTGGCACGTCTTGACCCTTGAGTACTGGTACCGGAACGCGATGTCTGGAGCGGGAGCGAAGTGAAGCAGGTAGTCCAGAACTACAAGAGCGGGGAACTGGCGCTCCTCGAGGTCCCCGAGCCCGCCTGCAAGCCCGGCGGCGTGCTGGTGCGCACGGTGTACTCGCTGATCTCGACCGGCACCGAGATGATGAAGGTGTCCGAGGCGAGCATGTCCCTGGTGGGCAAGGCGAAGGCCCGCCCGGACCAGGTCGCGAAGGTCATGCAGAGCGTCGCCACCAACGGCCTCTCCGCGACCTACCGCAAGGTGACGTCCAAACTGGACTCCTACACCCCGCTCGGCTACTCGCTCTGCGGCGTGGTCGAGCAGGTCGGCGACGGCATCACCGACGTCGCGGTCGGCGACCTGGTGGCCTGCGCGGGCAACGAGCACGCGCTGCACGCCGAGCTGAACTGGGTGCCGAAGAACCTCTACTCCCGCGTCCCCGACGGCGTCGACCCGCGGCACGCGGCGTTCGGGACCGTCGGCTCGATCGCGATGCAGGGGGTCCGCCGCGGCGAGCCGCAGATCGGCGACGTCGCCCTGGTCATCGGGCTCGGCCTGATCGGCCAGCTCGTCGTGCAGCTGCTGGCGTCCTCCGGCGTGCGCGTCGTCGGCGTCGACCCGGACCCGGACCGCTGCAAGCTCGCCGAGAGCCTCGGCGCGCTGACCTGCGCACACCCGGCGTCCGGCATCGTGGACACCGCCGTCGCCGAGCTGACGCACGGCGCGGGTGTCGACCAGACCTACCTCGCCGCCGGCGGCAACACGAACGAGCCGGTCGAGCTGGCCGCGAAGCTCTCGCGCGACCGCGGCCGGGTCATCGACATCGGCAAGTGCAAGCTCGACCTGCCGTGGAACGCCTACTACGAGAAGGAACTGGACGTCCGGTTCTCGCGCTCGTACGGCCCGGGCCGCTACGACCCGTCCTACGAGCTCGAAGGCCGCGACTACCCGATCGGCCAGGTCCGCTGGACCGAGCGCCGCAACCTCGAGTGCGTGCTCGACCTCGTCGCCCGCGACCGCCTCGACGTCGAGCCGCTGATCACGCACATCTCGGACTTCTCCGACGCCGCCGAGACCTACCAGGCGCTCAACGACGGTGAGCTGAAGGCCGTGGCGGTGCTGTTCCGCTACCCGGACGCGGTCGCGAAGACCGAGCCGGTCGTGACGTCCGCGCGGGTCGGGCTGGTCGAGCACAAGGCCGCGCCGCTGCCGGCCGGGCAGCCGGTGCGCCTCGGGTTCATCGGGGCCGGCAACTACGCGTCGTCGATGCTGCTGCCGCACCTCGCCGAGCGGGCCGACGCCCAGCTCAAGCACGTCGCGACGACCTCGGCGCTCTCCGGCGCCAACGCCCGGCGCAAGTTCGGCTTCGCCGAGGCATCCACCGACATCGACAACGTGCTCGGCGACGACTCGATCGACGCCGTGTTCGTCGTGACGCGGCACAGCTCGCACGCCGAGCTGACCCGGCAGGCGCTGCTCGCGGGCAAGACGGTGTTCGTCGAGAAGCCGCTCGCCCTGTCGCCGGAGGAGCTCCAGAAGGTCCTCGACGCGATCGAGGAGTCCGGCAACGACCGCCTGCAGGTCGGCTTCAACCGCCGGTTCGCGCCGCTGCTGCACGAGGCCCGCGGCCAGTTCGGCCCGCGCGTCGGCCCGGCGACCGTCCGGTACCTGGTCAACGCCGGCCGCCTCGACCACGGCAGCTGGTACAACCAGACCGCCACCGAAGGCTCCCGCTTCGCCGGTGAGGGCGGGCACTTCATCGACACCGTGAGCTGGCTGCTCGACGCCGACCCGGTCTCGGTCTACGCGACCGGCGACGTCCAGGTGACGCTCACCTACCCGGACGGCTCGACGGCGGTCATCACCTACGCGGAGACGGGTTCGGCCGGCTTCCCGAAGGAGACGCTCGACCTGACGGCCGACGGCAAGGTCCTCAAGTTCGACGACTTCGTCCGCGCGTCGGTCTACTCGCGCAAGAAGTGGGCCAGCTCGCGGATCCCGAAGGGCCGCGACAAGGGCCAGGCCGCCGAGGTCGACGCCTTCCTCGAAGCCGTCCGGACCGGGGGCCCGATGCCGATCTCGGTCGCCTCGCTGGCCGCGACGACCCTGGCCACGCTCGCCGCGCAGACGAGCGTCGCGAACGCGGCGCCGGTCCGGCTCGACCTGCCGCGGAAGGCTGGTGCCCCGGCATGATGGGTCCCGGCTGGTACCTGCGTCGGCTGTCTCGGATGGGGCCGGCGGAGGTCGTCGGCCGCGCGCGGCACGCCGTCGTCCAACGTCAGTGGCGGTCTTCGCTGCCGGAACCGCCCGACTGGCCGTCGCACCCGCGGTTCACCGCCGCGCTGCCGGCGGGCGTGCTCGGCCGGGTGTCCGGTGAGGCCGTCAAGCGGCTGCTGGTCACCGCCGACGAGCTGATGGCCGGGCGCGCCGAATACTTCGGCGTCGTCCGCGAGGACATGGTCGCGCCGGACTGGTTCCTCGACCCGAAGACCGGCCGTCGCGCACCCGGCGACGGGTACGCCTTCGACGTCCCGTACCGGTCCGAGGACACGGTCGGGGACATCAAGCAGATCTGGGAGCCGTCGCGCCACCAGCACCTCACCGTGCTGGCCGCGGCGTACGCGCTGACCGGGTCCGAGGCGTACGCCGAGCGCGCCGCCGAGCACCTGCGGTCGTGGTGGGCGGCGAACCCGCCGCTGCGGGGGCCGCACTGGGTGAGCGGCATCGAGCTGGGCATCCGGCTGCTGTCGTGGGTCTGGACCCGGCGCCTGCTCGACGGCTGGGCGGGTGTCGTCGGCCTGTTCGACGAGAACCCGGACTTCCAGCTCCAGCTGTGGCACCACCAGAACTGGCTCGCGACCCTGCGCAGCCACGGCTCGTCGGCGAACAACCACGTGCTCGCCGAGGACGCCGGGCTGCTGGCCGCGGCGTGCGCGTTCGGCTGGTTCCCGGAGTCGCCGCGCTGGCGGACCGAGGCCATGCGGTCGCTCGACGTCCAGCTGGGCCGCAACACCTTCCCGTCCGGGCTCAACGCCGAGCTCGCGTCCGAGTACCACGGCCTGGTGCTGGAGCTCGGGCTCGCGGCGGCGGTCGAGGCCGACGTCGCGGGCACCCCGGCGCCGGAAAGCACCTGGGCCGTCCTGCTCCGGATGACCGACGCGCTGGCGTCCATTGTGGACAACCGGTTCCGGCCGCCGCGCCAGGGCGACGCCGACGACGGCTTCGGCCTGGTCGTCGACGGCGAGGAGACCGACCGCTGGGCGTCGCTGCTGGCGACCGGCGAGGCGCTGTTCGGCCGCCGCGACTGGTGGCCGGCGGTCCCCGGGGACGACGTCCGCACGCCGCTGCTGGCGTCGCTGGCGCTGCGGACCCCGCGAGCCACCGGCGTCCGGCCCGACCGGCGGCCGGCCCAGCTGCGGGACGCGGGCATGACGATCCTGCGGTCCGGAAAGGTCTGGGCCCGCTGCGACGGCGGCCCGCACGGCTTCCTCTCGATCGCCGCGCACGCCCACGCCGACGCGCTTTCGGTCGAGGTCCGCCACGACGGCGTCGACATCCTCGCCGACCCGGGCACCTTCTGTTACCACGGTGAGCCGCAGTGGCGGTCGTACTTCCGGTCGACGCTCGGCCACAACACGCTCGAGCTGGGCGGGCGCGACCAGTCGGTGTCCGGCGGGCCGTTCCTGTGGACGCGGCACGCCGTCACGAAGGTGCTGGCGGTCCAGACGCCGGCGGAGGGGCCGTCCAGCTGGTCGGCCGCCCACGACGGGTACGCCCCGGCGGCGCACCGCCGCACGGTGGAGCTCGACGGTGACGCGCTGAAGATCGTCGACGAGGTGCTCGGCGGCGACGGCACGGACTTCCGCCTCGCGTTCCACTTCGGACCGGACGTCCGGGTCGTGCTCGACGGCAGCCGGGCCCGGCTGTCCTGGGCGCACGACGGCGAGCGGCGCACGGCGTCGGTCACCCTGCCCGCGTCGGCCCGGTGGACCGCGCACCGCGGCGAGACCGAACCCCCGCTCGGCTGGTACTCACCCGGCTTCGGCCGGCGCGAACCCGCCACCACGCTCGTCGGCGCGGGCACGGTCGTGTCCGGCGAGAGCCTGACCACGCTCCTCGGTTTCGGGTCATGACGGCCGCGCGGCGTAGCTTTCACGTGAAAGCTACGTCTTGGGGAGGGCTCTTCGGGGCGCTCCTGCTGACGCTGGGCGCCTGCACCGCCGAGCCCCCGCCCGACACCACCCCGAAGGCCGCCGCGGTCTGCGGCCACCTGCCGGCGGGGCCCGCCACCGCGCCGGCCGGCGCGGTCACCGTCGACCCCGCGGTGCACGGCGACCTGCTCACCAAGACCTCGGCGAACCCGCCCGGGACGACGTTCTGGCTCGCCCCGGGCACCCACACCCTCGGCGACGGCGAATACGACCAGGTGGCGCCCAAGGAGGGTGACCACTACATCGGCGCGCCCGGCGCGATCGTCGACGGCAAGCAGGTGAACCGCTACGCCTTCTCGGGCAAGGCGGCCAAGGTGACGATCGAACACCTGACGGTCACCCGGTTCAAACCGCCGGACAACGAAGGCGCGGTGAACCACGACTCCGGCGCCGAGTGGACGATCGAGGCCAACAACCTCGTCGACAACGCGGGCGCGGCCGTGATGGGCGGCACCCGCGAGGTGCTGAAGGGCAACTGCCTGCGCAACAACGGCCAGTACGGCCTCAACGGCTGCTGCGACGACCTCGGCGGGCTCGCCGGGCTGGTGATCGAGGGCAACGAGTTCGTCGGCAACAACGCCGAAGACGTCGAGAAGAAGTACCCCGAGGGGTGCGGCTGCAGCGGCGCGATGAAGCTCTGGGCGGTCAACGGCGCCGACATCCGCGGGAACTGGATCCACGACAACCGCGGGCCGGGGATCTGGGCGGACACGAACAACAACGACTTCGTCATCGAGAACAACGTCATCGAGAACAACGACGACACCGCGATCTTCTACGAAACCAGCTACAACGCGGTCATCCGGAACAACCTCATCAAGGGGAACAACCTCGTCGCCGGGCGCAAGTACGTCCAGGAGGACGACAGTTTCCCGGTGGCCGCGATCTACGTTTCCGAATCCGGCGGGGAACCGCGCGTCAAGGCACGCACGGCGAAGCTGGAAATTTCCGGCAACACCCTGGTGAACAACTGGTCGGGCATCACGCTCTGGGAGAACGCGGACCGGTTCTGCAACAGCCCGGCGAACTCCTCCACGGGCGTGTGCACCTTGCTCGTTCCGGACGTCGCGAAGTGCGCGCCGCCGGGGATCGCGAGCGAGCCGCTGCGCAGCGACTGCCGGTGGCGGACGCAGAACGTCGACATCCACGACAACAGCTTCTCCGTCGACCCGGCGGCGATCGACTGCCAGGAGATGTGCGCCCGGATGGGCCTGCTGTCGAACTACGGCACGGTGCCCGAGTGGTCGCCGTACAAGGCCGAAGCCGTCGAGCAGGCGATCTCCTTCAACCAGAACAACCACTGGCACGACAACCGCTACTCCGGTCCGTGGACGTTCGTGACCGAGGAAGCCAGCAAGCTCAGCGACCCCGGCCGCTGGCAGGGCGTGCCCTACCAGCAGGACCAGGGCAGCTCGTTCAACGCGGGAGGCGGCAGCTGATGACCCGTGCTGTGACATCCGGGGCTTCGCCCCGGACCCCCGAAAAGAGAGTCGAGCAGTCCCAGGACGTCCCGCGCACCGCGCAGGCGACCAAGGTCATCTGCGTGGTGTGGGCCCTGCTGGTCTTCAACACGCTGGGCTCGCTCGGCGCATCCCTGCTGCCGATCCCGCGCTCGGTGCTGCAGATGCTCACCATGTCGTCGGTCGGCTTCGCGTTCGTGCTCGCGCTGGCGGTCAACCCGCGGTTCAGGTTCCGGCCGAGCGCCTACCTGCTGCTGCTCAGCCTGATGCTCGTCGGCAGCTTCGCCAGCAGCGCGCAGCTGACCTCCGGCTGGGGTGGGCTGTTCCGGTGCGCCCGGTTCACCCTCTTCATCGGCACGTTCTGGCTGATCAGCCCGTGGATGGACAACGCGCTGCACTACGTCAAGCACCACGTGCGGGTGCTCACCGCGTTGCTGGTCTCGGTCGGGATCGGCCTGGTCGTCGCGCCCGGGCTGGCGCTGTCCGAGCTGAACGAGGGACGGCTCACCGGCGTCGTGTGGCCGCTGACCGCGACCCAGGTCGGGCAGTACGCGGCGATCACGATCGGGCTGAGCGTGCTGCTCTGGCTGAACAAGCTGACCACCGGGCGGAGCGTCGCGCTCATCTCGGCCCCGGCCGCGGTGATGCTCGTGCTGACCCACACCCGGACCGCGACCGCCGGCCTGGTGGTCGGCCTGACGGTGGCCGGCCTGTCGATGCTGCTCACCAACGCCCGCGCCCGGAAGGTGCTGGCCTGGTCGATCGCGGTGGGCGCGGCCGCGGTCGTGCTGCTCGGCGCGTTCATCCAGGCCTGGCTGCTGCGCGGGCAGGACCAGGAGAACTTCGCCAACCTCACCGGCCGCGCGAAGGTGTGGGGCCGGCTGCTGGACATGCCGCGGACCTGGTTCGAGCAGGTTTTCGGCACGGGATTGTCCAACAAGTCCTTCGACGGCTTGCCGATCGACAACAGCTGGCTCGCCGTTTACCACGAACAGGGCTACATGGGCGTGGTCATCGTCGCCCTTTTCCTGCTGACGCTCGTCGTCTCCGCCATTTCCCGCGCGCCGTCACCGGCCCGGGCGTGCGCGCTGTTCCTCATCAGTTACTGCCTGCTCGCTTCCTACACCGAAGCCGGGCTCGGGGACGCGTCGCCGTATCTGCTGCACCTGGCGCTCGCTTCCTGGCTGCTCGTGACGCCGTTGCCGGACCGCGAAGCCGTGTTCTCACCCGCGTCCGACCACCTGAGCCGGGCGACGTAACGATGCCCCCGGCCCGGACGACCTCATTGACGCACCGTGAATTCCTCCGGCGCGGGGCCGGCCCGGCCCATTCCCCCATTCCGCGAAAGGCGGGCGAACCGTGAGCCGACCAGGGGTGCTGCTCGACCGCGACGGCACGATCATCGTCGACAGCGGTTACGTCGGATCGGTCGACCGGGTCGAGTTCATCGACGGCGCGATCGAAGCCATCGCGGCCCTCAACCGCGCCGGCCTGCCGGTGGCCGTGGTCACCAACCAGGCCGGGGTCGCCCGGGGGTACTACGGGATCGAAGACGTGGAGCAGGTCCACAAGTACATGATCGCGGAGCTCGCCCGGCACGGCGCGCACATCGACCTGTGGCTGTTCTGCCCGTACCACACCGACGGCATCGTGCCGGCCTTCGCGCGCCCCAGCGCCGACCGCAAGCCGGGCCCCGGCATGGCGCTCGCCGCCGCGCAGGCGCTCGACCTCGACCTGAGCGCCTCCTGGGTGGTCGGCGACAGCCCGTCGGACGTCGGGCTCGCCGAGTCCGTGGGCGCCCGCGCGCTGCACGTCGGCCCGCCCAGCTCGGCCGTGCACGGCGTCGAGACCTACCCGGACCTGGCCGCCGCCGTCCGGGTGATCCTCGGCTCGGAAGACCTGACGGCGCCGGATGGCCACACCGCGGTGGCCGGCGTGCCGAAGTTCCCGGCCGCGCGGTTCCACCGGGCGGACTCCTTCGGCGGCGCCTACGTCAACGAGATCACCCGCGCGTTCGGCACGGTCGACCTGGAGCAGATCAGCCGCGCGGCCAAGATCCTGACCGCGGCCCACGACCGGGACGCGACGATCTTCGCCTGCGGCAACGGCGGGTCGGCGTCGATCGCCAACCACCTCCAGTGCGACCACCTGAAGGGTGTCCGCAACGGGACCGACCTCACCACGCGGGTGCACAGCCTCTCGACCAACGTCGAGCTGTTCAGCGCGATCGCCAACGACCTCGGGTACGAGCAGGTCTTCGAGTACCAGCTCGAGTCCCAGGCCCGCGCCGGTGACGTCCTCATCGTGATCTCGTCCTCCGGCCGGTCGCCGAACATCGTGCGCGCCCTCGACTGGGCCGCCGCCCACGACGTGGCGACGATCGCGCTCACCGGCTTCGAAGGGGGACCGGCGCGGACCAAGGCGACGGTTTCGGTGCACGTCGACTCCGTCAACTACGGCGTGATCGAAGACGTCCACCAAGGCTGCATGCACCTGCTGGCCCAGTACGTCCGACAAGCGAGGATGACCCCCGATGCCGTTGTCACCCAGACGTTCTGAGCACATGCGCGTCGCCATCAACCTGCTGACCGACGACCCCGGCAACCCGTCGGGCGCGCACTGGTTCTGGACCCGGGTCATCCCCGAGATGGCCCAGCGGCTCGAGGAGCACGAGTCGTTCCACCTGCTGGTGAGCCCGAAGTCGAAGCCGACGCACCAGGGTTACGGCCCGAACGTGCGCTACATCACCTTCCCGTGGTCCAACGAGAAGCGGAACCTCCGCACGCTCTCGGAGCACCTGCTCTCGCCGGTCCGGCTGCCGCTCGGGCGCATCGACGTGCTGAACACGCTGATGGCGCCGATCGTGCGGTCGGCGCCCGGGCTGGTCGCGCACATCAAGACGTTGCACGCCTACACGACGCCCGACGCCATCTCCCGCGGCGCGCGGTTGTACCGGCAGTTCAGCTACCCGCGCACCGTGCAGAAGGCGGACGCGGTCATCCTGAACTCGAACAGCCTCGTCGCCGAGGCCCAGGAGTACCTGGACATCGACCCGGCGAAGATCCGGCTGATCCCGGAAGCCGTGGACCACGAGCTCTTCAACCCGGGTGACCGGGAAGAGGCGTTCCAGCACGTCTCGCGGCAGTTCGGGGTGCGGAAGCCGTTCGTGCTGTTCGTGTCCTCGCTGTGGCCGTACAAGAACTGCGAAGGCCTCATCCGCGCGTTCGCCGCGGCGAAGGCCGAGCTGGGCGACCGGCAGCTGGTCGTGGTCGGGCCCGGGCGCGACACCGAGTACGTCGGTGAGCTCAAGGCGCTCGCGGCCGGCCTCGGGATCGGCGACGACGTGCTGTGGGTCGGCGGGGTGCCGCTGACCGAGACCGTGCACTTCTACCGCGCCGCCGACGTGTTCGTGTACCCGTCGCACAACGAGACGTTCGGCCTGCCGATCCTCGAGGCGATGGCCGCGGCCTGCCCGGTGGTGACGTCCGACGTCACCGCGATGCCGGAGACCGCAGGCGGCGCCGCGCTGCTGGCCGACCCGAAGGACCCCGACTCGATCGCCGACGCCATCGTCAAGGCCTGCGGGCCGGAGAACGAGCGGCTGCGCAAGGCCGGCCCGGAGCGGGCCGGCGAGTTCACCTGGGCGGCCACCGCGGAGAAAACGCTGGCCGTCTACCGCGAAGTGCACGCCCTCCGGAGCAGCCGATGAGAGTCCTGGTCACCGGCGGCGCCGGCTTCATCGGGTCGCACACGTGCGACCGGCTCGTCGAGCTCGGCCACGAGGTCACGGTGCTGGACGCGCTCGTCTCGCCCGTCCACCGCGACGGCAGGCCGAACCACCTGACCCCCGGCGCCGACTTCTTCGAGGGCGACGTCCGCGACCGCGACCTGGTGCGCAACCTGCTGCGCCGGACCGACGCCGTCTACCACTTCGCCGCCTACCAGGACTACCTGCCGGACTTCGCGAAGTTCACCGACGTCAACGTGACGTCGACGGCGATGATCTACGAGATCATCGTCGCGGAGCGGCTCGACATCTCCCGCGTGGTCGTGGCCTCGTCGCAGGCTGCGATGGGCGAGGGCCTCTACCGGTGCCCCGAGCACGGTGAGCAGACCCCCGACATGCGCCCGGAAAGCCGGCTGAAGGCCGCGCAGTGGGACGTCCGGTGCCGGGAGTGCGACGGCCCGCTCACCATGCTGGCGACGCCGGAGCGCGTCTCGAACCCGCAGAACGCCTACGGGATGTCCAAGCACGGCGAAGAAGTCGTCGCGGTCAACCTCGGCCGGCGGTACGGGATCCCGACCGTCGCCCTGCGGTACAGCATCGTCCAGGGCCCGCGGCAGTCGGTCTACAACGCGTATTCGGGCGCCTGCCGCATCTTCAACCTGCACTACCTCCTCGGCAGCGCGCCGACGCTCTACGAAGACGGCCAGGCGATCCGCGACTACGTCAACATCCACGACGTCGTCGACGCGAACGTCCTGGTGCTGACCGACCCGCGCGCCGCGGGCCGCGTGTTCAACGTCGGCGGCGGCGAGGCGTACACAACGCAGCAGTTCTCCGACGTCGTGCAGCGGCACTACGGCTCGGCGGAGGCCGGCGTGATCAGCGGTGAGTACCGCTTCGGCGACACGCGGCACATCCTCTCCGACATCGACGCGCTCAAGGAGCTCGGCTGGAAGCCGCAGCGCTCGCCGGCGGAGTCCGTCGCCGAGTACGCCGCTTGGCTGCGGGACATGCCCGGCCTCGACGAGATCCTCACCCAGGCCAACGCGAAGATGCGCTCGCTCGGCGTCGTCCGGAAGGCCGGCGCGTGAAGGCCTTCCTGCTCGCCGCCGGCCTCGGCAGCCGGCTGCGGCCGCTGACCGACCGCGTGCCGAAGTGCCTGGTGCCGGTCGGCGGCCGGCCGATGCTCGACATCTGGCTGGACGCGCTCGAGGGCGCCGGTGTCGACGAGGTGCTGGTCAACCTGCACCACCTCGCGCCGCTGGTCCGCGCGCACCTCGCCGGGCGCCGCGGCGGGCCCGTCGTGCACCTGGTCGAGGAGCCGGAGCTGCTCGGCAGCGCCGGAACGCTGGCGGCCAACCGGGAGTTCGTCGAGAACGAGGACAGCTTCCTCGCCCTCAACGCCGACAACCTGACCGACTTCGACGTCCGCGTCCTGATCGACGCGCACACCGCCGGCGGCGCCCTCGCGACGCTGTCGCTGTTCCACGCGGCGGAGCCGTCGCGGTGCGGCATCGTGACCGTGGACGACGAGGGCGTCGTCACCGCGTTCCACGAGAAGCCGGAGAACCCGCCGGGCGACCTGGCCAACGCCGGGATGTACGCGTTCACCCCGGAGGTCCTCGACCTGATCGGACCGGCGCCGCGCGACATCGGCTTCCACCTGCTGCCGCAGCTGGTCGGCCGGGCGCGGACGGTCTCGATCGGCGACGCGTACTTCCTCGACATCGGCACGCTCGAAGCGCTCGCGAGCGCGCGGGACCACTGGGAGAGGCGAGCAGGATGATCATCACCCGCACCCCGCTGCGCGTCGGCCTCGTCGGAGGCGGCACGGACCTGCCGGTGTACTACCGGGAACACGGCGGCCGTGTGCTCAACGCGGCCATCGACAAGTACATCTACGTCGTCGTGAAGCAGCGCTTCGACGACGACATCTACGTCAACTACTCGAAGAAGGAAATCGTCTCGCGGGTCGAGGACCTCGAGCACGAGCTCGTCCGCGAAGCCATGCACATGACCGGCGTGCGCGGCGGCGTCGAGATCACCACGCTCGCGGACATCCCGTCGTCCGGGTCCGGGCTGGGGTCGTCGTCCTCGGTCACGGTCGGGCTGCTGCACGCGCTGTTCGCCTACCAGGGCCGTCAGGTGACGGCGGAGGAGCTCGCGGACCGGGCGTGCACCATCGAGATCGACCGCTGCGGCAAGCCGATCGGCAAGCAGGACCAGTACGCGGCGGCCTACGGCGGCCTGTGCGACCTGAACTTCGGCCCCGGCGACGACACCGTGGTGAAGCGGATCGAGCTGCCGCGGCCGCAGTGGCGGGCGCTGCAGGACGAGCTGATGCTCTTCTACACCGGCGTCACCCGCAGCGCGAACAACATCCTGGGCGAGCAGACGGCGAACGTCGGCGACCGGCTGCCGCAGCTCAAGCAGCTGCGCGACCTCGCCGGTGAGGCGGCCGACGGCCTGCGCGCGCTCGACGTGAGCGCATTGGGCAACGCGCTGCGCAAGAGCTGGGACGCCAAGCGCACGCTGGCGTCGGGGGTGTCGAACCCGCAGATCGACGAGGCCGTGGAAGCGGCGCTCGCGGCGGGCGCGTCCGGGGCCAAGGTGACCGGGGCCGGCGGCGGTGGCTTCCTGCTCGTCACCTGCCCGCTGGAGCACCAGCAGGCGGTCCGGAACGGGCTGCCGGGGATGAAGGAGCTGCCGATCCAGCTCGAGCGGCAGGGCTCGCGCGTGATCTTCAACGTGCACCAGGACATTTGGAGCTGACCGGCCGCGTGCGCGCCTATGATCGAAACGTGGCTCGGTGGATCCTTCGGTGACGCGCGTGGGGTTGCCCGACGCCGCGCCCGCCCTGCCCGGGCCGGTGCGGGTGCCGCTGTTCGCCGTCGCGGTCGTCGCCGCGGTGGTTGCCCTCGTGCTGGGGTTCCTGTTCCACGGCCACACCCTCGGCACCGACCTGGACGAGTCCGTCTACCGGTCGCTGCGGGGGAGCATCGAGCCGCCGTTCGCCTACGGCGTGGCCTGGGTGATCGGCACGGCCGGTGATCCCGTGGTGGCGGGTCCGCTCGCCGTCCTGCTCGCGTTGTTGTTCCGCGCGGCCGGGCAGACCCGGCTCGCCGTGCTCGTCATCGCCGGTCCGGTGGTCACCGGCGCCGTCACGACGTTGGCGAAGCCGATCGCGGGCCGGTACATCAACGGCGACAACCTGTCCTACCCCAGCGGGCACACCGCGTTCCTGACCTCCCTCGGCCTGGTCGTCGGGCTGTT
This sequence comes from Amycolatopsis sp. NPDC104819, assembly GCF_055583145.1. Taxonomy (NCBI): domain Bacteria; kingdom Bacillati; phylum Actinomycetota; class Actinomycetes; order Pseudonocardiales; family Pseudonocardiaceae; genus Amycolatopsis; species Amycolatopsis sp. NPDC104819. The sequence goes on along the minus strand of NZ_JBVJON010000003.1, from coordinate 640,153 downwards.
CCTCACCACCCGCAACGAGCTCGGGCGGCTCGCCGGGACGGCCGTGGTGCTGGCGCTCGGGCTCGTCTGCGCGGCGGCGATGTCGTGGTCGCAGGTGTCGGACCGGGTGCACTACCTTTCCGACACCTTCGGGGGTTTCTGCGTCGCCGTGGCACTGGTGACGGCGACCGCGGCCACTGTGGACGCCGTCATCGATAGGGTGAAAGCCCGCCGCTGAAACCGGTTCCGGCCTTATCGTTGCCGACGTGAAGTCGTTGGCGGTTCTGGTGTTCCTGCTCGCGGTCGTCGTCCCGGCGCCGGCCGCGAACGCCGATCCGGCGCGCGTCGCGGTGTGCGACAGCAAGGAGCTCCTCGGCCCGGACACCCCGCCCGCGGGCGCGGTCGTCGTCCCGGCGGGGCGCCTGAACGGCAGCGACCTCGAGACCCCGGGCGCGACCTACTGGTTCGCCCCCGGCGTGCACACGCTGGCCCCGGGCGAGTTCTCCCAGCTGTCCCCGGCCGACGGCGCGACCTTCGTCGGTGCGCCGGGTGCGATCCTCGACGGCAACCACGACAACCGGTACGCCTTCACCGGCCGCGCCACCGGCGTCACCATCCGGTACCTGACGATCACCGGGTTTGCCGCGCCGCGCGACGAAGGTGTCGTCAACCACGACTCCGGCAACGGCTGGCTGGTGGAGCACACCACGCTGATCCGCAACGCCGGGGCGGCGCTGATGGCCGGCGCGGAGAACACGATCCGCGGGAACTGCCTGCGCGACAACGGCCAGTACGGCCTCAACGCCTACCAGGCCGGCAACGGGATCCGGCGGCTGGTGGTCGAGGGCAACGAATTCACCGGGAACAACACGGCCGACTGGGAGTCGAAGGTCCCGGGCTGCGGCTGCACGGGCGCGGCGAAGTTCTGGGCCGTCGACGGCGCCGACGTCCGCGGCAACTGGATCCACGACAACCGCGGCCCCGGCCTCTGGGCGGACACGAACGACAACGACTTCCTCATCGAGGACAACGTCATCGAGAACAACGACGACGTGGGGATCTTCTACGAGATCTCGTACAACGCGACGATCCGCGGCAACGACCTGCGCGGCAACGGCCGGGTGGCGGGCCGCCACGCGGCGGAGCGCGGCGACCCGTTCCCGGTGGGCGCGATCTACTTGTCCGAAGCGGGCGGCGACGCCCGGGTGGCCGCGCGCGTCGCGAAGATCGAGGTGACGGGCAACCGCCTGGAGGACAACTGGGACGGCATCGTCGCCTGGGCCAACGCGGACCGCTTCTGCAACTCCCCGGCGTCGACGACGTCGGACTGCACCCGGATCGTGGGGCCGTCGAACACCTCGCGCTGCGCGGCCCCGGCGATCAGCTCGGCGCCGTTGTACCGGGATTGTCGCTGGTGGACGGCCGAACTGGACATCCACGACAACGTGTTCAGTTTCGACCCGGCGGGGTGTGCGTCCCGGCCGTGCGGCCGGATGGCGTTGTTCGCGAACGTGGGAACGGTGCCTGCGTGGTCCCCGTACCAGGGCGACGTGATCCAGCGCGACATGCTCCACACGGCGGGCAACCGCTGGCACGACAACAAGTACGAGGGTCCGTGGCAGTTCATGGCGGGAGACATGGCCACGACGGTCCCGGCCGGAGTGTGGACCGGGCCGTCGTACGGCCAGGACACGGGGAGCACCTTCGCCGGGTGACCCCGCCCGGGCTCAGGCGAACCGGCGGAACACCGGCCGCACCGGTCTGTTCGGTTCGGTCAGATCCAGCCGTCGTAACGGCGCCAGTGACCGATTGGCGGCGCCAGACTTCCCGAACGGGTCATTGGCGGCGCTGAGGCCGCCGGGCTTTGGTGAGCGGGTGGAGGCGCCGGGTGACCCCCGCCCGCCCGGTTCAGCCCGGCTCGGCTCGGCTTGGCTTGGCTCGGTGAGATTCAGCCGTCGGAACGTCGCGAATGACCCATTGGGGACGCGAGACGTCCCGAATGGGTCATTGGCGACGCTGACCCCGCCCGGGCTCAGGCGAACCGGCGGAACACTGGCCGCACCGGCCGCCCGCCCATCCACGGCGTGGGATCCCCGGCGTCCAACGCCTTCCGGTACACCGTGCAAGCCTGCGCGACGACATCGATCGTCTTGTCGATGTCCGCGTCGGTGAGACCCGCACTGACCACAAAGGACGGACCCAGCACCCCACCGGACACCAGTTCCCGCAGGAACAACGTCCGGTACGGCTGTGACGGCTTCCCCTCTTCGTCCAGCGTCCCGAAGACCAGGTTGCTCGCCCGCCCGCGCACGACCACGTGCTCCTCGACGCCGATGCCCGCCGCCACCTCGCGGACGCCGGCGGCCAGGCGGTCGCCCAGTGCGTGCAGACGCGCGATGACGTCCTCGTCGCGGTACACGTCCATCACCGCCATGGCCGCCGCCAGCGAATGCGTCTCCGCGCCGTGCGTGGTCGAGAGCAGGAAGACCCGCTCGCGGTCGCCGGCGCGCAGGCCGCCCAGCTCCATCAGCTCGCGCTTGCCCGCGAGGGCCGAGACCGCGAAGCCGTTGCCGAGGGCCTTGCCGAACGTCGAGAGGTCCGGCGTGACGCCGTACAGACCCTGCGCGCCGTGGGCGGACCAGCGGAACCCCGTGATCATCTCGTCGAAGATCAGGACCACGCCGTGGCGTGTCGCGAGCTCGCGCAGGCCGCGCAGGTAACCCGGCGGGGGGCCGACCACCGTCGCCGGCTCCAGGATCAGGCACGCGATCTCGCCTTCGTGCCGGCGCAGCAGCTCCTCCGTCGCCGGGAGGTCGCCGTACGGGAACGACAGGGTCGCGTCCGTCGTCTCGTCCGGGATGCCCGCGTTCATCGGCGTGGTGCCGATGAACCAGTCGTCGGTCGAGAAGAACGCGTGGTCGGCGCACTTCGCGACGAGCTTGCGGCCGGTCGCGGCGCGGGCCAGGCGGACCGCCGCCGTCGTGGCGTCCGAGCCGTTCTTGGTGAACTTCACCATGTCGGCCGTCGGCACGTTCTCGAGGAACCGCTCGGCGGCCTCGGCCTCGATGATCGACGGCCGGATGAAGTTGCTGCCCTTCTCCAGCTCGTCGCGGACGGCCGCGACCACCCGCGGGTGCGCGTGGCCCAGGCTGACCGCTCGCAGTCCGGAGCCGTACTCGACGTACTCGTTGCCGTCGACGTCCCAGACGTGGCCGCCGCGGCCGTGGGAGATGACCGGAGCCATCCCTTCGGGATACTGGTCCGAGCCCTTGGCGTAGGTGTGCGCACCGCCGGGGACGACCCGGTGCAGCCGCTCGTTCGCCGCCGCGGAGCGGGGCAGGTTCGTTCCCATGGGGATCACCTCGTTGGTTTCAACGCCTCTCCGAGAGACGGCGCGCGCTCATCCCGGTCACTGACCATTGTGACCGCCAGTGGCCACGAAATGTCCAATTCAGGGTCTTTGTACGAAATTGTGATGTCTTCGGCGGGATCGTGGGCCCGGTCGATACGGTACGAAACGTCCGAGGGATCGGTGAGTGACTGGAACCCGTGCGCGCAGCCCGCCGGGATGTACACCGAAACCTGCGTGTCACCGGAGAGTTCGAACGTCTTCACATTCCGATACGTCGGTGAATCCGGGCGGAGGTCCACCACGACGTCGAAGACCGCGCCGTGCGAGCACCGCACCAGCTTGGCCTCGCCGGCGCCGCCACGCAGATGCATCCCGCGGACGACTCCCTTGCGGGACCGGGAAAGGCTGTCCTGGACGAAGCCGTCCGGGTTGATGCCCACCGAGGCGACGACGTCGCGGTCGAACGTCCGGCTGAAGAACCCGCGCTGGTCGGGGAACGGCGTCGGCTCGAAGAGGTACACCCCGTCGATCTCGGGGACCGGAATGGCCTTCACACCGCACCTCCGTCGATGACGAGCTTCGAAAGCTCGGTGAACTGGTCTTCGACGCGGGCAGCCATCTCTTCGGCCCGCCGTTCGATGGTTCCGGTGACTTCGGCGCGGTTCTCTTCCAGCCGGCGGAAAAGCGCCACCAGCCGGTCGAAGTCGGGCTCGCGCGCCGAAATGCAGAACTCCTCGACACCCATCGACGCCATCAGCACGTCGCTCTTGCGCGCGTACCCGAACGAAACGGTCGGTTTTGCGGACTTCAGCGCGCACAGGACGTTGTGGTACCGCGTGGCCACGATCGTGTCGGTCGCCGCCATCTGCGCCATCAGGTCGCCCAGCGACTTCAGCGGCTGGGTGGTGACGTCGGCGTCCGGCCGGTGCGCGACGGCGTCGGCGATGACCTCGCCGGGCACGTCGAGGTCGGCGACGTCGCCGATGAACAGCCGGACCGGGCGGCCCTCGTCCACCATCAGCCGCACGAAGCGCTTCACGGTGTCGAGGTAGGACGCGTTGATCTGCTCGGCGCGGGCGCGGTCGTCGTTGCCGCCGTGGAACTCCATCAGCCCGACGCCGACCGCGCCGGTCGACGGCCGCGGTGCGGGCGCGGGCAGCGCGAAGGCGAGGTCGGGGAAGACGTGGTCGTCGCGGACGTCCACGCCCATCCGGCCGAGCGCCGCCCGGGAGTGCTCGTCGCGGAACGACCGGTAGTGCGCCAGGCGGGCCGCGCGCGAGACGACCCACCGGGTCCCGCGCTTGCGCACGTAGTCCGCGCCGACGCTGACGAGCGCGACCTTCGCGCCGGTCAGCCGCGCGGTGATCCCCAGCCACAGCAGGGAGTACGGCAGCGCCCACGGCCGGATCGGCAGCGTCGCTTCGAGCACGCCCATGCCGGGCACGATGACGACGTCCTGCTTGCGGACCCAGCGCCAGGTGCGGACCGGGTCGAGGAGCTTGCCGAGCACCTTGAGCGCCGCGGCCCGCACCCCGGTCGCGTCCCCGGCGTGCGGTTCGTACCACTGCAGGTGCGTCGCCGGCGCGCCGTAACGCGCGGTGAGCTCTTCCGGGCCCATGGCGAGGAAGTCGAGCCGGACGTCGGGGTACCGGCGGCGCACGTAGGCGAGGACCGCCTCGAGGGAGCCGTCGTTGCCGAGGTTGCCCGAGCCGAGGATGCCGAAGAAGCCGATCCGCGTCACGCCATCAGCCCGATCTTCCGCAGCGGCTTGCCGCCGAGCCATTCGGCCATGACGCCGTAGCAGTGCCGGCGCTCGGTCGCCGTCAGCGGCGCGTCCCGGATCGCGGAGACGTATCCGGCGAGGTACTCGCCGAAGAGCCGGGCCTTCGACTGGCCCGCCCGCCGCGGGTCGAGGTTGGTGCACACCCGCTGGACCGTGCCGAGGTTGTCGCCGCGGCCGGGGTGCTCCCGGCGGAAGAACATGACCTCGGGCACCTGGATGAACGGGCCGTGCAGGGCGAGCTCGCCGACGAACTTGCGGCCGGCGTTGTGGTAGCTGTCGTGCGGCGGGATCCGGCGCAGCACCGCGGTCCGGATGACGCCGTAGAAGTCGTCGCCGCCTTCGCGGAACATCAGGTCGCGGAACCGGACCGCCGGGTCGGGCGAGTCGGTCGCGAGCTGGTAGTCGTAGTTCTCGAGGATCTCGCCGCGCTCGTCGACGATCGCCATGTACGAGTGGGCGAGGACGGCTTCCGGGTGCTCGTCGAGCGTCCGGACGCAGGCCTCGATCAGCCCGGGGGCGAACAGGTCGTCGTGGGCGGCCCACTTGAAGAGCTCACCGCGGGCCGCGCGGACCAGGAAGTCGTGGTTGGGGGCCGCGCCGATGTTCCGGGGCTGCCGGATGTAGCGGATCCGGTCGTCCTTCGCGGCGTACTTCTCGCAGATTTCCCGGGTGCCGTCGGCCGACGCGTTGTCCGAGATGACCAGTTCGTAGTCGGTGTAGGTCTGCGCGAGCAGGGCTTCCAGCGCCTCGGCGAGGTAGTTCTCCCCGTTGTAGACCGGAAGTCCGATGGTCAGCCGTGGTGCGCCGGTCATGGTGTCCTCGTTTCCTGAGGGGTTTCCGAAGGGGTCCGGGTGTGTGCGCGTACCGCGAGGTGGAGCTGGGTCCACCAGATGAAGGCGGCGGTGAACGTGGCCGAGGCGACACCCCAGCCCGACCCGACCGCGCCGCCGATCACGGCGCCGCCCAGGCCACCCGTCACGTAGAGCACCGAGGCGATCAGCTGGCAGCGCATGCTGCGGCGGGCCGCGCCCAGCGCGCGCAGGCCGGTCGCCGCGCCGCCGATGAAACTGGCGTTGAACACCGAGAACGTGGCCGGGAGGATCAGCAGCCGCGCGGTGTGCCAGACGTCGCCGAGGACGAACTCGCCGAGCCGGTCGTTGAGCACCAGCAGCAGCGTGACGCCCCAGAGCAGCGCGGCGAAGGCCTGCGCCCCGCCGAGGACGAAGCAGAACTTCATGAGCTTGTGGACGTTCCGCTTCACCACCCGCGCGGCTTCGGGCACCGCGACGAAGGCGAGTCCCATGAGGACGGCGACGAACGGCCCGAGCAGCAGCTCACCGCCGCGGACCGTGCCGACGGCGGCGACCCCGGCGATCGCGCCGAGGCCGTACATCCGGATCTGCGAGCCGCTGCTGTTGCTCACGTTCTCGACGAGGTAGCGGGTCCCGAGGTCGCGGTGATCCCGCAGCCAGGTGCGGACACCCGTGACGCTCGGCCGCAGCCGCGTCTGCACGTAGCCGTACCCCGCGGCCACCGCCGCGCCGCCGCCCCACGCGAGCAGGAACGTGACGACGTTGGCGTACATGCTCGCCAGCAGCATCGTGGGGATCATCGCGACGGCCCAGACGACGTCGTTCAGGAACGCCTTCTGGCCTTCGCCGGCGGCGAAGAACGCGAACCGCCAGGTGTCCTGCAGCAGCAGGAACGGCAGGATGATCCCGAGGGCGACGAACGCGGAGCCGAGCTGGCCGCCGACCGCGATACCGAAGAGCACACTGAGGATCCCGGCGGCGACGCCGATGACCAGGCCGGTCGCCGACGCCCGGGCCACGGCCGCGCGCCAGAGCCCGGTCTCGACCCCGCTGAACCGCACGATCAGCGGGTCCGTCGCCAGGCCGCGGGAGATGTTGATCAGGACGCCGTAGGTCACCCAGGCGAGGCTGAACAGGCCGAACGCCGTCACGCCCAGCTCGCGCGCGACGAAGATGCCGATGGCGAAGTTGGTCAGGCTGGAGACGGCCTGGTCGCCCAGGCCCCAGGAGAGCCGTCCCGCCATCGCCTTGAGACCGCGGGACGGGCGGACGGCGCGGTGCTGACCGGTCGTCATCCCGCTCACTCCTTGACCAGACCGGCGTCGTGCAGGGCACGCGCCGCGACGTCGACGATGTCGAAGGGCAGGCCGGCGCGCTCGGCGATGTCCAGCAGGCCGTGCTCGCCGTCGGAGAGGTTGAGCACCCACAGCATCGCCATCTGGGCCTGCTTGGCGTCGCTGCGGCCGCCGAGCGAGTCGTACAGCCCGCGCTTGCCGAGCTGCGGCTCGCCGTACGGGCTGAGGTTGACGTACCGGCGGTTGCGGTCCAGAACGCCGAACGCGTCCGTCAGGGCGCCGAGCGTGTCCTCCATGGCCGACGGCGAAACGAAGGCCGGGTTGTCGGCGGAGGTGTGGTACTCGGGGTAGCCCGCGTACGGCGTCCGAGTCAGCGACCCGACCCCGAGGTTGAAGCCTGGCGAGCAGAACTGGCGCTCGTCGTAGCCGTACGGCGAAAAGTCGATGACGCGGTGTTCGCGCGTCTTCAGCACGTGCTGCACGACGCGGTCGATCTCGGCGTCGTCGCGGCGGGACTTCTTGTAGGTCAACGGTCCCGTGTCACCCGCGCACGCCAGCACGAGCCCGTGCTTGACCCGCTCGATGCGCTCGGCGTTGCGCGCGAGCCAGGTGATCGAGCCGATCGTGCCCGGCATGAACAGGAACCGGTAGGTGTAGTGCGGCTGCGTCTCGGCCAGCTGCTGGGCCAGCGAGATCGCGACGGCGATGCCGGCGAGGTTGTCGTTGGCCAGCGACGGGTGGCAGACGTGGCACGACACGATGACCTCGTCGGACACGCGGCCCGGGACGACGTGCTCGCCGTAGGTCAGCGAGCCGTCGGCCAGGGTCGAGTCGATGACGACGTCGTAGTCGCCGTCGGGCAGCGCGTCGAGCTTCTCCTGCGCGAGGCAGAACCCCCAGGCCGGGGCGTAGTAGCTGGTCCGGTAGGGCACCCACGACGGCTGGTCCGGCAGCGTGTGCAGGTGCGCCCGCAGCTCGCTCAGCGGCATCCGCTCGCGCACCGGGACGCTGTACCCGACGACGTGCAGGTTCGACTCCCGGAAGTCGATTACCCGCTCACCCGAAGGCGCCGCGACGTAGGCGTCGCGGATGTTCCACTCCTGCGGGATGGTCCAGTCCAGCACCTGGGTGCCGGTCGGGACCTCGTGCCGCTCCAAGGAAATGTGCTCACCCACGATGTCCAGGGTCTGCCGCACGCCGTCACCGGTGATGCTGCGGCAGATCGGGTACAGCCGTTCGACCAGGGCGTGCAGTTCCGCCCCGGTCCGCAGCCGCGTGCCCGCCACTAACGCCGCCGCAGGGTGTCGTCGACGCGGCCGGCTTCGCCCTCGCTCTTCAGCCAGGCGAGCCGGGTGAACAGCTGCCGGAACGACTCCTTGGTGAGCCCGAACCGGCGGTAGGCCTCGATGAGCTCGACGGCGCCGTCCTTGACCGACCACTCGCAGGCGAAGCCCGGGATGGCGGCGCGGAAGCGCGAGAAGTCGACGCGGTAGGAGCGCGGGTCGGCGCCGGCCTCGCCGGTGATGTTGAGCGTCGAGCCCGGCACGGCCTCGACGACCTCCTGCGCGATCTCGGCGACGGTGACGTTGTTGTCCTCGGTGCCGATGTTGAAGGCCTTGTTGTGCACGGCCTCCTTCGGCGCCGTCAGGGCCGCGGTGAACGCGCGGGCGATGTCCTGGGCGTGCACGAGCGGCCGCCACGGCGTGCCGTCGGAGAGCACCAGCACCTCGCCGGACAGGTGCGCGTGCGCGGTCAGGTTGTTCAGCACGATGTCGCCGCGCAGCCGGGGCGAGTAGCCGAACGCGGTCGCGTTGCGCATGTAGACCGGGGTGAAGTCGTCGTCGGCGAGCTCGTGGACGTCGGCCTCGACGCGCACCTTCGACTCGGCGTACGGCGTCACCGGCTTCAGCGGGGCGTCCTCGTCGACCAGGAGGTCGCCGCCGGCGCCGTAGACCGAGCAGGTCGACGCGTAGAGGTACCGCTGCACACCGGCGTCCTTGGCCAGCTTCGCGAGCTTCACCGACGCGTGGTGGTTGATGTCGTAGGTCAGCTCCGGCGCGAGCGAGCCGAGCGGGTCATTCGACAGCGCGGCCAGGTGGATCACGGCGTCGAAGCCCTCGACGTGCTTCGCTTCGACGTCGCGCAGGTCGACGACGTGCCCGGCCGGGTCGGCCGGGACGGGTCCGAGCAGGCACTCTTCGAACAGCCCGGAGTCCAGGCCGACGACCTCGTGACCGGCGGCGGCGAGCACCGGGGCCATCACCGTCCCCAGGTAGCCCTTGTTCCCCGTCAGCAACACCCGCATCGGATCAGCCCTTCAGGTCGAGAGTGAGTTTCTTGACGAAAAACGCTTCGGCGTACTTCGCGGCGGCTTCGATCCCGCGGATCCGGGCCAGCCCGAGGAACGCCTCGCGGTCGTACCAGGGCCGGTGCCGCTGGGACGCGTAGTGCGTCTGCAGCAGCCGGACCTTCTCCTCGGCGACGTCTTCGTCCAGGGGCTGGTAGACCGACGGCGCGCCGAGGTCGCCGTCCCACTTGACGATCTCGTAGCCGAGCGCGAGGTGGTCGCGGAACGCGGTCGGCACCAGCTTGGCCAGCCCGCGGTGGTCCTGGTGGGCGTCGTCGGTGCGCGGCGCCAGGATGAGATCCGGCTCGGTCCGCCGCCGCAGCTCCTCCAGGGCGTTCTTGGCCTCTTCCCAGTGCGCCGGGAACCGGCCGTCCGGCAGCTTCAGCACCGTGACGTCGAGCTGCGCGCCCGGGCAGAACGCCGCGAGCGCGGCCCGCTCCTCGTCCTCGCGGTGCGTGCCGCCGCCGGAGAGGACCAGCGCGTCGACCTTGAGCCCGGGACGCGCGGCGCAGAGCGTCAGCAGGGTGCCGCCGGCGCCGATCGCGACGTCGTCGCAGTGCGCGCCGAGGGCGACGACCCCGCCGAGCCGTCCCGGCCGGAGCCCGATCACGCGGTGCTCGCGACGGGCCGCTCCCAGAGCGCCCAGGGCTTCTTGCCGTGCGTGTACGCGTCGTCGAGCGCGGCGCGTTCCTTGACGGTGTCGGTCGGCTTCCAGAACCCGCGGTACGGGTAGGCCAGGAGACGGCCGCGCTTGGCCAGCTCACCGCAGCCGTCGGCGACCAGGTCGCCGTTCTCCGGGATGTGGTCGAACACTTCCTGCCGCAGCACGAAGTACCCGCCGTTTTCCCACAGCGGCATTTCGCTGACCGCGGTGATCGCGCCGACCATACCGCCTTCGTCCATTTCCACGCAGTGGAACGACGACTGCGGCGGCACGACCATCATCGAAGCGCCGGCGTCGGTGTTCTTGAAGCGCTCGATCATGTCCGGCAACGGCGCGTCGGAAAGGACGTCGGCATAGTTCGCGAGGAACATCTCGTCGCCGTCGAGGTAGTCGCGGACGCGGCGCAGGCGCTCACCGATCGGCGACTCGATCCCGGTCTGCACGAAGGTGATCGTCCAGTCCGCGATGTCGGTCGACAGCAGCTCCGCCTTGCCGTCGCGGAGGATGAAGTCGTTGGAAATGGTTTCCTGGTAGTTCAGGAAGAAGTTCTTGATGTGCGCCGCGCCGTAGCCGAGGCACAGGATGAACTCGGTGTGGCCGAAATGCGCGTAGTACCGCATGACGTGCCAGATGAGCGGTCTCGGACCGACCATCGCCATCGGCTTCGGGACGTCGTCGGCCGCGCCGTTGCGCATCCGCATCCCGTAACCACCGCAGAAGAGGACGACCTTCACTTCACTGCACCTCGACGATTTCCAGGCGGGGAATGGGGAACACGAGCTTTCCGCCCCAGGCACCCACGAACGACAGCTGTTCGGTCAGTTCCTCCCGGAGGTTCCACGGGAGGACGAGCACGTAGTCGGGCCGGTCGGCTTCGATCCGCTCCGGGGGCAGCACGGGAATGCGCGTGCCCGGGGTGAACCGCCCGTGCTTGTACGGGTTGCGATCGACCGTGTACTGCAGCAGGTCCGTCCGGATGCCGCAGTGGTTCAGCAGGGTGTTGCCCTTGCCCGGGGCGCCGTAACCGACGACGGTCTTCCCGTCGTTGCGCGCCTCGATGAGGAACTTCAGCAGGTCCAGCCGCACGCGCGTGACGCGCTCGGCGAACTCGGTGTACCCGGACAGCTCGTGCAGCCCGGCGGCCTTTTCGCGCTCCAGGACGTCGGTCATCCGCTCGCTGGGCTCGCCCGCGACCCCGTCGGGACGCGCCCACAGCCGGATCGACCCACCGTGCGTCGGCACGAGTTCGACGTCGACCACGGTCAGGCCGCCGGTCGCGAGGGCGCGCCGGGCGGATTCGACTGTGTAGTACTGGAAGTGCTCGTGGTAGATCGTGTCGTACTGGTTCTTTTCGATCAGCGTGAGCAGGTGCTGGACCTCGATCGAGACCCAGCCGTCGTCCGCGACCAGGGCGCGCAGGCCCTTGGTGAAGCCGAGGACGTCGGGGATGTGCGCGTAGACGTTGTTGGCGGCGACGAGGTCGGCCGGGCCGTGCTCGTCGCGCACCTGGCGGCCGGTTTCCTCGGAGAGGAAGGCCGTGAGGGTGGGCACGCCGGCGTCCCGCGCCGCCTGCCCGACGTTCACCGAAGGTTCGACACCCAGACACCGGATCCCGTGCCCGACGACGTGCTTGAGCAGGTAACCGTCGTTGCTGGCGACCTCGACGACGAAGGACTTCTCGTCCAGGCCCAGCCGCTCGACCGAGCCGTCGACGAACCGCTTCGCGTGCTCCACCCACGACGTCGAGAAGGAGGAGAAGTACGCGTACTCGGTGAAGGTGTCATCCGGGTCGATCAGCGGCGGGATCTGCGCCAGCCAGCACTCGGTGCACACGATGAGGTGCAGCGGGAAGGTGGCTTCCGGCTCGTCGAGCTGCTCGGCGGTCAGGAATCGCTCACACGGGGGAGTCGCGCCGAGGTCCACGACACTGGCCGTGTTTGTCGAACCGCAGAGTCGACATGTGGTCATCTACCAGGCTCCTTGGCTCGCGGTCGCGATATGCGTTAAACACGTCGAGCAGGGGCGGACCGTCGTTACAGCGACGCGTGGCGGCCTGGTGGACCGATTCGGAACCGCAACCTGAATGGCCTAACTGTGGTGAAAATCACCCGGAGTGCGTGAGTGTACCCGTAACGTCCACTGTGGACGCGGGTCCTGGGCCGGCCGGGTCACGACCTGGAGGCGTTCGGTCACCGAGGAGGGTCATGGCAGGCGACATCTCCCTGTCGAAGGAGACGCACTGGGCGGTCGCGTCCTGGGCGTTCCACTGGGTGAGTGAGTTCCTGGTGGAGCACGTGAAAGACCCCGAAGCGAGCGAGCTCCTGCGTGAGATCGTCGAAAACAACATCAAGATGATCAACCTCGACGACTTCGGGACAGCCGCACGAGCGGAGTTGTTGCTCCTCCTGCGTGAGGAAGTCCTCCCGGATGCGGAGAAGCGGCTGCCGCCGGACATGCCGGACCGAGCCGGCGCGCTGGCGGTGCTGGCCGAACTCCGTGACAAGGCCATCGCCGTTTCCGGCTGACCCGCCAGGTCCGGTGTTCGCCGAGCGCGGAGTCGGCCCGTGGTCACGGCCTGACGGGTCCTAGGCTGGCCGGATGAGTTCGGAGACGGGTCCCCGGCCGAACGGGGTCGCGGGTGTGGTGCTGACGGTCCGCTTCCTGACGGAGCTGGCCCTCCTGGGCGGCCTCGCCCTGGCCGGCACCCAGCTCGGCGCCGGCGTGGCACTGGCGATCGTCGACGCGGTGCTGCTACCGGTCGCGGCGGCGGCGATCTGGGGCCTGTTCATCGCGCCGAGGGCCCGCCGGCGGCTGGGGGAGCCGGCCCGCTTCCTGGTGGAGTTCGCCCTGTTCGCGGTGACCGGGGTGGTCCTGGCTCTGGTGGGCTGGGTGGTGACGGGAGTCGTGCTGGCCGTGGTCGGCATCGGCGTCGCGGCGCTCACCCGCCGCGTCGCCAAGGACGGCTGACGCCGGTGAGGCCTCCGGCGAGGAGGCCTCCACGGCATCTTGCCGATCGCGACTTGCTCAGCCGATCTTCTCGGCCGCCGGAATCACATCAGTGCCGAACTTCTCCAGCACCGCGGTCTTGTGCACGTGCGGGACCGCGCCCAGGGCTACGTCGATGCCGAGCCCATTCAGCCGCTCCAGCTCCGCGAGCAGCGGGCCCGTCTTCGAGCCGTCCTCGCCGATGTCGAGGACGTGGTAGACCGTCTTGGTGATCGTGTCGTAGTCGCGGCCCTCGGTGTCGCAGTGCCGCTTCAGGACGTCGAGCTTGTGCTCCAGCTCCGGGCTGTTGAAGAGGTTGCACTGGTCGGCGTACTTCGCGACCAGCCGCAGCGTCTTCTTCTCCCCGCCGCCGCCGATCATGATCGGCGGGCGGGGCTTCGACAGCGCCTGCGGCACGTTGAGCAGGCGGGAAGCGTCGAAGTGCTTGCTCTTGAACGGCCCGTCGCCGTCGGCCCACATCTGCAGCACGTACTGGAGGTTCTCCTCCAGCAGTTCGAACCGCTCCGCGACCGGCGGGAACGGGAAACCGAGCCCGCGGGACTCCTCCTCGTTCCAGCCCGCGCCGATGCCGAGGATCGCGCGGCCGCCGGAGAGCACGTCCAGCGTCGTGATCGCCTTGGCCAGCACGCCCGGGTGCCGGTAGAGCACCCCGGTGACGACGGTCAGCAGCTTGGCGCGTTCGGTGTGCGCCGCGATGAAGCCCAGGGCGGTGTACGCCTCGAGCATGTCGTTCTCGACGGGACCGACCCCGGCGATCTGGAAGAAGTGGTCCATGACGGCGATGGAGTCGAAGCCCGCCTGGTCGGCGGTGCGGACGACGGAGGCGAGGTCGGCGCCCAGCGCGGACGCCCCGTTCGGCCAGGTGAAGTCGGGGATCTGCAGTCCGAGTTTCATAGTCTCCGACCGTATACCTGGAGTTACGCCAGCTGCCGGTCAAAAATCGCGGATCACGGAAACCCTGCCGTGCAAGGGATCGGTGACGAACACCGTGCGCGTCCGCTGGTCGACCGCGACGTCGCCGGGGTTGACGCCCAGCGACAGCTCGCCGGTGAGCGTGCCGCCCGTGCCGTCGATCCGGCTCAGGCCGTTCTGCCCGCCGTTGGTGTACACCGTGTTCGTGCCCTGGTGCACGGCCAGCGCGGAGGATTCGCTGCGCAGCAACACGGTCTTGCGCTCGGTGCGCGTCGCGGCGTCCACAATGGACATGTGGTGGATGCCGGAGTTGGCCACGTACACCGTGCCGCTCGCGGCGTGCACGGCGACGGCGGTCGGCCGCGCGCCGACCTTCACGCTCCCGACGAACTTCCCGCTGTCGATCGAGAACACCTCGACCGAGTCCGTGCCGGTGCTGGCGCAGTAGGCGAGCTTGCGGCCGGGGTCGACCGCGAGCCCGGCGAGGCTCGGTTTCGGGCCCGGGACGAGCGCCGCGAGGGTGCAGCTCACGCCGTCGAGCACGGCGAGCGTGCCGGTGCCGCCGCTGGCCGCGTAGACGCGGTTGGCCTGCTCGTCCACGGCCAGCGCGGACGCGCCGGCGCCCGCCCCGATGACGCTCACCAGGTCGTGGGTCCGTCCGTCCAGCACCACGACGGTGCCCGCCGGCGGGTTCGCGACGTAGATCCGGCCGGCCTTCGGGTCGACGGCGACGTCGGCCGGCGCCCCTCCGACGTGCACCTCGGCGACGACCGACGCGCTCTGCGGGTCGACCACCGAGACCGTCCCGGAGTCGGGATCCGCGACGTACGCGAGCCCGGTGACCGGATTCACCGCGACCCCGGTGGGGGCCCCGCCGACCTCGACCGAGCGGACGTCCTCCGCCCACGCGGACCCGGGCAGGGCCAGGGCGCCGGCACCCGCCGTGACCAGGGCGAACAGGGTCCGCCGGCGTATCTGGCGACCTCGCATCGGCGCCTCCGCTCGTGATCAACTCGCGGTCCGAGCGTAACCCGCCGGACGATCACGTGAAGGAACTTCGCGTCCCCCGATCGCGTTGTTTCCCTTGGGTAACCCCGGGGAACAGAGCGGACGGAGGCGAGCACGCGTGCACGGGCACCAGAACGGGTTGAAGACGGCGTTGCTGCTCGGCCTGCTGTCGGCGATCATCGTCGCGATCAGCGGGCTGTTCGGCCGTGGCGCCCTGGTCATCGGCCTGCTCGTCGCCCTCGGGATGAACGCGTTCGCCTACTTCAACTCGGAGAAGCTGGCGCTGCGCGCGATGCACGCCCGGCCGGTGTCCGAGGTCGAGCAGCCCACGATGTACCGGATCGTGCGCGAGCTCGCCCACGTCGCGCGCCAGCCGATGCCCCAGCTGTACCTGAGCCCGACGAGCGCGCCGAACGCGTTCGCGACCGGCCGCAGCCCCCGCCACGCGGCGGTCTGCTGTACGACCGGCATCCTCGACCTGCTGGACGAGCGCGAGCTGCGCGCGGTGCTCGGCCACGAGCTGTCCCACGTGTACAACCGCGACATCCTGATCTCGTGCGTCGCGGGCGCGCTGGCCAGCGTGATCAGCGTGCTGGCGAACATCGCCCTGTTCTTCGGCGGCAACAACCGCGACGGAAACCCCCTGGTCAGCCTGCTGTTGATCTTCATCGGCCCGATCGCGGCGGCGGTCATCCGGATGGGCGTGAGCCGGTCCCGCGAGTACCAGGCGGACGCGTCCGGCGCGGAGCTGACCGGTGATCCGCTGGGCCTGGCGTCGGCGCTGCGAAAGCTGGAGGCCGGCACGCGGGCCCGGCCGTTGGTGGCCGAGCCCCAGCTGGTGTCACAGTCCCATTTGATGATCGCGAACCCGTTCCGGCCGGGGGAGGGGCTGAGCAAGCTGTTCTCGACCCACCCGCCGATCGCCGATCGCATCGCGCGGCTCGAGGAGATGGCGCGCCGCGCCCCAGGCGGCCTGTAAGTCGGGCGCTCGCTACGCCGAAGCCCCCGCCGCCACCGCGACAGCCTTCACGTAATCGCCGTAACCGGACTTCGCCAGCTTCATGCCCAGCGCGTAGCACTCGTCGGCGTCGATGAAGCCCATCCGCAGCGCGATCTCCTCGAGGCACGCGATGCGGACACCCGTCCGGTGCTCCAGCACCTGCACGAACTGCCCGGCCTCCAGCAGCGAGTCGTGCGTGCCGGTGTCCAGCCAGGCGAAGCCGCGGCTGAGCTCCACCAGCGTCGCGCGGTCCTTGTGCACGTACGCGAGGTTGACGTCGGTGATCTCCAGCTCGCCGCGCGCCGAGGGCTTCAGCGAGCGCGCGATCTCGACCACCTCGTTGTCGTAGAAGTACAGCCCGGTGATCGCCTTGTTCGAGCGCGGCTTCTCGGGCTTCTCCTCGATGGAGATCAGCTTGCCGTCGGCGCCGACCTCGCCGACGCCGTAGCGCTCGGGGTCCTTCACCGGGTAGCCGAACAGGACACAGCCGTCGAGCTCGCGCACCGCGTCCTGGAGACGGGTCGAGAAGCCCTGGCCGTAGAAGATGTTGTCGCCGAGCACCAGCGCGACGTCGTCGTCGCCGATGAAGTCCGCGCCGATCACGAAGGCCTCGGCCAGGCCGTTCGGGCTCGGCTGCTCGGCGTAGGTGAACGAGAGGCCGAACTGGTCGCCGTTGCCCAGCAGCTTGCGGAAGTTCGGCAGGTCGGTGGGCGTGGAGATGATCAGGATCTCCCGGATCCCGGCCAGCATCAGCACCGAGATCGGGTAGTAGACCATCGGCTTGTCGTACACCGGCAGCAGCTGCTTCGACACCGCCTGGGTGATCGGGTGCAGGCGCGTCCCGCTGCCTCCGGCCAGCACGATGCCCTTCATGAGCTGCCTCCCTTGGTCGGTTCTCGGCCGGGACCCACCCTACGGGGGAGTCTGGAAGGCTCGATCGGGAAGCGCTAGAAGGCCGGCCCCTTGCCGAAGTAGGCCTTGCAGCCGAGGTTGTACTCGGTGGCGACCTCCAGGACGTTCTTGCCGTCGTCGACCGGCAGGAGCGTCGAGGAGTAGTTGGGGCAGAAGTTGTTGTAGATGCCGGTGATGTGCACGGGGGCGGGCAGCTCGTACCAGTTGCCGCTGCCGAAGTTGTCGTTGGCCAGCAGCACCTGGCCGTTGCCGGGCTGCGGGGCGCCCTTGGCGTCGGTGTAGATCTGCCCGACCATGACGATCCGGACGCCGTTCGGGCCGCCGGGGAACAGCGTGATCGTCTGGGCGTGCTGGAAGTAGTTGCCGTTCGCGGTGGTGACGCGGGTGCCGGGGTCGGTCGGGCTGCCCCAGTTGGCGCCGTCGGGCGAGATCTTGAAGTACGGGTCGCAGTAGCGGTCGCGGAAGTTGCAGATCTCGTAGGCGAAGTAGTAGCGGCCGTCGGGCAGCCGCCGGATGATCGGCATGCCCGGCCGGACGCGGTCCGGCGGGATGGCCAGGGTGAGCTGCTTGGTGCCCCAGGTCACGCCGTCGGTCGAGGCGACGCGGTTGAGCACCTGCGCGTACTTCGGCGCCTGCGTCTCGTCGGCGTAGTGCAGCCAGAGCGTGCCGCCGGCGTCGACGGTGAACTCGGGCTCCCAGATGCCGTCGATGTTGTGCGACCGCGCGGCCTCGGAGAGGAACATCCACGAGCGGCCGCCGTCCTTGCTGGCCCAGACCCGGATCCCGACGCGCCGCTGCGCCCCGGCGTCCTGCCGGTAGGACGCGGCCCACAGCAGCGTGCCGGCCCGGAGCTTCCCGACCCGCTGCGGCAGCTCGTAGACGGTGCCGCAGCACATGCCGTACCGGCCGTCGGGGTCGTGGATCTCGCCGATCTTGTGGAAGGACTCGCCCTCGTCGGTGCTCTCCATCACCGGCGTGAACTTGCCGCCGGCGTCTTCGCTGGTCAGCGTCGCGATGATGCGGCCGCGCCCGATGATGGAGTGCTCGAGCCGGATCAAACGCGCGTAGGAGCCGTAGCCCGGCACGAGCTGCTGGCGCTCGGCGGCGCTCGCGGGTGTCAGGAGCGTGGCGGCGAGGATGACTGGCAGCACGAAGACGAGCAAGCGGCGCATCCTTGACCCTCTCCACGCGGTGACCGCGCGATTACAACACGCGTGTGGGGTCCACCGTGGACAGTCACACGGCGCATTCGCGCGTTCGAGGGGTTTGCCGACCGCGAATGGGTGATCCATCACCCTCGGCGACGGTAACGCTCGGGCAAAGTGCGTCGAAAGATCACCTGAGGGTCTTGAGGGGGAACGATGAGAGTTCGGCTGTCCTGCGTCCTGGCGGCCGTGGTGCTGACGTCGGGGTGCGCGTCCGGCATCGGCGGCTACGGCGAGATCGTCGCCGCTTCCGGCGCGGCGGTCCCGACGCCGTCGTCGACCGCGCCCCCGGCGCCGCGCGAAGTGCCGACGGAGACGCACACGGGCAAGGGGAGCGGCGAGTTCGCGACCACGTGGCCGGCGGACCAGCTGGGGTTCTTCACGTTCGACTGCCCGAAGTGCACGAGCAACGTGATCATCGACACCGACGGCGGCGAGCACGGCCTGGTCAACGCGATCGGCGCGTACAAGGGGACAACGTGGCTGAACACGTACCCGGACCAGCCGGTGAAGAGGGTGACGATCCACGCGAACGCCCCTTGGACGGCGACGATCGCGGACCAGCGAAGCTTGCCTACTGCGGCCACTGGAGCTGCGTCGTCCGGAAAGGGTGACGCGGTGCTTCGGCTGCCGGAGGGGGTGAGCCGCGTGCAGCTGACGGCGAAGACGCGGGGGAACATCGCGCTGTGGATGATGTCGCCGGAGAAGCGGGATCTGCTGCTGAACCAGATCGGAGACGTGCAGGTGGAGCGCGATCTCCGGGGGCCGGCTTTTGTGCGGCTGGATGGTTATGAAGCGAGCTGGACGCTGACGCCGTCCTGATCCGTGGGCATTTTTGGACCGGAATTGTCCATTTCCGTGCCGGTGGCTTGCGGCAAACTGTCGGGGTGGCAAACCGGGCCGGACGGGCGACGACCGTGATCGCGGTGCTGGGTTTGTCGGCCTGGGTCGCGCGGGAGTTCCGGAAAAAATCACCAGGGAGCCCGAACCTCGGCGAAACCCCGCCGGCGGAGCGATCCGTTTCCGGCGAACCGTCAGCGGATTCCCTGGACAAGGAGCAGCTGGACCAGCTTCACGCCGCGACCCTGAAGGCCGCGGACTCGTGTTTCGAGCTGAAGAAGCTGTGCGCCACCGTTCTGGTACCGGCGGGTGTGCTGGTGGCGACGTTCAGTGACAAGAAGCTGAACCCGGCCGTCTTCGTGGCCGCGTTCCTGATCATCGTCGCTTTCTGGATCGCCGACGCGTTCAGCTTCTACTATCAGCGCCGGCTCCGGCTGTTGATGAAAGAGATCTGGCTCCGGCGCGGCTCACGCTGCGCCGGTGGCTACCAGCACACACAAGAGGTGGCGGCGGTGAACTGGCGGACGGCGGCGTTCAACGCGTCGATGATCTATTACCTGCTGCTGATCGTCCTGGTGGGCGTGGCACTGGCGGCCTACTCGCTCAACCTGCTCGACGTCGCGAATGCCGGTACCGGATGAGTGTCTTCGTCAGCTACTCGCGGGCGGACAACACGCTGGAAGCGCTGGGCCGGCTGCGCGACCGGCTCGGGTTTGCCGACGTCTACGTCGACGATCTCGACTGGGCGAAGTCGGGACTCACCAGGCTCGAGTCGGTCCGCAGCCGGTTGCTGACCGCCTCGGCCTTCGTCGCGGTGGTGAGCGAGAACTACCGCAAGACGGCTTGGACGGCGTGGGAGTTCCACGTGGCGACCGTGCGTGAGGTCCCGAAGTTCGCGCTCCTGCCCACCGGCGCGCTCGTGGCCGAGGGGACGGCCTCGTGGCCGTTCGAGGCGTTCGCCCTGGAGGGAGGCGCCGCCCGGCGCCCGTGGTGATGACGCGTCACGCCTGCGGGCACCCGGGGGCCGGGTGCCCGCAGGGTGTCACCGGTAGTTGGTGAACTGCAGGGCGATCTCGAAGTCCTTGCCCTTCAGCAAGGCGATCACGTCCTGCAGCTGGTCCTTCTTCTTGCCCGACACCCGCAGCTGGTCACCCTGGATCTGGGCCTGCACGCCCTTCGGCCCCTCGTCGCGGATGAACTTGGCGATCTGCTTCGCCTTGTCCGAGGCGATGCCCTGCAGGATCTTGCCGCCGATCTTGTAGATCTTGCCCGAGAGGGCCGGCTCGTCCGCTTCGAACGCCTTCAGGGAGATGCTGCGCTTGATCAGCTTCTCCTTGAAGACCTCGACCGCGGCCAGGGCGCGCTCCTCGGTCTCGGACTCGATCGCGATCGCCTCCTCGCCCGACCAGTTGATCGTCGTGCCCGTGCCGCGGAAGTCGAACCGCGTGCCCAGCTCCTTGCTCGCCTGGTTCAGCGCGTTGTCCACCTCCTGGCGGTCGACCTTGCTCACGACGTCGAAAGAGGGATCCGCCACGTGTCCTCACACCTCGTACTCGCTTGTCAGGGGCACCCAGCCTAGCCCCCACCACGGGACGGGCATCCCGGTTGACCCCCGCCGAGAGGCGTTGGGTAAGCTTCTCTCCGGCCGGTACGACCGGCCTGGGCGGGTTACCCGAGTGGCCAAAGGGGACTGGCTGTAAACCAGTTGGCTTACGCCTACGGGGGTTCGAATCCCTCACCCGCCACCCACAGTGGGCACGGCCCCGCGACCGTTACTCCGGTCGCGGGGCCGTTTCCTTGTATACCGGACACGAATGTTTGCCGGTGGTTTCCCCGCTGTACAACCAGATGTTCGAATTGTCCAATAAATGCCTCGTGTCGATTAAAGCCGCGATTCGGCGGCAATTCTGCGGCGAAACGGTGGAAGATTCATTCGTAGGTACGGCCCTAATTTCGAAATCGAGCGGGAATCCGTAACAGCCTTCTCGGCCCGCTCGACCCAGCTGGGTGGCAGAGGTCCGATCGATGGAGGCGAACATGCCCGTTCCCGGCACGCTCGAACGTCCGATGCGTGAACAGCTCGTGCAGGTCCAGTACGCCGACGCCCAGCTCGTCGCCGACTACGCCGACTCCTACTCCGGATGGGGGCCCACCGCCCGATATCACCACTCCCGCATGCACGCCGTCGACCAGGTGCTGCGGCGGTGCGCCGACGGGAAGCTCCTCGACGTCGGCTGCGGGCCGGGGATGATGGTGCGGCACCTGGTCGACGACCGGCCCGGGGACTTCGCCGTCACCGGGTGCGACCGGTCCGCCGCGATGGTCGACGCCGGACGACGGCGCGTGCGGGAAGCGGCCGGTTTTGCCGTCGGGGACATCGAAGAAATGCCGTTCCCCGACGGCGTTTTCGACATCGCGCTCGCGATGGGCGTGCTCGAGTACGTCGACATCGGCACGGCGTTGACGGAAATCGCGCGGGTGGTGCGGCCCGGTGGGCTCGTGGTCGTCACGATGCTCAACCCGCGCAGCCCCTACCGGCTGTTCGAATGGGGCCTGTACTGGCCGGCGCGCCGCGTTCTCGGCGGCCTCGAGCACGCGCTGAGAGTCCCGCAAAAACACGGCGCGCGCCGCACCGGAATCCAGGCGCTGCCGACCCGGCGGCTGCACCACGAACTGTGGCAGGCCGGCCTGCAACCGGAGGACACGCTGTTCTACGACGTCACCGCGCTGGTGCCGCCGCTCGACCGGGTCGTCCGGCGCTGGGACCGCCGGTGGCGCGCGCGGCCGGAGTCCACCGTGGCCCGCGGCGCCGCGGGCCGCCTCGGCACCGGGTACCTC
This sequence comes from Amycolatopsis sp. NPDC104819, assembly GCF_055583145.1. Classification (NCBI taxonomy): domain Bacteria; kingdom Bacillati; phylum Actinomycetota; class Actinomycetes; order Pseudonocardiales; family Pseudonocardiaceae; genus Amycolatopsis; species Amycolatopsis sp. NPDC104819. The sequence goes on along the minus strand of NZ_JBVJON010000003.1, from coordinate 618,200 downwards.
GTCGCCGCGCGGCGGCTCTGACCCCGGAACGGAAGAACGGCCGGTTTCCCTGGGGGTGGGGAAACCGGCCGTCCGGGGGCGGCGGCGCTCGGGGTTACGCCGCCTGGGAAACCGGCGTCGAAGCCGGGGTCAGGGCGAGGTCGAGGACCTCGCGGACGTTGGCCACCGCGTGCACGTCCAGCTGGGACAGCACCTCGGCCGGGACGTCGTCGAGGTCCGGCTCGTTGCGCTGCGGGATGATCACCGTCTTCATCCCGGCCCGGTGGGCCGCCAGCAGCTTCTGCTTGACACCGCCGATCGGCAGGACGCGTCCGGTCAGGGACACCTCACCGGTCATCGCGACGTCCGCCCGGACCACACGGCCCGAGAGCAGCGACGCCAGCGCCGTCGTCATCGTGACGCCCGCCGACGGCCCGTCCTTCGGGACCGCGCCCGCCGGGACGTGCACGTGGATGCCCCGCTCGCGCAGGTCGCCCACCGGCAGCTCCAGCTCCGCGCCGTGCGAGCGCAGGTAGGACAGCGCGATCTGGACGGACTCCTTCATGACGTCACCGAGCTGGCCGGTCAGCTGCAGCCCGGACGCGCCGGACTCCTTGTCCGCCAGCGACGCCTCGATGTAGAGGACGTCACCGCCGGCGCCGGTCACCGCCAGGCCCGTGGCCACACCCGGGGTCGCGGTCCGCTGGGTCGACGCGGGCAGCGACGACTCCGGCAGGTGCCGCGGGCGGCCCAGGTAGGTCTCCAGGTCCGGGGAATCCACCGTGAGCGGCAGGGCCACCTCGTCCAGCGCCACCTTGGTCGCGATCTTCCGCAGCACCTTCGCGATCGTGCGGTTCGCGTCGCGCACGCCCGCCTCACGGGTGTACTCGGCGGCGATCCGGCTGAACGCGGCGTCCGTCAACGAGACGTCGGCTGTGCCCAGGCCGGCGCGCTCCAGCTCCCGGGGGAGCAGGTGGTCGCGGGCGATGGTGACCTTCTCGTGCTCGGTGTAGCCGTCCAGCGTGACGAGCTCCATGCGGTCCAGCAGCGGGCCGGGGATGGTCTCGAGCGCGTTGGCCGTCGCCAGGAACACGACGTCGGACAGGTCCAGCTCGACCTCGAGGTAGTGGTCGCGGAACGTGTGGTTCTGCTCCGGGTCCAGCACTTCGAGCAGCGCCGCCGTCGGGTCGCCGCGGTAGTCGGCGCCGACCTTGTCGATCTCGTCGAGCAGCACGACCGGGTTCATCGAGCCGGCTTCCTTGATGGCGCGGACGATCCGGCCGGGCAGCGCGCCGACGTAGGTGCGGCGGTGGCCGCGGATCTCCGCCTCGTCGCGGATGCCACCCAGGGCGACGCGGACGAACTTGCGGCCCATGGCCTTCGCGACGGACTCACCCAGCGACGTCTTGCCGACCCCGGGAGGGCCCGCGAGGGCGAGCACCGCGCCGGAACGCCGGCCACCGACCGGGCCGAGACCCGATTCGGCACGGCGCTTGCGCACGGCCAAGTACTCGATGATGCGTTCCTTGACGTCGTCGAGGCCGGCGTGGTCGGCGTCGAGCACCGCCCGCGCCGCGGCGATGTCGTAGACGTCCTCGGTGCGCTCGTTCCAGGGCAGCTCCAGGACGGTGTCCAGCCAGGTGCGGATCCAGCCGCCCTCGGGGGACTGCTCGGACGTCCGGTCCAGCTTGTCCACCTCGGCCAGCGCGGCCTTCTTCACGGCGTCGGGCAGCTCGGCGCCTTCGACGCGGGCGCGGTAGTCCGTGTCGTCGGTGGAGCCGTCGAGCTCGCCCAGCTCCTTGCGGATCGCCTCGAGCTGGCGGCGCAGCAGGAACTCCTTCTGCTGCTTCTCCATGCCCTCGGAGACGTCCTTGCGGATCGTCTCGGTGACTTCCAGCTCGGCCAGGTGTTCCTTGCTCCACTCGAGCGCCTTCTCCAGGCGCGCGGTGACGTCCAGCGTGGTGAGCAGCTCGACCTTCTGGTCGGTGTCGAGGTACGGCGCGTTGCCGGACAGGTCGGCGACCGCGGACGGGTCCTCGACCTGCTGGACGGCGTCCATCAGCTGCCAGCCGCCGCGCTGCTGCAGGATCGAGATGACGACGGCCTTGTACTCGGCCGCGAGCGGCGCGGTCCGGTCGTCGGTGGTTTCGGGGGCGTCCTCGGCGTGCACCCAGCGGGCGGCGCCGGGTCCGTCGGCGATCCGGCCGACGAGCGCGCGGCTCGTGCCGCGCAGCAGGACGGCGGCCTTGCCACCGGGCACACGCCCGATGCGCTCGACGGTCGCGACGGTGCCGTACTCGGCGTACTCACCGTGGACGCGCGGCACGATCAGAACCTCGGCCTTGGTGGCCGCGGCCGACCGGATGCCGGGGAACGACGCCTGGCTCGGCGTCTTGGCCTGGGCGGACTCCACCGCGGCCCGCGTCTCGGTGTCGGTGAGGTCGAGCGGGACGACCATGCCCGGCAGCACGACGTCGTCATCGAGCGGGAGCACGGGCAGGAGGCGGGTGTCGGTCATGTGCACTCCTCGGGTAGTTGAGTCTGCCTAGCTCAACTCTCCGATGGGTGTGTTTGTTTCCGATGGTGCGTTCGCCCACAGCGATCAGGGAAAGCGCAGTTCAGCGGGCCGGGCGGCGTGCGACGGCGCACCACGCGAACGGCCGGGTTTCGAAATCCAGGACCGTCGGACGCTCGTCGGGGCGCCAGTCCGGCAACGAGGTCATCCCCGGCGGCAGCAGCGGCCAGCCGCCGAACCAGGGCAGCAGTTCGTCGGCCGAACGCAGCCACGCCGGGTTCGACGTGTCGCGGTAGGCGTCGATGAACCGGTGCACCTCGGCCGCGCGGTCCGGCGGCGCGTCGTCGCGGCAGGTGCCGTGCGTCAGCGCCAGCCAGCTGCCCGGTGCGAGCTTTGAGCGGTACTCCGCCATCAGCCCCGCCGGGTCGTCGGACGGGCCGACGAAGTGCATCACCGTGATCATCAGCAGGCACACCGGCCGTGACCAGTCGATCAATGACGACGTTGCCGGGTCGGCGAAGATCTCCTTCGGCCGCCGGATGTCCCGCTCGACGAGCCCGGCCCAGTCCGACGCGCCCTCGCGCTCCAGGATCAGCCGCGAATGCGCGGCCGCCACCGGTTCGTAGTCGACGTAGACGACCGAAGCCCGCTCGCCGGACGGCAGCAGGTCGCGGACGATCTCGTGCACGTTCCCCGCCGTCGGCACCCCGGAGCCGAGGTCGACGAACTGGCGGACCCCGGCGTCCATCGCGGCCGCGACGACGCGGTTCATGAACGCCCGGTTCTGCCGGGAGATCGGCCGGATCAGCGGCCACACCTTCTCGACGCGGCGGCCGAACTCGCGGTCCACCGCCCAGTGGTGGTTCCCGCCCAGGTACCAGTCGTAGACCCGGGCCGCGGACGGCTTGTCGGTGTCCACCCCGGCCGGGGCGATCGGCGCGGTTTCGCTCATCCGCCGGGCTTCTCCGCGATGCCGCACCAGGCGTACGGCCGCGCTTCCGCCTCGAGCGCGTTCAGCTTCCGGTCGGGCCGCCAGTCCGGCAGGTGCACGATGCCCGGCTCGAGCAGCGGCCAGTCGCCGAACAGCGGCTCGATCTCCTCGCGGTCGCGCAGCCAGACCGGGTTGCTCGTCTTCCGGTACTGCTCGACGAACCAGCGCAGGCCCGCCAGGTACTCGCCGCTCCCGTCACCCTCGCTCATCTGCGAAAGCGCCAGCCAGCTGCCCGGCGCGAGCGCGTTCCGGTAGTCCGCCAGCAGGCCGTGCGGGTCGTCGTCCGGCCCGACGAAGTGCAGCACCGCCGCCATGATCAGGCAGACCGGCTTGGAGAAGTCGATCAGCCGCTTCGTCTCCGCGGCACGCAGCACGGCCTTCGCGTCCCGCATGTCCGCCTGGACGATGCCGGCCCAGTCGGTCGCCACCTCCTCTTCGAGGATCAGCGTCGCGTGCGCGACGGCGACCGGCTCGTAGTCGACGTAGACGACCGTCGCGTCGTGCTCGTCGGGCAGTTCCGCCTCGACGACCTCGTGCACGTTGCCGGCCGTCGGGACGCCGGAGCCGAGGTCGACGAACTGCCGGATCCCGGCCCGCAGCGCCGCCCGCACCGCGCGGTTCATGAACTCGCGGTTCTGCTTCGACCCGGGGCGCACGAGCGGCCACTGCTGCTCCACGCGCCGGCCGAACTCGCGGTCCACGGCCCAGTTCTGGGTACCGCCGAGGTACCAGTCGTAGATCCGGGCCGCCGACGGCTTCTCCGTGTCGACGCCTTCGGGCGCTCTGGGCGCGGAATCCCGCTGATCGGTCACTTCGGCTCCCACTCCCTCATCCTGGTGGCCAGCCTACAAAGAGCGGGTGTCCGCGGGGATCCGCCAGTCGTTCACCGAACGGCTGGTCGACGCTGCCAGTACGTCCAGAGCGGGCGGTAGCCCTGCGCGTACCAGAACGGCGTCGAAAGCGGGTTCGCCGCCGCGTGGTGCAGGAGGACGACGTCGGCGCCCTCCTCGTCCAGCACCTGGTGGGCGTGGGCGGCCAGCGCGGTGCCGACGCCGGAGGACCGCGCGGCCTCCGCGACGGCGAGCGAGGAGAGGTAACCGACGCGGGTCGCGGCCACGCGGTCGCTGATCCAGCCGGTCTCGCCGGGGTGCTGGACGTTCACCATGCCGAGCGGGCGGCCGTACAGCTCCGCGATCCACACCGCGGGCTCCGGCCGGTTCAGCTGCTCGGCGAGGTCCTTGGCCAGGATGTCCTCGACGCCCTCACGCCAGTTCACCGTGCCGTACTGGGCGTCGTAGGAGTGCAGCTCCATGCCGAGCGCGACGGCGGTTTCGAGGTCGTCCGGCCCGGCCCGGCGGATCTTGACGCCGGGGGTGCCGCGCTCGCCCGCCGGGACCAGCCGCTCGGCCGGGCGGACGGCGATCACGCGCAGCGGCGCGAAGCCGTGGTGCAGCATCTCGCGCGCGCCGGCGGCGTCGCGGCTGGCGCGCGGCACGACCGCCGCGGTCTCGGTGTCACCGTGCTCGGCGACCGCGCGCAGATGTTCATCCCATCGGGTGAGCAGGGCGTCGAGGACGGCCGCCGGCTGGGAGCCGGCCAGCTGGAGGTCGAGCCGGTGTTCGGTCAGCGCGCGCCAGGGGGCGTTGGGCGCGCCCTGGTCGACCTGGATGCGCGAGGCGAGGCCGGACGCGGCCGAATCACCGGTGGCGACTTCCAGCACCACGGCGTTTTCGGCCGCCTCGAAGGGAGAAGAACCGGGGAGCAGGGGATCCACCGCCGCGAGCCGGGCCGCGTGTTCGGTGGCAATCACGTCGCTGTGCATGGGCACATTCAATCGCTACCCGGGCTGTCGTGCGCACAGAAGTCCGTCAAGGTAGGACACCCCCGTCTTGCGGCGGGGTTCCGGCGAAGTCGGATTCGCCGGTCGGCTCGTAGCGCGGACGGCCAGGTACATCACGCCGGAGGTCGCGGTAGCGGCCCGGGAAGGGTCATGAATGACTCATTCATGACCTCTGACGAGGTGAATGAGTCATTCACGACATCGCAGCGGCCCGCCGGTCACGTTCGCCCCGACTTTGCCGGGACCCTGCCGTCTTGCGGGGGTCCGGGTGGCGGAGCCCCCGGCCCGGGGCGGAGCCCCGGTTGTCACAGATGTTTCACCCCTTGGTCCACGCAGGTCAGCGCCTTCGAGGCATTGTTAACCCTGGGGTGATCTCCTACTGTCTCGAAAGGGACACGGGTACGCCCTACGGGGTACGGTATGGCCCTTGTCCACACCCGAAGTCACGGATCAGCACCGGTGGACAAGCCGGGAGGGAAGGTCGGATGCCGGACACCAACGCCCACGGCGACGCCGTCGCACAGGCGCAGCCCGGGCCGGGAGCCGCTTCCGAGGCACCTCACCAGCCCGCCGCGTCCGCCGAGGCGCGCACCGACGAGCGCCGGTTCCGCGTCTACACCTTCGCCGTCCTGAGCCTGGGGCTCGTCGCCGCGTTCGCGGTCGGCTCGTGGCTGCCGTTCCACTGGGACAGCAAGCTGCTGTGGATCGGCCCGGTGCTCGCGGTCGCGTTCCTGCTCGCCGAACAGCTCGGCATCAACGTCGACGTCCGCAGCGGCATCTCGTGGACCATCTCCTTCACCGAGATCCCGCTCGTCATCGGGTTCTTCGTCGCACCGTTCGAAGTCGTGCTGGCCGCGCACCTGGTCGCCGGCATCGGGACGCTGCTCGCGCGGAAGGTCTCCGGCCGCGTCCTCTACAACGCGGGCGCGTTCCTGCTCGAGATCACCGGCGCCTTCGCGGTCGCCGGGTTGGTGAAGGTCGCCGTCGGCGCCGGGGCGGGCGCCGAGATCCCGTGGGTCGCCGCGCTCGTCGGCACCCTGACCGCGCCGCTCGTGAGCACGCTGCTCGCGCTGGCCGCGGTCCGCGTGCTGCGCCGCCGGATGCGGGTCAGCACCGCCGTCCGGCTCACCGCGCGGATCCTGGTCGTCGGGTTCGTCAACGCCTCGGTCGGCCTCTCCGGCTACCTCGTCATCTCCAACACCCCCAAGGCGTGGCCGCTGGTGCTGGCCGTGTTCCTCGGCCTCACCGCGCTCTACTGGGCCTACTCCGACCTGCTGCGCGAGCAGCGGGACATGGAGGCGCTCTCCGACGTCAGCCTGATGGTGGCCCGCTCCGGGCAGCAGGCCGCGGCGCGCCCGGCCAGCCGCGCGGAGGAGCTCGTCGGCGGCGTCGACGTCCGGGAGTGGGCGACGATCGCCGAGCGCATCAAGGACCAGCTCGCCGCGGGCCGGGTCGTGCTCCGGCTGCGGCTCGAAGCGAAGGACCCGATGCGGGTCGTCGTCGCGGGCGACGACCTGCCGCCGGCCGACCCCGCCGCCGACGACCCGCTGCTGCGGCTGCCCGGCGCGCACGTCCGGCACTTCCGGATCACCGAAGCCAACCCCGACGTCCGCACGGCGCTCCTCGACCGCGGCGCGCAAGAGGCGCTCGTCGTCCCGCTGCGCAGCGGGAACCAGCTCCTCGGCGTCGTCGAGGCGCACGACCGGCTGTCCCGCTGGCGCGGTTTCGGCAAGTACGACGTCCAGCTGCTCGGCACGATGGCCAGCCACCTCGCGACGTCGCTCGACAACCGGCGGCTGCTCGCGACCCTGCGCCACGACGCCTACCACGACCCGCTCACCGGGCACCTCAACCGGCTGGGGTTCCGGCAGGTGGCGAAGGAGCCGTTGCGGGACTTCGCCAACGCCGTGGTGCTGCGGATCGACCTCGACGTCTTCTCGACAGTGTCCGACGCGCTGGGCTACGCCTGGGCCGACCGGATGGTGATCGCCGCCGGCCGCCGCATCCGCGACGCGCTCGGCCCCGACGTCCCGCTCGCCCGCCTCGAAGGCGCGTCCTTCGCGGCGCTGCTGGTCGGCTGCCCGCCCGAGGACGCCCACCGCGCGGCGGAACGGCTGCGCGAAGAGCTTTCCGCGCCGTACCCGGTCGACCGGCTTTCGGTCGAGGCCAACGCGATGATCGGCTACGCGACGACGTCCGCGGACGAACCCGGCGACGTCGTCGACATCGAAGGCCTGCTGCAGCGCGCCGATGTCGCGGTCCGCGCCACGAAGGGCGGCGAAGAGGTCCGCGGGTACGTGCCGAGCATGGGCCAGATCTTCCTGCGGCGCTTCCAGATGGTCACGCAGTTCCGGCAGTCCCTCGAGGACGGCCAGGTCAGCGTGCACTACCAGCCGAAGATCACCCTGCCGAACCGTCAGGTCCAGGGCGTCGAGGCGCTGGTCCGCTGGGTGCACCCGGAGTTCGGCCGGCTCGGCCCGGACGAGTTCGTCCCGGCCATCGAGGCGGCCGGCCTGATCGGCGTGCTGACGTCGTTCGTGCTCGGCGAGGCGCTGAAGCGCTGCCGCAAGTGGCTCGACGAGGGCCTGCGGATCTCGGTGGCGGTCAACCTCTCGGTGCGCAACCTCGCCGACGAGGACTTCCCGAACAAGGTCGCGCGCGAGCTGGACCGCGTCGGCATCCCGCCCGAGCTGCTGACGTTCGAGCTCACCGAGTCCGGCGTGATGTCCGACCCGCAGAAGGCGCTGCCGATCCTGCGGGAGCTGCACTCGCTGGGCATCACGCTCGCCGTCGACGACTTCGGCACCGGCTACTCGTCGCTGGCCTACCTGCGGCAGCTGCCGGTCGACCAGGTCAAGATCGACAAGAGCTTCGTCCTCGGCATGGGCACCGACCTCGGCGACCTCGCGGTGGTCCGGTCGATCGTCGAGCTGGGCCACTCGCTCGGCCTGACGGTGGTCGCGGAAGGCGTCGAGGAGGACGTCGCGCGCGACCAGCTCGAGGCGATGGGCTGTGACGTCGCCCAGGGCTACCTCATCTCGCGCCCGCTGCCGGAGGACCGCCTCGAGGCGTGGCTGCAGGCTCGGACCGCGCGCTCGCCGGGTCGCCACTCCGAGACCGTGCTTACCTTGCTGACCTGAGGTTTTGCCGTTTGTCGACCCCGGTTGCACGGCCGGGTGACGGGGCTTGGTAATCTTTCCAAGTCCTCGCGAGAGGCCAGGCCCCTTTAGCTCAGTCGGCAGAGCGTCTCCATGGTAAGGAGAAGGTCTACGGTTCGATTCCGTAAAGGGGCTCGCGACCTCAGCCGCGCCACGTTCGCGTGTCGCGGCTTGGGTCATGTAAGGGCGGTGTAGCTCAGTTGGCAGAGCAAGCGGCTCATAATCGCTGTGTCGCCGGTTCAAGTCCGGCCACCGCTACGCGGTAACGACTGGGGCTGGCCCCCGGGACCTGAGAGAGAAGGAAACGCTGTGGCTGCCACCGACGTGCGACCCAAGATCACGCTGGCGTGCGAAGAGTGCAAGCACCGCAACTACATCACCAAGAAGAACCGGCGCAACAACCCGGATCGCCTGGAGATGAAGAAGTTCTGCCCGAACTGCGGTACGCACCGGACGCACAAGGAAACTCGCTGACCGCGTAGCGCGTTCGCACCAGCTTCGAAGAGCCGCCCTGGACCACCGGGGCGGCTCTTTGCTGTTGGTAGCCTCCTCGACGTGCCCTTGGACGAGTCGTTCACCGGGCGGGTGTACCCGCCGCAGACCAGTTACGAAGTGAGCCGGGAGAAGATCCGGGAGTTCGCCGACGCCATCGGCGACGGGAACCCCGTCTTCCGCGACCCGGAGGCGGCCAAGGCGGCCGGCCACCCGGACGTCATCGCGCCCCCGACGTTCATCACGATCATCAACCTCGCCGCGATCAACGCGATCGTCACCGACCCCGAGCTCGGCCTCGACTACTCGCGGATGGTGCACGGCGACCAGCAGTTCAGCTACACGCGCCCGGCGCACGCCGGCGACCGGCTGCTGCTGACCACGCACATCGACCGGATCATGGCCCGGGCCGGCAACGACTTCATCAACCTGCGCGCCGAGATCACCGACGCCGACGGCGCGCACATCGCCACCACGCGCGCGCAGCTCGTGGTGCGGGGGGAGGACGCGTGAACGTCGGAGACGAGCTGGGCACCCTCGAGGTCCGGATCACCCGCGAGCAGCTGGTGCGCTACGCCGGCGCGGCGCTGGACTTCAACCCGATCCACTGGAACGAGGCGTTCGCGAAGGGTGTCGGCCTGCCCGACGTCATCGCGCACGGCATGCTCACGATGGCCGTGGCCGGGCGCGTCGTCACCGACTGGCTCGGCGACCCCGGCCGGCTGGTCGACTTCAGCGCCCGCTTCACCCGCCCGGTCGTCGTGCCGAACACGCCCGAGGGCGCGCTGGTCGAGATCACCGGCAAGGTCGGCGCGATCCAGGACGACGGCATCGTCCGCCTCGACCTCGTCGTGAAGCACGACGGCAAGACGGTGCTGGGCAAGCCGCAGGCCCTCGTCCGCGCCTAAGGCAGCTTCAGGAGGGCCAGGACGGCGTCCGCCATGCCCTGCTCGCCGCGTGCGTTGGGGTGCAACGGCGCGGCGGGCGAGGCGGGCAGCAGGCCCTCCACCCAGCGTGTGCCGGACGCCGAGCAGACGTCGTGGCCCTTGCCGGGCGTCGCCGTGTCGGCGTACCCCGCGCGGTGGCCGTCGGCCTGGTCCTCGAGCATCTTGTTCAGCTTGCCGAGCGCCTCGCGGAAGTAGGCGACGTCGCCGGCGCCGACGGGCAGCGACGGCCAGCAGCCGTCGCCGTCGGGCAGCACGGTCGGGTAGCCGACGACGACCACCTTGGCCTTCGGCGCCTTCGTGTGGATCCGGTCCAGCACGGCGCCGACCTTCGGCGCGGCGGCGTCGATCCGCTCGGCCAGCTGGTCGTGCCCGCCGGCGGTCAGCCGGTCCTTGCACGGCGACGACGCCGGCTGGGTCGTCGCGCACGACGACGCCAGCTGCAGGAAGCCGACGTCGTTGCCGCCGATGCCGAGCGTCACCAGCGTGGTCTTGGCGGTCACGGCGTCGAGCTGGGGCGGGTTCGTGCCGTTGCCGGTCTTCTGCGCGGCGGTCAGGTTCGCCGTCGTCGCGCCGCTGCAGCTGACGTCCGCGAACTCGGCGGGCTTCAGCTTCGCGGAGACGAGGTGCGGGTAGTTGTCGTCCGAGCGGTCGCAGCCGGCGGGTGTCCCGGCCTGGCGCCCGGTGCGCGGCGCCGACGTGTAGGAGTCCCCGAGCGCGACGTAGCGCCCGGAGCCGCCTCCGGTGTCCACGCCGTCGGGCGGCGCCGACGAAGAGCCGTGCTGCCACTTGTAGTACCCGAAGGCCAGCAGGCCGAGCACGAGCACCAGGACGAGACAGCCGCCGCCCCCGCTCTTCTTCGCCACTCCTTCGTTCTACCGGGCCCGCACCCGCGCCGACCTAGTCAATCCGGGTGACGCGCTGGGCGAGCAGGTCGTTCACCAGCCCGGCGCCGCCCTCCGGGTCGTCCACGCTGACCAGCACCGTCCGCCCGCTTTCCAGCGCCAGCGCCATGGCCGGGCCGCCGCGCACCTTGTAGGCGGTCGTGCCGGTCACCGGGTTGAAGCGCAGGCCGAGCCCGGTGTCGCCGAACGTCGACAAGTCGCGTGTCGTGGCTTCGCGGATGCTGCCCAGCCCGATGTGCCGCCACGGGACGCCGAGGAGGCCGAAGCGGATCGTCACGCCCTTGGCGTCCACGGTCGCCTTCAGCCGGTAGGTCATCGCCGTCACGAGGGTGCCGACCAGCGCGATCCAGACGGCCATCGGCCAGGAGAGCCCGGCGGGCAGCAGGCCGATCGCGACGGGGACCAGCAGCAACGCCCAGAGCATCGCCGGGTTCACCGCTCGGCTCGTCCAGTAGGCACGCTGGCCCGGCTGGAGCCCGACGCTCGGGCGGTCCGGGCTGGCTTCGACGGCCGGGGCGGGGAGGCCGCCGACGAACGCCGCCACGACCCCGAGGACGGCCGCGCCCGCCAGGAACAGCACCACGACCGCGCCACTGCGCGCCGCGTGCCAGTCCGGCACGTCGAGGTTGGGCACGAGCACCGAAAGCAGGGTGGCCGGCGCCAGCACGGCGAACCCGGCGCCGACCCCGACGGTGACCCGCGGCACCGGCCGGCCCCGGCGGAGCGCGGCGACGGCCGTCGTCGCGAGGACCACCGTCGCGACCGCGCCGAGCGCCAGGCACACGGTGACGAACACCCCGGCCGGGGTCGAGCCGTCCGGCCCGTCGTTCCAGTGCGTCGCGATGGGGTCGGGCAGCCGGCCGGCCCAGGCGCCCGCGAGGAGCCCGGTGGTGACCAGCACCGCGCCCGGCAGCACGGCCGTCGCGGTCAGGACCCGGATCAGCTTGGTCATGAGTACTTCTCCTTCAGGATCCCGGTGAGCTCCTCGAACCCGACACCCGCGCGTTTGGCCTCGCCGGCCAGTTCGGCGGCCAGCTCGGCCAGCCGGGCCCGCGCCGACGCCCCGCCGATCACGACGGCGCCCCGGCGTCGCCGCAGGTCGATGAGGCCTTCGTCGCGCAGCACGGCGTACGCGCGCAGCACGGTGTGGACGTTGATCTCCAGCGCCGTCGCCAGCTCGCGGGCGGGTGGCAGCTGCTCGCCCGGGGCCGGGCTGCCGTCCGCCAGGGCGCGGCGCAGCGACGCCGCCACCTGTTCGAAGAGCGGGACGGTCGAGCTCGGGTCGATCCGGACCAACATAGTTCTAACTGTACTAGAACTAACCGGCTTTGGTCGGGTGAACCTGAACGAGGGATCGATGGTTGCGTGCGGCGGGGATCACGGCGAGGGTGGGGCCCGCCGGAAGAAGTCGAACCGAGAAAGGCAGGAAAAGCTGTGGGCCTGAACCTGAACAAGCTCGTCGACAAGGCTTACGAAGACAAGTCGATCAAGGAGCTGCTGGACGCCCCGCCGTCCGCGCTCGAGGGGCTCACGCCGAAGCACGACGAATTGCTCGCGGAGCTGAAGATCAAGACGGTCCGCGACCTCGCGAACTGGAAGTACGCGGCCAAGGCGCAGGCGCTGGCCACCCTCGCCGACAGCGAGTCCTGACCGCTCAGGCGGCCAGTCCGGCCGCCAGCTCCAGTGCGTGGTCGACGTCCTTCGCGACGTAGTGCAGGTCGACCAGCACCTCCGTGATGCCCGCTTCGCGGGCGACGTCCAGGCACGCCGGGACGTCCGCGACCGAAGCGACCCCGGTGCCCGCGCGCGGGTTGATCCGCAGTACCCGCCGCAGCGCGCCGGGGTCGCGTCCGGCCTTCTCGGCCGCTTCGAGCGCGACCGACCAGAGGCCGTCGAGGTACTGCCTCGGCATCCAGCCGGCGAGCCAGCCGTCCGCGCGGCGCCCGACCCGCGCCAGCGCCGGCGGCGAGAACCCGCCGAGCAGCACCGGCGGCCGCGGCCGCTGCGCCGGGCGCAGGCCGACCGTCGACGGCGCGATCCGCCACTTCGGGCCGTCGTGCGCCGCCGGGTCGCCGGTCCAGAGCGCTTCCAGCGCGTCGAGCACGTCTTCGAGCCGCTTGCCGCGGCCCGCCCACGGCACCCCGGTCGCGAAGTACTCCTCGCGCAGCCAGCCGAGCCCGAACCCGACGTCCAGCCGGCCGCCGCTGGCGAGGTCGAGTGAGGTCAGGGCCCTGGCCAGCAGCACCGGGGAATAGACCGGCCCGGTCAGCGCGCTCATCCCGAGGCGCGCGGTCCGCGTCACGGCGGCGGCGGTGGCCAGCGTCGTGAACGGGTCCGCGAAGGTCTCGAACTCCTTCGGGTACGGCTCCGCCGGCGTCCCGCCGCCCGGGTAGAGATCGGACGGCTCCCGGGGCGTCAGGATCCGGTCGCCGACCCACAGCGAGCCGAAGCCGAGGTCCTCCGCGGCGGTCGCGAAGCGCGCGACGGCGGCGGGGTCGGCGAGGGCGCCGTACTGGGGGAGCGCCAGGCCGAGCCGCGTCCCGCTCACCGGTGAGCGGGACTCCGGGGTGCTCGTCATGGCGGACATCCTGGCATGATCAAGGGGTCGGCGGGAGGTTTTCCGCAGGCCGACCGGGCTTCGGCGGTCGATCGGGGGGCGCGGTTGCGGGCTCTCGTGAGGCTTGCCGTAGACTTCGGGACTTGGAACGCACTACGGTCATCCCCGCCTGGATGGTGGGGATGCTGGAAGGCGTCCACCGAGGCTTCGAGAGATCGAAGTCTCACAGGGGTGTAGCTCAATTGGCAGAGCAGCGGTCTCCAAAACCGCAGGTTGCAGGTTCAAGTCCTGTCACCCCTGCGTAACGGAACTGGTGGAGCGGAGGAGTGGTCGTGAGCGACAGCGACGCCAGCGGCGGCGAGCAGGAGCAGGACGGCAACGGGCAGAAGCCCGAGAGCCCGTCCCGTCCCGTCACAGCCGCCGCCCGGCGTGAACGCCGTGCGACCGCTCGTCCGGCGGGCAAGTCCGCGGCACGTGCGGACGACAAGTCCCGACCGGCCGGGAAGTCGGGGGAGAAGGCCGCCCCCGACGCGAAGGGCGCTCCGACTCCCAAGCGGGACCAGAAGGCGAAGAAGGCCTCCGTGTTCGCGCGGCTGGTGCGCTTCGTCCGCGAAGTGTGGGCCGAGCTGCGCAAGGTCATCTGGCCCAACCGCAAGCAGATGGTCACCTACACCGCGGTCGTGCTGGTCTTCGTGGTGTTCATGGTGGCCCTGGTGAGTGGTCTGGATCTCCTGTTCAAGTGGGGCATCGGCCACGTTTTCGGCTGACGCGCCTCGGCGCGCGCCGATGGGGCTCAGGTCCCGGCCTGACCCCGGCAATGATCAACTGAGAGGACGGAACGTGACCTCCGACAACGGCACATCAGCCGGTCACGACCTGACCGAGCTTTCCGACGAGCAGGTGCACGCGGCACTCGGTGACGAGGAGTCCGCGCACCTCGAGCCCGTCGAGGTGTCCGACGAGGTCGACGAAACCGCCCCTGCCGACGCCGAGGCCGCTCCGGAAGAGGCCGCGGCCGACGAGGCCGAGCCCGCCGCGGCGGACGACGACCCGGTCGCCACGCTGCGCGCCGAGCTGATGGCCGCGCCCGGCGAGTGGTACGTCGTGCACTCCTACGCCGGGTACGAGAACAAGGTGAAGACCAACCTCGAGACCCGGACCACGACCCTGGACGTCGAGGACTACATCTTCCAGATCGAGGTCCCGACCGAAGAGGTCACCGAGATCAAGAACGGCCAGCGCAAGCAGGTGCAGCGCAAGGTGCTGCCCGGCTACATCCTGGTCCGGATGGACCTGAACGACGCCTCGTGGAGCGCGGTGCGCAACACGCCGGGTGTCACCGGGTTCGTCGGCGCCACCTCGCGGCCGTCGCCGCTGACCGTGGACGAGGTGCTGAAGTTCCTCGCCCCGCAGGTCGAGAAGGAAGCCCCGGCGAAGGCCGGCAAGGGCGAGTCCACGACGACCGCGGCGCCGCTCGGCGGCCCGGCCGTCGAGGTCGACTTCGAGATCGGCGAGTCGGTCACGGTCATGGACGGCCCGTTCGCCACGCTGCCGGCGACGATCTCCGAGGTCAACGTCGACGGGCAGAAGCTGAAGGTCCTGGTGTCGATCTTCGGCCGGGAGACCCCGGTCGAGCTGTCGTTCACCCAGGTCTCCAAGATCTGACGGCCGCTCGGTCGGCCGCAGTCCCCACGTCCACGGCAGGTACGCGGGGAACGTAGTACAGGACAGGAAAAGAAATGCCACCCAAGAAGAAGAAGCTTGCGGCGATCATCAAGCTGCAGATCAAGGCGGGCGCGGCCAACCCCGCTCCGCCGGTCGGCCCGGCCCTGGGTCAGCACGGCGTCAACATCATGGAGTTCTGCAAGGCCTACAACGCCGCGACCGAGTCGCAGCGCGGGGACGTCGTCCCGGTCGAGATCTCCGTGTACGAAGACCGGTCGTTCGACTTCAAGCTGAAGACGCCGCCGGCCGCCAAGCTGCTCCTCAAGGCCGCGGGCGTCGAGAAGGGCTCCGGCGAGCCGCACAAGACCAAGGTCGCCAAGGTCACCTGGGACCAGGTCCGCGAGATCGCCAAGACCAAGGAGACCGACCTCAACGCGCACGACATCGACCAGGCGGCGAAGATCATCGCCGGCACCGCTCGTTCGATGGGCATCACGGTCGTCGACGCCTGATCCACCGCAGTACGTGGGAGAGCCGGGTGCGGCTCGTCACCACACTGATCCGTTTTTGAGAAGTTAAGGACAGAAGCATGACCAAGCACAGCAAGGCATACCGCCAGGCTGCGGAGCTCATCGACAAGGCGCGGCTGTACGCGCCCCTCGATGCCGCGAAGCTGGCGAAGGAGACCTCCAAGACCAAGATGGACGCGACCGTCGAGGTCGCGATGCGTCTCGGTGTGGACCCGCGCAAGGCCGACCAGATGGTCCGCGGCACCGTGAACCTGCCGCACGGCACCGGTAAGACCGCCCGCGTCATCGTCTTCGCCGTCGGCGACAAGGCCGCCGAGGCCGAGGCCGCCGGCGCGGACGCGGTCGGCACCGACGAGCTGATCGAGCGCATCCAGGGTGGCTGGCTCGACTTCGACGCCGCGATCGCGACGCCGGACCAGATGGCCAAGGTGGGCCGCATCGCCCGCATCCTCGGCCCGCGTGGCCTGATGCCGAACCCGAAGACCGGCACGGTGACCCCCGCGGTCGAGAAGGCCGTGAAGGACATCAAGGGCGGTAAGATCAACTTCCGCGTGGACAAGCAGGCCAACCTGCACCTGGTGATCGGCAAGGCTTCCTTCGACACGGAGAAGCTGGTCGAGAACTACGCGGCCGCGCTGGACGAGATCCTCCGCGCCAAGCCGTCGTCGGCGAAGGGCCGGTACCTGAAGAAGGTCACCTTCACCACGACGATGGGCCCGGGCATCCCGGTCGACCCGCTGCGGACCCGCAACCTCCTTTCCGAGGACGCGAACGTCTGAGTCGGACATCACCGGAAAGGGCGCCCCCGCTTGCTGCGGGGGCGCCCTTTTTTCGTGTCTGATGGACGGCATGCCGACTTTCGCGTCGTTCGACGGCCTCCGGTTGAACTACACCGTGTGGGAGGGCGACGGCGCCCACCGCCCGGTGCTGCTGCAACACGGCTTCGCGGCCGACACGAACGCGAACTGGATCTCGACGGGCGTCGTGGCGGCCCTCCGTGCGGCGGGCCTGACGGTGATCTCCCTGGACGCGCGCGGCCACGGCCGTTCCGAGAAGCCCCACGACGAGTCCCGCTACACCGAAGACAGCATGGCCCGCGACATCTCGGCCCTGCTGGACGAGCTGGCCCTGGACGAGGTCTCCCTGGTCGGCTACTCGATGGGAGCGATCATCGCCCTGGCCGCAACGGCAGCGGACAAGCGCATCCGCTGCCTGGCAACGGGAGGAGTGGGCTCGGGCATCGTCGACTTCGGCGGCGTGGACCTGAGGGTCGTGAAGCCGGCGGACATCGCTTCGGCGCTGCTGGCCGAGGACCCGTCGACGGTCCCCCCGTCGGGGGTTCCGTTCCGCCTGCTGGCGGACGCCACCGGCGGCGATCGTCAGGCGCTGGCCGCGGTGGCGTTGGCTTCGCGGGAGGGGCACCTGGATCTGTCGTCGATCGGGGTCCCGACGCTGGTGTTGGCGGGAGACCAGGACCTGCTGGCCGCCGAACCGGAGAGACTGGCGGCGGCGATCGCGGGAGCCAGGCTGGTGAGAATCCCGGGCGACCACATGACGGCGGTGATGTCGCCGGCGTTCTCGGAGTCACTGGTCGCGTTCCTGTCGGCGCCGCACCCCCGCTGAGCACCCTCAGCTCGTCGGCGGCGCCGCCGGGCACGGGGTGGGCTCGTTCGTGTGGGCCGTGATGAGCCACTGGCTCTTGTCGACCTTCTGCACGGTGAACGCGCCGAGCGCGGGACCGCCCTTGACGCCGAACCGGCACGAGCTGATCGTGAACCGGTCGCCGGGCAGCGGCTCGGACACGTACGAAGGCATCGACTCGGCGTAGTCGTTCTTGCTGGTGACCTTGCGGTTCAGCTCGTGCACCGCGACCTGGCAGTCGGCGTAGCCCAGGTCCTGGGCGAACTTCTGCTGGACGGGCTCGTCCATCCGCCCGCACGCCTGCGGGACGAGGTTCTGCGCGACGGCGTCGTAGACCTCGCGGACGGCTTCGTACGGGCTGGTCGAGAGGATGCGGTTGGTGTGGTAGGTCCCGCCGCCTTCCTGGGCCAGCTGGGCCGACGTCTTCCCGGCGTCGTTGGGGAAGAAGTGGTTGTACAGCCAGGTTCCCGCCACACCCAGGATGATGATCGCCAACGCCCAGGCGATGACCTTCTTACCCAGCCACTTCACCCACCGGGGCGGGCCACTGCGGCCGCGTCGACCCGCCGGGACCAGCTCGTATCCCGGCGGAATCGCCGGCGGCTGGCCCGCTCCGTGCTGCGGCACGGGGTGCTGGGTCTGGACGAGCCCGGCGTCCGGCGGGGGCGCCGGCTGGTTGCCCTGCTGGGCCTGGGTGAACTTCAGGTAGTCCTGGAACTGCTGGAACTGCCTGAACTGCGCCAGCTCCGCCGGATCCACCGGCGGCGTGGGAGCGGGCGTGCCGGAGCCCGCCGGTTCGATGTCCGAGCCCGGCTTTCCGTCATCACGCTGCTCCGCCACGTGACCATGATGCCCGCCGACGCGCGGTAAGGAACCCCCAGCCGCCCTAAACGCAGGTCAGGGCAGCCCCGCGGAAGACCGCGCAACCCACCCTTGTATAGTGAACAACGGTTCTACCGAAGACCGCTGGTTTTCCGAGCGCTCCCCTGAGCACGAGGAACGAAGGTCCCGCATCCGTCGGGCGGCCCGCGCAGGAGGAACGAGGCCCGGCTTTGTGCCGGATTGACGCCCCGCGCCTGCTTGCGCGAGGGCGTTTTGTCGTTTCGGGGGGCTCTTCGGGCCAGTGGAAACACTAGCCAAGAGAGGAGGCGACCATGGCGAAGCCCGACAAGGTGGCGGCCGTCGCCGAGATCGCGGAGAGCTTCCGCACCAGCTCGGCCACCGTCGTTACCCAGTACACCGGCCTCTCCGTGTCCCAGCTGTCCCAGCTGCGCCGCGCTCTCGGCACCAGTGCCAAGTACCGGGTCGCGAAGAACACCCTCGTCAAGCGTGCCGCCGAAGACGCGGGCGTCACGGGGCTCGAGGACCTGTTCGTCGGCGCCACCGCCATCGCCTTCGTCGAGGGTGAAGCGGTCGACGCCGCCAAGGCGCTTCGCGACTTCGCGAAGGACAACAACGCGCTTGTGATCAAGGGCGGCTACATGGACGGCAAGACGCTGTCCGTGGACGAGATCAACAAGATCGCCGATCTCGACAGCCGTGAGGTCCTGCTCGCCAAGGCGGCGGGCGCGTTCAAGGCGAAGCTGTCCCAGGCCGCCGCGCTGTTCCAGGCGCCGGCGTCCCAGGTCGTCCGCCTGGCTGCCGCGCTGGAGGAGAAGCAGCGCAACGCCACCGGTACCGAAGCAGCCGAAGCACCCGCCGAGAGCTGAACCACCCCCACCCCGAACGTCTAGTTCGTATTTCTGAGAGGAAGCCATCATGGCGAAGCTGAGCACCGCCGAGCTGATCGACGCCTTCAAGGAGCTCACCCTCCTCGAGCTGTCCGAGTTCGTGAAGGAGTTCGAGGACACCTTCGACGTCACCGCCGCCGCCCCGGCCGCCGTCGTGGCCGCCGCCCCGGGTGCCGCTGCCCCGGCCGCCGCCGAGGAGCAGGACGAGTTCGACGTCGTCCTCGAGGGCGCCGGCGACAAGAAGATCCAGGTCATCAAGGTCGTCCGCGAGGTCGTCTCGGGCCTGGGTCTGAAGGAGGCCAAGGAGCTGGTCGAGGCCGCTCCCAAGGCCCTCCTGGAGAAGGTCGACAAGGAGGCCGCCGAGGCCGCCAAGGAGAAGCTCGAGGCTGCGGGCGCCAAGGTCACCATCAAGTGATCCCGGGCGCGCAAGCGCCTACGCACCACCTCGTGAAGGGGCGGGCATCCACTCGGATGCCCGCCCCTTCCGTGTTGCGCGGAAGCTTCCCGGAGCGACTTGACGACCATGACCGACCCCGAGCACCTCGACCTCCTCGCGCAGCAGCTGTCCGCGCGCCAGCCCCTCCTCACGCTCTCGGCGGCCGCCGTCCTCGCACCCGTGGTGTTCTTGCTGGTCTTCGTCGCCTTCGCGGTGATCCCCTAGGAGCGGTGTCCGAATAGCCCCGGGTCCCTAAATCGTGGGTTCGGGGCTCCGCCGGTCTGCGACGGCGCTTTTCGTGGACTAGGTTGCTGCCAGTTGCCGATCACGGCGGGGTGACGATGGGCGCGAGGCTGGCCAGAAAAGAAAACTGGTGAGTAACCTGTTCGCACTCAGCTCGTTGCACCTGGTTGACGCGGGTTCACGGGGCCCGGCGGCCCACACCCGTCATCGACGTGGGTGGCGTGGGTGTGGCAGCGGGCGCAATGACGCGGAACAGCTCCTGGAGGTGCGATGGGTGCCGAGGTGGTCATCGAAGGCCTGACCAAGTCCTTCGGTAAGCAGGCCATCTGGCGGGACGTCACGTTGACGCTGCCCCCGGGCGAGGTGTCGGCGATGCTCGGTCCGTCCGGAACCGGCAAGTCGGTCTTCCTCAAGTCGATGATCGGGCTGCTCAAGCCCGACCGCGGCCGCTGCGTGATCAACGGTGTCGACATCGTCACCTGCTCCGAGCACAAGCTCTACGAGATCCGGAAGCTCTTCGGCGTCCTCTTCCAGGACGGCGCGCTGTTCGGCTCGATGAACCTCTACGACAACGTCGCGTTCCCGCTGCGGGAGCACACGAAGAAGTCCGAGACGGAGATCCGCCGGATCGTCCAGGAGAAGCTCGAGATGACCGGCCTCGCCGGCGCCGACAAGAAGCTTCCGGGCGAGATCTCCGGCGGTATGCGCAAGCGCGCCGGCCTCGCCCGCGCCCTGGTGCTGGACCCCGAGATCATCCTCGTCGACGAGCCGGACTCCGGCCTCGACCCGGTCCGCACCACCTACATCTCGCAGCTGTTCCTGGACGTCAACGCGCAGATCGACGCGACGTTCCTGATCGTCACGCACAACATCAACCTGGCCCGGACCGTGCCGGACAACCTGGGCATGCTCTTCCGCAAGGAACTGGTCATGTTCGGCCCGCGCGAGGTGCTGCTGACCAGCGAGGAGCCGGTCGTCAAGCAGTTCCTCAACGGCAAGATGCAGGGCCCGATCGGCATGTCCGAGGAGAAGGACAGCGCCCAGATGGCCGCCGAGCAGGCGATGTTCGACGCCGGGCACCACGCCGGTGGCGTCGAGGACGTCTCCGGTGTGCCGCCGCAGATGCAGACGACGCCGGGGGTGCCGCAGCGGATGGGCGCCGTGCGCCGCAAGGACCGCGTCATGGAGATCATGCACCGGCTGCCGGACGCCGCCCAGCAGGGCATCATCGCTTCGCTGAGCCCCGAGGAGCAGCGTCACTACGGCGTCAGCCCGCGGCAGGTCGCCCAGGCCCAGCAGCAGCTGCAGCAACAGCAGCAGGTCCCGGCCGGCGCCCGGCCCGGTGACGGCGTCCCGAACCAGCACCACGGTCAGCTGCCCGCCGACCAGGTGGCCCGCATCCCGGGCGGCGGCCAGCCGCCGAGACCCGGTGGCTCGCACCGGATGCCACCGCCGCCGAACAACGGGCCAGGTGGCAGGTGAGCTCTCCCGCTTCACAGGCGAAGATCCCCGGAATCGGCATGCTGCGCGAAACCGGGAACCTG
This sequence comes from Amycolatopsis sp. NPDC104819, assembly GCF_055583145.1. Lineage (NCBI taxonomy): Bacteria > Bacillati > Actinomycetota > Actinomycetes > Pseudonocardiales > Pseudonocardiaceae > Amycolatopsis > Amycolatopsis sp. NPDC104819. Next base: position 597,030 of record NZ_JBVJON010000003.1, on the reverse strand, counting down.
TTCGCTCTCGGCCTCGACATCGTTCGTGGCATCTTCCAGCGCCCGTTCCAGCTGCGGGAGTTCATCCAGCAGGCCTGGTTCATCGCGAGCGTGACGATCCTGCCGACGGCACTGGTGGCCATCCCCTTCGGCGCGGTCATCTCCCTGCAGTTCGGGTCGCTCGCCCGCCAGCTGGGCGCGCAGTCCTACACCGGCGCGGGCTCCGTGCTCGCCACCGTGCAGCAGGCCAGCCCGCTGGTCACCGCGCTGCTGGTGGCGGGCGCGGGCGGCTCGGCCGTCTGCGCCGACATCGGCGCCCGGACCATCCGCGAAGAGATCGCCGCGATGGAGGTGCTCGGCGTCTCCGCGGTGCAGCGGCTGATCGTGCCGCGCACGCTCGCGATGATGCTCGTGGCGTTGCTGCTCAACGGCATGGTCAGCGTCATCGGCGTGCTGGGCGGCTACTTCTTCAACGTCGTGCTGCAGGGCGGGACGCCGGGTGCGTACCTGGCGAGCTTCTCCGCCCTCGCGCAGCTGCCCGACCTCTGGGTCGGCGAGCTCAAGGCGCTGATCTTCGGGTTCATCGCCGCCGTCGTCGCGTCCTACCGGGGGCTCAACCCCTCCGGCGGCCCGAAGGGTGTCGGGGACGCGGTGAACCAGTCGGTGGTCATCACGTTCCTCATGCTCTTCGTGGTGAACTTCGTGATCACCCTGATCTACCTGCAGATCGTGCCCGGAAAGCTGGACTAGCGCCATGACGTTCCTCCAGGGCGCGAAACGCGTCGCCAACCGACCGCTCCAGACGCTGGACACGCTCGGCGACCAGATGTCGTTCTACGGCCGGGCGCTGCTGTGGACACCGCGGACGCTGCGCCGCTACACGAAGGAAGTCCTCCGGCTGCTGGCCGAGGTGAGCTTCGGGTCCGGTTCGCTCGCGGTCATCGGCGGCACGGTCGGCGTGATGGTCGGCCTGACGCTGTTCACCGGTGTCCTCGTCGGCCTCCAGGGCTACTCGGCGCTGAACTCGATCGGGACGTCGGCCTTCACCGGCTTCCTGACGGCGTTCTTCAACACGCGGGAGATCGCGCCGCTGGTCGCCGGCCTCGCCCTGAGCGCCACCGTCGGCGCCGGGTTCACCGCGCAGCTCGGCGCGATGCGGATCTCCGAGGAGATCGACGCGCTCGAAGTCATGGGTGTGCCGAGCCTGCCGTACCTGGTGACAACGCGGATCATCGCCGGGTTCGTCGCGGTCATCCCGCTCTACATCATCGGCCTGCTGAGCTCGTACCTCGCGTCACGACTGGTCGTCATCTACATCTACAACCAGTCGGCCGGTACCTACGACCACTACTTCGACCTGTTCTTACCACCGCAGGACGTGCTGTATTCGTTCATCAAGGTGCTGCTCTTCAGCGTCTTGATCATCCTGTCGCACTGCTACTTCGGGTACCGGGCGACCGGCGGCCCGGCCGGCGTCGGCGTCGCCGTCGGCAAGGCCGTGCGCCTGTCCATCGTCACGGTGTCGATCATGAACTTCTTCATCGGCTTCGCCATCTGGGGAACCGACGTCACGGTAAGGATCGCGGGATGAGGACGCTCCGACGCAGGCTGCTGGGCCTGGCGCTCGTCGCCGTGATGGTCGGCGGGGTGGCGCTGTCCATCGCCATGTACGACAAGGCGTTCACCTCCGTCGTCACGGTCAAGCTGCAGGCCGACAAGATCGGCAACCAGCTGATCAAGCAGTCCGACGTCAAGGTGCGCGGGCTGATCGTCGGGTCGGTGCAGGACATCGTCGCCACCGACCGCGGCGCGGAGCTGACCCTCGCGCTCAAGCCGGAGTCGGCGAAGCTGATCCCGGAGAACGTCTCGGCGCGGTTCCTGCCGAAGACCCTCTTCGGCGAGCGGTTCGTCTCGCTGGAGATCCCGAAGGACCCGTCGGCCAGGACGATCGCCAGCGGCGACGTCATCCCGCAGGACCGCACGTCGAGCGCGGTCGAGCTGGACCAGGCGTTCGAGCACCTCATGCCGGTGCTGCAGGCGGTGCAGCCGCAGAAGCTGTCGGCGACGCTCACCGCGATCTCGACCGCGCTGCAGGGCCGCGGTGACCAGCTCGGCGACACGCTGACGCAGCTGGGCACCTACATCGGCGAGCTGAACCCGCACGAGCCGGAGCTGCAGCACAACCTCAAGGCGCTCGCGGAGTTCTCCGACCACCTCAAGGACTCGGCGCCGGACCTGGTGCAGAGCCTGGACAACCTGAGCACGACGACCCGCACGGTCGTCGACCAGCAGCAGAACCTCTCCAGCCTCTACGGCAGCCTGACCCAGGCCTCGGTGGACCTGCAGACGTTCCTGCAGAACAACAAGGACAACATCATCTCCCTCGTCGACACCGCCCGGCCGACGGCCGAGCTGCTGGCGAAGTACGCGCCGGAGTACCCCTGCGTGATCTCCCAGATGGCCAAGAACGTGCCGCTGATCGACCAGGCGCTGGGCAAGGGCACCGACAAGCCCGGCCTGCACGCGACGATCGAGATCATCGTGCCGCGCGCCCCCTACGAGGCGGGCAAGGAAGAGCCGCGGTTCGACGACAAGCGCGGCCCGCGCTGCTACGACATCAAGGACATCCCGAAGCCGTTCCCGTCGGAGCCGCCGGACGGCGCGTTCAAGGACGGCACGCTGCACCAGGCCGCGCCGAAGAGCGTCGGCGAGGGCCTCAACCCCGCCAAGTTCAAGGCGGACGCGGCCGGAAACGGCGCCGCCGGCGGTGACCTGGCTTACTCGACGGCGGAGCAGGGCTTCCTGGCCGACCTGCTGGGCCCGCAGCTGGGCATGAACGCCGCGGACGTGCCGGACTGGAGCTCGCTGCTCGTCGGTCCGCTCTACCGCGGGGCGGAGGTGACGGTGAAGTGAGGGGCCTGCTCGCGCCGCTGATCAAGCTCGGTGTCTTCGTGGTCGTCACCGTGCTGTTCACGACGATCCTCGGGATCAGCATCGCCAACATCAACACCACCAGCACCAACGGCTACAAGGCGCGCTTCACCGACGCGACGCTCTTGCTGCCCAACGACGACGTCCGCATCGCCGGCGTCCGGGTCGGGCAGGTCAAGGACGTCAAGATCGTCGACAAGCGCCAGGCCGAGGTCGAGTTCGAGGTCGACTCGGGCCGGCAGCTGCCGGCCGGGGTGACCGCGCAGATCAAGTTCCGCAACCTGGTCGGCCAGCGGTATGTCTCGCTCGGCGAGGGCGAGAACTCCGGCGGCAAGACGCTGCAGCCCGGCGGCACCATCCCGCTCGACCGGACGACCCCGGCGCTGGACCTGACCGAGCTGTTCAACGGCTTCAAGCCGCTGTTCACCGCGCTCAACCCGGACGACGTCAACAAGCTGTCCTACGAGGTCATCCAGGTCCTGCAGGGTGAGGGCGGCACCGTCGAGAGCCTGCTGTCGCACACCGCGTCGCTGGCCACCACGATCGCCGACAAGGACCAGGTCATCGGCCAGGTCATCGACAACCTCAACTCGGTGCTCGACACGGTCAACGCGCACACCCCGCAGCTCAACGACCTGATCGTCAAGCTGCAGCAGCTGGTGTCCGGGCTGGCCGCGGACCGCAAGCCGATCGGGGACGCGATCGAGAGCCTCGGGAACCTGGCCCAGACGACGTCCGGCCTGCTGGGCGAGGTCCGCGAGCCCCTGAAGAACGACATCAGCGCCCTCGGGAACCTCACCGACCAGCTGAACAAGAACGAGCCGGAGCTGGAGCACTTCATCCAGTTCCTGCCGACCAAGGTGAGCACGCTGACCCGCACCGCGGACTACGGCTCCTGGTTCAACTTCTACGCCTGCGAGTTCTCCGGGAGCGTCAGCTTGCCCCCCTTGATCCCCGAAGTGTCGCTCCCGCTGGTGCCTCTCAACCGGGAGAGGTGCAAGGGATGAAGTCGTTCCAGAAGCGCAACCCCGTCCCGATCGCGCTGGTCGGCATCGCCGTCCTGGCGCTCGGGTTCATCGCCGCGCTGAACTCCGACGACCTGCCGGTGATCGGCGGCGGCACCACCTACACCGCCGAGTTCAGCGAGGCCTCCGGGCTGCAGCAGGACAACGACGTCCGGATCGCCGGGGTCAAGGTCGGCAAGGTCAGCGACATCGAGCTCGACGGCGCGTCGGTGAAGGTGTCGTTCAAGGTCAAGGACGCCTGGCTGGGCGACCGGACGAGCGCCGCGATCAAGATCAAGACGCTGCTGGGCCAGAAGTACCTGTCGCTCGACCCGCAGGGGGAGGGCTCGCTCAACCCGGGCGCCCCGATCCCGCGGGACCGCACGATGGCCCCCTACGACGTGCTCGACGCGTTCCGCGGGCTCTCGCAGACGGTCGACAACATCGACACGAAGCAGCTGGCGCAGAGCTTCGACACGATCTCGCAGACCTTCGCCAACACGCCGGAAGACGTGAAGGGCGCGCTGTCGGGGCTGTCGAAGCTGTCCGACACGATCGCCTCGCGCGACTCGCAGCTGTCGAACCTGCTGGCCAACACCCGCGAGGTGTCGCAGACGCTGGTCGACCGCGACGCCGAGGTCCAGAAGCTGCTCACCGACGGCAACAAGCTGCTCGACGAGCTGTCGAAGCGCGAAGACGCGATCACGTCGCTGCTGAACGGCTCCCGCGAACTGGCGACGCAGCTGCAGGGCCTGATCGACGACAACGGCAAGCAGCTCGACCCGGTTCTCACCTCGCTGGACCAGCTGACCTCGATGCTGCAGCGCAACCAGGACTCCCTGGCCGAGGGCATCAAGAAGTTCGCGCCGTTCATCCGCGTCTTCACCAACACCATCGGCAACGGCCGCTGGTTCGACAACTACATCTGCGGCCTGGTCCTGCCGTCGTTCGGCCCGATCAACGAAGAGGGGTGCTACACGAAATGAGTGACACCCGCTTCGGAATGGCCCTGACCCGGGGCTTCACCATCGCGATCGTGCTCGCGCTGGTCGTCGCCGGCGGGATCTGGTGGACCCTCAAGGACGCCGGCCGCAACCACCTGACCGCGTACTTCGCCGGCGCCGTCGGCCTGTACGAGGGCAACAGCGTCCGGATGCTCGGCGTCGACATGGGCACGGTCACCAAGATCCAGCCCATGGGCAACCAGGTGAAGGTCGAGTTCGAGTACGACCGCTCGGTCGCCGTCCCGGCCGACGCCAAGGCGCTCATCGTGGCGCCGTCGCTGGTGTCCGACCGCTACGTCCAGCTCGCGCCCGCCTACACCGGCGGCCCGCGGATCTCCGACGGCGCGGTCATCGGCCTCGACCGCACCGAGGTGCCCCTCGAGGTCGACCAGCTGGCCTCCAGCCTGGCCCGGGTCAGCGAGACCCTCGGCCCGAACGGCGCCAACAAGAACGGCTCGCTGTCGAACCTGCTGAACACCGCGGCGGCCAACGTCGACGGCAACGGCCAGGCCCTGCACGACACGATCACCAAGCTCGGCCAGGCGGCCGGCACGCTGTCGGGCAACAAGGACGACCTGTTCTCCACGGTCGAGAACCTCGGCAAGTTCTCCCAGACGCTGGCCGACTCCGACAAGCAGGTCCGCACCTTCGAGGGCCAGCTCGCCGACGTCAGCGGCTTCCTGGCGTCCGAAAAGGACAACCTCGCCGCGACCGTGCAGCAGCTCGGCACCACGCTCACCGCGGTGCAGGCGTTCATCGACCAGAACCACGACCGGCTCAAGTCCAACGTGGACAAGCTGGCCGGGGTCACCAAGGTGCTCGTCGACCAGCGCAGCTCGCTCGCCGAGATCCTCGACGTCGCGCCGGTCGGCCTGAGCAACCTGGTCAACACCTACAACGGCTCGGCCGGCACGCTCGACGCCCGGCCGAACCTCAACGAGCTCACCCAGCCGCCGCTGGTGATGATCTGCCGGCTGCTCAAGCAGGTCGGCACCAACAACATCCCCGACGTGCTCGGCAACGCCTGCGAGAGCATCGCGGGCGTGGTCGACAAGGTGATCCCGCTGCCGTCCGTGGCGCAGACCGTGCAGGCCCTGCAGTCCGGTCAGCTGCCGCCGCTCCCGCTGCCCATCGCCGGGCAGCTCTACGGAGGTGGCCAGTGAAGAAGCTCCTGACCGTCGGTGCGCTGGCCACCGTGTCGGCGCTGACGCTGTCCGGGTGCGCGTTCAACGGCATCTACGACCTGCCGCTGCCCGGCGGCGCCGACCTCGGCGACCACCCGTACACGGTGAACGTCGAGTTCCGGGACGTCCTCGACCTCACCCCGCAGGCCGGGGTGAAGGTCAACGAGGTGCCGATCGGGCGGGTCGAGAACGTCGGGCTCACCAAGGACGGCTGGCACGCGCTGGTGACGCTGAAGGTCAACGGCGACGTCAAGCTGCCGGCCAACGCGCTGGCCAACGTGAAGCAGTCCAGCCTGCTCGGCGAGAAGTACGTCGAGCTGGCTTCGCCCGGTGACGACCAGGCCCAGGGCAAGCTCGCCGACAACGCGACGATCCCGCTGGCCCGCACGAACCGCAGCGTCGAGGTCGAAGAGCTGCTCGGCGCGCTGTCGCTGCTGCTCAACGGCGGTGGGGTCGACCAGCTCAACACCATCACCAAGGAGCTCAACAACGCCACGTCCGGGCGCGAGCCGGACATCAAGGCGCTGCTGGACAACGCGAACCAGCTGGTCACCAACCTGGACAACCAGTCGCGCAACATCACCCGGGCGCTCGACGGGCTGAACCGGCTGTCCTCGACGCTCAACGACCAGAAGGACAAGCTGGTCGGCGCGGTCGACAACCTCGGGCCGGGGCTCGGGGTGCTGGAGTCGCAGCGCGGCCAGCTGGTCACCATGCTCAACGCCTTGAACAACCTCTCCGGCGTCGCCACCGAGACGGTGAACGCGTCGCAGAAGGACCTCGTGGCCGACCTGAAGGCGCTGACGCCGACGCTGCAGAAGCTCGGCGAGGCGGGCAACGACCTGCCGAAGGCGCTGGAGATCCTGCTGACGTTCCCGTTCAGCGACCAGGCCGTCAACGACGTCAAGGGCGACTACTTCAACCTGTTCGCGAAGGTCGACCTGAACCTGAAGACCGTCGTCGAGAACCTCGGCAACAGCCGGCAGAACATCCTGGCCGGCCAGCTGCCGCTGGACGGCCTGACCGGCGGGGTCTCGGGCACGCCGGCCAACCAGCCGCCGCCGCTCCCGATCCCCGGGGAGAACGGGCAGTCCGGCCAGACCAAGCCGGGGCTCGGCAACCTCTTCGGGCTGCTTTCGGGAGGTAACGGCTGATGCTGGTACGCAGGACGAGGATCCAGCTGGTCGCGTTCGCGGTCATTTCGGTCGTGGCGATCGTGTACGCGCTGATCCGGTTCGCCGGGCTCGGCAGCGTGTTCGGCAGCAGCGGCTACACGGTGAAGCTCGAGCTCAACGAGTCGGGCGGCATCTTCACCAACGCCGAGGTCACCTACCGCGGCTACAACGTCGGCCGGGTGGGGGAGCTGCGGCTCACCCGGACCGGGCTCGAGGCGGACCTCAACATCGACCCGTCGGCGCCGCAGGTGCCCGCGGACCTCGACGCCGTCGTCGCCAACCGTTCGGCGGTCGGCGAGCAGTACGTCGACCTGCGGCCCAAGGCCGACAAGGGCCCGTACCTCGCGGCGGGTTCGGTCATCCCGGCGTCGAAGACGACCACCCCGGTCAGCACCGAGCGGCTGATCGGCGACCTCGACACGCTCGCCGCTTCGGTCCCGGTCGACTCGCTGCGCACGGTCGTCGACGAGTCCTACGACGCCTTCCGCGGCACCGGCGGCGACCTGCAGAAGCTGCTCGACACCGCGCGCAGCTTCACCACGACCGCGCAGGAGTACCTGCCGCAGACCATCCAGCTGCTCGACGCCGGCGGCCAGGTGCTCGACACGCAGAACGACCAGGCGCAGAACTTCGCGTCGTTCAGCAAGAGCCTCAACGAGCTCACCGGCACCCTGAAGAACTCCGACGGCGACCTGCGCAAGCTCATCGGCATCACGCCGCAGGTGGCGTCGCAGATCAGCCAGGTGCTGCAGGAGTCCGGCCCGGGCCTCGGCGCGCTGACGGCGAACCTGCTCACCACGGCGAACCTGACCGTGACCCGGCTCGACGGGATCGAGCAGGGGCTCGTGACGTACCCGGCGCTGGCCGGCGCGGCGAGCAGCGTCGCGCCCGGCGACGGCACCGCGCACCTCGGGCTGGTGCTCAACCTCTTCAACCCGCCGGCCTGCACCAAGGGCTACCTCCCGTACTCGCAGTACCGCACGGGCGCGGACACGTCGGCGAAGCCGGCGAAGGAGGACGCGTACTGTGCCGAACCGAAGGGCAGCCCCATCAACGTGCGCGGGGCGCAGAACGCGCCGTACGGCGGGGTGCCGGTCGCGCCGAGCGACGCCGACGTGTCGGCCAACGCGAACCGGCCGGCGGAGGAGCTCGCCGACGAGCGCAACACCCGGGGTGTGCCGGGCATCGTCGGCAGCCCCGGCGTGAGCCTGAACAGCCTGGGCTCGCTGCTGGGCCTCGCCTGACGTGGATTTGATGACCGTTACCTACCCTGGAGTGTCATGAGTACGGACGAGCAGGCCGCGGTCGCGGTGGCGGAGCCCGAAGAGGCGTCCGGGGCCACCGCCGCGAAGCCGGCGAACGAGTCGTCCTCACGGATCCTGGTCTTCGGCGCGGCCGCGCTGGCGCTGGCCGCCCTGATCGCCGCGGCGATCTTCGGGATCATGTGGTGGGCGGCGGCGAACGACGACAACGCCGGCCTGGCCGCGTCGCGCGAAGCCGTCGTCAAGGCGGGCACCAGCGCGCTGAAGGCCTACACCGAGGTCGACTACCAGGACCTGGACGGCTTCTTCGCCCGGCAGAAGGCCGTGTCGGACGACAAGATGTCGCAGCAGATCGACCAGTCGGCGCCCACGTTCCGCAAGGCGCTCTCCGACGCCAAGACGAAGGTCACCACCGACGTCCAGGACATCGCCGTCGAGGAGCTGGACGACCACGAAGGCAAGGCCAGCTTCCTCGCCGCGATCGCCACGACCGTCACCCAGGGCGACAAGAGCAGCGCGAAGCCGCTGCGCCTCGAGGTGTCGATGACCCGCGTCGGCGACGAGTGGAAGCTGTCCGGCATCGACAGCGTCCCGCTCGTCGCGGCCGGCCAGTAGAGCGTCACGCAGAAGGAGCTCGTAGTGCCCCCCTCCCGCCGCCAGCCGCCTCGCAGCAGCAGCACCCCGCCGCCGCGCCGGCCCCGCGTGGCCGGGCTGCGCAAGCCCTCGACGGACGAGTCGCCCGCCGAGCGCACCGGCCAGCTCCCCGCGGTGCCGCCCGAAGGGGCGCGCAAGCCGCGGCCCCGGCCCGCTCCGCGTCCGGTGCCGCGCCCAGCCGCCAAGCCGGAGTCGTTCGAGGCCACGAGCGGGCAGCTCGACACGGCGCCCGCCGAGGACACCGCGGTGTTCGCCGCCGTCGACACCGAAGAGCCGGTCGAGGTCGACGCCCTCACCGGCGAAGCCGAGGAAGCTCCGGCGCCGCGGCGGAAGCGGCGGGACACCGGCATCGCGAAGCCGTCCGACGTCTCCGAAGCCGAGGCCGAGGCCGCTTCGACGGAGAAGCCCGTCCCGGCGGCGGGCCTGCCTTCGCCGAGGCCGTACCTGATCGCGACCGCGCTGGTGGTCGTGGCGCTGCTCCTGGGCGGGCTGGCGTACTGGTTCCATTCGAAAGAGGACGCGATTTCGAAGGCGACGAGCAACACCGCGCTGCTGGACGTCGCGAAGACCGCGCAGGTCAAGGACGCCGTGTCGAAGGCGGCCGAGGCGCTGTTCTCCTACGACTTCAACAACATCAAGAAGACCGAGGACGCGGCGAACGACCTGCTCGCCAACGACGACGTCAAGAACAAGTACAACTCGCTGATGGGCGAGGTGAAGCGGCTCGCGCCGGGGCAGAAGATGATCGTGACCTGCAAGGTCACCCGGGCCGCCGTGATCATGCTCAACGACGACCTGGCGAAGGTGATGGTCTTCGTCGACCAGACCTCGACCCGCACGGACACGAAGAAGACGACCGCGGGCACCGCCCAGCTCCACCTGAACGCCCAGCTCCAGGGCGACAAGTGGAAGATCACCGACATGGACACCTACAACGCGCCGAAGATCCCGGCGGCCACCCAAGCTCCGGCTTCCCCGTCGCCTTCCAAGTAGCTCAGCTCGCGAAGCGCAGCGTCTCTTCGGCGTGCGCGTAGGCGGCGATCGCGACTTCGAGCGCGACCATCGCTTCGCGCAGCTGCCGGTGGACCTGCCCGCCGCGACGGGAGCTTGGTTCCGAGACAGCACGCAGGGCGTTGTCGAGTTCGAGGTGCGCCTCGATCAGGCGGACGCCGAGCGGGCCGAGGGCATCGGCCGAACGTCGCGCGGCCAGGGGATCGGTGTCGAGAAAGGGCGATTCCAGCGCGGTCAGGTACGGCGGCAGGGGATCGTTCCCGGTTTCGTGGTCGTTGCGGATCGGCGGCCGGTTGACGCCTTCGTCCAGCAGAGTGCACACCGCGCAGTGACTGAAGGGTGCGCCGATCCGGGCACCGCACCGGCCGCGTCCGTTCGCCGCGAGCAGGTGGACGCGGTCCGCGTCGAAGTGGCTCGGCCGCCAAAGTGAGTTTATTGCGTCAACTTACGACTAAAGTTTAGTCTCTAGAACTGCACGATGGAGTGATTGCGTTCAGCGATGCGGACAGGCCACGCTTGCCGGTATGCCTCCGAAAGACCGGTCCCTGCCGCCGACGTCCGACGACCCGATCGTCGCCCGCATCCAGCTCGGCATCATCCTGCGCGAGCTTCGGGAGGATGCCGAGCACACGGCGGCCGAGGCGTGTGTCCACCTGAGCTGCTCGCCGGCGAAGATGAGCCTGGTCGAGAACGGCAAGCAGGGCATTCCGGTCCACGAGGTCGCGGCGCTGCTGGATTTTTACGGCGCTGATGACACTTCGGCCGCCGAAGCGCTGCGGCTGGCGGCGATCCCGTGGCCGCGGCGGCGGAAGCGGCGACGGGCGCTGTACCAGGAGGCTGTCCCGGCGACCGCGCGGCGATATGTCGCCTTGGAGGCGGACGCGCGGGAGATCGTCGCTTACGACAACGCCGTGATCAATGGGCTGCTCCAAACCCGTGACTACGCCAGGGCGCTGCTCGAGGCGGGCGCGCCGTACGCGGGCAGCCAGGAGATCGACGTCAAGCTCGACATCCGGATGAACCGGCAGGAGAAGCTGTTCCGCACGGAGCCGGCGCCGCTGGGGCTGGACGTGATCATCGACGAAGCGTGCCTGCGGCGTCGGATCGGGAGTGCCGAGGTGATGCGGGCGCAGCTGGAGCACTTGATCGACGTTTCGGAGCGGGACAACGTCCGGTTGCAGGTGCTGCCGTTCGTGCCGAAGCCGACACCGAACAAGGACGAGGCGTTCTCGGCGCGTTCGAATTTCTGCATCCTGAAGCTGCCTGAACGTGGGTCGCTCGTCTACATCGAAGACTTCGCGGGTGGCACCTATCCCGAAGACGGCTTGCTGATCCAGGAGTATGCGGCGGCCTACGAGCGATTGCGCCGGGTGGTACTCGACGGTGATGAGGCTCGGACCTTCCTCGCTAAGCTGGTGGCCCAGGATGGGTGATCGGCTGAAGCGAGGTAGGGATGCCCGACCAGAAGTTGCCGTGGCGGACGAGCAGCTACAGCGGCGACGCGAACGGCAACTGTGTCGAGGTGGCGGTGTCGCAGGCGGTGTACGTCCGTGACACGAAGGACCGCGAAGGCGGGACGCAGCACTTCGAGGTCCAGGCGTGGTCGGCGTTCCTGGCTGCTGTTCGTTAGCGCGCTTCTGACGTCGGCGTGCGGCGCTGATTCGGGCTGGAACCGCGTCGCCGAGGGAATGCAGCTCGGACCGGCGCGTTTCGAGCTGCAGAGTTACGGCCGGAGCCGGTGCGTGAACGTCGACCGGTCGGAAGGACTGTTGGGCACCGGACTGGTCACCGGCACGCTCGACGTGGACGCCGCGCTGAGGAAGGTTCTGGCGGAAGGCCTGCTGCCCCGGCTGTCCGGCCCGCGGTCGATGGCCGTCGGCGGCGTCCCGCACAACACCCGTACTGGCGCTCCCGGCCGCGGAGCGACGATCTTCGTCATCGAAGACCGGTGTGTGCCGGCCGACCTGATGTCCGGATTGCTGCAGCTGGACCTGCGCGGTTACCCGGTCCACACCCCGGACGGCGTGGCGGTCGTCTTCCTGCTCGGCACCCTCCCCGCCGCCGAACGGGACCGTGTTCTGGCCTCCGTCTGGGTGAGGCGCTGACCCTGCGGAACCGCTGACCTGCTCTCCTGCGTCTGATACCGTGATCTGCTGACAGAGCGTGTGCGTGAGCTCACGGGACTTCGGGGAGGAAGTTCTGCATGCCTGATTTCGGACGCATGGTGACTGGTTCGGCCGGCTACCGGGTACCTTCGGACGACCCGTCTTTGAGAGGCGCCCACGTGGCGGAGATGATGCGCCTCCAGGCCCGCCTGGAGCAGGCGGACGCCGGTGGTGGTGCGGGCGGCGGCTTCAGGCTGGACGTGGAGCAGATGCAGGCTTTGCTCCCGCAGTGGAAAGACCTCCGCGACCTGCTCGGCGATCTCCAAGAGAGCGGCTACGAGCTCAAGCTGGTCAAGTCGCCGGCAGCCGACGAGGCAAGCACTGCCAACAACGCGGCGGCGAAGGCGCATGCGGAGTTGTATTCGAATAGCATCAAACAGCAGTGGCAGTATGCAAATGAGTATGTCGTTTCGCTTGAGAAGATGATCGAGAAGTATCAGCAGGCCGATGGTTCGGCAAGCCACTCGTTCAACGTCATGGGGACTGACCGGTGAAGCGCTGGAAATTTGCGATGGTGCTATCGGCGGCTGTGCTGGTCGTCGGTTGTTCTAGTGGTGTCACCGGTCATGCCTCGCCCTCGACGGCCGTGGGTACCTCGGAACCCTCTGCGAGCGGCGACCCAGACGTGCCGAAGGTGAGCCAGCCGCTCGACACCGCCCGGTACGAGCAGGATCCGTGTTCCGTGCTCACGCCGGGTCAGCTCGCTCAACTTGGTATCACGATCAAGCCGACGCCCAACCCGAGCAGTTTGGGGCCGGGTTGCGACTGGCGTGCAATCGATGAGGTTGGCTTCACCATCGGTAGCAGATTCCTAACGGCTGGCAGCAGTCTCGCCAACACCTATCAGCAGCAAAAAGACGGGGGGTCGAAGTTCTTTCAGCCTGTTGCTGATGTCTCAGGCTATCCCGGCGTGCTGCTGGATGATGATGCTGCGCCGAAGGATCACTGCCAACTTGCCGTCGGTGTTCGTGACGATCTTCTTTACAGTGTGCAGATTTCATTGCGCCCCGATGCCCAGATCTACGGGGATCCCTGTCCGACTCTGCAGAAGGTGACGGAAATGGCGGTCTCGACGATGAAGGCGGGGGCCTGATGACCGAGTACACCGCCCAGCAGATCGTCGACATGCTGAAGTCCGGCGACGGCCCAGAGAGCCTCTTCGAATCCAGCCGGATCGCCGAGGAAACCGCGGCCAAACACGTCGAGGCGCGGGACATGATGACCCGCCTGCAATCCGCCATGAGTGAAGCCTGGACCGGCAACGCCGCCGGTCAGGCGCAGGCCGGGGCGGGGCCGTTGCTGGCCGCGTCCGAGGTCAGCGCCGTGCACCTCGGCGCCGCGCGGGGCGCGCTCGTCACGCAGGGCAGCGACTACGCCGACCTGCGGAACAAGGTCGGCGATGGCCCCGGCCCGCAGCCGAGTGACGACTTCCTCAGCCGCAACCTGCCGATGCTGACCAACAAGGACGAGGAAATCGCGAGCTGGAACGCGAAGGCGCAGGAAGTCGTCCAGCACTACGGCACCTACAACGGCCAGACCGGTGGCAACACCGCCGGCCTGCCGCAGGACTACGGCGACCTCACCCTCCCCTCCGGCGGGACGGACATCGAGCACGCCGAGAAGCCACCGCCGGTCACCCCGCCCGGCGGGCACGACGACCAGGTCCAGCCACCCCGGCGGAACACGCAGGTCCAGGGCCAGGACACGTCCTGGCAGCAGCAGCGCCCGAACACGCCCGGGCAGCCGGACACTCCGCAGCCTGGCGAGACCACGCACACGTCCGGGCAACCGGACACTCGGCCGTCACACCCCGGTGACACCACGCACACGTCTGGGGTGACGCCGCCGGTCACCGCCTCGGGAGGGCAGAACCCGGCCTTCGGCCGCGACGGCGGTTCAGGTGACATCGGCTCCCGGCTCGGCACCAACGGCTCGGGCGGTGCGACATCGTTCGATACCCCGGGCGGCGGTTCCGTCACCGGCGGACGCTTCATCGAGGGAGGTCGCGGCGGAACCGGTCGCGTCGGCGAGCTGGGCGGTATCGGTGAGCCCGGCGCACGAACCGGCGGCCGTCTCGGCGAGCCGGGCACCCCGCGCGGCGGCGAGCCAGGCACACCTCGTGGCGTCGGCGAGCCCGGCGGACGCAGCGGCACCGGCCGGTTCACCGAACCCGGCTCCGTCCGGCCGGGCTCGGCCGGTGCCGCCGGAAAGCCCGGCACTCCGGGCGTCGGCGGACCGATGGGCCGCGGCGAAAAAGAAGAGGACAAGGAGCACAAGCGGCTCTCCGTCCTTCAGGAGCCCGATCCCGACGAACTGTTCGGACCGCCGAAGGACGTGAAGACGGTTCCCCCGACGATCGGCATGTAGTGACGGTGAACCGCGAGGTCGCGCTCGACGCGGCCAGCGTCCACTGGGCGGCCGGACGGCTCGGTCTCACGCTCCCCGCCGTGCTCGCACCCGCGCCGGTGTGGCGGAGCCCGGAAGCCGAAGAAGACCGCACCCGCGCCGCGCGCGAGGACTTGGCCGCCGAAGGACTGCTCGACCGCGGCGAACCGGCCGAAGACCTCGAAGAGAGCCTGCGCCTGCTCTGTCGTGCGCCGGCCGAGCTGTCCGCTTATGTGCAGACCACGGAACTCGGCTACCGGCTGCACGCAGGCGCGGGCCGCCGGGACGGAGCCTTCGCCTGCTATCTGCCTCGGGAAGGGCGGTTCCTGCTCCGGCCCGCCCGCCCGGAGGCGCTGGCCCGCGTCGTCGCCCGGGAGCTGCCCGAGCACCCGCCCGCGCGCTCCGTGTCCTATTCGGTGCCGGTCGCGGACCTGACCGCGGGAGAACCCCACGGTCAGGCGGCGCGCGTCGCGGCGATCTTCAAGCGTCCCCGCTTCGCGGGCGGGCAGCTCACCGCCGGCGTCCGGGACCGGCGCGGGCACCGGCGCAGCGAACCGGTGACGTTCGTCGACATCGAACAAGGCCGTTGGCTCGGCCATCGCTCCCCGGACGGCCGGTACGTGACGGCCGTCGGCGGGTCCGGCAGTGTGTTGCTCGCCAAGCTGGCCGAGCTGTATCACGAACTGAGCTGACGCGGCCCCGGCGAACCCTTGCCGTCCGGCTCGCTCGCGAGAGCTGTAGTGGCCCCGGCCCTCGGGGCCGGGGCGGCAGGCCGACCGGCCGGCGTCTCTCCGACTTGGCCTGCCACCGCCGGTGCCGTGCCCGGGCCGTCAGGGGCTTCTCGAGCCGCTGTCGGGGGCGTGCCAGCCCAATCTGACCTTGCCGTCGGCGTGCGACCGGCCGATTGCGTTCCGCTATCTCGCCGAGGCGCCTGGCGGGTCGGCCGGCCCGGGACACCTGCGACGCCCGGTGCACATGTGACACACCCCGCGCCCCCCGAAACCCGCTCACCCAAACCGCCACCACACCCCACCGCCGGCCGAAACCGGTGCCGCCGGAAGTGGGCTGGCACACACCCCCACCAAGATCAACACCAAAGAAACCCCCAGGTCCAAGCCCTACTGCTGGCGCTACCGGCCGGTAGCTGGAAGTATATTCGGCCGCTCACGCTCCGCTGACCCTCTTCCACGCTGCGCCAACCGGGCCGACCCCCGTGTGGCATCTTGACTCTCGCGCCCGGTGGGTTCACGCTTACTCCCGACGGCGAAACCGGCAGCCCTTGCGGGAGGGAAAACCGGGTCGCCTGGAGGCATACCTGAAGACGTCGCGATGCAGGCTGGGCCCCATCTGGAGCGCCCCCTGGACAGACCGCGCCGTTCGGGCTAGACTGCCTCTTTGCGCTGCCCTCTTTCAGGCTGCCCGGAGCCGGTAGTTAGGATAGTGGGCACACGGCACCCTTGACAGTCGCTGATAGCTGTTGCTATGGCGGCCGTCACCGCTCATTGTCCCCGGAAGGACGCATCTTGGCAGTCTCTCCCGCGAACCAGGCCACTGCTGCGACCACCTCGGCTGAATCTCGCTCGGAGTCCACGGGAATCCCCGGCGCGCCCAAGCGGGTTTCCTTCGCAAAGATTCGCGAACCGCTCAGCACCCCCAACCTGCTCGACGTCCAGATCCAGTCGTTCCAGTGGTTCACCGGGGACGAAGCGTGGTTCGAACGCCGTGTCGAAGAAGGTGAAGAAAACCCGGTCGGCGGCCTCGAAGAGGTCCTGAACGAGATCTCCCCGATCGAGGACTTCTCCGGCTCGATGTCCCTGTCCTTCTCCGCCCCGCGCTTCGACGAGGTCAAGGCCTCGATCGAGGAGTGCAAGGACAAGGACATGACGTACGCGGCCCCGCTGTTCGTCACGGCGGAGTTCGTCAACAACAACACGGGCGAGATCAAGAGCCAGACGGTCTTCCTGGGCGACTTCCCGGTCATGACCGACAAGGGCACGTTCATCATCAACGGCACCGAGCGTGTCGTCGTGTCCCAGCTGGTCCGCTCGCCGGGCGTCTACTACTCGAAGGACGTCGACAAGACGACCGACAAGGACGTCTTCAGCGTCCGCGTGATCCCGAGCCGCGGCGCGTGGCTCGAGTTCGACGTCGACAAGCGCGACACCGTCGGCGTCCGCATCGACCGCAAGCGCCGCCAGCCGGTCACCGTGCTGCTGAAGGCGCTGGGCTGGACCACCGAGGCGATCCGCGAGCGCTTCTCCTTCTCGGAGACGCTGCTGGCGACCCTCGAGAAGGACCACACCGCCGGCACCGACGAGGCGCTGCTCGACATCTACCGCAAGCTGCGCCCGGGCGAGCCGCCCACGAAGGAGAGCGCGCAGACCCTGCTGGAGAACCTGTTCTTCAAGGCGAAGCGCTACGACCTGGCCAAGGTCGGCCGGTACAAGGTCAACAAGAAGCTGGGCCTCGACACGCCGTACGACACCGGGACGCTGACCGAAGAGGACATCGTCACGACGATCGAGTACCTGGTCCGGCTGCACGCCGGCGAGGACAAGCTCGACGCGCAGAACGGCACCGAGATCCCGGTCGAGACCGACGACATCGACCACTTCGGCAACCGGCGCCTGCGCACGGTCGGCGAGCTGATCCAGAACCAGATCCGGGTCGGCCTCTCCCGCACCGAGCGGGTCGTGCGCGAGCGCATGACCACGCAGGACGTCGAGGCGATCACGCCGCAGACCCTGATCAACATCCGCCCGATCGGCGCGGCGATCAAGGAGTTCTTCGGCACCTCGCAGCTGTCGCAGTTCATGGACCAGAACAACCCGCTGTCGGGCCTGACGCACAAGCGTCGTCTGTCGGCCCTCGGCCCGGGTGGTCTGTCCCGTGAGCGCGCCGGCATGGAGGTCCGGGACGTCCACCCGTCGCACTACGGCCGGATGTGCCCGATCGAGACGCCGGAAGGCCCGAACATCGGCCTGATCGGCTCGCTCTGCTCCTACGCGCGGGTCAACCCGTTCGGCTTCATCGAGACGCCGTACCGCAAGGTCGTCGAGGGCCGGGTCACCGACCAGGTCGACTACCTGACCGCGGACGAAGAGGACCGGTACGTCAAGGCCCAGGCCAACGCGCCGATCTCGGACGACGGCACCTTCGTCGAAGACCGGGTCATGGCCCGCCGCAAGGGCGGCGAGGTCGAGCTGATCGACCCGCTCGACATCGACTACATGGACGTCTCGCCGCGGCAGATGGTCTCGGTCGCGACCGCGATGATCCCGTTCCTCGAGCACGACGACGCGAACCGCGCCCTGATGGGTGCGAACATGCAGCGCCAGGCCGTGCCGCTGCTGCGCAACCAGGCCCCGTACGTGGGCACGGGTGTGGAGCTGCGCGCCGCGGTCGACGCCGGTGACGTGCTCGTCGCCGAGCAGGCCGGCATCGTCGAGGAGCTCTCGGCGGACCTGATCACGATCATGCACGACGACGGCACGCGGAAGAGCTACGGACTGTACAAGTTCCGCCGCTCGAACCACGGCACCTGCTTCAACCACCGCCCGATCGTCAACGAGGGCGACCGGGTCGAGCAGGGGCAGGTCATCGCCGACGGCCCGTCCACCGAAAACGGTGAGATGGCGCTCGGCAAGAACCTGCTCGTCGCGGTCATGCCGTGGGAGGGCCACAACTACGAGGACGCGATCATCCTCTCGGAGCGCCTGGTGCAGGACGACGTCTTGACGTCGATCCACATCGAGGAGCACGAGATCGACGCCCGCGACACGAAGCTGGGCGCCGAGGAGATCACCCGGGACATCCCGAACGTCTCCGAGGAGGTCCTGGCCGACCTCGACGAGCGCGGCATCATCCGCATCGGCGCCGAGGTCCGCGACGGCGACATCCTGGTCGGCAAGGTCACGCCGAAGGGCGAGACCGAGCTGACGCCGGAAGAGCGCCTGCTGCGCGCGATCTTCGGCGAGAAGGCCCGCGAAGTCCGCGACACCTCGCTGAAGGTGCCGCACGGCGAGACCGGCAAGGTCATCGGCATCCGCGTGTTCTCGCGCGAGGACGACGACGAGCTGCCCCCGGGCGTCAACGAGCTGGTCCGCGTCTACGTGGCCCAGAAGCGCAAGATCCAGCCGGGCGACAAGCTCGCCGGCCGGCACGGCAACAAGGGTGTCATCGGCAAGATCCTGCCGGTCGAGGACATGCCGTTCATGGAGGACGGCACCCCGGTCGACATCATCCTGAACACCCACGGTGTGCCGCGACGGATGAACATCGGCCAGATCCTCGAGCTGCACCTGGGCTGGCTGGCCTCGCAGGGCTGGACGATCGAGGGCGACCCCGACTGGGCGAAGAACCTCAACGAGGAGCTCTACGACGTCGCGCCGAACACGAACACCGCGACCCCGGTGTTCGACGGCGCGAAGGAGGAGGAGCTCACCGGGCTGCTCGGGGCGACCAAGCCGAACCGCGACGGCGAGCGCATGGTCAAGGAGAACGGCAAGGCGACCCTGCTGGACGGCCGTTCCGGCGAGCCGTACCCGTACCCGGTCGCGGTCGGCTACATGTACATCCTGAAGCTGCACCACCTGGTCGACGACAAGATCCACGCCCGCTCCACCGGTCCGTACTCGATGATCACGCAGCAGCCGCTGGGTGGTAAGGCGCAGTTCGGTGGCCAGCGCTTCGGTGAGATGGAGTGCTGGGCGATGCAGGCGTACGGCGCTGCCTACACGCTGCAGGAGCTGCTGACGATCAAGTCGGACGACGTGGTCGGCCGCGTCAAGGTGTACGAGGCCATCGTCAAGGGGGAGAACATCCCCGAGCCGGGCATCCCGGAGTCGTTCAAGGTGCTCCTCAAGGAGCTCCAGTCGCTGTGCCTCAACGTCGAGGTGCTCTCCAGCGACGGCGCGGCGATCGAGATGCGCGACTCCGACGACGAGGACCTCGAGCGCGCCGCGGCGAACCTCGGCATCAACCTGTCCCGCAACGAGTCGCCCTCGGTGGACGACGTCGTGCACTGATCGCGAGCTGAGCGAGGGGGACCGGCCTCCCGCAGGGCCCCCTCGCTCGCCCGCCCCCCTCTCTAGCCGAAACAACCCCAAGGGGATCTAGACGTGCTGGACGTCAACTTTTTCGATGAGCTCCGCATTGGTCTCGCCACGGCCGACGACATCCGTCAGTGGTCCTTCGGCGAGGTCAAGAAGCCGGAGACCATCAACTACCGGACGCTCAAGCCCGAGAAGGACGGCCTCTTCTGCGAGAAGATCTTCGGTCCGACCCGGGACTGGGAGTGCTACTGCGGCAAGTACAAGCGCGTCCGCTTCAAGGGCATCATCTGTGAGCGCTGCGGCGTCGAGGTGACTCGCGCCAAGGTGCGCCGCGAGCGGATGGGCCACATCGAGCTGGCCGCCCCGGTCACCCACATCTGGTACTTCAAGGGTGTTCCCTCGCGCCTCGGCTACCTGCTGGACCTGGCGCCGAAGGACCTCGAGAAGATCATCTACTTCGCTGCTTACGTCATCACGGGCGTGAACACGGAGCTGCGCCACAACGACCTGCCGACCCTCGAGAACGAGATCGGCGTCGAGCGCAAGAACCTCGAGACCAAGCGCGACGCGGACATCGAGACCCGCGCGCAGAAGCTGGAAGCCGACCTGGCCGAGCTGGAGGCGGAGGGCGCCAAGTCCGACGTCCGCCGCAAGGTCAAGGAGGGCGGCGAGCGCGAGATGCGCCAGCTGCGTGACCGCGCCGGTCGCGAGCTGGACCGCCTCGAGGAGGTCTGGACGACCTTCACGAAGCTCGACACCCGTCAGCTGATCGCCGACGAGCTGCTCTACCGCGAGCTCGTCGACCGCTACGGCGAGTACTTCACCGGCGGCATGGGCGCGGAGGCCATCCAGAAGCTGGCCACCGAGTTCGACGTCAGCGCCGAGGCCGACAACCTGCGCGACACGATCCGCAACGGCAAGGGGCAGAAGAAGCTCCGCGCGCTGAAGCGGCTCAAGGTCGTCGCGGCGTTCCAGGCCACCGGCAACGACCCGCGCGGCATGGTGCTCGACGCCGTCCCGGTGATCCCGCCGGACCTGCGTCCGATGGTGCAGCTGGACGGTGGCCGCTTCGCGACCTCCGACCTGAACGACCTGTACCGCCGCGTGATCAACCGCAACAACCGCCTCAAGCGGCTGATCGACCTCGGCGCGCCCGAGATCATCGTCAACAACGAGAAGCGGATGCTGCAGGAGGCCGTCGACGCGCTGTTCGACAACGGCCGCCGCGGGCGTCCGGTCACCGGCCCGGGCAACCGGCCGCTGAAGTCGCTGTCCGACCTGCTCAAGGGCAAGCAGGGCCGGTTCCGCCAGAACCTGCTCGGCAAGCGCGTCGACTACTCGGGCCGTTCGGTCATCATCGTCGGCCCGCAGCTGAAGCTGCACCAGTGCGGTCTGCCGAAGGACATGGCGCTCGAGCTGTTCAAGCCGTTCGTCATGAAGCGGCTGGTCGACCTGAACCACGCGCAGAACATCAAGTCCGCCAAGCGGATGGTGGAGCGCTCGCGGCCGCAGGTGTGGGACGTGCTGGAAGAGGTCATCACCGGCCACCCGGTGATGCTGAACCGCGCGCCGACCCTGCACCGCCTCGGCATCCAGGCCTTCGAGCCGCAGCTGGTCGAGGGCAAGGCCATCCAGCTGCACCCGCTGGTCTGCGAGGCGTTCAACGCGGACTTCGACGGTGACCAGATGGCGGTGCACCTGCCGCTGTCGGCCGAGGCGCAGGCCGAGGCCCGGATCCTGATGCTGTCGGCGAACAACATCCTCTCGCCGGCGTCGGGCCGTCCGCTCGCCATGCCGCGGCTGGACATGGTGACGGGTCTGTTCCACCTGACCCGCCTCAACGAGCAGGCCGAGGGCGCGGGCAACGCGTACTCGTCGCCGGCCGAGGCCATCATGGCCTTCGACCGCAAGGCGCTGGGCCTGCACGCCCCGATCAAGATCCGCGTCATCGACCGCCAGCCGGCCAAGGCCGACGAAGCGGCGCTCGCGGAGAAGGGCTGGGAGCCGGGCAAGGCGTGGCTGGCCGAGACGACCCTGGGCCGCGTGCTGTTCAACGAGCTGCTGCCGGCGGACTACCCGTTCATCAACGAGCCGATGCCGAAGAAGCGGCAGGCCGCGATCGTGAACGACCTCGCCGAGCGGTACTCGATGACGCAGGTCGCGCAGACGCTCGACCGCCTGAAGGACGCCGGGTTCTACTGGGCGACCCGCTCGGGTGTCACCGTCGCCATCTCGGACGTGCTCACCCCGGTGGGCAAGGCCGCCATCCTCGACGAGTACGAGGGCAAGGCCTCCCAGGTGGAGAAGCGCTACCAGCGTGGTCAGCTGTCGCACACCGAGCGCAACAACGAGCTCGTCAAGGTGTGGACGCAGGCCACCGAAGAGGTCCACAAGATCATGGAGACGGCGCTGCCGGACGACAACCCGATCGCCATGATCGTGAAGTCGGGCGCGGCGGGCAACATGACGCAGGTCCGGTCCCTGGCCGGCATGCGTGGCCTGGTGTCCAACCCGAAGGGTGAGTACATCCCGCGTCCGATCAAGGCCAACTTCCGTGAAGGCCTGTCGGTGGCGGAGTACTTCATTGCGACGCACGGTGCCCGGAAGGGCCTGGCGGACACGGCGCTGCGGACCGCGGACTCGGGTTACCTGACCCGGCGTCTGGTGGACGTCTCGCAGGACGTCATCGTCCGCGAGATCGACTGCGGCACCACGCGCGGCATCATGATGCCGATCGGCGAGGACATCGGCGACGGCAAGGTGCTGCGCGACCAGCACGTCGAGACCTCGGTGTACGCGCGGAACCTCGCGACGGACGCGGTCGACGCCAAGGGCAACGTCGTGCTGAACGCCGGTGACGACATCGGCGACCCGGCCCTCGACAAGCTGCTCTCCAGCGGCATCTCGAAGGTCAAGGTCCGCTCGGTGCTGACCTGCGAGTCGGCCGTCGGCATCTGCGCGACCTGCTACGGCCGCTCGATGGCGACCGGTCAGCTCGTCGACGTCGGCGAGGCCGTGGGTATCGTCGCGGCCCAGTCGATCGGTGAGCCGGGCACGCAGCTGACGATGCGTACGTTCCACCAGGGTGGTGTCGCCGGTGACGACATCACGACCGGTCTGCCCCGTGTGCAGGAGCTCTTCGAGGCTCGTGTCCCGAAGGGCAAGGCGCCGATCGCCGACGTCGATGGCCGCGTGCGCATCGAGGAAAGCGAGCGGTTCTGGAAGATCACGCTGATCCCGGACGACGGCGGCGAAGAGATCGTCTTCGACAAGCTGTCCAAGCGTCAGCGGCTCGCGAACACCCCGAACGGCCCGCTGGGCGACGGTGACCACGTCAACGTCGGTCAGCAGCTGCTCGAAGGCACGCCGGACCCGCACGAGGTCCTGCGGGTCATGGGGCCGCGCGAGGCGCAGATGCACCTGACGGACGAGGTCCAGAAGGTGTACCGGGCGCAGGGTGTGTCGATCCACGACAAGCACATCGAGGTCATCGTCCGGCAGATGCTGCGCCGGGTGACGATCATCGACTCCGGTGCCACGGACTTCCTGCCGGGCGAGCTGCCCGAGCGGACCAAGTTCGAGGCGACGAACCGGGCCGCGGTCGCCGAGGGCGGCGAGCCGGCTTCGGGTCGTCCGGTGCTGATGGGGATCACGAAGGCGTCGCTCACCACGGACTCGTGGCTGTCGGCGGCGTCGTTCCAGGAGACCACGCGCGTCCTGACCGACGCGGCCATCAACGGCCGCTCGGACCGGCTCGTGGGCCTCAAGGAGAACGTGATCATCGGTAAGCTGATCCCGGCCGGCACGGGCATCAACAAGTACCGCAACATCCAGGTGCAGCCGACGGAAGAGGCCCGGGTCGCGGCGTACGCGATCCCGTCCTACGACGACGGCTACTACACCCCGGACGTGTTCGGTACGGGCACCGGTGCCGCGGTTCCGCTGGACGACTACGACTTCGGCCGCGACTTCCGCTGACGAAGTTTTTGACAGGAAAGGCCCCTGCCGGGTTTCCGGCGGGGGCCTTTCCCGTTTCGCAACTGTCACCTCAAACGATTGCGCACCCCGCTAGATTGATCGGGTTCACGCGCTACGTCGCCGCGCTCGCCACCGCGTCGGCCGTGACCGGCGTTTTCGCGGCACCGGCCGGGGCTCAGGAGGAGCCGACCGCCACCGCTCCGTCCACATCGGAGGCGCCGTTCGGCTTCAAGCCGTCGTACCCGACCGACGAGGACGTCCACTTCAGCATCAAGATCACGAACACCCGCAGCGTCCCGGTGGAGGGTCTGCAGATCACGCAGGTCTTCAACCCGGATGACCTGGTGGTCCCGTTCCTCGACGGCTGGGGGCCGCTCAGCCAGAAACCCGGGGTGACGTTGCAGCCGGGGCAGACCTTCGAACGGGACGTCGTCGGGCAGATCCAGGACATCAGCCAGGACCACGCGAAGGTGCGCGGTGTCGTGTACGGCGACCGCAACGGCGACGGCCGGCTCGACCGAGGGGAAGAGCTGAAGAGCGTCACCGTCACCCTCCAGCACCGGAACCTCAGCTACAAAGCCACGAGCGACGAGAGCGGTGCCCTCAACTTCGGCGACGTCCCGGCCGGGGAGTACGTCCTCGGCGGCGAGGTGATCGACGGCTGGCTGTTCCCCTTCGAGACCGTGCAGGTCGGCCTGGACACCAAGCTGGTCGTCCGCAGGGCGCCGCCGCTGAACGGCGCGCTCAAGGCGACGATGGCCTTCACCCAGGACACCTACAAGGCCGGTGACCTCGCGCACGTCACCGTGACGCTGTCCAACTCCGGCCCGATCCCGCTCACCGGCATCGTGGCCGAGTGCAACCAGGTCGGAAACGACTACATCCTCAGCGGCCGGGGTCCGGGGTGGGGTGACCTCGCCGCGGGCGGGGTGACGATCGCGCCCGGGCAGACCCGCACGGTCGACGTGTCCGAGACGGTGCCGGCGGCCGCCTTCAACAGCGGTTTTGTCATGGCGGCCTGTGATTTCGGGTATCGCGGCGTCGACCCCGACAACCGGGTGCGGGCTTCGGACCAGGCGGCGGTTCCGGGCGCCAAGGCCACCGTCACGGGTGATGTGGCCGTCCGCGGCGAGAAGCAAGGTGTCGCCGGGGTCAAGGTCGTGCTGGTGTCCGACCAGCACTGTCCGGTCACCGGGGAGCAGACGACCGACGCGAACGGGCACTTCGAGTTCCACGACGTCGTGCCCGGGCCCGAGTACCGGCTGTACTTCCTGCCGCCGAAGGGCTGGAAGATCAAGTACGAGAACCCGGCCTCGATCACCGTCTTCGGCCCGGCCGACCACACCAACCAGGTGGTGATCGACGCCGAAGAGGGCGACGCGCCGCTGCCGGTCGTGCCGGTGAACCCCGCGGACTGCGGCGCCGGCGCCCCGACGTCGACGACCGGTGCCGCGGGTGGCTCCGGTGGCGGTGAGAGCGGGGGCGGGCTGGCCAGCACCGGGGTGGACGTCCTCGGCATCGGCGCGCTCGCCGCGGTCGCCCTGGCGCCTTCGCGTTTCAGCGCAGGCTGTGACGGCTGACCGGGAAGTCGAAGTAGGTGTCCGGGAACGGCTCGTTGTCCAGGGTGTAGTGCCACCACTCCTCGGGCAGGTTGTGGAACCCGGACATCGCGGTGCGCAGCAGGTCGCGGTTCGTCCGGGCGACGCCGGTGATCGCCGGGTTGTCGGTGTGGGCCAGCGGGTCGAAGCAGTCGTAGCCGGTGCCCATGTCGACCGTGTTGTCGGGGAAGCGCTGGCCCCGCGGGGCGAAGCACGGCTTGAGCGGCTCACCCGGGAAGTACGGCCGCTGGAACCGCGGTGGGAGCTTGACCAGCGTCAGGTCCATGGTGCTGCCGCGGCTGTGCCCGGACTTTTCGGCGATGTACCCGTCCTCGAAGAGCCGGTCCTTGGCGACGTTCGGGTAGAACTCCGCCTTCATCTTCTCGTCGTCGAGGTCCTTCGCCCACCGCACGAAGTGGTCGACGGCGCGCTGCGGGCGGTAGCAGTCGTACACCTTGAGCGTGTACCCCTGCCGGACCAGCCGGGCCTGCGCCTTCCGCAGGCCTTCGGCGGCCTGCCGGGTCAGGATGCAGGTGGGTTCGAGGTACCCGTCGACCCGCCGGCCGACGAAGTTGTGCCGGGTGGCGTAGCGGATGTCCTGCAGGATCGACGGCGCGACGTCGGACAGCGCGACGAACTCGGCGGGAGCGGCCCGCGGCGCGGCCTGCGCGGTGCCGGGAAGGACGAGGGTGGCCAGGGTGGTGAGGGTGACGGCCAGCGCACGGAAGATCGGCATCCCTCTCGTTTATCAGCCCCGGCGCCGGACAAGCAGCCGCCAACCGGTCAAGACCAGCCTTCGGAGGTCGTCGCCCGGAGGTAGTCCTTCGACGGGCGCTCGACCGGCCGGCCCTCGTACTGCGTGGACAGCACCACCGACGACCGCAGCTCACCGTGGGTCCCGAGGCGTTCGAGCAGGCCCTCGAAGTGCTCCAAGGACGCCGCGCGGATCTTGAGCATCGTGCAGTGGTCGCCGCTGAGCCGGTGGATCTCCACCACCTCGGGGTAGTCCTCGGACTTCGAGGTCTTGAGCAGGCAGCTGCTCAGCGCGCACCGCATCTCGACGAACGCCTGCAGCGGCTGGCCCGCCTGCCGCGCGTCCACCTGGGCGCGGTAGCCGGTGATCACCCCGGTCTCCTCCAGCCGCCGCACCCGCTCGGCCACCGCCGGCGCCGAGAGGTTGATCCGCCGGCCCAGCTCCTTGAACGAGAGCCTCCCGTCGGCCTGCAGCAGGTCCAGCAGCCGCCAGTCGACGTCGTCCAGCGGCTTTTCCGAACGGAAGGTCATGGGCCCCATCTTCCTTCCGAAGTGCGGCCGTGGCGACGGATTTGCCGTTGACGGGCCCTTCGAAAGATCGCCGGGAGTTCCTAAAGTTGCTGGTCATGGGGACTTTGACGGTGACCGGCCGGACCCGGTCGATGGGCGCGCTGTTCGCGGGCGTCGCGCTGCTCAACACGGCAACGGTCGGCCTGAGCACCGCGGCGACGCTGATCGTCGCCGCGGGCAGCGGGCCGGGCTGGAGCGGCCTGCCGAGCGTCGCGAACGTGCTGGGCACGGCCGCCGGCGCGTTCGGCGCGGGACTGCTGCTGCCGGGCCAGGGCCGCCGCCGGGTGCTGGCCGCCGGTTACGGCGTCGCCGCGGCCGGTGCGCTGATCGCATTCGCCGGCGCGCTGACGACGTCGCTGGTGCCGCTGCTGCTCGGCATCCTGCTGGTCGGCCTCGGCAACGGCGGCGCGCAGCTGTCGCGCTACCTGGCCGCGGACCTCTACCCGGAGGAACGCCGGGGCCGCGCGCTGTCGAACGTCGTCTGGGCCGGGACGATCGGCGCGCTCGCCGGACCGGCGCTGATGGCCCCGGCGGCGGACGTCGCCACCGGCTTCGGCTGGCCGGCGCTGTCCGGGCCGGTCGCGGTCGCCGTGCTGACCACGGCGGGTGCGGCACTGGCGGCCGCGTGCCTCCCGCGGCACGTCCCGCCCCCGCGGGAGAAGCCGGTGGCCGCGCCGGTGCGCGCGACCGGCGTCGCGCGGCCGCTGGTCGCGATGGTCGCCGCGCAGCTGACGATGGTCGCGGTGATGACGATGACGCCGTTGCAGCTGCAGGACCACGGGCACGGCCTCGACGTCGTCGGCTGGGTGCTGGGCGCGCACCTGTTCGGCATGTTCGCGCTGGCGCCGCTGTCCGGCCGGATCGCCGACCGCTGGGGCCCGCGCGTCACGATCAACGCGGGCCTCGGTGTGCTGGCGTTGTCGACGGCGACCGCGCTCGCCGCGCCGACGGCCCACACCTCCGGGCTGCCGGTCGCGTTGTTCCTGCTGGGGTACGGCTGGAACCTCGTGTTCGTCGGCGGCAGCGCGCAGCTGAGCCGCGACCTCGCGCCGGAGACGCGCAGCCGGTTGCAGGGCACCGTCGACTCGGTGGTCTGGTCCGCGTCCGCTTTGGCCGGTTTGGGGTCGGGACAACTGTTTGCCGGCGGCGGGTACGCGCTCGTCGTGGTCGTCGGCGGTGTGCTGGCGCTGCTTCCGTTGGCCCTGCTGGGTTCTCGTCACGTCCGGTAGCCGAGCCGTTGTCGGCAAATCTCTCGTCGCCGAGGCCGCGGTGCGCTGGCGAAGATGGGCCGTGGCTGACTCTGTGCCCTTCACGGACAACTTCTCGGACCTCTCCAACACGCAGGGGTACCAGTTCGAGTTCCGCTGCGAACGCTGCGGGAACGGTTTCCGTTCCGCGTTCCAGCGCGACAACATGGAAACCGGGCGAAGCGTGCTTCGCACGGTCGGCTCGTTCTTCGGCGGGACGCTGCGGGACCTGAGCAACTCGGCCGACCAGTGGCGCTACGACCGCGCGACCAACTCGCCCGCGAAGGACCGCGCGCTGGCGGCCGCGGTCAAGGAGATCACCCCGAGCTTCCGCCAGTGCCGCGGCTGCGGCGACTGGATGTGCCACGACCAGTGCTGGAACGAGGACATCGGCCAGTGCCTGCGGTGCTCGCCGAGCGTCCCGGAGGAGATCTCGCGCGCGCAGGCCGCCGCCCAGCGCGACCAGATCTGGGAGAAGGCCCGCGAGAAGGACTGGACGGCGGGCCTCGACGTCGACACCCGCGCCAAGGTGAGCTGCCCGGGCTGCGGCCTGAAGGCCGACGGCGGGAAGTTCTGCTCCTCCTGCGGCACGGCGCTGGCGCTGAAGGTCGGTTGCGGCGGCTGCGGCAGTGAGACCAACAAGCCCGGCGCGATGTTCTGCTCGGACTGCGGCGCCAAACTCTGACCGGAGTTCCCGGCACTTCATAACGAATTCATAACCAGCAGCCCCGGCGTTCAGGCGCCGGGGCTGCGCCATTGTGACCAATTGTGACACCTCCGATTGGCCCATCACTCGTTCGGCTCAGTGAAAGCCGTCAATTCGGCCCACGTGGTGGGAATTTGACCCGATCGGCGTGAATCTCATTCTTTGATCACGACTGGACGCTTTGCCCGCTTGGCGCGAATATCCCGTCCGGATCTGCTGACATCAGCTTTCCGTTGTGCCCCAACGGTTTTCGTTCGTGTCAAAGAAGTGGGAGAACCATGCGACCTACCCCGTTGCGCCCCGGCCGGTGGCGAAAGGTGGTGACCGGCGCCGCGGCACTCGCCCTCGCGGTCGGCGCCGTCACCTACACCGGTTCGGCCACCGGCGCGTACGCCGACGTCCAGACCGTCACCGACGCGAAGACCGCGTCCGACGGCAAGCAGTACTGGGTCCAGAACCACCTGGTGACGAAGGACCTCGCCCGCGCCGAAAGCGGTACGCCCAAGAAGTGGCTGCTGGTCTGGGCCGGGGACGAGAACATCGCCGACACGCTCGTCAAGGACGTGAAGAACCTGCCGGGCACGCTCAGCGGTGGGCTCAACAAGATCAAGAACGCCTTGCCCGGCCCGGACTTCCTCGCCGTGATCGACGCGACGCAGGGTTCGCCGACGTACGGCAAGGTCGTAAACACCGCGACCGTCGGCCCGCTGGTCGAGAACGAGCCGCACCACATGCAGTACGTGTGGCACAAGGGCGACACGATCTACGCGGGCGCCCTGTTCGCCGCCGCGACGTACGCCTTCGACGTCAGCGCGCTGCCGCAGCTGAAGCTCAAGGGCGTCAGCCTGCCGACCAACACCCTCGGCGGCAGCGTCCCGGACGCCTACTGGGTGCTCAAGGACGGCACCGCGTACGGCACTTACATGGGCGGCCCGGTCGTCCCCGGCCCGCACGCCTACGCCGACGGCTCCACACAGATCGGCAACGGCTTCGCGGGCAGCCCCGGCGAGGTTGTCCACTTCGGACAGAACGCGCAGGTGCTCTCGGAGTCCCCGGCGGCGACCCCGCAGGGTGACAACCAGAAGCTCTGCGACAACCTGCCGCAGCTGGGCAAGCCGACGTGCGCCAACCCGCACGGCATCCAGGCCCGCGAGGACCTGAACACGCTCGTCACCAGCGACTACGCCGAGCCCCGCAACATCATCCTCGACCCGGTGAAGCAGCCGTCGCCGTACCTGCGCCGGCCGACCGTGCGGACCTGGGACATCGCCGACCGCAACCACCCGAAGCTGAAGTCGGTGTCGTACCTGCAGGACGGCCCGCGCGCCGATCCGGCCGACCCGCTGCACGCCGAGAGCCGCGCGGTCATGGAGACGACCGTGACGAACCTGCCGGGGCACAAGGGCGCCTTCGCCCAGACCATGCAAGGCGGCGCGGTCTTCTACACGCCGGACATCACCGCGGCCGAGCCGCACTGGATCGAGGTGTTCGACGACGGCGCCGCCAACAAGGCGATCTACCCGAACAACGACTCGAACGGCGCCAGCTCCAACGGCGGCTGGATCCAGACCAGCCCGGACGACAAGTACCTCTACCGCGCGATCGTCGGGCGGCAGAAGGGCACCCTCTCGGCCGACGACCCCGGCACCACCGGCGGTGTCTACGTCCTCGACATCCGGAAGCTGCTCGCCGCGGGGGACAAGGTCGAGGACATCCAGGGCCGGGTCGACACCAAGGCGAAGGCGCAGCAGGGCGGGGGTGGCGACCTGCCGACCGTCGTCGGTGCGGCGCCGATCAACCCGGGCACGCCGGGCGCGGGCCCGCACTGGGGCGCCTACGACAACTGGGCGCTCGGCAGTGACGGTTTCTACCACGAAACCGACACGCCGCAGCACCTCGCGGTGTCGAACTACTTCGTCGCCCGGTCCGGTTTGGACGGTGACCACAAGGTCAACCTGCTGGACATCGGGCCGGACGGGAAGCTCGCGGTCGACTCGAACTTCCGCGACGAGTTCACCGGGCAGGTCGGCATCAACTTCAACCGCAAGTCGTGGCCGCACGGGGACTTCGGCAACGCCAAGCCGCACTCCGAGCTGTTCGTCGTCGCGGACGCGGACATCAAGTAACGCCGTCGTGAGTGTTTAGGGCGGTTCTAGCCGCCCTAAACACTCACGACAACTTGCACCGAGGAGCCCTTGATGAACCACGACCACCCCGCGCCGACGGGCTCGTCCACTGTGGACGCTTTCGCCCTCTTGCTGAGACTGGCGTTGCTGCTCGCGACGGCGTTCCTCGCCGGCGGCGGCCTGCTTCGCCCGCCGGGGCAGCGGCCACAGCGCACGCTGTACGTCCTCGGCGGGGTGTCGGCGCTGCTCGCGGTGGTGTCGTCGTTCGCGGTCGACATCACCGTCGTCGCGCTGGCGATCCACGTCGTGCTCGCGGTGGCGGTGCCGGTCTTCCCGCGGGCCACCCGCTGGACGTCGGCCGCGCTGCTGGCGCTCGTCGTGCTGGAGACGTCGCTCGGCGGCACCGGCATCGAGTTCGCGATCGACACGGTGTTCGTCGCCGGCGCCGCCGTGTGGTTCGGCTTCGCGCTGCACGGGCCGGTCCCGACGTCGTCGATCCGGCCGGGCCCGCTGGCTCTCACCCTCGGTGGCCTGCTGGTCCTGGCGGGTGCGGTGCGGTTCGCCGTGTCCGGCCTCGGTTTCGACCGGCGCCTCTACACGACGCTCTTCGGGCTGGCGGTCCTCGCCGTCGTGGTCCTGCCGCTCGCGGTGAGCGTGCTCGCCGGGCTGGTCAAGGGTCGCGCGTACCGGTTCGGCGTGGCCGGGGTCGCGCTCGGGTTCCTCGCGTGGACCGCGCTGGGCGCGATCCCGGCGTCACCGCCGCTGCCCGTCCCGGGGGTGCCGCTGCTGGCCGCCGAGCCGGGGTTCCCGGTGCTGGTCAGCCCGCAACGGCCGGGGCACAACCTCGTCCACTTCCCGGCGAGCGCGGGGGACGACCTCTCCGCCGGGGTCCGCGGCGGCCTGGTCACGAAGGCCGTCGCCCGGCCCGGCGCCGAAGGCACCTGGGCCGACGTCGACCTGCCGCCCGGCCGCAGTGACCTCGAAATCCGCCGTGGGGACACCACAACGGTCGTCGGGGTCGACGCGGGGGAGAGCCCCGGCCCGTCGATCGGCGACGCCGACGCGCCGGAGTGCGCGGGCGCGGCGCTCGGCGGCCTGGTCACCGGCCGCGCCGACGTGCTGACGTCGTGCCCGTCCGACACGCTGACCCCGGAGGACGGCGGTGCGCTGGTCAAGCTCGTCGAGTTCCTCGCCGGGCGGAAACCGTCGGCGCTCACGCTCGTCGAGGACGGCTCCCCGCGCGGCGTCGCGGCGGCGAAGCTGGTGCGCGAGACGGCGGCGCGGACCGGGCTGGCCGTGCGGCCGGACGCCGGGCCCGACACCGCGCTCGTCGTCGTCTCCGGCTGGGCCGCCGGCTACACGGCGATGACCCGCGCGGCCGAGTTGCAGCGCCTCGAGCCCACCCACCAGTACGGGCTCTACCTCGCGCCGTGGCTGCTCAACGGGCCGATCGTCAACGCCGTGGCGAGCGCGTCCCTGCCGCTGCGGTTCGACCCGCGGGAAGCGACCGCGGTCGGGTACGCCGTCGCGGTCGGCGACCGCTTCGGCGGCGAAAGCCCGACCCTCGGCGGCTTCCGGGCCTGGCGGGGCGCCGACGACGCAGCCCACGACGTGCAGATCTTCGCCGCCGCCCAGGTCAACGCCATGCCGATGTACCCGACCGAACCCCACGCCACCGGGATGGTGATGGACCGCGACTACGCGGGCCAGTGGGTGCCCGACGGAACCATCGTGCCGATCACGTCGGTTCTGCGCTGAAAACCCTGTGAAGGAAAGGAAAACGCATGAAACGTCTAGCTGCCCGCCTCCTGCTGCCGCTCGCCGCGGCGACGGTGTTCACCGGCCTCGCCGCCGGGGTCGCGAGTGCCGACCCGACCGACGGCTCGGTCTGGCTCGTGCCCGGTGTCGACCTCGGCGGTGTGCTCGGGCCGGTCGGCCAGCCGGTCGGCCTGCTCGCGCCCGTCTTCGACCTCATCACCGCAGTTTCCTGAACCGGAAGGCGAAAACCATGAAGAAGAACCTCGTCCGCGCTGCCGGTGCCGCTCTCCTCGCCGGCGCTGCCCTGTTCGGCGCGGCCGCGCCCGCCATCGCCGCCGACACCCCCGGGGTGGTGGTGGTCGACGAGCCGGACACGAGCGGCCTGAACAACATCTGGACGTTCGCGCCGCTGGGTGTGCCGGTGCTCGGCCTGATCCAGTCGGTGAACGGTGTGCCGGGCAAGCTCCTGCCCTCCTTCTGACCCGTCGGCGGCCCCTCGCCCGAGGGGCCGCCGTTCTCGTCGGTGGGTTCGGCATCGCGGTGATCGCGATCGCGGCGGTCGTCGCCGTGTGCACCGGACGGCTCAGCTGAGCGCCTTCGCGAACCAGTGCTCGGCGAACTGCCCGTTGTTGAAGGGCTCGACCTCGGCGTACCCGGTCTTCGTGTAGAGCGTGCGGGCCTCGACGAGGTCGTGGCGGGTGTCGAGCCGCATGAGCGACGACCCGAGCCGCCGGGCCGCCGCTTCGGCCGCCGCCACCAGCCGCGGTGCGGCGCCCGAGCCGCGGTGGGCGGGCTTGACGTACATCTTGGTGAGCTCGGTGATCCCCGAGGCGACCACGCGGGTGCCGACACAGCCGGCGAGGACGCCGTCCCAGCGGCCGAGCAGGAATGCCCCGGTCGGGGCGGCCAGGTCGGTGCCGGGCTCCTCGGCCACGTACCGCGTGAGCTCGGCTTCGGTGATCGGCCGGCCGAAGTACCGCGACGCGACTTCGTCCATGTATTCGCGCATGACCGCGACGGCGTCCGGGTGCTCGACCGGCACTTCGGTGATGGTCCACTCCACGCCCCCATCCTGGGGACGCTGTCCAGCGAATTCGCCCGGCCCCGGGCACCATGAGGACATGACGACTGTCACGAAGCGCCTCACGGTGGTGGCCGTCCTGCTGATCACGGTGGGCGCGGTCCTGCTGTCGGTGGGCGCGATCGGCTTCCGGGCGACGTCCGACCAGCCGGACGCCAACATCGGCGCCGGGTTCGCCCTGCTGGCCGGGCCGTACATCGTCGGCCTCGGCCTGGTGTTCGCGCTCTCGGCGGGCCTCACCCACCTGACCACCCGGCGGCGCTGATCTCAGCGTGGCGAGTGCTCCCACAACGCCGCGGGCAGGGCGTCGGCCAGCTCGGCGAGGTAACCGGCCTCGGCGAGGACGTTCTCCCGGGTCGCGCAGCCCTGGCCCCAGGTGCGCGCGGCGCCGTGCTCGACGACGACGTCCCGCCGCGCGAACCGCGGGTTCGCCGCGAGCCAGCGGGCCACCTCCGCCTCCAGCCGCGAGTCCGGCGGCAGGGTCGGCATGGACACCGTCCCGCCGGGCACGATCCGCAGCTCCGGGCTCGGCGGCACCTGGACCTGCGTGACGTGGACGTCGCGGAAGTACGTGTGGTCGTCGAAGTGCCGGTACGGCTCCTGGGTGTCGATCGCGATCGCCGCGCGGTCGCCGGCGCGGAAGCCGACCCAGGTCTCCTGCGGCCAGTCCGCCAGCGGCCGCCCGGTCGGGTGCACCACGCCGAACGCCGGCGCCGGGCCCCCGCCGGAGCCGCTGTGGAACGTGCCGCCGCGCTCGGTCGCGAACGCCTTGAACCAGTGCTCCTCGCGGCTCGCGACGAACTTCTTGTGCGACCGCCACCAGATCGCGGCGGCGATCGCGGCCACCACGACGAGCAGGCCGATCGTGAAGAGCGTCTCCACCGTCAGAAGTCCAGGTCTTCTCGGGTCTCGTCGGCTGACTGGTCGCGGCCCGTGCCGTCGTAGTCGCTCGTCTTCTTCGCGTTCTTGACGTGGCTGTTGAGCTTGCCGAGGTGGTCGTTCACCGTCTTGGCCGGGTTGTCGCCGGGGTTGGCCGGGTTGTACCCGAGCACGCCCTTGACCGCCGCTTCGCCGCCCTTCTTCAGGGCTTCGGTCGCGCCGGCCTTGAGCATCGTCTTCTGGTAGTCGACCTTGCCGGCGGCGTCGAGGACCGGGTTTTCGAACGCCTTCGCCCAGCGTTTACCGATGAAACCCTTGTCCCCGGCGGCTTTCTGGAGGAGGTCCTTGCCCTCGTTCTCCTGCGCGATCTTCGTGAGCGACTTGCCGAGCTTCGTCTCGGCGAGCTTCGCCTGCAGCTTCTTCAGCCAGTCGAGCACCTTCTGCAGGAGCTGACGCAGCTTCGACACCTTCTGCGTGGTCTTCGCAGTGGTCTCGGCCGCCTTGACCTCGGACACCGGCGCCGCGGCCGAGAGCGAGGCGCCGCAGGTCGGCACCGCGGCCGCCAGCGCCGGCACCCACAACAGGATCAGCCAGGTGACGAACTCGGTCAGGATCGCCTTGATCAGGTCCTCGACGAAGCTCATCAGCATGCTGTTGAGCTGCAGCATCTTCGCGAGGTCACCGGACTTCCCGGCGACGCCTTCGATGCCGTGGCCGAACTCGCCGAGCGCCGTCTTCGCCGCGTTGCCCGCGTCGCCCTGCCAGTTCTTCAGCGCGTCTTCGGTCACGTCGGCGAAGTTCTGGGCCAGCTGGTCCAGCCCGGTCGCGATCGCCCCGAAGTTCTCCGCCGCGACGCCCAGCGCCGGGCCGTCACCGCTGACGAAGTGGATCGCGTCCTGGATCGGCTGGACGGCCGTGATGAGGAAGTTGAGGCCTTGCCCGACCAGCCAGCCGAGCGGGTCGATCGCGATGTCGGTGATGGTGCTCGAGCTCGACTGGATGAAGCCCGCCGTGTCGGTCGCGATGGTGCCCAGCGCCAGCGTGATGTCCGCGCCGTCCTTCTGGGGCGCGAACACGGCCTTCTTCACCGAGACGGCGTCCTTGCCGACGGTGACCGCGCTGCCGACGAACGGTGTCGCCTTGACGGCGTTGTCGACGTTGACCCCGAGCACCGTGTTCGGGTCGTCGGACTTGACGGTGATCCCGCCGGCGACGTCCGCCACCTCTGCCATGCCCGTCCCCCTCAGTGCTGGTTCTTGCCGGGGCCGTCGAGGAGGACCTCGATCTGGCCGAAGAAGGTCTTGTGGTCGTCTTCGACGCCTTGGTAGACGTTCGCCGCGTCGGTGAGCTTCGCCTGCGCCGAGGTCAGCCCCTCCGCGAGCGACCCGAGCAGCTCCCGCAGCTCGCGCAGGGTGTCGTCGTAGCCGCCCTTGGTGAAGACGCCGACGACGCCCCACGACTTGTCGCCGACGTCGGACTGGCCGGCCTTCTCGGTGATCTTGGCGCCCTGGTCCTGGTACTTGCCCAGGTCGCCGACGTACTTGTGCAGCGCGTCCACCTCGACCTGGTAACCGCCGGCTCCGTCGGGCATCAGTCCTCCTCGTCGAACAGGGTGCGGAGGAAGCTGTCACCCGCGCTGGCGGGCGGCGCCGGCGGCGGGGCCGGGGCGTCCGCCTGGCGCAGCACCCGCTGTTCCGAGAAGTCCTCGGGCGGGGCGGGCGGCTTCGGGGTTTCCTCCGCGAGCTTCGACCGCATTTCCTCGACGGTGGTTCCGAACGCCGCGGCCTGGGTCTCCAGGACCTGGTCGACCAGGCCGAGGTCGTCGCCCATGGCCTCCTGGACGATCACCGCCTGCCGCCGGGCCGCCTCGCCGACGGCTTCCCGCAGCGTCGCCAGCACGGTCGCGGACAGCGCCTGCGCGCCCTTGGCGAGCGCGGCGTCGGTGAACTTGACGTCCAGGACCGCTCCGCCGGGCCCGGTGACGACCGTCACGCCGCCGTCCGGTGAAGAGACTCTCGCCTGGAGCTCGGTCAGCTGCTGCCGCATCGCGCCGAGGCCGGCGAACCGGTCGTCGACGTTCCGCACGCTCGCCTGGAACCGCTCGTACTCGGTCACCAGCTGCTCGAACTCGGCCGACATGCCCTGTTCCCCTCCGTTCGCCCGGTGCGTGGCCCACCCATCGTGACCCCTCGGCGACAGTGTGACGCACGGAACGGACGATCCGATCCCACTGCGTCACCCGACCGGGTAATGGGTAGGTTGCGCCCGCAAGGGGAAGCACGGGGAAGAGCGCTAGGAGTGCGTGATGAGCAGCAGCGAAGGGGCCGAGCGGCCCGACGAAGAACCGAAGTCGACCGGCAGCCACGCTGCGCCCGAGGGAGCCGCGGTGCACCCGCTGATCGACCTCTCGCGCGACCCGAACCCGGGCAAGCCGGACCACGCGAAGCCCGACGAGGACTGATTCACGGGGCCGGCTCGCGCGCCCGCCCGGGTGCGCGGACCGGCCTGGTCCGCCGCGGGAATGACGGACGGCGGCGCTGTGTTGAAGGAAAGGCGACCGGTCTCCGGTCGTGCCCGTCCGGTTGTCCGCCGCCCGGTGGAATGTCCCGCGCGGGGGCGGCGTTCAGCGGTACGCTGGAGGTTCGCCGCTCTTCGGACCCCCCGCCGCGTTCGTCCCGAACCCCGGCGGGTATCTTTGGAGACCGTGCCCGGCAGGCGTCGGGCCGCTCCGCGTGCCGTGCGGCATGGGCGGGGTGCTCAGGCACCCGGTCACCGGCTTCGGCAGGTCGGGGTTCCGACGGAAAATCCCTCCGGGAAGTTACCGGTCGTCAGACCGTGACGCGGGCCGACACGCCCGACCGCGGGGGCCGGTGAAGACACGAAGAAGCAGATCACGACAGGAAGCTGGTCCATTGCCCACGATCCAGCAGCTGGTCCGCAAGGGCCGCCAGGACAAGGCTGCCAAGCAGAAGACCGCGGCCCTCAAGGGGAGCCCGCAGCGGCGTGGCGTGTGCACTCGCGTGTACACCACGACCCCCAAGAAGCCGAACTCGGCGCTGCGCAAGGTCGCGCGTGTGAAGCTGACCAGCGGCATCGAGGTCACCGCCTACATCCCCGGTGAGGGCCACAACCTGCAGGAGCACTCGATGGTGCTCGTGCGCGGTGGTCGTGTGAAGGACCTTCCGGGTGTCCGTTACAAGATCATCCGCGGTTCCCTCGACACGCAGGGTGTCAAGAACCGCAAGCAGGCGCGCAGCCGGTACGGCGCGAAGAAGGAGAAGAGCTAATGCCCCGCAAGGGTCCGGCCCCGAAGCGGCCGCTGATCTCCGACCCCGTCTACGCCTCCCCGCTGGTCACCCAGCTGGTGAACAAGGTGCTGAAGGACGGCAAGCGGTCCCTGGCCGAGCGCATCGTCTACGGCGCGCTCGAAGGCGCTCGCGAGAAGACGGGCACCGACCCGGTCGTCACGCTGAAGCGCGCCCTCGACAACGTGAAGCCCACCATCGAGGTGAAGAGCCGCCGCGTCGGTGGCGCCACCTACCAGGTGCCGATCGAGGTCAAGCCGGGCCGCTCCACCACCCTGGCGCTGCGCTGGCTGGTCTCCTTCTCGCAGGCTCGCCGCGAGAAGACGATGATCGAGCGCCTGCAGAACGAGCTCCTGGACGCTTCCAACGGCCTCGGTGCCTCCGTGAAGCGTCGCGAAGACACGCACAAGATGGCCGAGTCCAACCGGGCCTTCGCACACTACCGCTGGTGATCATCGCCCGGCTGTCGACCAAGCCATGCCGGGCCCCAAGCTTGAGAACAGGGGAACACTCTCGTGGCACGTGAAGTGCTGACCGACCTGAACAAGGTCCGCAACATCGGCATCATGGCCCACATCGACGCCGGCAAGACCACCACCACCGAGCGGATCCTGTTCTACACCGGGGTCAACTACAAGATCGGTGAAGTCCACGACGGCGCCGCCACGATGGACTGGATGGAGGAGGAGCAGAAGCGGGGCATCACCATCACCTCGGCTGCGACCACCACCTTCTGGGACGACCACCAGATCAACATCATCGACACCCCCGGGCACGTCGACTTCACCGTCGAGGTGGAGCGCAACCTGCGGGTGCTCGACGGTGCGGTCGCCGTCTTCGACGGCAAGGAGGGCGTCGAGCCGCAGTCCGAGCAGGTCTGGCGGCAGGCGGACAAGTACGACGTCCCGCGCATCTGCTTCGTCAACAAGATGGACAAGCTGGGCGCGGACTTCTACTACACCGTGAAGACCATCGTGGAGCGCCTCGGCGTCCGCCCGCT
Organism: Amycolatopsis sp. NPDC104819; assembly: GCF_055583145.1. Classification (NCBI taxonomy): domain Bacteria; kingdom Bacillati; phylum Actinomycetota; class Actinomycetes; order Pseudonocardiales; family Pseudonocardiaceae; genus Amycolatopsis; species Amycolatopsis sp. NPDC104819. The sequence continues at coordinate 558,221 of NZ_JBVJON010000003.1, read as the reverse complement.
GGTCATCCAGCTGCCGATCGGCGCCGAGAACGACTTCGAAGGCGTTGTCGACCTGGTCCGCATGAAGGCGCTGACCTGGCGCGGCGAGGTCCAGAAGGGCGAGGACTACTCCGTCGAGGAGATCCCGGCCGAGCTGGCCGAGCTGGCCGCGGAGTACCGCGAGAAGCTCGTCGAGACCGTCGCCGAGGCCGACGACGCGCTGATGGAGAAGTTCCTCGAGGGTGAGGAGCTGACGGAGGCCGAGATCAAGTCCGGCATCCGCAAGCTCACCATCACGCGGGACGTCTTCCCGGTGCTGGCCGGTTCCGCGTTCAAGAACAAGGGCGTCCAGCCCATGCTCGACGCGGTCATCGACTACCTGCCGTCGCCGCTGGACATGCCGGCGGTCGAGGGCACGCTGACCGACGGCGAGACCCCGGCGACCCGGTCGGCCTCGGTCGACGAGCCGTTCGCCGCGCTCGCGTTCAAGATCGCCGCGCACCCGTTCTTCGGCAAGCTGACCTACATCCGGGTGTACTCGGGCAAGGTCGCCGCCGGCGCTCAGGTCATCAACGCGACCAAGGAGCGCAAGGAGCGCATCGGGAAGATCTTCCAGATGCACTCCAACAAGGAGAACCCGGTCGACGACGCCCAGGTCGGCCACATCTACGCGGTCATCGGGCTGAAGGACACCACCACGGGTGACACCCTGGCGGACCCGCAGAACCCGATCGTGCTGGAGTCGATGACGTTCCCCGAGCCGGTCATCCGGGTCGCGATCGAGCCGAAGACGAAGGCCGACCAGGAGAAGCTGTCCCTGGCGATCCAGAAGCTGGCCGAAGAGGACCCGACGTTCCAGGTCAAGCTGGACGAGGACACCGGCCAGACGATCATCGCGGGCATGGGCGAGCTGCACCTCGAGGTGCTGGTGAACCGGATGAAGTCCGACTACAAGGTCGAGGCGAACATCGGCAAGCCGCAGGTCGCCTACCGCGAGACGATCAAGAAGACGGTCGACAAGCTGGACTACGTCCACAAGAAGCAGACCGGTGGTTCCGGCCAGTTCGCGAAGGTCATCGTGAAGCTGGAGCCGCTCGAGCGCACCGACGGCGCGCTCTACGAGTTCGACAACAAGGTGACCGGTGGTCGCGTGCCGCGGGAGTACATCCCGTCGGTGGACGCGGGCGCGCAGGACGCGATGCAGTACGGCGTCCTGGCCGGCTACCCGCTCGTCGGGTTGAAGTTCACCCTGTTGGACGGTGCGTACCACGAGGTCGACTCTTCGGAGATGGCGTTCAAGATCGCCGGTTCCATGGCGATGAAGGAAGCCGCGAAGAAGGCCGGCCCGGTGATCCTGGAGCCGATGATGGCGGTCGAGGTGACCACGCCCGAGGACTACATGGGCGATGTCATCGGTGACCTCAACTCCCGCCGTGGTCAGATCCAGGCCATGGAGGAGCGGTCGGGTACCCGTGTCGTGAAGGCGCTGGTCCCGCTGTCGGAGATGTTCGGTTACGTCGGCGACCTCCGGTCCCGCACGCAGGGCCGGGCGAACTACTCCATGGTGTTCGACTCCTACGCCGAGGTTCCCGCGAACGTCGCGAAGGAAATCATCGCGAAGGCGACGGGGGAGTAACTCCCCCACCGCGCGCGGGCATTAAGGGACTCTCCTGAACGTCCGCTAGCACCGACGAAGGAACATTCGGGGGTCGGCAGCCACGCCGGCCCCCGAGCACAAAGCGAAATCAGTCCAGGAGGACATTCCAGTGGCGAAGGCGAAGTTCGAGCGGAGCAAGCCGCACGTCAACATCGGGACCATCGGTCACGTCGACCACGGTAAGACCACTCTGACCGCGGCGATCACCAAGGTTCTGCACGACAAGTACCCCGAGCTGAACGAGTCGCGTGCGTTCGACCAGATCGACAACGCGCCCGAAGAGAAGCAGCGCGGCATCACGATCAACATCTCGCACGTCGAGTACCAGACCGAGAAGCGTCACTACGCGCACGTCGACGCCCCGGGTCACGCGGACTACATCAAGAACATGATCACCGGTGCCGCCCAGATGGACGGCGCGATCCTGGTCGTGGCCGCCACCGACGGCCCGATGCCGCAGACCCGTGAGCACGTGCTGCTGGCCCGCCAGGTCGGCGTGCCCTACATCGTGGTCGCGCTGAACAAGGCCGACATGGTCGACGACGAGGAGATCCTCGAGCTCGTCGAGCTGGAGGTCCGCGAGCTGCTGTCCTCGCAGGAGTTCCCGGGCGACGACGCGCCGGTCGTGCGCGTTTCGGGCCTCAAGGCGCTCGAGGGCGACGAGAAGTGGGCCGAGGCCGTTCTCGAGCTGATGACCGCTGTCGACGACAACGTGCCGGACCCGGTGCGCGAGCTCGACAAGCCGTTCCTCATGCCGATCGAGGACGTCTTCACGATCACCGGTCGCGGCACGGTCGTCACCGGCCGCGTCGAGCGTGGCGTGGTCAACGTGAACGAAGAGGTCGAGATCGTCGGCATCAAGGACAAGTCGACCAAGACCACCGTCACCGGTGTCGAGATGTTCCGCAAGCTGCTGGACCAGGGCCAGGCGGGCGACAACGTCGGCCTCCTCGTCCGCGGTATCAAGCGCGAGGACGTCGAGCGCGGCCAGGTCGTCGTGAAGCCGGGCACCACCACCCCGCACACCGACTTCGAGGGCCGGGTCTACATCCTGTCGAAGGACGAGGGTGGCCGTCACACCCCGTTCTTCAACAACTACCGCCCGCAGTTCTACTTCCGCACCACCGACGTGACCGGCGTCGTGACCCTCCCCGAGGGCACCGAGATGGTCATGCCGGGCGACAACACCGACATCTCGGTCGCGCTGATCCAGCCGGTCGCGATGGACGTGAACCTGCGCTTCGCCATCCGCGAGGGTGGCCGCACCGTCGGTGCGGGTCAGGTCACCAAGATCATCAAGTGATTCGGCGCCCCGCCCGGGGGGATGCGGAACGCGCGTCGCGGCTCTCAACGCGACCACGGCGCGCGCTTCGCTTGCTATACCCCTGATTTGCCACTGCGCGCAAGCTTGCGGGCATAACAGTCACCCCCGGGTCAGGGGCGTCAAATCACGTGTGCGACACTATTCAGGTTGCTCGTCCTGGGGCGGCCGACCCTTCAAGGGTCCGGCCGCCTCGGTATGAGTGGCCACGGTCCGCCGAGCTCTTCCTTCGGGTTGCAGGCGAGCGGGCAAAGGCGAGTGAGACGGTCAGCCGGCTCATAGCCTCCTCACGTTGAGGAAGACCAGGCAAGACGACGATCCCGCGGGATCCGTCTGTGCGTCGGGCGCGACACGCCCGACCGCGTGGACCGGGGACAGGGCCGTTGAACTGCGGAAACCCAGGCCAAAGTGGAGACACCGCGGCGGGGTTTGTGAGATAGCGGCACGAGACGACAAGGAACGAGCAGCCACCATGGCGGGACAGAAGATCCGCATCCGGCTCAAGGCCTACGACCACGAGGCGATCGACACCTCGGCGCGCAAGATCGTGGAAACGGTCACGCGCACCGGCGCCCGGGTCGTCGGGCCGGTGCCGCTGCCCACCGAGAAGAACGTTTACTGCGTCATCCGCTCGCCGCACAAGTACAAGGACTCGCGCGAGCACTTCGAGATGCGCACGCACAAGCGTCTGATCGACATCCTCGACCCGACGCCGAAGACGGTCGACGCGCTCATGCGCATCGACCTGCCGGCGAGCGTCGACGTCAACATTCAGTAGCAGCGGCTGGCGAGCGGCGGAGATAAGAGACTCATGTCTGACAGGCAGATGAAGGGCATCCTGGGCACCAAGCTCGGCATGACCCAGGTCTTCGACGAGCAGAACCGGGTTGTCCCGGTCACCGTCGTGAAGGCCGGTCCGAACGTGGTCACCCAGGTTCGGACGCAGGAGAAGGACGGCTACGTGGCCGTGCAGCTGGCGTTCGGCGCGGTCGACCCGCGCAAGGTGAACAAGCCGCGCACCGGGCACTACGACAAGGCGGGCGTGACCCCGCGGCGCTTCCTCGCGGAGCTGCGTACCACCGACGCCGAGACCTACGAGGTCGGCCAGGAGATCACCGCCGAGGTGTTCGCCGCCGGCGTCGAGGTCGACGTGACCGGTACCAGCAAGGGCAAGGGCTACGCCGGTGTCATGAAGCGCCACGGCTTCAAGGGTCAGGGCGCGAGCCACGGTGCCCAGGCCGTGCACCGCAAGCCGGGCTCCATCGGTGGCTGCGCCACCCCCGGCCGCGTCTTCAAGGGCCTGCGCATGGCGGGCCGGATGGGCAACGACCGGGTCACCACGCAGAACCTGACCGTGCACGCGGTGCGTGCCGAAGACGGCCTGCTGCTGATCAAGGGCGCTGTGCCCGGTCCCAAGGGCGGCCTGCTGTTCGTGCGCAGCGCCGCGAAGGGTGGTAACTCCGAATGACGAACGTCGAGCTGAAGACCCCGGCCGGTAAAGCCGACGGCACCGTGGACCTCCCCGAGGAGATCTTCGACGTGCAGGCCAATGTCGCGCTCATGCACCAGGTCGTGATCGGCCAGCTGGCCGCCGCGCGCCAGGGCACGCACGACACGAAGACCCGTGGTGAGGTTCGCGGTGGCGGCAAGAAGCCGTACCGCCAGAAGGGCACCGGCCGTGCCCGCCAGGGTTCGACCCGCGCGCCGCAGTTCGCCGGCGGTGGCGTCGTGCACGGCCCCACGCCGCGCGACTACACCCAGCGCACCCCGAAGAAGATGAAGGCTGCCGCCCTGCGTGGCGCCCTCTCCGACCGGGCCCGCGCCGGCCAGCTGCACATCGTCACCGAGCTGGTGACCGGTGAGAAGCCGTCCACCAAGGCCGCCAAGACCGTTCTCGCCGCGGTGACGCAGGCGAAGCGCGTGCTCGTGGTGCTGCACCGGGACGACGAGCTGAGCTGGGTTTCCCTGCGGAACCTGCCCGAGGTGCACATCCTCTGGGCCGACCAGCTCAACACCTACGACGTGCTGGTCAACGACGACGTCGTGTTCACCAAGGCCGCGTACGACGTGTTTGTCGCCGGCCCCGTCCGTGGCAAGGCCGTCAAGGCCTCCGCGCGGTCGGGCGAGGTCACGGAAGGGAGTGACGAGAAGTGAGTTCGGTCGCCATTCCGGACCCCCGCGACATCCTGCTCGCGCCGGTCATCTCCGAGAAGTCCTACGGGCTGCTCGAGGACCACAAGTACACGTTCATCGTCCGCCCGGACGCCAACAAGACCCAGATCAAGATCGCGGTCGAGAAGGTGTTCGGCGTCAAGGTGGTCAGCGTCAACACGGCCAACCGCCAGGGCAAGCGGAAGCGGACTCGCGCGGGCTTCGGCAAGCGCAAGGACACCAAGCGCGCCATCGTGACTCTTTCGCCCGAGAGCAAGGCGATCGAGATCTTCGGCGGACCCACCGCGTAAAGGACTGAGCTGACAATGGGCATCCGCAAGTACAAGCCGACGACCCCGGGTCGTCGCGGTTCGAGCGTCTCGGACTTCGCCGAGATCACCCGCTCCACTCCGGAGAAGTCGCTGCTTCGTCCGCTGAGCGGTTCGGGCGGGCGCAACTCGTCCGGCAAGATCACCACCCGGCACAAGGGTGGCGGCCACAAGCGCGCTTACCGCGTCATCGACTTCCGTCGCAACGACAAGGACGGCGTTCCCGCCAAGGTCGCGCACATCGAGTACGACCCCAACCGGTCCGCTCGCATCGCGCTGCTGCACTACGCCGACGGCGAGAAGCGCTACATCATCGCGCCGGAGAAGCTGAAGCAGGGCGACACCGTCGAGAACGGCCCCCGGGCCGACATCAAGCCGGGCAACAACCTGCCGCTGCGCAACATCCCCGTCGGCACCGTGATCCACGCGATCGAGCTCCGCCCCGGTGGCGGCGCGAAGATGGCGCGGTCGGCCGGCGCGAAGGTGCAGCTCGTCGCCAAGGACGGTCCGTACGCCCAGCTGCGTCTCCCCTCGGGTGAGATCCGCAACGTGGACGTGCGCAACCGCGCCACGGTCGGCGAGGTCGGCAACTCCGAGCACGCCAACATCAACTGGGGCAAGGCCGGCCGCAACCGCTGGCGCGGCAAGCGCCCCACGGTCCGTGGTGTCGTCATGAACCCGGTCGACCACCCGCACGGTGGTGGCGAGGGCAAGACGTCCGGTGGTCGTCACCCCGTCAACCCGAACGGCAAGCCCGAAGGTCGTACGCGCCGGCGCAAGCCGAGCGACGCCCTCATCGTCCGCCGCCGGCGTACCGGCAAGAACAAGCGCTGAGCAGGGAGGTAGAACAACATGCCACGTAGCCTCAAGAAGGGCCCGTTCGTGGACGACCACCTGCTCAAGAAGGTGGACGCGCTGAACGAATCGGGCAAGAAGACCGTGATCAAGACCTGGTCGCGCCGCTCGACGATCATCCCGGACTTCCTGGGTCACACGATCGCCGTGCACGACGGCCGCAAGCACGTCCCGGTGTTCGTCACCGAGGCCATGGTGGGTCACAAGCTGGGCGAGTTCGCCCCGACGCGGACCTTCAAGGGCCACATCAAGGACGACCGCAAGTCGCGCCGCCGCTGAGCGGGCACGAAACCAGACAGGAAGTAGCGATGAACGCCCAGAACGACGTGACGACCGAGGCTGAACTGCCTACGGCGTACGCGCGGGCTCGCTTCGTCCGGGACTCGCCGACCAAGGTGCGCCGGGTGATCGAGCTCATCAAGGGACGTAGCGCCGCCGACGCCTTGGCCGTGCTCCGGTTCGCCCCGCAGGCGGCCAGCGAGCCGGTCGCGAAGGTGCTCGCCAGCGCCGTGGCCAACGCCGAGAACAACCTTCAGCTGGACCCGGAGACGCTCTGGGTCAAGAACGCGTACGCGGACGAGGGCCCGACCCTCAAGCGCATCCGGCCGCGGGCCCAGGGCCGCGCGTACCGGATCCGCAAGCGGACCAGCCACATCACCGTCGAGGTGGAGTCGCGTCCGGCCGTAGCGCAGAAGGCTCAGAGCAAGAAGAAGGCAGGTGGCCGGTAGTGGGCCAGAAGATCAACCCGCACGGTTTCCGCCTGGGTATCACCACGGACTGGAAGTCGCGCTGGTACGCCGACAAGCAGTACGCGGAGTACGTGGCCGAGGACGTCAAGATCCGCAAGCTGCTCTCCACCGGCATGGAGCGCGCCGGCATCTCCAAGGTCGAGATCGAGCGCACCCGTGACCGCGTCCGCGTCGACATCCACACCGCCCGGCCGGGCATCGTCATCGGCCGCCGCGGCGCGGAGGCCGACCGGATCCGCGGCGCGCTGGAGAAGCTGACCAAGAAGCAGGTCCAGCTGAACATCCTCGAGGTCAAGAACCCCGAGGCCGACGCCCAGCTGGTCGCCCAGGCGGTCGCGGAGCAGCTTTCCAACCGCGTGGCGTTCCGCCGCGCGATGCGGAAGGCGATCCAGACCTCCATGCGTTCGCCGCAGGTCAAGGGCATCCGCGTGCAGTGCGGCGGTCGTCTCGGCGGTGCCGAGATGTCCCGCTCCGAGCACTACCGCGACGGCCGGGTCCCGCTGCACACGCTGCGCGCCGACATCGACTACGGCTTCTTCGAGGCCAAGACGACGTTCGGTCGCATCGGCGTCAAGGTGTGGATCTACAAGGGTGAGCTCGTCGGTGGCCTGAAGGCCCGCGAAGCGCGTGACGCCGCCGAGCGCGCGCCGCGTCGCGAGCGCAGTGACCGGCCGTCCCGTCCGCGTCGTTCCGGCGCCTCGGGCACGACCGCCACCTCGACCGAAGCCGGTCGCGCCGCCGCTGCCGCCACGACCGAGGCGGCCCCGGCCACCGAGACCGCAGAAAAGACGGAGGGCTGAGACGTGCTCATCCCGCGCAGGGTCAAGCACCGGAAGCAGCACTCCCCGAAGCGCCACGGCGCCGCCAAGGGTGGCACGAAGGTCAGCTTCGGCGAGTACGGCATCCAGGCGCTTGAGCACAGCTACGTGACGAACCGGCAGATCGAGTCCGCTCGTATCGCCATGACGCGTCACATCAAGCGTGGCGGCAAGGTGTGGACGACCATCTACCCGGACCGCCCGCTGACGAAGAAGCCGGCCGAGACCCGCATGGGTTCCGGTAAGGGTTCGCCCGAGTGGTGGATCGCCAACGTGAAGCCGGGCCGCGTGATGTTCGAGATCTCGTTCCCGAACGAGGAGACCGCCCGCGAGGCGCTCCGCCGCGCGATCCACAAGCTGCCCATGAAGTGCCGCATCGTGACCCGTGAAGGTGGTGAGTTCTGATGGCGAACGCTGGTGCCCTGGCATCGGAGCTGCGTGAGCTCACCGCGGAAGAGCTCGTCCTGCGTCTGAAGGAATACAAGGAGGAGCTCTTCAACCTCCGCTTCCAGATGGCGACCGGGCAGCTCGACAACAACCGCCGTCTGCGCACCGTCCGCACGGACATCGCGCGGATCTACACGGTCATGCGCGAGCGCGAACTCGGCCTGTCCGTTGCCCCCGACGCCGAGAGTGAAGGTGCCGCATGAGCGAGCCCACCACCGAGACGCCGGCCCGGAACGACCGCAAGGTCCGCGAGGGCTACGTGGTCTCGGACAAGATGAACAAGACGATCGTGGTCGAGCTCGAGGACCGCAAGAAGCACCCCCGTTACTCGAAGGTTCTCCGCAGCACCACCAAGGTCAAGGTGCACGACGAGAACAACGAGGCGGGCGTGGGCGACCGGGTCACCCTGATGGAGACCCGCCCGCTGTCGGCAACGAAGCGGTGGCGCCTGGTGCAGATCGTGGAGAAGGCCAAGTAAGCAGGGCTCTTTCAGAGAGTTCTTAGTTCCGCAAGGCTCGCTCGTCGGGGCGAGAACCGGCGCGACATACAGGAGTTGACGTGATCCAGCAGGAGTCGCGGCTTCGGGTAGCCGACAACACGGGTGCGAAGGAAATCCTCTGCATCCGGGTTCTCGGTGGTTCCGGGCGGCGCTACGCCGGTATCGGCGACATCATCGTCGCCACCGTGAAGGACGCCATCCCGGCTGCCGGGGTGAAGAAGGGCGACGTCGTCAAGGCCGTCATCGTCCGCACGGTCAAGGAGCGTCGTCGTCCGGACGGTTCCTACATCCGGTTCGACGAGAACGCCGCCGTGCTCATCAAGAACGACAACGAGCCCCGGGGCACCCGCATCTTCGGCCCGGTGGGCCGCGAGCTGCGCGACCGAAAGTTCATGAAGATCATTTCGCTCGCGCCGGAGGTGCTGTGATGAAGGTGAAGAAGGGCGACACGGTCGTCGTCATCGCCGGCAAGGACAAGGGCGCCAAGGGCAAGGTCATCCAGGCTTACCCCGAGCGCGACCGCGTGCTGGTCGAAGGCGTGAACCGGATCAAGAAGCACACGCGGATCACCCAGACCCAGCGCGGCGCGCAGTCCGGTGGCATCGTCACGCAGGAGGCGCCCATCCACGTCTCGAACGTGATGGTCGTCGACTCGGACGGCAAGCCGTCCCGGGTGGGTTACCGCATCGGCGAGGACGGCAAGAAGGTCCGGATCTCGCGCCGGAACGGTAAGGACATCTGATGACCACCGCAGAGAAGGTCGCGCCGCGCCTCAAGGTGCGCTACCGCGACGAGATCAAGGGCCAGCTGCAGGCGGAGTTCTCCTTCGCCAACGTCCACCAGATCCCGGGCGTCGTGAAGGTCGTCGTGAACATGGGTGTCGGTGACGCCGCCCGTGACAGCAAGCTGATCGAGGGTGCGGTCAAGGACCTCTCCCTGATCACCGGCCAGAAGCCCGAGGTCCGGAAGGCCCGCAAGTCCATCGCGCAGTTCAAGCTGCGCGAGGGTCAGCCGATCGGCGCGCGCGTCACGCTGCGCGGCGACCGGATGTGGGAGTTCCTCGACCGGCTGCTGACCATCGCGCTGCCGCGTATCCGCGACTTCCGCGGGCTTTCGCCCAAGCAGTTCGACGGCCACGGCAACTACACGTTCGGTCTCAACGAGCAGTCGATGTTCCACGAGATCGACCCCGACTCCATCGACCGCCCGCGCGGCATGGACGTCACCGTCGTCACGACCGCCACGACCGACGACGAGGGCCGGGCGCTGCTGCGCAAGCTCGGCTTCCCGTTCAAGGAGAACTGAGCCGATGGCCAAGAAAGCCCTGGTCCACAAGGCCGCGAAGAAGCCGAAGTTCGCCGTGCGCGCCTACACCCGCTGCCAGCGGTGCGGCCGTCCGCACGCCGTGTTCCGCAAGTTCGGGCTCTGCCGGATCTGCCTTCGCGAGATGGCGCACGCGGGCGAGCTGCCCGGCGTCCGCAAGTCCAGCTGGTAAGAGCGTTTTTCTATAACTCCAGTTCGCCACAGGCCCCGCCCCTCCGGGGGCGGGGAACCAGGGCGAGAAAGGTTGACAGGTCACCATGACGATGACCGACCCCATCGCAGACTTCTTGACCCGTCTGCGTAACGCGAACTCGGCGTACCACGACGAGGTCGTGCTTCCCCACTCGAAGCTCAAGGCGAACATCGCGGAGATCCTCAAGCGCGAGGGTTACATCGCGAGCTACCGCGACGAGCCGGGCGAGAAGCACAAGAACCTGATCGTCGAGCTCAAGTACGGCCCCAACCGCGAGCGGAGCATCGCCGGCCTCCGGCGCGTCTCCAAGCCCGGTCTGCGGGTCTACGCAAAATCGACCGAACTGCCGTCCGTTCTCGGTGGCCTCGGCGTCGCGATCATCTCGACGTCTTCGGGGCTGCAGACGGACCGTCAGGCCAAGCGCAACAGCGTGGGCGGCGAAGTCCTCGCCTACGTCTGGTAAGGAAGGGGGCACAGACATGTCACGCATCGGAAAGCTGCCGGTCGCCGTCCCCTCCGGGGTCGAGGTGACCATCAACGGTCAGCACATCAGCGTCAAGGGCCCCAAGGGGACCCTGGAACACACCATCGCCGAGCCGATCACGGTCGAGCGCGACGAGGACGGCACCCTGCTGGTCAAGCGCCCGGACGACGAGCGCTACAGCAAGGCCATGCACGGCCTCACCCGCACGCTCGTGAACAACCTCGTGGTGGGCGTCACCGCCGGCTACGAGAAGAAGCTCGAGATCCACGGTGTCGGTTACCGCGTGCAGGCCAAGGGCTCGGACCTCGAGTTCGCCCTCGGTTACTCGCACCCGGTGAAGATCGAGGCCCCGGAAGGCATCACCTTCAAGGTGGAGACCCCGACCCGGTTCTCGGTCTCCGGCATCGACAAGCAGAAGGTCGGCCAGATCTCGGCCGTCATCCGCAAGCTGCGGCGCCCGGACCCGTACAAGGGCAAGGGCCTGCGCTACGAGGGTGAGAAGATCCGCCGCAAGGTCGGAAAGACGGGTAAGTGATCATGAGCGACACGACTACGAAGCGCAAGCCGGTGGGCAAGGACATCTCGACCCGCCGCCGCGTCGCGAAGGCCCGTCGGCACTTCCGGCTCCGCAAGAAGGTCTCCGGCACCGAGCAGCGTCCGCGCCTGGTCGTCAAGCGGTCCTCGCGGCACATCGCCGTGCAGGTCATCGACGACCTGGCCGGCCACACGCTGGTGTCGGCGTCCACCCTCGAGGCGGACCTCCGGACGTTCGACGGCGACAAGAAGGCCAAGGCCGCCAAGGTCGGGGCCCTCGTCGCCGAGCGTGCCAAGAACGCCGGGATCTCGGCCGTGGTGTTCGACCGTGGCGGCAACGCCTACCACGGCCGCATCGCCGCGCTCGCCGACGCCGCCCGTGATGCGGGGTTGGAGTTCTGATGCAGATGCTCGTTAAGGGAAGGAAAGCCTGATGCCGGGACGTACGCGGCAATTCGGCGGCGGCCAGGGCGGACCGGGCGGTCAGGGCGGCAACGACCGCAACGACCGTCGCGGTGGCGGCCGGGACCGGCGCGACAGCGGCCGTGGCGGGGCCGGCCAGGACAAGACCCCGCACCTCGAGAAGGTCGTGACGATCAACCGCGTCGCCAAGGTCGTCAAGGGTGGTCGTCGCTTCAGCTTCACCGCCCTCGTCGTCGTCGGTGACGGTGACGGTCAGGTCGGCGTCGGCTACGGCAAGGCCAAGGAAGTTCCCGCGGCCATCGCCAAGGGCGTCGAGGAAGCCAAGAAGAACTTCTTCAAGGTTCCCCGCGTCGGCGGCACCATCCCCCACCCGATCCAGGGTGAGGAGGCCGCCGGTGTCGTGCTGCTCCGTCCGGCGTCCGCCGGTACCGGCGTCATCGCCGGTGGCCCGGTGCGCGCGGTGCTGGAGTGCGCGGGCGTCCACGACGTGCTGTCGAAGTCGCTCGGCTCCGACAACGCGATCAACATCGTGCACGCGACCGTGGCGGCCCTGAAGGGTCTGCAGCGTCCCGAAGAGGTCGCGGCCCGCCGCGGTCTCCCGCTCGAGGACGTCGCTCCGGCCCGGATGCTGCGCCAGCGCGCGGGCCAGGGGGTCTGACATGGCTCAGCTGAAGGTCACCCAGGTCAAGAGCAAGATCGGCACGAAGCACGCTCACCGCGAGTCGCTGCGCACCCTCGGGCTGCGCAAGATCCGCCAGAGCGTCGTGCGTGAAGACACCCCCCAGGTGCGCGGCCTGATTCTCACCGTCCGCCACCTGGTGGAGGTCGAGGAGGTCCAGGCATGACGGCCATCAAGATCCACCACCTGCGCCCGGCCCCGGGCGCCAAGACCGACAAGATCCGTGTCGGCCGTGGTGAGGGCTCGAAGGGCAAGACGGCCGGTCGCGGTACGAAGGGCACCAAGGCCCGGAAGAACGTGCCGGCCGGGTTCGAGGGTGGGCAGATGCCCATCCACATGCGGCTCCCGAAGCTTCGCGGCTTCAAGAACCGCTTCCGCACCGAGTACCAGCCGGTGAACGTGGGCGACATCGCCCGCCTCTTCCCGAAGGGCGGCAAGGTCGGCGCCGAGGAGCTGGTCGCGGCCGGTCTCGTCCGCAAGGGCAAGCTCGTCAAGGTGCTCGGCAACGGTGACGTCGACGGCATCAAGCTCGACGTGACCGCCGACGGCTTCTCCGGCTCCGCCAAGGAGAAGCTCGAAGCGGCCGGTGGCTCCGCCACCACCAACTGAGCGAAGCTCGGTCCGAAGGCCCGTCTGGCAGCCGCCAGGCGGGCCTTCGGCGTTTTTCCGGGTGCCGGGACCGGACAGGTTCCTTGCCGTGCGGATGATCCGGACGGAGGATCATCAGGTGGACAGATCGTCGCAGGACCCGCCGGACCGGCCGGCCGAAGCCGAATCCCCGCTGAGCTTCCCGGTGGAGGCCCCGCGGCCCGAGGGCGTGGAGCCGGGAGCGGGAGCAGCGCCGAGCGTTCCGGCGGGGGAGCCGTTGCAGTTCCCGGTCGAGGCTTCGAGGGCTTCGGTGCCGGAGCCGTTGGGCTTCCCCGGGGATGGGTCGCGGCCGGCTGATGCTTCTCGGCCTGCGGATGTGCCGCCGTCGGTGTTCGCGGGGGATGTCTCGCGGCCTGGCGATGGGGCGCCGCTCGCCTTCACCGTCGAGGCGCAGCAGGCGGGGATCGGGGATCCCGCCGCGGCGTCTCCGCTGAGCTTCCCGGTCGAGGCCGAAGGCCCTTCGGCTCCGCAGGCTTCCCCACTCAGCTTTCCGGTCGAAGCCCCGCGCCCTCCGGCACCCGAGCCACCGGCCTTCCCCGCCGATACCGCTGGGTCCGCCGACACACCGCCGCCGGGGGAGCCGCTGTACTTCCCGGCCGGTCCGCCACAGCCTTCCGGACCAGCGCCGATGCCCGCGCCCTTCCCGGTCGCCCAGCTGCCCGGCCTGCCCGCACAACCACTCCAACCGGCCGCCGAAGCCGCTCAAGCCGCCCAAGCCGTCCAGGCCGAAGAAGCCCCTCCCGGGTTCCTCCGCCTCCTCCCAGCCGCCCTGACCACGCTCGCCGCCCTCCTGACCCTCTGGGGGCTCTTCCTGCCGCTCTTCCGGGTCCAGCAGCAGGTCGGCTCGCGCAGCCGCTCCTTCGAAACCCAGCTCACGCTCACGCAGGACGTCTGGGGCAGCCGCATCGAGGTCTCCGGGCAGGAGGCCGCCGAGCGGGTGGGCGCGCCCCTCGGGGTTCCGCTGATCATCGCGATCGTCGTGCTGGCCGTCGCCGCTTTCACCGCCTTCTCGCGCCCTCGGCGCGGCCGGCCGCTGGTCGCCCTCGGGGCCGTCTTCACCGCCGGCGTGGTCCTCACCGTCGGGATGAGCCGGTTCGAATGGACCGCCATCTTCGAAGACGAAGCCCCGGACATCGTCACCGCGGCCGGCATGTGGCTGCTGATCCTCGCGACCGTGCTGGCCGCCGCCGCGGCCGTCGTCGCCTACCTGCCCCTGTGGCGGCACACCACCGACGACGGCTGGGACGACCCCGAGCTCGCCTACGCCGACACCCCGACCCCGCCCACCGGCGTCGCCATCACAGTCCTGCCGCCCGAGCCGGAGGACGACGACCAGCGCTAGCGGCGCCTTACGCCAGGGGCGAACAACCAGCCCGGACATGACGCACGGTGTTCGCCGAGGCCCCGTCGCTCGCACACTGTTGATCACGGCCGCCGCGACAACCCTGCCGCGGCCGCGGTCGCGCCGACGATCATCAAAAACCGCCTGCTCCGGCCCGCGGTGGTCCGCCTCCGGGAGGCGCGAAGGCCCGCCGGGAACCCGGCCCAGGCGAACCGGGCATCACCGCAGGTCACGACTCTCGCTGCGGCAGGCTTCCCCGGGCGAGCCGAACCGGTGCGCGCGGCCCGCCGCCGACCCCGCGGCGAAGTGGTCCTGAGCCCCGGATTCGGTCCCCCCACAGGGGAATGTGTCAAGGGTTACGGCCGTCCCGCCGATGTGGATCAACCCGCCGGAGCAACCTTGGTACGGAAAACGCACACGGACTGCGGACACGCCCTGTGAAGCTGTTAGAGTCGGCGACACGCTTCGGGACGAGTGTGCCCCGAAGCGTTCCTGGCTTGCCTGCCAGTAGTGCTGTGTGTTCCTGCCGGCCCCGTGCCGGCCAAGCCGATCGTCGGTTAGGACAGCCGACGACGCCGAGGAGGTCCCCCGCGTGCTCAGCGCCTTCCGCTCGGCTCTCGCGACGCCGGATCTACGCAAGAAGATCCTGTTCACGCTAGCCATCGTCGCGGTTTACCGAATCGGTGCGACCATTCCGGCCCCCGGGATCTCGTACGGTGCCGTCCAGGCATGTAGCTCCCAGGCGCAGCAGGAGGGCGTCTACCAGCTGCTGAACCTGTTCAGCGGTGGTGCGCTGCTCCAGCTGTCGCTCTTCTCGACCGGCATCATGCCGTACATCACGGCGAGCATCATCATCCAGCTGCTGACCGTGGTCATCCCGCGGTTCGAGGAGCTGAAGAAGGAAGGCCAGTCCGGCCAGGGCAAGCTGACCCAGTACACCCGGTACCTGACGGTCGCGCTGGCGATCCTGCAGGCCACCGGCGTGGTCGCGCTCGCGGACCGCAAGCAGCTCTTCCCGGACTGCGACTCGCCGATCATCCCGGACAACAGCGTCTACTCGCTGGCGATCATCGTCATCACCATGACCGCGGGCACCGCCGTCATGATGTGGCTGGGCGAGCTGATCACCGAGCGCGGCGTCGGCAACGGCATGTCCGTCCTGATCTTCCTGAACATCGCGGCGCGCATCCCGGTCGAGGGCGGCAACATCCTCAGCAACGCCGGTGGCCTCGGCCTGACGATCGTCTGCGTGTTCGGCCTGGTGATCATCGCCAGCGTCATCTTCGTCGAACAGGGGCAGCGCCGGATCCCGGTGCAGTACGCCAAGCGCATGATCGGCCGCCGGATGTACGGCGGCACGTCGACCTACCTGCCGATCAAGGTGAACCAGGCCGGCGTCATCCCGGTCATCTTCGCGTCTTCCCTGCTGTACCTGCCGGACCTGATCAGCCGCCTCGTCGGCGACCAGAACGCCAACTCCGGCTGGCAGGTCTTCATCAAGAACTACGTCGTGAACCAGTCCAGCTGGGTGCACATCGCGCTGTACTTCGCGCTGATCATCTTCTTCACGTACTTCTACATCACGATCACGTTCAACGTGGACGAGCGTGCCGACGAGATGAAGAAGTTCGGCGGGTTCATCCCGGGCATCCGCCCGGGCCGCCCGACCGCGGAGTACCTGAGCTTCGTGCTCGGCCGGATCACCCTGCCGGGCTCGCTGTACCTGGGCATCATCGCGATCCTCCCGAACTTCTTCCTGTCGGTGACCGGTAGCGGGAACAACCAGAACTTCCCGTTCGGTGGCACGGCTGTGCTGATCATGGTCGGTGTCGGGCTCGACACCGTGAAGCAGATCGAAAGCCAGCTGATGCAGCGCAACTACGAAGGGTTCTTGAAGTGACGCGGCTGGTTCTCGTGGGTCCGCCCGGCGCGGGCAAAGGTACGCAGGCGGTGGCGCTGTCCGAGCAGTTGCGGATCCCGCACATCTCGACCGGCGACCTCTTCCGCGCCCACGTCGGCCAGGAGACCCCGCTCGGCCAGGAGGCCAAGCGCTACCTGGACTCGGGCGAGCTCGTGCCCGACTCGGTGACGAACGAGATGGTCCGCGAGCGGCTCGCCGAGCCGGACGCGAAGGTCGGCTTCCTGCTCGACGGCTTCCCCCGCAACACCAAGCAGGCCGAGGTCCTCGGCGAGATCCTGGGCGAGTCGGACCTCGCGCTCGACGCCGTGATCCAGCTGCAGGTGCCGGAGGACGTCGTGGTCGGGCGGCTCATGTCGCGCGGCCGCGCGGACGACACCGAAGAGGTCATCCGCCGCCGTCAGCAGATCTACGTGTCGGACACCGCGCCGCTGCTCGAGTACTACGCCGACATCCTGGTGACCGTCGACGGGGTCGGCAGTGTCGAAGAGATCTCCGGCCGGGTGCTGAAAGCGCTGCGCGACCGCACGTGAATCTCGGAGGGTTGCGTGTTCTGCAAGTGCTCCGCCGCGGGCGCATGATCGAGGTCAAGACCCCCGGTGAGCTGGAGGCCATGCGCGCCGCCGGGCTCGTCGTGGCCCGCACGCTGGCGGCGGTACGCGCCATCGCGAAGCCGGGGGTCAGCACCGCCGAGCTCGACGAGCTGGCCGAGCAGACCATCCGGGACGCCGGCGCGGTGCCGTCGTTCAAGGGTTACCACGGCTTCCCGGCGTCGATCTGCGCGTCGGTGAACGAGCAGATCGTGCACGGCATCCCGGCGAAGACCCAGGTGCTCGCCGACGGCGACATCATCTCCGTCGACTGCGGGGCGATCCTCGAGGGCTGGCACGGCGACTCCGCCGTCACGCTGGCCATCGGCGACGTCTCGGGCACCGACCTGGCGCTCTCCGCGGCCACCGAGGCGGCGATGTGGGCCGGCATCGAGGCGGTCAGCGCCGGCGGTCGGCTCACCGACATCTCCTACGCCGTTCAGTCCGCCGCCGAGCGCGCGGGCCGGGACGACGGCGTCGAGTACGGGATGATCGTCGAGTACGGCGGCCACGGCATCGGGCGCCAGATGCACATGGACCCGTTCCTGCCGAACCTCGGCAAGCCCGGCAAGGGCCCGCGGCTGAAGCCCGGCATGGCGCTGGCGATCGAGCCGATGCTGACCGGCGGCGGCGGCGAGACCCGCGAGCTGGACGACGGCTGGACGGTCGTCACGGCCGACGGCTCCCGCGCGGCCCACTGGGAGCACACCGTCGCGATCACCGAAGACGGTCCCTGGGTGCTCACCGCCCCGGAAGACGCCTGACCTGCGCATTCACCCTTCCGTGGTGATCGCGGTCACGTCCACCTGCACGTTCTCCTAGCATGGTTACCCCCGGTTTGGGGGTCGCGACACGGGTTGCGTACACTGTCAAGTCGGCGCACTTATCGCGCCCGGATCCTGCGCGCTCGTGAATTCACGATCATGGGACCCGGGCACCAGTGTGCCACGCACCACCCAACCCAGCACTAGTGCTCGAGTTGATCAGGTGTGGCGACAGGCAGTGCTGACAAGGAAATGCGGAGGACATGGCGAAGAAAGACGGGGCCATCGAGGTCGAAGGCCGCGTAGTCGAGCCGCTCCCCAACGCGATGTTCCGCGTCGAGTTGGAGAACGGTCACAAGGTCCTGGCACACATCAGCGGCAAGATGCGGCAGCACTACATCCGCATCCTGCCCGAGGACAGGGTTGTCGTGGAGCTCTCGCCCTACGACCTCTCTCGTGGTCGCATCGTCTACCGCTACAAGTGATCACGAAGAGCAGCTACTAGGAGAGCAGAAGACGTGAAGGTCCAGCCGAGCGTCAAGAAGATCTGCGACAAGTGCAAGGTGATCCGCCGGCACGGCCGGATCATGGTGATCTGCGAGAACCTGCGGCACAAGCAGCGGCAGGGCTGATCACTCGCACTCGACCAGAGTGGATTGACGGCTACACACCCTCCCCGCACCTGCCGGGCCACGCGAGTGGCCCGGTTCACCCCCGGACTTCAGGCCGGGGCTGGGACACCCGAGGCGCAAGCCGAGGGCACGACAGGCGAGTCGGTCCCGGAACCGGACGGGGAGCAGACCTGGAGATGAATTCAATGAAGGAGCATCAGCGCCAATGGCACGACTCGCTGGCGTAGACCTCCCCCGCGAAAAGCGGTTGGAGATCGCGCTTACGTACATCTACGGCATCGGCCGTACCCGCTCGAAGCAGCTCATCAAGGCTGCCGAGCTCAACGCGGACACCCGCGTCAAAGACCTCAGCGATGACGACCTCGCGAAGCTGCGTACGTACATCGAAGAAAACTTCAAGGTCGAGGGTGACCTTCGCCGCGAGGTGAACGCCGACATCCGTCGGAAGATCGAGATCGGGTGCTACGAGGGCCTTCGCTGGCGTCGCGGACTGCCCGTCCGCGGTCAGCGCACGAAGACCAACGCCCGTACCCGCAAGGGTCCGAAGAAGACGGTCGCCGGCAAGAAGAAGGCTGGCAAGAAGTGAGCGTCCAGGGCAAGAAGGTCGTGCAGATGGGCGGCGCCCAGCGCCGCGGCTCGGCTTGTGTCTCGCCCAAGGCGCTCTACGCCCGCCCGATGGCGCTCCGCAACCTGTACACCGACGCCGGTTCGATCATCCGGCGCGGCCAGGCCGAAGCGGTCGCCGCTCACCAAGAGAACGCGCGCTAACAGGAGAACCCTCAGAACATGCCACCGAAGTCTCGTACTGCGGCCGGGGCCAAGAAGGTCCGCCGCAAGGAAAAGAAGAATGTCGCGCACGGTCACGCGCACATCAAGAGCACCTTCAACAACACCATCGTCTCGATCACGGACCCGACCGGTGCCGTGATCGCGTGGGCGTCGAGTGGTCACGTGGGCTTCAAGGGCTCGCGTAAGTCCACCCCGTTCGCCGCGCAGATGGCCGCCGAGAACGCTGCCCGCAAGGCCGCCGAGCACGGCATGAAGAAGGTCGACGTCTTCGTGAAGGGCCCGGGTTCGGGCCGCGAGACGGCGATCCGCTCGCTGCAGGCGGCCGGCCTCGAGGTCGGCACCATCCAGGACGTGACCCCGCAGCCTCACAACGGCTGCCGCCCGCCCAAGCGGCGCCGGGTCTGAGGAACGGGGAGGAGTAAGAAGAAATGGCTCGTTACACCGGCCCCGCGACGCGTATTTCGCGTCGCCTCAAGGTTGACCTCATCGGCGGCGACCAGGCTTTCGAGCGTCGCCCCTACCCGCCGGGCCAGCACGGCCGCGGGCGCATCAAGGAGTCCGAGTACCTCCTGCAGTCGCAGGAGAAGCAGAAGGCTCGCTACACCTACGGCGTTCTCGAGCGTCAGTTCGTCCGGTACTACAAGGAAGCCGTCCGGCGTCCCGGCAAGACCGGTGAGAACCTGCTGCAGATCCTCGAGTCCCGCCTGGACAACGTGATCTACCGCGCCGGCATCGCCCGCACCCGCCGTCAGGCGCGTCAGCTGGTGAGCCACGGCCACTTCCTGGTCAACGGCGTCAAGGTCAACGTCCCGTCCTTCCAGGTCTCGAAGTGGGACATCATCGACGTGCGGCCGAAGTCGTTCGCGATGCTGCCCTTCGTCGTGGCGAAGGAGTCCTTCGGCGAGCGCCCGATCCCGGCGTGGCTGCAGGTCGTCCAGTCCAACCTCCGCGTGCTGGTCCACCAGCTGCCGGAGCGTGCGCAGATCGACGTTCCGGTTCAGGAACAGCTGATCGTCGAGCTTTACTCGAAGTAGTTTTTTCGGGCGGCGGCGCAACAGGTGCGCCGCCGCCGCGCCATCCCTTCGACGTCATATGGCGGGCGTCGTCTGGAAAGGAATTAGGAAAAATGCTGATTTCCCAGCGGCCGGCTCTCGGCGAAGAGACGGTCAACGAGACCCGCTCCCGGTTCACCATCGAACCGCTGGAGCCCGGCTTCGGCTACACGCTCGGCAACTCGCTGCGTCGCACGCTGCTGTCGTCCATCCCGGGCGCGGCCGTGACGAGCATCCGCATCGACGGCGTGCTGCACGAGTTCACCACCGTTCCCGGGGTGAAGGAAGACGTCACCGACATCATCCTGAACCTCAAGGAGCTCGTGGTGTCCTCGGAAGAGGACGAGCCGGTCACCATGTACCTGCGCAAGCAGGGCCCCGGTGAGGTCACGGCGGCCGACATCGTGCCGCCGGCGGGTGTCACCGTGCACAACCCGGACCTGCACATCGCGTCGCTGAACGGCAAGGGCAAGCTCGAGATCGAGCTCGTCGTCGAGCGCGGCCGCGGTTACGTTCCGGCCCTGCAGAACAAGCAGGCGGGCGCGGAGATCGGCCGGATCCCGGTCGACTCGATCTACTCGCCGGTGCTCAAGGTGACCTACAAGGTCGAGGCCACCCGTGTCGAGCAGCGCACCGACTTCGACAAGCTGATCCTGGACGTCGAGACCAAGCCGTCGATCACGCCGCGCGACGCGGTCGCGTCGGCCGGCAAGACGCTGGTGGAGCTGTTCGGTCTCGCCCGCGAGCTGAACGTCGACGCCGAGGGCATCGAGATCGGCCCGTCGCCGCAGGAAGCGGACACCATCGCCGCCTACGCGATGCCGATCGAGGACCTGGACCTCACCGTCCGGTCGTACAACTGCCTCAAGCGCGAGGGCATCCACACGGTGGGCGAGCTCGTCTCGCGCAGCGAGGCGGACCTGCTCGACATCCGCAACTTCGGCGCCAAGTCGATCGACGAGGTCAAGCTCAAGCTCGTCGGCCTCGGCCTCGCGCTGAAGGACAGCCCGCCCGGGTTCGACCCGACCGCGGCGGCCGCCAGCTACGACGGTGAAGGCTGGTCGGAGGGTGTCGGTGGCATCGCCGACGGGATTTCGGACGGCCACGACGATGGCCAGGACTACGCAGAGACCGAGCAGCTCTGAGGCGCTGAGCCTGGACGCTGTGAGCTGAACGAGGAGAACCAATGCCCACCCCTACCAAGGGAGCCCGGCTCGGCGGGTCGTCCGCGCACGAGCGGCTGATCCTGGCCAACCTGGCCACGCAGCTGTTCGAGCACGGCAAGATCACGACGACCGAGGCGAAGGCGAAGCGGGTCCGTCCGCTGGCCGAGAAGCTGATCTCGAAGGCGAAGCGGGGCGACCTGCACAACCGCCGTCAGGTTCAGCGCGTCGTCCGTGACAAGGACGTCGTCCACAAGCTGTTCGCCGAGATCGGTCCGCACTTCGCGGAGCGGCCGGGCGGCTACACCCGGATCACCAAGACGATGCCGCGCAAGGGCGACAACGCCAAGATGGCGGTCATCGAGCTGGTGAACGAGAAGACCGTGACTTCGGAAGCCGAGCGGGCTCGCAAGACCAAGTTCGCCAAGGACGAGAAGCCGGCCGTCGAGGCCGCCGCCACCACCGAGGAAGCGGCTGCTCCCTACGGTGAGGGCAGCCACGCCGCGCTCGAGGACGGGACGCAGCCCGAGGGCTTCCCGATCAAGGGCAACGACGAGTCGAAGTACTACCACACCGAGGAAAGCCCGTACTACGAGCAGACCAAGGCCGAGGTGTGGTTCGCCTCCGCCGAGGCTGCCGAAGCCGCGGGCTTCTCGCTGCCGCCGTCGCAGCAGGACGACGAGTCCTGACGACGGAAGCCGTTCCGGACGAGCCCGCCCTCCCCGCTGGGGACGGCGGGCTCGTTCGTCTGCGTCTGGACGTCTCCTACGACGGCACGGACTTCTCGGGCTGGGCCCGCCAGCCGGGCCGGCGGACCGTCCAGGGCCTCCTGGAGGAGGCATTGCAGCGGCAGCCGCCGGGAGCGTCCGTGCCGAAGTCCGTGGTCGTGGCGGGCCGCACGGACGCCGGGGTGCACGCGAGCGGCCAGGTGGTGCACGTCGACGTCGTCCCGCTCTCGGCTCCTTCCGGGCGGATTCCCGTTTCCGCGGAGGGAATCCCGGACCTGACCCGAATGGCCGGCCGCTGGAACCGCCTCCTGCCGGGCGACGTGCGGGTGCTCGGCGCCCGGATCGCGCCCGAGGGTTTCGACGCCCGGTTTTCGGCGATCCGCCGTCACTACCGCTACCGCGTCTCGGACGCGCCGTGGGGCGTGGACCCGTTGCGCCGCCACGACACGCTGGCCTGGAACCGTCCACTGTCGACGGACGCGATGAACGACGCCGCTTCGGCGTTGCTGGGGCTGCAGGACTTCGCGGCGTACTGCAAGCAGCGCGACACGGGCACGACGATCCGCGAGCTGCAGCGCCTGGAGTGGCGCCGGGTGGACGAGCACCTGCTGGAGATCGCGGTCTCGGCGGACGCGTTCTGCCACTCGATGGTTCGCAGCCTGGTGGGAGCGTTGCTCCTGGTCGGCGACGGCCGGCGAGGGCGTGACTGGCCTTCGGAAGTGCTGGCGAGCGGGGTGCGCGACAGCGCCGTGGCGCCCGCTCACGGCCTCACGCTGACGGCCGTGGACTACCCGCCGGACGAGGAGCTGGCCGCCCGGGCGGAGCAGACGAGGAACGTCCGCACCTCGCTCTGACACACAAAAATGCGGGTGGCTCCGGGCAGCCACCCGCATTTCGTGGAAAACCTCAGTCGCCGCGGCGGACCGGGCCCAGGAGCTGCTGCTCCTTGCCCGTCGTCACGAGCCTCAGCGGCCGCCACAGGTTGCGGCCCAATGCCACCACCTGGTCGTCCTTCAACGTCGTCAGCTGGCGCATCATCTGGGGCGGCAGCCGCCAGATGCGGGCCGCCAGTTCGGCCTGGCCCGCCGGGAGGCGCTGCATCAGCACCAGGTCCGCCGCGTTGGCCGTCGCGCCCGCCTGCGGGTGCAGGTACGGGAGCACGTAGATCGTCGTCTGCCAGGGGGAGCGAGGCGGGAACAGGTCCTGCGGGGTCGGGCCGCCGTCGGTGACCACCAGCAGCGGCGCGTCCTCCGACGGCCGCGGCAGCTCGACCGGGGACAGCCGGCGGATCTGCACCAGCGGTGACGGCCGGCCGTCGCGGGTGCCGGCCGCGCGGGAGAGCACCTGCCACTCCGTCGGGCGCCCGGTCGCCACCACGACCCACGCGCCGACCGCCATCGCGCGCATCGCGACCTGGCGGGCCAGGTACAGCCCGCCCACGAGCACGATGCGGGTCGGCGTCGAACGCAGCGCCGAGATCGTCAGCGGCTCGCCCTTCAGGCCCGAGCCGAGCACGATGCCGCCGCGGTCGCCCGAGGGGCTGATCGCGTCGAGCATCGCGGGGTCCACGGTGAACTCCGGCGCCACACCGACGTTCTGTCCGGCGTCACGGACGCGGGTACTCATGCTGTGCCTCCGATCGGCAACGTCGCGGCGAACGCGGAGACCTGCAACCCGCGCAGCGGCGTCAGGTCCACTCCCAGCCGCTCGGACAGCCCGTGCAGCCGTTGGTCGGCGGCGTCGAGCTCACGCGGATTGCGCGCGCTCAGCCGGACCACCCCGCGCAGGCCGATCTTGCCCTCGTCGGACGCCGGCGAGATCGACATCGCGAGCGTCGCCGACAGCGCGCGGACGCTCGTCAGCGCGTCCAGGCTGCCGCTGATCTTGCCCTTCGGCCAGCCGGTGATCGCGTAGCTCGCGTGGCCGATGCCGGCCGCGGTCACGCCGGACCACCGCTCCTGCAGCGTCACCTTGTTCGGCGAACCGGCGACGGAAGTCAGCTCCGCGGCCGAAATGCTCGCCCGCAGCAGCTCGTCCGGGTCGAGTGGCCGGGTCGGCACGCCCTGCGACTCCAGCGCGTTGCGCACGCGGGAAAGCGCGCCGATCAGCGCGCGGTGGGCGCCGACCACACCGCCGCCACGCTCGCGGATCGCCGCCGGGCAGCGCTTCGGGTCGAGCCGGATCGCGACCCACGTCGTCCGCCGCGCCGCCGCGGGCAGCGGGCCGAGCACCTCCATGTAGGAGCTCAACGCCGGTGAGTCCGACGGCAGCGCCGCGCTGCCCGGGTAGCAGTGCCAGATCATCTGGATCGCGTCGAGGATCACGCCGCGGTCTTCCAGGCACGGCGCGAGCGCCGCCAGCGGCAGGCTCGGCGCGCCGCCGGCCTGGGTGATCAGCGCCGGGGTCGGCTCGACCAGCAGCACCGCCGTCCAGGTGCCGTCGTTCCAGGCGAGCCCGACCTGCTGGCGCTCGTGGTCGACGCCGTGCGCGACGACGAGGTCCGGCACCGCGATGCGAAGCAGGTTCACGCGGGCGTCGTCCGGGCCCGTGACGGTGGTCTCTTCGGCGGCCAGCTCCTCGACGGTGCTCGGCGGCAGCGGCTCCGCGACGCGGTCGTGGGAGCGGAAGGAGTAGCGCGTCGTCAGCCCGACCCACTGGGTGAACCAGCGGCCGCGCCAGCGCAGCAGCGCGACGATGAGCGCGAAGGCGAGGATGCCGATCCCGACGTACTTCAGCGACATGTCGATCGCGAGCAGCACGAGCCCGACCGCCAGGCCGACCTCGAGCACCACGAGGTTCGCCACCGGCAGCGGGCCGAGGTTCACGCCCGAAGAGCGCCGCCGGGCGGGCGGGGCCAGCCTCGTCGCGCCGGCCGGGGCGGACGGGCCGTCGGAGTCACCGGCGCCGGGTCCCTGAGGGCCGCCGGGGCCACCCGGGCCGCCGGGGCCACCAGGTCCGCCGGGACCACCAGGTCCACCAGGTCCACCCGGGCCGCCGGGCCCACCGGGACCGCCAGGCCCACCGGGTCCACTCGGGCCACCGGGACGAGGTCCGCCGGAACCCGGGCCGCCAGGACCACCCGGACCGGGGCCGGGACCACCGGGGCCGCGCGGAGGCATGCCGGGACCAACGGGAACCCCACCGGGCCCACCAGGACCGCCACCGGGGCCGCCAGGACCGCCCGGCACTCCACCAGGGCCACCGGGTCTCCCGGGCCGCGGCGGCGGCGGGCCGGGGCGTCCCTGCCCGGGCGGCGGGGGCCCAGGCGGGCCAGGCGGACGTGGAGGGTTGGTGACGGACATCCGCGCTTTCTCTTCCCCTCGAGTTCACTCCGTACCCGGAAGCCGGGTCCCGGGGTGTCCGACCCTAGCTTGAGTTGGTAGAAACCCCACACCAGACGGTCCCCGTACGGCTATCCTGCGGAACCGTACCGCGACGGGGAGGACTGTAGGTCGAGAATGCCATCAACACCGACGACCAAATCTCAGGTTCAGGCCTACAAGTTCGTCCTGCGCCGGATGCAGTCGGCGCTGGTCCGGCGGGACGCCGTGATGCTGCACGACCCGATGCGCACCCACACGCGGGCCACGATCGTGGGGGTCGTGCTCGGCGCCCTCGTCGCGATCGTGTTCGTCGTCTTGGCCCTGCTCAGCCCGGCGCCGTCGGTGCCCGAGGCCGGCAACATCGTCATCGGCGAGCAGTCCGGCACGGTCTACGTGGTGATGGGCAACCCGAAGACGCTCGTCCCGACGTTCAACCTCGCGTCCGCCAGGCTGCTTCTGCTCGCTCAGCAGAAGCAGTCGAGCGCGGGCACCAGCCCCGGCGCCGCGCCGGCCGCTCCGGCCGCGGCGAGCACCGCGGCTGTGAAGAACCCCACGGTCGTTTCCGACGACCAGCTGAGGGACATTCCACGCGGAAAACTGACCGGAATTCCGGACGGGCCGCAGCTGATCCCGACGGAGTCCCAGCGGATCACCCCCAACTGGGCGGTGTGCGACCAGGTTCTGCTGGACCCGACGCAGCCGAACCCGGACATCGGCAAGACCGAGACGTCCGTCTTCGGCGGCGTCGCCCCGAGCGGCCTCGGCACCGAGCTGGGGGAGAAGGAAGCGCTGCTGGCGAAGGCGGACAACGGCAAGACCTACCTGATCTACCGCCTGCCGAGCACGCAGAACCGCCCGAACGCCAACACCGTCCGCGCCGAGATCGACACCAGCGACCTGCACAACTCGGTCTCGACCGCCCTGCAGCTGCTGAACCAGAAGCCGCGGAAGATCACGCCGGGCCTGCTGAACGCCATCCCCGAGGTGCCGCGCCTGACCCCGCCGCAGATCCCGGACGGCCCGGCCCCGGCCGACCTCGACGGGCTGGTGGCGGGCGACGTCTTCTCGACGCAGCCCACGGGTGAGCAGCCGCAGTACTGGGCCATCACCACGAACGGCATCCAGCAGGTGTCGCAGGCGGTCGCCGACGTCGTGCGCGTCGCGAAGCACGGCAGCGCGAGCTCGCTGCGAACCCTCGGGCTCGACAAGCTGTCCGGCATCCGCGTGCTGCGGTCCGGCGACGCCGACTACATCCCGGTCGACTCGTTCCCGCGTTCGGTCCCGACGGTCCTCGACGCGACGAAGAACTCGGCGGTCGCCTGCCTCGGCTGGTCGGTCGTCGGTGACGGCGCCAACCGCGACGGCCACACCTCGGTCTACATCGACACCCTGCTGCCGGGGCAGAACAGCCACGGCCCGAAGTTCGCGACGACGAAGGTCACCACGCCGGGCCCGAACCGCGTGCCGATCAACGGGTTCTACCTCCAGCCCGGCTTCGGCGCGGTGGTCCAGTCCGCGACCGGCCAGGCCAGCTTCGGCAAGGGCACGATCCAGCTGATCTCCGACCGCGGCATCCGCTACAGCGTCCCGGACGCCGCGACCGCGGACGCGATCGGCTTGAACAACCGGCAGCCCGCCCCCGAGTCGATCATCGGCCTGCTGCCGACCGGGGCTTCGCTGAACACCCAGGACGTCCTCAAGCAGTTCGACTCGGTGCCGATCGACCCGAACGCCGGCTCGTTCCCGGCCCCGGCCGCGCAGGCGGGCGGCTGAGGCGGAACCATCGGGCGGCGGCGGACGTCCTACGCCCGACGGATCTTCTGGCGAGCGGAGAGATGCCATGGCCGGCTTGAGGATGGACGGCGTGGTCGTCGCCGAGTACGCCCGGACGGCTGAAGAGGCCGCTGACGACCTCCGTGCGGCCGCGGCCGACGTGGGGGGCGAAGGCGTTTCCGGTGAGTCCTACGGCCCGCTGGGGGCGCGGATCGGGCTCGGTGAGTCGTACGGCCGCGCGGCCGGCGCGCTGCGGCGCCAGCTGACCGACGGCGCCGAGGCGCTGAAGTCGGCCGCGGAGGCGCTGCGGCACGTCACGGTCCGCCACAGCGGGCAGGACGCGGTAGCCGCGGCGCTGATCAAGCGGGCCGGTGAGCTCGGATGATGTTCGCCGAACCGGAAGCCACGGACTCGATCCCGCACCCGCTGGCCAAGCCGGCCGCTCCGGCGCCGGCCGTGCCCGTGGTGGCTTTCGCCCCGGACGCGGACGGCGCCGAGATCGCCGCCACGGCCGAGCCGTACCTGGCGTACGTCACCGACGTCTCGCACCAGCTCGGGCTGATCGACCCCGTCGAGACGTACTTCCGCCCGCTGGTCGGCCGCTGGGCCGACCTCGGCGCCGAGGCGGAACGGCTGCGCCGGGCGGCGAGCGCCGCGGCCGAGGTGTCCACCCGGCTCGACGAGGGCCTCGGCCGGCTCGACGGCGGCTGGGAGGGCCGGGACGCCGACGCGTTCGTGGCCTACATCAGGGAGATCGGCGCGGCGGGCGGCGACCTCCAGGAGGCGCTGACCGTCCTCGCCGGCGCGCTCGACGAACTGGTGACGACGCTCCGCCACGTCGTCGTCGACCTCGTCGAGGTCCTGATCGACGCCGCGGACCTGATCTCCGAAACGATGACGCTGCCGAGCGGCGGCGCCAACCGGGCGCGGACCCAGCTGCGGGAGACGCAGGAGTCGGCGAAGGCGCTCTACGAGACGGCGCGGGACGTCCTCGAGGCGTTCGACCGGCTGTGCGACGGCGTCGACGATCCCGACGCGACGGCCCGCAGCATCGAGATCGCGCACCGGTACCCCGAGGAGCGCTTCGCGCTGCACGAGGACACCGCGTCCGGCGGCGGTTCGCCTTCTTCGGCCGATGCGACGACACCGTCCTCGGCCGAGGAGTCGACGACACCGTCGTCGGCGAGCGGCGACGGCGACCCCGCGGAGCCGAAGCACACGGGCGCGGGCACCCCCGACGCGGCTCAGCCCGCCGCCGCGGCGGCGCCCCAGCCGGCCGAAGACAGTGCGGCGCACCAGAACGCGTCGGGCATGCCGATGATGCCGATGATGGGCTTCGGCTCGTTCGGCGGCGGCCAGGGCGGCCGCCGCCCGTCGAAGAACCGGCCGATCGTGAAGTCGTCGGAACTGCTGGGGGAGCCGGGCTTGGTGGCGCCCCCGGTGATCGGTGAGGACGAAAACGCCCCGAAGCCGAAGAAACCCCCGGCGACGTGACGCCGGATCAGCGCCGGGAAGCGGCTTCCTCGGGCCGGTTGCGGCGGATGGTGCGCATCACGAACAGCGTGATCAGCAGCGCCGCGACGCCGCCGCCGGTGCCGGCCAGCGCCACGATCATCGGGGTCGAGTCGCGGTCGTTGGCCGGCGGGAGCTGGGCCTGCTGCGGCGCCGGGATCGGCGCCAGGCCGCCCACCTCCGACGGCAGGCTCGCCGTCAGCGCCGCCACCGGGTCGATCACCCCGTAGCCGACGAAGTTGTCACGACCGCCCGCGGCGGCCGGGTGCTGCGCGGTCTGCTTGATCCGGTTGACGATGCCCCGGCCGTCGAGGTTCGTGAACTTGGCCTTGACCAGCGCCGCCAGGCCGGCGACATAGGGCGCGGCGAAGCTCGTTCCCTGGATTTCGCTGGCCTTGTCGCCGCTCTCGAACGTCAGGTTGGCCAGCCCGTCCGATCCCTCGGCGGGGTCCAGCGAAGTGATCTTGGTCCCGGGCGCGGCGACGCCGACCCAGGGCCCGTGGACGCTGAACGGCGCCACGCCGCCGTTTTCGTCGATCGCGCCGACGGACAGGACGTCGTCGGCGAACCACGGCGGAGTCACGATCGTTTTGGGGCGCTTCGCGTCCGGCTGGTCGTTCTGCGGGCAGGTGTCCGTCGCGTTGCCCGCGGCGGCGATGATCACGACGCCCTTCTCCGCGGCGAAGTGCACGGCGGCCTGGACCTGCTGCTCGCCGTCGGTGATCCCGCCGGTGGCGGCGCGGCAGTTGTCGACCGACATGTTGATGATGTCGGCCTCGCCCCGCTCGGCGATGCCGCGGATGATCTCGGCCAGCGTCTTCAGGGTGCCCGCGGTGCCGGCCTTTTCCAGCTGGCGCCCGCCGTTCGACTGCCCGGGCGACGTCTGGTCGCCTTCACCGCTGCCGCCACCACCACCGCCGGAGGGCGGAAGCGAGGTCTCGGTGCCGGAAGGCGGGTTGGTGCTCGACGACGGCGTGCCGCCGGCGGTGTTGCTCGCGGGCGGCGTGGTCGTCGACGTGTCGGGCTCGTAGTTCTCGCTGAGCTGGCGGTAGGACACGATCGTCGCGTCCGGGGCGACCCCGACGAACCCGACCTCCGGGTTGTCCGGCTTGCCCGCGATGATCCCGGCGACCTCGGTGCCGTGGCCGTCGCAGTCCTCGAGCCCGTCCGGCTGGCCGTTCGCCGGCTTCGCGACGTACTCGCCGCCCGACTTGAGGTCCTGCAGCCACGGGTGCCGCGTCACGCCGGTGTCGACCACGGCGACCCGGACACCCTTGCCGATGCCGCCGGTGGCCGCCTTGACGATGGCCTGGGCCGCCGAGATCTGCAGGTAGTCCTGCCCCCACGGCCGGTTCTTCAGCACGATGTTCTGGCCGAGGGTGCTGCGCTGGACGCACCCCTTCGACGGCTTGTACTTCTTGTCCGGCTGACGCGAGTCGGGGATCAGCTTGCTCATGTCCACCGGGGGCGGGCTCGCGAAGTAGCCGTCGGCCGATGTCGTCTGGGCCGCGGCCGGGGCCACGGCGCCCAGCGGGGCCAGCACGCCGAGCGTGCCGGCCAGCACCGCGGTCGTGGTGCGCCGAGTGGCGCCGAAACGCCGTCCTACCACCATCCGAGAGTCACCCGATCCGGTCACTTGAAGTTCAGGTGCCGCAGGGTGGTGTAGAGGTCCATCACACCCAGGGCGAGCGGCAGCACCGAAGCGATGCAGAGCGCTTCGATGATCTCCACGGTGCGCCGCAGCGGCGGCGAGAAGCGCTGGTTCGGGAAGATCACGCCGACCACGAGCGCGCCCGCGGCCAGCAGGACAAGCACCCCGAAGACGTAGAGCAGGCGGTTCTGGGCGCTCGCCGAAACCAGCCAGCCGGCGGCGATCCCGGTCGCCGAGACCAGGCCCGTGGTGAGCAGGGCGATCGCCTGGCTGCCGTTCGCGTACGCGCGGGCGCGCAGCATCAGGACGAGGCTCGCGACGACACCCAGGATGATCCCGAACGCGCCGGGCGCGGTGGCGGCGATGATCGCGGCCACCGCGACCGTGGCGCCGCAGCCGATCATCAGGCCGGTCATGTAGTTGTGCGCGATCGCCGTGCGGCGCTCGATCGCCCGGTAGTCGGGGAAGCCCGAGTCCTCCTTGAGCTCCTCCGCGCTGCCCGGGACGTGCGGGAGCGGCAGCTTCGCGAGCCAGATCGTGGCGCGCGGCAGGACCGAGATGCAGGCGAGGGCGACGGCGACGGTGCCGGCCGCGATGCCGGCGCCCGGGTGCGCGACGAGCGTGCCGAAGAGGAAGGCCAGCGCGCCGAAGGTGCCCGCGGTCGCGGCCGCGATGAACGTCGTGATGCCGGCGCCGATGACCATGATGCAGACCGAGGCGACGATGATCACGAGGACCGCGCCGAGCAGCAGGTTCGCCCGCAGGGACAACCCGGGCACGATGTAGAAGCCGCTCACGAACGCCAGGGGCAGGCCGCCGGCTGCGGCGATCAGCACCCCGGTCGCCTCCGCCTGGTAGGCCTTGGCGAGCGTCGCGCCGACCGCGACGCACGCGATCGCGCCGATGCCGCCGGCGATGGCCGCGCCGAGCGCGCTGCCGCCGTAGAACGACCCGCTCATGAACAGCGCGATGGCGGCGGCGACCAGCGCCAGCCCGCCCGCGACGTGCCCGAAGCGGTTCGCCGTTTCCTTGGTCCAGGGCCGGAAGCTGTCCGGGGAGGACTCCGCGATCGCGTCGACGACGTCGTCGTAGAGCGGCGGCGGCGGGTTCTCGTTGCGCTTGCGCAGCTGCAGCAGCTCACCGTCGACGACGCCGAGCGAAGCCAGCGTGCGGCTCGGGTCGAGCGGGGCGTCACCCAGCTTCGCCAGCGCCCAGCCGCCGTGGCGGGCGCCGCCGTCCGGCGACGACTCCTTCGCCATGTCCAGCAGCATCGGGAGGAGGTCGGCCACCGCGACGTCGGCGGGCAGCGCCACGTCGATCCGGGTCGAGGGCGCGACGACCGTCACCCTGCTGAAAACTGTCGTGCCCGTAGCCACTGCACTGCCCCCGCTCTGATGAGACTGCTCCCGGGGGAACTTATACCGGACCCGGGCGCGGACATCATCGAACGTCCGAAATTCACCGTCATCCGCTGGTCGGCGGCCGGAGCCCGGCATTACTGTCGGTGGCGGGCCCTACACTCGTCAGGCGAGGTCAGGGCGGGCCCGGCGGGTGGATCCGGCATCCGCCGGAATTCCGCCGGGACGTTCGATAGGTTGTCCGCGCACCTTGTGCACTAAAACGGTGGCCGCCATCGTCGAGTTTGAAGAGGGGTCCTTCGATGAGCACGCTGCAGTTCAAGAAGTCGCCGCGGCTGGCGGCACCGCGCCCGCCGGGCGGTGAGGTGCACCTCGAGCCGCCGCCCGAGGTGCCGCGGGTCATCCCCGGCAACATCGTCATGAAGGCGCTGCCGATCGTCATGATCGTCGCGTCGCTCGGGATGATGGTCTTCATGTTCCAGGCCAGCAACCGGAACCCGATGATGATGGCCATGGGCGGCATGATGGTCGTCGGCACGCTCGGGATGATGGCCGGCGGCGGGGGCGGCAAGGGCGGCGGCGCCAAGCGCGCCGAGATGGACGAAGACCGCAAGGACTACCTCCGGTACCTGGGCCAGATGCGCGACCGCGCCCGCGAAGCGATGGTCGACCAGCGCGCCGCGCTCGAGTGGGTCCACCCCGACCCCCAGTCCCTCTGGTCGCTGGCCGCCAGCCGCCGGATGTGGGAGCGCCGCCAGAACGACCAGGACTTCCTGCACCTGCGCGTCGGGCGCAGCTCGCACCGCCTCGCGACGCGGCTGGTCCCGCCGCAGACCGGGCCGGTCGACGAGCTGGAGCCGATCGCCACCCTCGCGCTGCGCCGGTTCGTGCGCGCGCACTCGATCGTGCCGGACCTGCCGACCCAGATCACGCTCCGCGGGTTCGCCGCGGTGAGCATGCAGGGCGACCGCGCCCTGACCCGCGGCCTGACCCGCGCGATGCTCGCCCAGATGGTCACCTTCCACAGCCCGGACGACGTGCTGATCGCGGTCGCCACCGCGGGCCGCGCGAAGGAGGAGTGGGAGTGGGCGAAGTGGCTGCCGCACGCCCAGCACCCCACGCTGTCGGACGGCATCGGCCAGCTCCGCATGATGGCCGGTTCGCTGGCCCAGATCGAAAACTGGCTCGACGAAGAACTGCGTGACCGCCAGCGCTTCTCCCGCAACGCCACCCCGGCGCCGGACCAGCCGCACGTCGTGATCATCGTCGACGACGCCGAGGTGACCCGCGAAGAGCAGATCATCCTCGAAGAGGGCCTGGTCGGCGTCACGCTGATCGACCTCTCCGACTCCATCGGCAACCTCGCCGCCCGCCGCGGCCTCCGGCTGGTCGTGGAGGCCGACCGGCTCGGCGCGCGCAGCGCCGGCGGGGTCGAGTGGTTCGGCCGCCCGGACACCCTGAGCCTGGTCGAGACCGAGTCGCTGGCGCGGCTCATCTCGCCCTACCGCGTCGGCGGCGCGGCGGGGCAGGACGTCAGCGACGAAGAGCCGCTGCTGTCCAACCCGTCGCTGCTGGAGCTGCTCGGCATCCCGGGCGACCCGATGACCTTCGACGTCCAGCAGGCGTGGCGGCCCCGCCCGATCCGCGACCGCTACCGCGTCCCGTTCGGGGTCGGCGAGTACGGGCAGCCGGTCGAGCTGGACATCAAGGAAGCCGCCGCCGAAGGCATGGGCCCGCACGGCCTGTGCATCGGCGCGACCGGTTCCGGTAAGTCGGAGTTCCTCCGCACGCTGGTGCTGGGCATGCTGGCGACGCACTCGTCGTCCACGCTCAACTTCGTCCTCGTCGACTTCAAGGGTGGCGCGACCTTCCTCGGCCTCGACAAGGCGCCGCACGTCTCCGCGGTCATCACCAACCTCGCGGACGAGGTCACGCTGGTCGACCGTATGAAGGACGCGCTGGCCGGCGAGATGAACCGGCGCCAGGAGGCGCTGAAGAACGGCGGTAACTTCAAGAACGTCTGGGAATACGAGAAAGCCCGGGAAAACGGCGCGGACCTCGACCCGCTGCCCGCGCTGTTCATCGTCTGCGACGAGTTCTCCGAGCTGCTCGCGGCGAAGCCGGACTTCATCGACCTGTTCGTCGCGATCGGCCGGCTGGGCCGGTCGCTGCAGATGCACATGCTGCTCGCCTCGCAGCGCCTGGAAGAGGGCAAGCTGCGCGGCCTGGACTCGCACCTGTCGTACCGCATCGGCCTGAAGACGTTCTCGGCGGCGGAGTCCCGCGCCGCGATCGGCGTGCCGGACGCGTTCGAGCTGCCGTCGGTGCCCGGTGGCGGGTACCTCAAGTTCGACACCTCGACGCTGGTGCGGTTCAAGGCGTCCTACGTCTCGGGCCCCTACCGGCCGGCCGGCATCCAGGCGGCGGGCCCGGCGGCGACCGTGGTCCGCGCGGACAAGCGGCCGCAGCTGTTCGTCCCGGACTTCGTCGAGCTGCCGAAGGAGCCGGAACCGGAGCTGCTCGAGGCGGCGCCGAAGGTCGAGGAGCGGCAGTCCGAAGAGGCCGTCGAGCCCAGCGAGCTGGACGTCATCGTCTCGCGGCTGATCGGGCAGGGCCCGCCGGCGCACGAGGTGTGGCTGCCGCCGTTGAAGGACCCGAGCTCGCTCGACACGCTGCTGCCGAACCTGAACCCGACCGACGACCGCGGCCTGTCCCCGGTCGGCTTCTTCGGCAACGGCCGGCTGCAGGTGCCGCTGGGCATCATCGACCGCCCGTACGAGCAGCGCCGTGACCCGCTGTGGGCGGACTTCTCCGGCGCGGCCGGGCACGGTGTGATCGTCGGCGGCCCGCAGTCGGGCAAGTCGACGATGCTGCGGACGCTGATCATGTCGATGGCGTTGACGCACACCCCGGAAGAGGCGCAGTTCTACTGTCTCGACCTCGGTGGTGGCACCTTGGCGGGTCTGGCGGACCTGCCGCACGTCGGCGGTGTGGCGGTGGCTCGGCGGGAGCCGGACAAGGCGCGCCGGATCGTGGCCGAGCTGACCACGTTGCTGACCGAGCGCGAAGGCCGGTTCGGGGCGATGGGCATCGACTCGATGACCGAGTTCCGCAACCGCAAGCGCCGCGGGGAGATCCGCGCGGACCAGGACCCGTTCGGGGACGCGTTCCTGATCGTGGACAACTGGCGCGCGCTGCGCGACGACTTCGAAGAGCTGGAAACGACGATCACCCGGCTGGCCACGCAGGGTCTGTCCTACGGCGTGCACGTGGTCATCGCCGCCAACCGGTGGGCGGACATCCGCCCGGCGATCAAGGACATGATCGGCACCCGGTTCGAGCTGCGCCTGGGTGACCCGACCGAGTCCGACATCGACCGCCGGGTCGCGGTGAACATCCCGGCCGGGCGGCCGGGCCGGGGCCTGACGCGGGAGAAGCTGCACCTGCTGGGCGGTCTCCCGCGGATCGACGGCTCGAGCGACCCGGAGACGATCGCCTCCGGCGTGGCCGACGCGGTCGCGAAGGTCAAGGGCGCGTGGCGCGGCCGGATCGCGCCCCAGGTCCGGCTGCTGCCGGAGATGATCACCTACGACGAGGTGCTCAAGCTCGACCAGGTCCGGGACTCGAAGCTGATCCCGATCGGCGTCAACGAAGAGGACCTGCAGCCGATCTACCTCGACTTCAACGCCGAGCCGCACTTCTACGCGTTCGCCGACGGCGAGTCGGGCAAGACGAACCTGCTGCGGCAGATCGCCCGGGGCATCTCCGAGCGCTACTCCGCGAAGGAGGCGCTGATCCTGCTGGTCGACTACCGGCGCACGATGCTCGGGTTCGTCCAGGGTGACTCGCTGCTGGGGTACGCGGTGTCGGCCGCGCAGCTGGAGAGCATGGTCAGCGACGTCTTCAACTCGATGACCCGGCGCCTGCCCGGCCCGGACGTCACGCAGGAGCAGCTGAAGACCCGCTCGTGGTGGAAGGGCCCGGAGCTGTTCGTCCTGGTCGACGACTACGACCTGGTGGCGACGTCGACGAACAACCCGCTGCGCAAGATCTCCGACTTCCTGCCGCAGGCCAAGGACGTCGGCCTGCACCTGGTGGTCGTGCGGCGCACCGGTGGCGCGTCGAAGGCGATGTACGACCCGATCATCGGCAAGCTCAAGGAGATCGCGGCGCCGGGCATGGTCATGAACGGCTCCCGCGACGAGGGTGCGCTGGTCGGCAACATCAAGGCGAGCGCGATGCCGCCGGGCCGGGGCATGATGCTGACCCGGA
This sequence comes from Amycolatopsis sp. NPDC104819, assembly GCF_055583145.1. Classification (NCBI taxonomy): domain Bacteria; kingdom Bacillati; phylum Actinomycetota; class Actinomycetes; order Pseudonocardiales; family Pseudonocardiaceae; genus Amycolatopsis; species Amycolatopsis sp. NPDC104819. The sequence continues at coordinate 522,265 of NZ_JBVJON010000003.1, read as the reverse complement.
AGTATGGCAAGCAGCTCATGCAGGTGTCGTGGATCAACCCGGACTGAGGACGGCGGCGGAACGCCCGGCGGCGAAGGGTAGGTTCCTCCGCGAGGGATCGCCCCGTCGGCCGGGCGCGGGGGAACGCGACAAGAACTGTTTCGGGAGCTGCTGGTGACGGTCCGGGTTGCGGTGGACTTCGGGACGTCGAGCACCTGCGTTGTCGCTTCGGTGAACGGGCGCGACCCGCAGGTCGTGGTGATCGACGGCCAGCCGCTGATGTCCTCGGCGGTGTTCGCGGCGGCGGACGGCACGCTGTTCGTCGGCCAGGAGGCCGAGCGGCAGGCGGCCGTCGACCCGTCGCGTTACGAGCCGAACCCGAAACGTCGCATCGACGAAGGTGAGCTGCTGCTCGGCGACAGCGTCCTGCGGGTCACCGACGTGGTGCACGCGGTCCTGGGCCGGGCGGTCGCCGAAGCGCGCCGTCTCGCCGGCGAGGCCGAGGTCGACCTGCTCGTGCTGACCCACCCCGCGGACTGGGGCGCCATCCGCACCCGGCTGCTGCGGCAGGCCGCGGGCGGGCTGGCGCGCGAGGTCGCGCTGGTGCCGGAGCCGGTCGCCGCGGCGGTCTACCACGCGGCGACGTTCGCGCCGCAGGACGTGACTAACGACCGCACCGTGGAGTTCAGCGGCCGCCCGGGGGACGCGCTCGCGGTGCTGGACCTCGGCGGCGGCACGGTCGACGTCAGTGTGGTCCGCCGGCTCCCGCCGGACCCCGCCCGCGACCGCTCCGGGCGCCCCCAGCGCGGCGGCTTCCAGGTGCTCGCGACCCGCGGCGACCCGGCGTTCGGCGGCGCGGACATCGACCAGGCGCTGCTGGAGCACGTCGGCTCGCTCGTGGCGGGGGCCGACCAGGACGCGTGGCGCCAGCTCGTCGAAGGCCGCGAGCTGGTCGACCGGCGCCGGCGCCGGGTGCTGCGCCAGGACGTGCGCGGCGCGAAGGAAACCCTCTCCCGGCACGCCTACACCGACGTGCCGATGCCCCCGCCGTTCGCCGACGCGCACGTCACCCGCGAGGACCTGGAGCGGCTGATCACGGCCCCGCTCGGCCGTGCGGTGGAGCTGACGGTCGCGGCGATCGGCGACGCGGGCCTGCGCCCGAAGCAGCTCACGGCGATCTTCCTGGTCGGCGGGTCGAGCCGGATCCCGATGATCTCGCGGCTGGTGCACGAACGCACCGGCGTCGTGCCGACGAGCCTGGACCAGCCGGAGACGGTCGTCGCGCGCGGCGCGCTGCGGGCCGTGCTGGTCGACCCGGACCGCACCGGCGCGCTCCCTGGCGAGGCGATGGCCCGGATGGGCGCGGTCCCGGGTGGCGCCCTCGGCCCGGCGGCGCAGCGCACCGAGGTCGTCCGGCCCGGTGACGCCGGCCCGCGCCCGGCCGACGCCGGCCAGCGTCCGGCCGACGCCGGCCCGCGTCCGGCGCCGCCGCGCACACCGGGCCCGCCCGCCGCCAACGGGTTCCCGAACCGCGGGGGCCCGCCGCCGTCACCGCCGCCCTCACCGCCGCACGGCCAGCCGGTCGCCCGGCCGCCGTGGACCCCGCCCGCGGGGCAGCCGGCCCCGGGCGGCAACCGCCCCGGCGGCGCCTCCGCGGTGCCGGAGAAGAAGAGCCGCCGGAAGCTGTGGGGGATCGTCGCGGGCGCGGTGGTCGTCGTGGCCGCGCTCGTCGTTGGCGGGATCTTCGTGTTCAGCGACTCGGGCGCCCAGCCCGAAAGCGGCCGGACGCTCTCGCAGTACGACTTCAAGTTCGTCGCGCCCGAGGACTGGGTCCAGACCGACGACCGCGTCGCCGAGCGGCAGGTCGTCATCCACCCGCAGGAGTCCCGCGACGGCAACGACCTGCTGGTCGCGCAGGAGTACGTCATGGACTACGACGCGACCGCCGACCCGCAGAAGCTCGCGGACGAGCTCCGGCGGGGCGTGGAGACCGACCCGCGGCAGCAGTACAGCGCGTACAACCCGAGCGCGTCGTACGCGGGCCGGACGGTGATCTTCTACCACCAGGTCAAGCCGGACCGCCCCGACATCCAGGTCGACTGGTACGTCGTGGCGAAGGGCCGGGTCCGCGTCCACGTCGGCTGCCAGTACGCCACGGACCAGCTGAAGGGCCGGGTCGACGCGGCGTGCACGCAGGCCGTGCGCACCGCCGAAATCGTGAACTGAGAGGAGGGCGCGCGGTGCCGTCCGAGGAATTCGAAAGCGCCGCGGCGTCCTTCAAACGGATCGGCCAGGACGCGGTGACGCACGCCCGGCGCGTCGCGGGGAACGCCGTGGCGCGCAACCGGCGTCACCACAGCGAAAACGTCGAATTGCTCAAGCGAAGCGGCCGCGGTGTGAAGTCCGGCGACCCGACCCCGGGCACGCTGCGCGCCGCCGCCGAACGGTTCCGCCGCGCCCGGGGACTGTCCGTTCCGGTTCCCGATCCCGCCGATTCGGTTCCTTCGCGTTCGCAATCTCCCGCCCGGCCCCCTCGAACGGGTGACGACGAGGAGGACTTTTCCCAGATGCGAATCATGAATCGGGATCGCTGAGCCTCGGCGCGTGATCGCTGTGCGTGTGCTAACTCCCCTGGTAGGGCGCGCATTTTCGGGTGACGCATCGCCGTGTCGTGGCACGCGGCCAATACCGGCGGCGACCGGTTCCGGACGCCAGCGTTCCCGCAAGCAACTACTTGCCGGCAAACCACGACAAGGGGGAACCGGACATGGCAATGTCTGCGTCGTAGGGCCGTACAAACGAACAAGCCCGGTACGGACGACAACACTTACGAAGGGGGTTCCACCATGAGTGGATTCCAGGGAACACCGCAGCAGTTCACCGAAGCCGAAGGCCGCGTGACCGAGGTCCGCACCGGCATGGACCAGAACCTCGCGACGCTCCGCGACCGCATCGAGGCCACCCGCGCCGGGTGGAAGGGCGAGGCGCAGAAGGCGTTCGACCACGTGATGATGCGGTTCGACGACGACGCCCGCCAGATGAACCAGGCGCTGCAGCGCATCGCCGACCTGCTCCGCGAGGCCGGTTCGAAGTACGCGCGTTCCGAGCAGCAGCAGCAGGAGACCATCGGCGCCCTGAACAAGGGCTTCGAAGCGCTCGGCTGAGCTTCACCCCTGAACTTTTCTTCCCGTACACCAAAACTTTCTCAGCACCGAAGGAGCGAATATGCCCAGCGACGCCGGCATTGTCGTCAATTATGCCACCATCCACGCGGCCGCCGATGACTGCAACAGCACCGGTGGCGAGCTGCAGCAGGCGTTCGACCGCCTGAAGGACGACCTCAAGCCGCTGGTCACCACGTGGACCGGTTCGGCCAAGGAGTCCTACGACGCGGCTCAGCGCACCTGGGACCAGAAGTTCGAGGACCTCAAGCAGGTTCTGGCCCAGATCGCCGCCGCCCTCCCGCAGATCGCCGACGGCTACCAGGCCACGGACAACGCCGTCGAAGGCCTGTTCTGAGCCGCTAGCCCCCGGAAACACGCCGGCGGGCCCGCACTTCGGTGCAGGGCCCGCCGTTTTCGTTGGTGCGGTGGGGAAATGTGGACGCGGTGCCGCGGACTGCCCGTTCTGCTCGTTCGCTTCCGCTTCACCCGCAACAAAACTCAGTGCGGCGCGCCGACCTCGTACTCCGGCCGGTCGTTCAGCACCCGCACCGTCACCTTCTTCTCCTGGCCGCCGATCTGCACCGTGCAGTCGAACGTCGTCCCGTTGTGGGCGGCCTGGTTCGACGGGCACTGCGCGTTCTTCACGTCCGGCTCGCCGTAGTTCTCGTTGAGGACCTTCACCACACCGTCCTCAAGGGACTGCTGGTCGAGCACGTCCCCGCGGAACGCGCCCAGCAGCCACGCCGCGCCGCCGCCGAGCACGACGACCACGACCGCGATCCCCGCGATCAGCAACGGCTTCTTCGACTTCGGCTTCCGGGCCGGCTCCGGCGTGAACGCGCCCAGGCCGCCGTACTGCGTCGGCTGGAACCCGCCGCCGTACTGCTGCTGCCCCTGTGCCGGACCGCCGCCGGGTGGTGTTCCCGGCTGGGCCGGCCAGCCACCACCTGGAGTGGTGTTCGGCTGCCACGGCCCGGAAAACGAGCCGGTCGTGCCGGGCTGCGCCGGGTTCCACTGGCCCGTGTACGAGCCGGTGGGCGGCTCGGGGTTCTGCTGCCACTGGCCGGCGTGCGGGCCGGTCGGCTGCTGCTCCGGCTGCCACGCCGGCGGGTTCGGCTGCTGCGGGTTCGCCGGCGGCTGCCACCACTGGGGCTGCCGCGGGTCGGGCGGCTGGGTCATCGGCGTTCACCTCGGGTCGTGGTCACTGGCCCTGCGCTTCGCCGAGCCGGCGGTAGAAGTCGTCCATCGCCGCGCGGTCGGGCAGCACCGTGATCTGCGCCGGGTCCGGCAGCTTGGGCATGTCCTGCAGGCTCGCCTTGCCGGTGAACTTGAACTCGTACTTGAGCTCGAGCTGGTGGCCGTCGCCGGCGAACTTGGCCTCCATCACGAACGAGGCCAGGCTGCCGTCCGGGTTGAGCGTGATCGTGGTCGGGATCGCGGCCTTCTTCAGCTCCGGCCCGACCTGGTCGACCAGGCTCTGCGGCAGGATCTCGACCTTGTTCTTGACGAAGACCTCGAACGGCACGTTGACCGTGAGCGCCGTCTTGCCGTCGCCGAGGCTCTTCGCGCCGCGGACGGCCCGCTTGTCGGCCTGGTAGGCGTCGACCGTCGAGTCCGCCATCCGGCACGGCGTCAGCACCCCGCCCCAGGCGCACGGCACGATCAGGCCGGCCTCGGGTTTCGGCATCGACACCCACGCCGTCGGCGAGACGCCCTTCTGCACGTAGACCGGGCCGAGGTAGGTGTACTCGACCGCGCCGTCCGCCGGGGTGTACGTGTCGATGATCTCGTCGGGGTTCTTCTGCGAGCGGTGCCGCACCGCCCGGCTCTCCGGGCTGCCGGTGCGGGCCGACGTCACCGTGCTGTGGATCCACTTGTCGTCGAACTTGAAGTAGGCGTCGAGCGAGTTGGTGACGTCGCGCGTGTCGGTGATGGCGTCGCCGAGCTTGCCGATGACCTGCTCGAACTTGCCGCCGACGTAGTCCGCCGCGTCGTCGCCCTTCGGCAGCGCGGTCCCGGCCTTGGCCGTGCCGCACGCGCTGACCAGGGCCAGGACGGCCGCCAGGACGAAGATCGCCGTCGGTCGTCTGCTCATCGCCGTCCCCCGCTCCGCTGGAAAGCACCGTGTCGCCCGGATCGTCTCATCCTCGCGTGTCGGGGTGGCGAGTGCAGGCACTTCGGCCGGAAAACCGGGTACAGTCGCTGCGGGCCGGGACTGTTCCGGCCCCTGGACCCACCCCCGATGCGTGGCCGCGGCGGACGTGGGGGTATCTTCATATGTCGTTGTGCGTTGCGGCGCATCAGCGCTAGGCCCGCACAGAACCCACACGCAATGTTGACGACGAGGTAGACCCTTGCCCACGTACAGCCCCAAGCCCGGCGACGTCACTCGTGCCTGGCACGTGATCGACGCCGAGGATGTCGTGCTCGGCCGGCTCGCGACCGAGGTCGCCACGCTGCTGCGCGGCAAGCACAAGCCGACCTACGCCCCGCACGTGGACACCGGTGACTTCGTCATCATCGTCAACGCCGAGAAGGTCGCGCTCACCGGAAACAAGCGCGAGCAGAAGTTCGCGTACCGGCACAGCGGTTACCCGGGCGGTCTGCGGAAGCGCTCGTTCGGCGAGCTGCTCGACTCCAAGCCCGAACACCTTCTCGAGAAGGTCGTCAAGGGCATGCTGCCGAAGAACAAGCTCGGCCGCGCCCAGGCGAAGAAGCTGAAGGTCTACGCCGGCCCGCAGCACCCGCACACCGCGCAGCAGCCGCAGGTGCGCGAGATCACCAAGATCGCGCAGGTCGCGCAGTGAGTGAGGAACAGTCTGTGACCAGCACCGAGACCGAGACCGCCGAGGTCACGACCGAGGCGACCGAGACCGGCGCCGTCGCGACCAGCGAGACCCCCGTCGCCACCAGCGAGTCCGAGGCCGCCCCGCGTCCCTCGCGCGCCGCCGGCGGCAACGCGCAGACCGTCGGCCGCCGCAAGGAAGCCGTCGTCCGCGTGCGCGTCGTCCCGGGCACCGGCGAGTTCAAGCTCAACGGCCGCACCCTCGAGGAGTACTTCCCGAACAAGGTGCACCAGCAGCTCATCCGTGAGCCGCTGGTCCTGGTCGAGAAGCCGGACTCGTTCGACATCTTCGCCAACCTCCACGGTGGCGGCGTCTCGGGTCAGGCGGGCGCGCTGCGCCTCGCGATCGCCCGTGCGCTCATCGAGGTCGACGCCGACGACCGCCCGGCCCTCAAGAAGGCCGGCTTCCTCACCCGTGACGCGCGCGCCACGGAGCGGAAGAAGTACGGCCTCAAGAAGGCCCGCAAGGCCCCGCAGTACAGCAAGCGCTGATCGCGCCCCTGGCGCAACCCACCGGAGCGCCCATCCGTCCATCGGATGGGCGCTTCGGCGTTTTCACAGACTGTGTCGTTTCCGGGGTCCGGAGCGACATCCAGGGGTAGCGCGGCCCGGGAGGGCCGCTACGTTGTCGTGGTGGTTGCACTGTCGTAACCGCACTGAGGAGGTCCATCGATGGCACGCCTGTTCGGTACCGACGGGGTCCGTGGCCTGGCCAACGCCGAGCTGACGCCGGAGCTGGCGCTGGCGGTGGCGGCCAGCGCCGCCCGCGTGCTGGCCGCACACGACCGCTCGCACCGGCCGGTCGCGGTGGTCGGGCGCGACCCGCGCGCCAGCGGTGAGATGCTCGAGGCCGCCGTCGTGGCGGGCCTCACCTCCGCCGGGGCCGACGTGCTCCGCGTCGGCGTGCTGCCGACGCCGGCCGTCGCCTACCTGGTCGGCTCGCTCGAGGCCGACCTCGGTGTGATGATCTCCGCGTCGCACAACCCGATGCCCGACAACGGCATCAAGCTCTTCGCCGCGGGCGGGCACAAGCTCCCCGACGGCATCGAGGACGAGATCGAGGCCGGTCTCGCGGACGGCAAGATCCGCCCGACCGGCACTGGCGTCGGCCGCGTCCACGACGTCGTCGATGCCCTCGAGCGCTACGCCACCCACCTGCTCGGCGTCACGCCGCACTCGCTCGCCGGTCTGAAGGTCGTCGTCGACTGCGCGAACGGCGCGTCGTCGGCCGCCGCCCCCGAGATCTACCGCCGGGCGGGGGCCGAGGTCGTCGCGCTGTTCGCCGAGCCGGACGGCATCAACATCAACGACCACTGCGGCTCGAACCACCCCGAGAAGCTGCGCGAGGCGGTCGTCAAGCACGGCGCCGACCTCGGCATCGCCCACGACGGCGACGCCGACCGCTGCGTGGCCGTCGACTCCGCGGGCGAGCTCGTGGACGGCGACCAGATCATGGCGGTGCTGGCCCTGGCGCTGGCCGAGTCCGGTGAGCTGCACAAGGACACGCTGGTCGCGACCGTGATGAGCAACCTCGGCCTGCACCTGGCCATGAAGGCCCACAGCATCAACGTCGTCACGACGGCGGTCGGTGACCGCTACGTCCTCGAGGAGCTCCGCGCCAGCGGCTTCGCCCTCGGCGGCGAGCAGTCCGGGCACGTCGTCCTGCCGGCGCACGCCACCACGGGTGACGGCCTGCTCACCGCGCTGCGCCTGATGAGCCGCATGGCCGAGACGGGCAAGTCCCTCGCCGACCTGGCGGCCGTGATGAACCGCCTGCCGCAGGTGCTGGTGAACGTCCCGGTCGCGGACAAGGCGGCGGTGGCCGGATCGACCGAGGTCCGCGACGCCGTCGACGAGGTCGAGGCCGAGCTGGGCGAGGAGGGGCGGGTGCTGCTGCGGCCGTCCGGGACCGAACAGCTGGTCCGCGTGATGGTGGAGGCCCCGGCCCAGGCCACGGCCCAGGCGGCGGCCGACCGGCTCGCCGGCGTCGTCTCAGCCGTCTCGTAACCCCGTCGTGGGGGGGGGGGGGGGGGGGGGGGGGGGGGCGCCCCCCCCCCCCCCCCCCCCCCCAACCAAGACCGGGAAAAAAAGAGGGGGGGTTCCCCGACACCCCCCCCC
>NZ_JBVJON010000003.1:202319-514149 GCF_055583145.1 Amycolatopsis sp. NPDC104819 | reverse complement strand
GCCCCACACCCCAAGACGCGCCCGGGGCATCGTCACCCAGTTCCCCGCCGTCCTTCTCCCCCCCCCCCCCCCCCCTTGGGGGGGGGGGGGGCCGCCCCCCCCCCCCCCCCCCCCCCACGACAACTTGCGCCGAGACCAGGCCGTGGAACACCGGGTGGGTCTTCCACCGGACCTCGCCCACCCGGCACCCGCCGCTCAGGAGCTTCGCCAGCGCGCCGAGCGCGATCTCGCCCTCGGCCAGCGCGACGCCGGAGCCCGGGCAGGCGTGCCGCCCGAGGCCGAACGGCAGGCCGTCGGCCAGTGAGACGGCCACCGGCCCGTCCGGGCCGAAGCGCAGGACGTACCGGGCCGGGCAGACCGTGGTGACCAGGTCACGCACACCGCGCGGGCGCGAAGAGGCCAGTTCCAGCCCGGCGCAGGCCAGGAAGTTCAGCGAGTTCTCGTAGGCCGCGTGCGCCAGGACCACCGGGTTGATGGCGAGCTCGTCGTCGTCGATCCGCCCGGCCGCGTGCGCCTCCCGCAACGCCGTCAGCCCGCCCGGCCCGGCGGTGGCCCGGCCGAGCTGCACCGACAGCCGGAACGCCGACGCCTGGGCCGCCCGGTCGCCGCCGCCGAGGACGTCGAGGTTCGCCGTCGTCCGCTCCAGGTGGTCCAGGAAGACGTCGTCGAGCGCGACCCCCAGCACCGCCGCCGTGACGGCGCCCGCGATCGGCCGGGCGAAGTCGCGCACGAGGTCGAACGACGTCCCGAGCTCGCTCACGACCGTCTCGATGGACGCGCGCAGCGACTCCGGCAGCGGCTCGAGCCCGGCGATGATCTCCCGCAGGACCCCGCGCACGCGTGTGTGGCCTTCGCCGTCGCGCAGCAGGACGCTCGGTGAGCCGCCGCCGGGGTCGGAGGTCAGGTCCGGGGAACGCAGGGCGTGCACACACGCGTCGCGGCCGGAGACCACCCGGATCCCGTGCCGCTCGAACTCGTCCATCGCCTGCCCACGGTAGGGCAGGATGGGGCCGTGCCGCCCGCAGACGTCCCGGACGAGGTCCTGAGCACGCCGTTCACGGCCCACCTGCTCCGCAACGCGGCCACCGACCGGCCCGCGTTCACCTGCCGCACGTACCCGGGACCCGTCGACCACACGCTGAGCTGGCCGCGCCTGCTCGACCGGGTCCGCGGGGTCGCCCGCGAGCTGCGGCGCACGACCCGGCCCGGCGACCGGGTGGCGATCGTCGCCCGCCAGGACCTGGACTACGTCGTCGCGTTCCTCGGCACGCTCTACGCCGGGCGCGTCGCCGTGCCGCTTTCGGTCCCGACCGGGCGGACCGGCCGCGCGCGGATCGAGTCGGCCTTCGCGGACGCCACTCCGGCGGCCTGCCTGACCTCGAAGAACCTGCTGGACAAGGTCCCGCCGGGCCTCGCACTGGCCGTCGAGGACATCGAGCCGGACACCACCGAGCCGCCCGCTGACGTGGTGATGACCGACCCGGCCTACCTGCAGTACACGTCGGGTTCCACGCGCCGCCCGGCCGGCGCGGTGATCTCGCACCGCGCCCTCGTGGCCGCCTGCTGGCAGACGACCGAGTGCTACCACGCCGACGCGTCGACCCACCTGGCCGGCTGGGTGCCGTTCTTCCACGACATGGGGCTCGTGCTGCTGATCGGCACGCCCGTCTTCCTCGGCGCGCACTCGGTGTTCTGCACACCGATGGAGTTCGTGCGCGACCCGCTGCGCTGGATCCGGCTGCTCGCCGAGCACCCCGGCGCGATCACCGCGGCGCCGAACTTCGCCTTCGACCTGGCCGCCGAGGCGGCGGGGGAGCTGGTGGACGTCGACCTTTCGCACGTCAACGCGGTGCTCAACGGCAGCGAGCCGATCCGCGCGGCCAGCCTCGACGCCTTCCACCGCGCCTTCGCGCCGTTCGGATTGCCGCGGGCCGCCCTCAAGCCGTGTTACGGGCTGGCCGAGGCGACGGTGTTCGTCGCGAGCGCGGGGGACGAGGGCCCGACCGTCACGAAGTTCGGCCACAGCGAGCTGGTCTCGGTGGGCCGCCCGTACGGCCAGCGCGTCCGCATTGTCGACAAAGAGATCTGGGTGTCCGGTCCCAACGTCGCCGACGGGTACTGGGGCCGGCCGGACCGCGGCGAGACCTTCACCGAGGACGGCTGGCTCCGCACCGGCGACCTCGGCTTCGTCCACGACGGCCTGCTCTACGTCACCGGCCGCCGCAAGGACCTGATCATCGTCGACGGCCGCAACCACTACCCGCAGGACATCGAGGCGACCGTCGAGGCCGCCCACCCGGCGGTCCGCGCGGGCCGGGTCGCCGCGTTCGCCGTCGAAGACGGCCACGGCGAGGGTGTCGCCGTGGTGGCCGGGTGTGCCACGCCGGACGACGAGGCGGTCGCGACGGCCGTGCGGCGCGCGGTGTCGGCGGGCCACGACCTGCCGCTGCGCGCCCTGTGGCTGGTCCGGCCCGGCGCGGTGCCGCGGACCTCCAGCGGCAAGGTGTCCCGCGCCGCCGCCCGCGACCGCTGGTGGGGCGAGAATGGGCGCCATGGATGACGCCGCCCTCGCCGAGGAGATCCGGAAGATCGTCGGCACCGCCCTGCAGCTCGAGCCCGGGCAGCTGACCGACACCACGCCGTTCGACGACATCGGCATGACGTCCCGGCAGCGCGTCCAGCTGCTCGCGCGGGTCGAGGTGCGCTTCGGCGTCTCGGTCGACCTGGACGAGCTCGACCGGCTCGTCGACGTCCGCGGGGTCGCCGAAGTGGTTTCCGAGTCGATCGCGGCGCAGCGCCCCACCGGGTGAGTGCACTTCGCCGAAGCCCAGGTCGGGCGGGCGGCCGAACGCTAGACTCTGTGTGCATCTGCGACGGCACCGAATCGCGACCGGGTGCGTCACAGTCTTGACACCCGGAACAGGGGCCGTGGATCGAAGGGGGAAAGCCGACCATGCCAAACGGTTACGAAGCGAGTTCGGAGGCGATGACGCGGGCGCAGATCCGCCTCAACGACGCCGCCGACGACCCGGCCGCGGAAGCCAAGAAGGTCGCGCCGACCGAAATCGCGCAGGCGGACTTCGGGCGCGTCCACGGTGAGGGCTTCCCGAAGTACAAGTCCGGGATCGACGAGATCGGCGCCGGCATGACCGGGCTGTCGAACGCGCTCATGAACCTCGGCAGCGGCATCGGCACCGCCGGTTCGAAGTACACCGCTCAGGAGCAGAACGCCAGCTCGACGGCGACGTCGGCGGGGAGCAAGTAATGGCCGACTGGGCGGAAATCAAGAAGGTCCTCGACGACCCGAACGTCTCCATGGCGACGAAGCAAGAGCTCATGGAGGAGTACGACCGCAACACCTTCAACTTCAACGACGAAGAAGAAAGGTACGCGAAGGAGTACATCGAGGGTTACTCCGACGGCGACAACGACGGTTACCGCGTTCTCGAGAACGACGACACCGACGAGATCGTCGCCCGCGCGAAGCAGGAATCGGCCGCCAAGGGCCAGGAACAGCAGCGCGAGACCAATCGCAAGAACGACGCGAAGAAGAACCTCGACGGAATCGCCACGCCGACGCTGGGGGCCGGCGCGAAGAGCTCCGACGAAATGCTCGACCAGGGCAACGTCACCGTCGACTTCCTGGTGCTGTGGACCAACGACATCTGGAACAAGATCAAGGGCGGCACCGGCCAGCTCGACGCGCAGAAGGACCTCAAGGACAAGTTCCACGAGAACCGCGGGATCCAGTTCCAGAAGTTCCTCACCGAGGCCGACGACCTCGGCAAGGCGCACAAGGTCGTCGAGGACACGCTGACCAAGAGCGACACCGAGCTCCAGACCCTCTTCGGGGAGTGGAAGGGCAAGGGCGCGAACGCGGCCGAGATCAAGTACGACGAGACGATCAAGCCGCACGCCAAGGAGCTGTCGCAGCAGATCGACGGCGCCGCGAAGCTGATCCCGGAGACCGTGACGCACGTCTACGACGCCGTCAAGAAGAAGGTCGACGAGGTCCTCGCGCTGCACCGCACGACGATCGCGCAGGCCGACATCACCATGGCGCGCGACGTCCTCAAGATCGCGAACGGCGAGACCGAAGAGTTCGACGACTTCATGAAGGTCGCCGGCTGGGTCGACGCGGTGAACGCGAAGAACGGCAACCAGACCAACCTCGCCGAGCGCCTGCAGAACGACGACTGCGGCTTCAACGACGAGAACAAGGACTACGGCCGCCAGGTCTGCCGCTACTGGCGCGACGGCGCGTTCACGACCGAGTTCCAGAGCCTGATCAAGGCGTTCGACGGCTCCTGCAAGTCCGCCAAGGACACGATCGACCAGCAGTTCGGCGCGCTCGCGCGGTTCATGGACGGCTACCGCAACCAGCTGACCGAGGCCAAGAGCGACGGCAAGGGCGGCGACGACACCGGCGGCGGTGACACGCACAACGGTAACGGCGGCGACACCGGCGGCGGCGGGTCCACCGGGGGCGGCGGCTCGACCGGCGGCGGGGGCAGCACGGGCGGCGGCGGGGCCACGACGCCGTCGGCGACCGCGGAGCCGCCCAAGGCCGAGGACCCGGCGAAGCCCGAGGACCCGGCGAAGCCCGAGGACGGCAAGAACCCGATCACCGGGCAGCCCCTCGAGGTCGACCCGGACACCGGCAAGCCGTACCCGATCGACCCGACGACCGGCGAGGCCATCAAGGACACCGACGACACCGACACCGTGTCGGTGAAGAAGGGTGACAACACGATCGAGATGTCCGAGCCCGACAAGGAGGGCAAGCAGGACATCTCCGTGGACGACGGCCACGGCAACAAGAAGGACTACCACCTCGACTGGGGTGACGACGACAAGGCCGACGCGGCCAAGGACGCCGACGGAAAGGGCGCCGACGCCGCCAAGGACGGCAGCTTCGGCCCGCAGGGCAGCCAGCAGCCGGGCAAGGACGGGCAGCCCTCGGCCGACGGCTCCTACAAGCCGGGCCCCGACGGCAAGATCCACATCAAGGACGGCAACCTCGAGATCACGGCCGAGCGGCCGGAGGGCCCGGACGGCCCGACGGTCGTCACCGTCGACGACGGCAAGGGCGAGCCGACGACGTACACGCTCGACGAGAAGGACGACCCGAAGGCCGGCGACCTGAAGAACGACCCGACACCGGGCACCGGGTCGGAGGGCTCCTCGACGGGCAACGGCTCCGCCGTCCACCACGATACGGACGCCGAGTCGCCGCTGACGAAGGACCCGGCGCCGCCCAACCCGGACCCGGGCTTCACGCACAGCGAAGCCGCGTCCGCTTCGGGCGGCGGCGGTGGGTTCAGCACGCCGGGCGGCCAGGACTTCTCCGGTGACTTCGGCGGCTCCGCCGGCGCGGAACCCGCGGTCGCGACGGCCGACGCGGGCGCCGGCGGTGGCGGGGCCGGGGCCGGGGCCGACGCGACGTCGACGGCCGGCGCGAGCGACTTCGGCTCCGCGGTCACCGGCGGCGGCTCGGCGGACTTCGCCGGCGCGGTCTCGCTGGACCCGGGTTCCCAGTCGGGCGCCAGTGACGCGGCGGTCCCGATGTCCGACGGCGGCGGGCTCGGCGCGACCCCGGTCGACCCGGGCGCGCACCAGGCCGCCGCGAGCTCCGCCAGCGGGATGAGCGGCATGGGGGGCATGGGCGGGATGATGGGCGGCATGGGTGGCGCGCCGGGCGGGGGCGGCGGTGGTGACCAGCAGCGCGGGGCCAGCCAGTACCGCATCGAGGGCAACGTCTTCGAGACGAGCGGCGCGAAGGGCCGCATCAGCGGCTCGCTGGACGACGAGGGTGACCGCTCGATCCGGTACGACCGGTGACGAGGGCTGAGGAGGGCCGATGAGCAGCGCCGAAGACCGGTACCGCGCGGCGGTGTCCACGATGGACGCCGCGGCGCGGGAGCAGGACGAGCAGCGGGGGCTGCGCGAACGCCGGGTCGCCGAGGCCGAGGCGCAGGCGCGCGAGGGGCTGAAGCAGGAGATGGCCGCCGCGCAGAAGTACGCCGAGCACATGGACGAGCTCAACAAGCGCAAGCAGAGCGCGGGCGGCTGGGCCACGGAGAAGGCGCTGGCCGACAAGAACCGCGAGTCGCTGATGGAGTTCGGCGTCGAGGACGAGACCGAGCCGACGAACAGCTTCGCCGGCTATGCGGCGCCCAGCGCGGCGCCGCCCCGCCCGGAGCCAGCTCCGGAACCGCCACCGGCGCCCCCGGTCGCGGAGCAGCCGCGGCGAGGACGGCACGCGCGTCCGGTGGAGGACGAGGACGACTTCTCCAGCACGAGCTGGCTGGTCTGAGGTTCCGTCGAAAGGCCCGGCTTCGGCCGGGCCTTTCGCGTGTCAGTGGGCGGGTTCTTCTTCCCGCTCGATCGGGGCGCGCTTGACGTCCGCGTCGAGCAGGGACCGGTACTTGTCGGTGCCGGTGAGGTGGGTCAGGAAGAAGGCCGTGAACAGCGCGCGGGTGAGCCGCTGGGTGCCCCGGTGCGGCTTGCCGTGCATGACCAGCTGCGACCAGTGCTTGCCCTCGGTGACACCCAGGTGCGTCGCCTTCCCGAGGGTCCGGAGCTGGACGTCTTCGCCGCCCCAGGCATCGGTGATCGCCTCGGCGTGCGCGATCTTGGGAGCGACGAGGTCTTCCTCGGCGGCCAGGTGCAGCCCGGGCACGGTGATGAGCTTCGCCGACTCGGTGGCAGGCGGAAGCGTTTGCGCGGCGGCGATGGTGGCAACGGCCTTGATCCGCGGCGTTTCGGCCTGAGCGTCCTGCGCCGCGGCGAGGACGGCGGAGCCACCCCCGGTCGAGTGCCCGGCGAGGCCAAGCTTGGCCGGATCGACGCTGATGCCGTCCGGCCCCAGCCGCACGGTGGTGACAACGTCGAGGGTGGTGAGGAGATCGGCGGCAAGCAGCCGGTGCGACGGCAGCGGGCCGCGTTGCGTGGCCGGAGCGGCGGCAACGATGCCCCAGCTGGCGAGGTGGTGGAGAAGCTGCCGGTACCGATGGGGAGGCTGCAGCCACCCGTGCCCAAAGGCAACGGCGGGCAGCCCGAGACCGGAGCGCGGCGTGAAGACCACCCCGGGCAGCCCGACCAGGGCAAGGTCGCCCCGCAGGACCTCATGCGGACCCGGGTGCGTCAACTCCGCGAGCAGCTGCTTGGGCTTGCTGGCCATGGCCGGAACCCTACTGTGCGAGGCCAGAGCAGGCTCGTTCGCCGCCCCGGGCGAGCGAAACGGGTCGAACTCCACCCAGACCCTCCCCCACCCCGATCCGAAGCCAGAACACGGACGGCGACACCGGGTCAAGGCATCTTTCCCGCCTTGACGCGGTGCCGCCGTCCGTAGTCACAATCAGGCGTCGGGGTGGCGGGCAAAACAAGGACCCACGTGTGGGTGACACCGCATTGGTCCGGACCACCACCCGCGACATCTCCCCAGGTCAAGCCGGGTTTCCAGACCCGGTCAACCCCCCGAAAATCCCTCGTTAGGCTTGTCCGCGTGTGTGGAATCGTGGGATACGTCGGGCACCGCCCGGCTCTGGACGTCGTCCTCGGCGGGCTCCGGCGCATGGAGTACCGCGGTTACGACTCGGCCGGTGTCGCGGTGCTGGACGGCGCCGGCGAGCTGACCGTCGAGCGCAAGGCGGGCCGGCTGGCCAACCTGGAGGCCGAGCTCGACAAGGTCGGCCGGGACAGCTTCGGCGGCACCGCCGGAATGGGGCACACCCGCTGGGCCACCCACGGCGCGCCCGTCGACCGCAACTCGCACCCGCACCGCGACACTTCGCAGCGGGTCGCCGTGGTCCACAACGGCATCATCGAGAACTTCGCCACCCTCCGCGCCGAGCTCGAGGCCGACGGCGTCGAGATGGCCAGCGACACCGACAGCGAGACCGCCGCGCACCTGATCGCGCGCGCCTACGCCGACGGGGACACCAAGGGTGACTTCGTCGCGAGCGTCGCCGGGGTCTGCCGACGGCTCGAAGGCGCGTTCACGCTCGTCGTGACGCACGCCGACCACCCGGACACCATCGTCGCCGCGCGGCGGTCGTCGCCGCTGGTCGTCGGCGTGGGGGAGGGCGAGCACTTCGTCGCCTCCGACGTCTCGGCGTTCATCGAGCACACCCGCGAGGCCGTCGAGCTGGGCCAGGACCAGCTCGTCGTGATCACCCGCGAGGGCTACGAGGTCACCGACTTCCACGGCGACGCCGCCCAGGCGAAGCCGTTCACCGTCGACTGGGACCTGAGCGCCGCCGAAAAGGGCGGCCACGAGTACTTCATGCTCAAGGAGATCGAGGAGCAGCCGGAGGCGCTGGCGAACACCCTTCGCGGGCACTTCGACAACGGCCGGATCATCCTCGACGAGCAGCGCATCTCCGACCAGGACCTCCGCGACGTCGACAAGGTCTTCGTCGTCGCCTGCGGTTCGGCCTACCACTCCGGGCTGGTCGCCAAGTACGCCATCGAGCACTGGTGCCGGCTCCCGGTCGAGGTCGAGCTGGCCAGCGAGTTCCGCTACCGCGACCCGGTGCTCGACCGCGCGACGCTGGTCGTCGCCGTGTCGCAGTCCGGCGAGACGGCGGACACGCTCGAAGCCGTCCGGCACGCGCGTGAGCAGAAGGCGCGCGTCCTGGCCGTCTGCAACACCAACGGCGCGCAGATCCCGCGTGAGTCCGACGCCGTCCTCTACACCCACGCCGGGCCCGAGATCGGCGTCGCCTCGACCAAGGCGTTCCTCGCCCAGATCGCGGCGAACTACCTGGTCGGCCTGGCGCTGGCGCAGGCCCGCGGCACGAAGTACCCGGACGAGGTCGCGCGCGAGTTCGCCGAGCTCGAGGCCATGCCCGCGGCCGTCCAGAAGGTACTGTCCACTGTGGACCAGGTCCGCGACCTCGGCCGCCGCATCGCGGACTCGAAGGCGGTGCTGTTCCTCGGCCGCCACGTCGGGTTCCCGGTCGCCCTCGAAGGCGCGCTGAAGCTCAAGGAGCTCGCGTACATGCACGCCGAGGGCTTCGCGGCCGGCGAGCTCAAGCACGGCCCGATCGCGCTGATCGAAGAGGGCCTGCCGGTCGTCGTCGTGATGCCGTCGCCCAAGGGACGCGCGGTGCTGCACTCGAAGCTCGTGTCGAACATCAGCGAGATCCAGGCCCGCGGCGCCCGCACGATCGTGATCGCCGAAGAGGGTGACGAGACGGTCCGGCCGTTCGCGGACGAGCTGATCGAGATCCCCGCGGTGCCGACGCTGTTGCAGCCGCTGGTGTCCACCGTGCCGCTGCAGGTGCTGGCCGCGGAGATCGCCCGCGCCCGCGGGTACGACGTCGACAAGCCGCGTAACCTGGCGAAGTCTGTCACCGTCGAGTAACGGGAGGCCTTCGCCGTGCAGGGAATCTGGACCACGGAACGGATTCGCGAGGCGGAGGCACGGGCGTTCGCCGTCACGCCGGAAGGCGAGCTGATGCGGCGGGCGTCGTTCGGGCTCGCGGTGCAGATCGCGGACGTGCTCGAAGACCACACCGGCGGTGTCTCCGGCCGCCGGGTTGTGCTGCTCGTGGGCTCCGGCGACAACGGCGGCGACGCGTTGTGGGCGGGAGCGTTCCTGCGGCGACGCGGAGTCGCCGTCACGGCCGTCCTGCTGGGCTCGCGGGCGCACGAAGCGGGGCTCGCGGCGTTGCGCCGGGCCAAGGGGCGTGTGGTGTCCGCCGAGGACGGTCCACAGTGGATTTCCCGGGCGGACGTCGTGGTCGACGGGATCGTCGGCATCTCGGCGTCCGGTTCCCTGCGCCCGGACGCGGCACGGCTGGTTTCGCTGGTGGAAGCGCCGATCGTGGCGGTCGACCTGCCCAGCGGCGTCGACCCGGACACCGGCGCGGTCGACGGCCCGGCGGTGAAGGCGACCCGGACGGTCACGTTCGGCGCGCTCAAGCCGGTGCACGTGCTGGCGCCGTCGTGGTGCGGCGAGGTCGTGCTGGTCGACATCGGCCTCGAGCTGGCCGACCCTTCGCTGCAGCGGCTGGACATCGCCGACGTCGCCGCGGCCTGGCCGGTGCCCGGCCCCGACGACGACAAGTACAGCCAGGGCGTCGTCGGCGTCGCGGCGGGCTCGGCGACGTACCCGGGCGCGGCGGTCCTGACGGCCGGTTCGGCGGTCCGCGCGACGGCGGGGATGGTCCGGTACGCGGGCCACGCGGCGGACGTGGTCCGGGCGCAGTGGCCGGAGGTCATCGCGACGGGCACGGTCGCGGACGCCGGCCGTGTGCAGGCGTGGGCGGTCGGACCGGGCATCGGCACCGGCTCGGAGGGTCGTGACGTCGTCCGGTACGTGCTCGGCCAGGGCCTCCCGGTGTGCGCAGACGCCGACGCGACGACGATCATCGCGAAGTCACCCGAGGTCCTCGACGCGCGCGACCCGGACACCCCGCTGGTCCTGACCCCGCACGCGGGCGAGTACGAGCGGCTGATGGGCCGGAAGCCGGGCGCGGACCGGGTGACGGCGGCGCGCGAAGCGGCGAAGAAGTACAACGCGGTGGTGCTGCTGAAGGGGCACGTCACGGTGGTGGCGGCCCCGGACGGCCGCGTCGCGGTCAACAAGCCCCACGGCGCGTGGCTGGCGACCCCGGGTTCGGGCGACGTCCTGTCGGGCCTGCTCGGTTCCCTGCTGGCGGCAGGCCTGGACCCATGGCTGGCCGCGGCGACGGCGGCCCACGTGCACTCCCTGGCGGGCGCGATCGCGGCCCAGAACGCCCCGACGTCCTCCTCGGCCCTGGTCCACGCGATCCCGGAGGCGATCCGCTCGATCCGCTTCCTCGCGTCCTGAGTCCAGGAGAGAAGTTATCGAGTTGCCTGTTAACTCTGGGCGGTAAATCTGGTAAGAATGCCGTGTGAGCGGCGGCACAGCATCTGGAGACCGGAAGACCCGGCCGTCCGATGCCGTGGTCGAGCAGCGGCGGCAGGACATCCTCGACCACGTCATCGAGCAGGGCGAAGTCCGCATCGACGACCTGACGACGAAGTTCCGGGTCAGCCTGATGACCATCCACCGCGACCTCGACGACCTGGCCGAACGCCGGCTCCTGCGCAAGCTCCGCGGCAAGGTCGAGGCCTATCCGGCGCTCACCATCGAGACCGCCGCCCGCTTCCGCGACACCCTTCACCACGGCGAGAAAGAAGCGCTCGGCGAAGCCGCCGCGAACCACGTCCAACCCGGGCAGACCGTCTTCGTCGACGACTCCACCACCCTCCTGCCGCTGGTCAAGCGCCTGGCCGAGATCGACGCCCTCACCGTCGTCACCAACTCGCTGCACGCTGCGCGGCTGCTCGGCCCGAAGACCGACGTCGTCCTGGCAGGCGGGCGCTACTCGCCGGAGTACGACTCCTGCGCCGGGCCCGAGGTGCTCGGCCTGCTCGACTCCATCCGCGCCGACGTCTCGTTCGTGTCGGTCACGGCGGTCGCCGTCGGGCGGCTTTACCACCCGGATCGCGACTACGCCGAGCTCAAGAAGGCCGCGCTGAAGGTCGCCAACCGGAACGTCCTCGTGGTCGACCACTCGAAGTTCGGCCGCACCGCGACCTACGCGCACGGCGACGTCGGGGACTACGACCTGCTCATCACCGGGGAGACCACACCGACCGAGGAGATCGAGGCCGCGCTCAACGCGGGCACCACGATCGAGATCGTCGAACACGTCGAGGAGGGTCAGCCCTATGACAGCTGAGCTGGTGGCCGGCATCGATTCGTCCACGCAGTCGACCAAGGTCGTCGTGTGCGACGCGCGCACCGGCGAGATCGTCCGGAGCGGCCGCGCGCCGCACCCGGACGGCACCGAGGTCGACCCCGCCGCCTGGTGGGGCGCGTTCCAGGAGGCGACCGGCGGCCTGCTCGACGACGTCCAGGCCATCGGGGTCGGCGGCCAGCAGCACGGCATGGTCACCCTCGACGAGGACAACGAGGTCGTCCGGCCCGCGCTGCTGTGGAACGACACGCGCTCGGCGCAGTCGGCGCTCGACCTGATCACCGAGCTCGGCGGGCCGTCGGTCTGGGCCAAGTCCGTCGGCTCGGTGCCGGTCGCGAGCTTCACCGTCACGAAGCTGCGCTGGCTGGCCGACCACGAGCCGAAGCTGGCCGATCGCGTCGCCCGCGTGATGCTGCCGCACGACTGGCTGACCTGGAAGCTCACCGGCGGCGACCCGGTCACCGACCGCGGTGACGCCTCCGGCACCGGCTACTTCTCACCGTCCGACAACGCCTACCGCCTCGACGTCCTGACCCACGCCTTCGGCGGCCGGACGCCGGAGCTGCCGACCGTGCTCGGCCCGGCCGACACCGCCGGCCACACGGCGAACGGCGTGCTCGTCTCCGCCGGCACCGGCGACAACATGGCCGCCGCACTCGCGCTCGAACTCCAGCCCGGTGACGTCGTCGTGTCGCTCGGCACCAGCGGCACCGTGTTCGGCGTCGCGGAGACCGGCGCGGCCGATGCCACCGGCGAGGTCGCCGGGTTCGCCGACGCCACCGGCCGCTTCCTCCCGCTGGCCTGCACCCTCAACGCGGCCCGCGTGCTCACCTCGACCGCCGCGATGCTCGGCGCGACGCTGAGCGAGTTCGACCGGCTCGCGCTGCGGGCCGAGCCCGGCGCCGGCGGCCTCACCTTCCTGCCCTACCTGGACGGCGAGCGCACGCCGAACCTGCCGGACGCCACCGGTTCGCTGACCGGCCTGACCCGGGCGAACATGACACCGGAAAACCTCGCGCGCAGCGCCGTCGAAGGCATGCTGTGCGGCCTGGCCGCCGGTCTCGACGCCGTCCGCGCGCACGGTCTCGACGTCCGCCGCGTGCTGCTGATCGGCGGGGGCGCGCAGTCGCGGGCCGTCCAGGCGATCGCGCCGCTCGTGTTCGGCGTGCCCGTGCAGCTGCCCGAAGTCGCCGAGTACGTCGCCGTCGGCGCGGCGCGGCAGGCGGCGTGGGCCCTGGCTTCCAGTGCGGAACCCCCGTCCTGGCAGGAAAACACTCAGACGCGGCTCGAGCTGGACGAGCCGACCGAGGCGCAGCGCGCCGAGGGCCACCGGATCCAGCAGCGCCACCTCGAAGCCCGCGAAGCGGCTTACGGGGTCCGGCGGACTTTCGGAGAGGACTGACCGATGGCTTCCATCACCTACGACAAGGCGACCCGGCGTTACCCGGGTTCCGAGCGCCCCGCGGTCGACGCGCTGGACCTGGAGATCTCCGACGGTGAGTTCCTGGTGCTGGTCGGCCCGTCCGGCTGCGGCAAGTCGACCAGCCTGCGCATGCTCGCCGGCCTCGAGGACATCGACGACGGCGCCGTCTGGATCGGCGACCGCGACGTCACGCAGCTGCCGCCGCGCTCGCGCGACATCGCGATGGTGTTCCAGAACTACGCGCTGTACCCGCACATGACGGTCGCGCAGAACATGGGCTTCGCGCTGAAGATCGCCGGCCGCCCCGCGTCCGAGATCAAGCAGAAGGTGCTCGACGCCGCGAAGCTGCTGGACATCGAGCAGTACCTCGACCGCAAGCCGAAGGCGCTCTCCGGCGGTCAGCGCCAGCGCGTCGCGATGGGCCGCGCGATCGTGCGCGAGCCGCAGGTCTTCCTGATGGACGAGCCGCTGTCGAACCTCGACGCGAAGCTGCGTGTGTCGACGCGTACGCAGATCGCCGCGCTTCAGCGCCGCCTCGGCGTCACCACCGTCTACGTCACGCACGACCAGGTCGAGGCCATGACGATGGGTGACCGCGTCGCCGTGCTGTCGGACGGCCTCCTGCAGCAGTGCGACACCCCGCGCGCCCTCTACGACCGGCCCGCGAACGCCTTCGTGGCCGGGTTCATCGGCTCACCGGCCATGAACCTCGTCACAGCCAAGCTTACCGCTGACGGCGCCGAGCTGGGTGGCGGCAGCGTGGCGCTGACCCGCGAGGTCATCCAGGCCGCCGACGGCGACACGGTGACCCTCGGCTTCCGGCCCGAGTCGCTGGAAGTGGTCGGCGAGGGTGACAGCTCGATCCCGATCAAGGTCGACCTGGTCGAGGAGCTCGGCTCGGACGCCTACGTCTACGGCAAGCTCGCCGAGACCGACGCCGAGGGCACCAAGTCCAACGTCGTCGCCCGGGTCGACCCGCGCACGCCGCCCACCATGGGCGACACGCTCCACCTGCGGATCCGTCCCGACGAGCTGCACGTGTTCTCGGCCAAGTCCGGGGCGCGCCTGTCCTGACCTCCGGTCATGGGAAACTGGAGGACGTCATGACCTCCAGTTTCCCTAGGGCCCAGGTCGACATCGACCTCGACGCCATCCGCCACAACCTCACCCTGCTGGGCGCCCGTGCGCCCGGCAGCGAGGTGATGGCCGTGGTGAAGGCCGACGCCTACGGCCACGGCGCGCTGCCGGTGGCGCGCGCCGCGGTCGAGGCCGGCGCGAGCTGGCTCGGCACGTGCTCCCTCGAAGAGGCCCTCGCCCTCCGCGAAGGCGGGATCACGACCCGGCTGTTCAGCTGGCTGGACGTCCCCGAGGTCGACTTCGCGGCGGGCATCGAGGCCGACGTCGACCTCGCCGCCAGCTCGCTGGGTGAGCTACGTCGCATCGCGGCCGCCGTCCCCGCGGGTACCCAGGCTCGTGTGCACCTCAAAATCGACACCGGCCTCTCGCGCAACGGCTGCCCGCCCGCCCGCTGGGCCGAGCTGGTCGAAGCGGCGGCCGCCGAACCGCGGGTCGAGGTCGTCGCGATCTGGTCCCACCTCGCGTGCGCGGACGAGCCGGGCCACCCCTCCATCGACGCGCAGGCGAAGCGCTTCGCCGAGGCCTACGACGTCGCGCGTGCCGCCGGGCTCGACCCGAAGCGGCACCTCGCGAACTCGGCGGCCCTGTTGACGCGGCCCGACCTGCACTTCGACGTCGTCCGGCCGGGCATCGCGATGTACGGGCTCAACCCAGTGCCGCAGGCCGAGGACCTGCGCCCGGCCATGACGTTCCGGTCGGCGGTCGCGCTGGTCAAGCGGGTCGAAGCCGGGGAGTCGGTGTCCTACGGGCACACCTGGACCGCGGCGCGCGACACGAACCTCGCGCTGGTGCCGGCCGGGTACGCCGACGGCGTGCCGCGGTCGCTGTCCGGCCGGATGGACGTGTGGCTCGGCGGGCAGCGGCGGCCGGTCGCCGGGCGCGTCTGCATGGACCAGCTGGTCGTGGACTGCGGTGACGACGAACCGGCGGTCGGCGACGAGGTCGTCCTGTTCGGCGCCGGGACGCAGGGTGAGCCGACGGCCCGGGAATGGGCCGACAAGCTGGGCACCATCGACTACGAGATCGTCACCTCGATGTACCGCCCGCGGGTCCGGCGCCGGTATTCGGGAGAGCGCTCGTGACACCTTCACGTCGACTGCTGGCCATCGCCGGCGGGGTCGGGGCCATCGCCACCGGGACCGCCGCCGCCGCTATCGTCGCCGCGCAGCAGCGGCGGCACAGTGAGGATCCGTACGTGGACGAGCCGCTGGGGGAGCTGAAGCCGGACCGCACGTCCACGGTCGCGGCCGAGGACGGCACGCCGCTTTCGGTCGAGGAGATCGATCCGGAGGACGGCGGCAAGCCCGAACTGACCGTCGTGGGGGTGCACGGCTTCGCGCTTTCGCGGCGCTGCTGGCATTTCCAGCGTCGCGACCTCGCGTCGCTTCGGCTGCCTCGGGTGCGTCAGGTGTACTACGACCACCGCAGCCACGGCCTTTCCGGCGCGGCTTCGGCGGAGACGTCGACCATCGAGCAGCTGGCGCGCGACCTGGACGTGGTGCTGCGGTCCGTGGTGCCGGAGGGGCCCATCGTGCTGATGGGGCACTCGATGGGCGGCATGGTGATCATGGAGCTGGCCGCGGAGTTCCCTTCGCTCTTCGAAGACCGCGTCGCGGGTGTCGCGTTCATCGCGACCGCGGCGGGCGAAGTGGGCGCACGCGGGTTGCCGCGTTCGCTGCTCTCGAAGTACAACCCGCTGACGCGCGCCGCCGGCGGTCTCGCGGGCTGGCAGCCCGGGCTGGTCGAGTTCGTGCGCGCGGCCGGCGGGCAGCTGACGCGCCAAGCCGTGCGACGGCTGGCGTTCGGCAGCCGCGACGTCGCGCCGAGGCTCGTCGACTTCATGCTCGAGATGCTCGAAGTGACCCCGGTGAAGGGGCTCGTCAACTTCGTCGACACGCTCGGCAGCCACAACCGCTACGCCGCGCTGGCCGGGCTGAAGCACGCGGAAGTGCTGGTCATCGGCGGTGATTCGGACCGCTTCACGCCGTTCGCGCACGCCGAGCGGATCGCCTCCGAGCTGCCGGACGCCGAGCTGGTGCGGGTGCGCGGCGCCGGGCACATGGTGCAGCTCGAGCAGCCCGAGCTGGTGAACAGCCATCTGATCGATCTCCTGCAACGCTGTTCCGGTGTGGACGGCGAAACCTCGTCCCGGCGAAACTGGTGGTGGCCCCGTTGACCATGGTGTTCCCGACGCCCGAAGAAACGATGGACTTCGGGCGGGTGCTCGGCCGCTCCCTGCGCGCCGGTGACCTGGTGCTCCTGGCCGGCCCGCTCGGCGCGGGCAAGACAACGCTCACGCGCGGCATCGCGGCCGGCCTCGGCGTCGGCGGCCGGGTGAGCAGCCCGACGTTCGTGCTGGCCCGCGTCCACCCGGCCGGCGCCGCGGGAGTCCCGCTGGTGCACGTCGACGCGTACCGCCTGGGCGGCGACCTGTCCCAGCTCGACGACCTCGACCTGGACACGGACCTGGAGCGCTCGGCGATCGTCGTCGAGTGGGGCGAGGGCTCGGCCGAGCGTCTCTCGGAGGACTACCTGGTGGTCCGGCTGGACCGCCGCGAAGACGACGTCCGCGAGGTGACCCTGGAACCGCACGGCACCTGGGCCGACCGGACTCCGGAGCTCGCCAAGATGTCGTGAGTGGTAATTAGGGTTCTAACCCGAATTACCACTCACGACCTCGGTAGCTGCGCTCAGCCGCCGTTGTACTGCTGGTAGGCCGGGGCCCGGAACGTCTTGGTGCCGGCGCCCGCGATCTTGTCGACCGCGCGCAGGAACTTCGGCCCCATCTTCGCGGTGGCCTGCCGGACCGGGTGTGTGGCCCCGAAGTCCTCCGGGTTCGCCTGGCCGTGCGCGAACATCGAGTAGATCAACACCGGCTTGCCCGCGGCGTCGAACATGATCCCCGCCTCGTTGCGGCCGTCGTTCAGCCAGCCGGCCTTCGTGGCGATCCTCGCCCGATCGACGGACGACATCTCACGCCGGATGCCGTCGGTGAACGCCACCTGTGACCGCAGGATGGACAGCAGGTAGTCCGTCGACGCCGGGCTCAGCAACGTGCCCGCGACCAGCGCCTTCAGCAGGTCGTGGGTCTCGCGCGGAGTGGTTTGGCCGAGGAAGTAGCGGTTCGGGTTGGCCACCGGCGTGACCTGGGTCTTGGGGAAGCCCTTGGTCACCAGGATCTGGTTGATCTCGGCGGCCGGGACCACGAGCCCCACCAGCCGGACGCACGTGTCGTCCGAAACAGTGAGGAACAGCGACAGGACGTGGCCCAGCGTGAACGCGCTCGGGTACGCCTTGTCCAGGATGATGATGCCGTCACCACCCGGCACGACGATGCTCTCCGGCACCTGGACCTGCTGGTCCAGGGTGAGCAGGCCACGGTCGATCTTGTCCATCAAGGTGACCGCGACGGCCACCTTGTTGACGCTGTACGCCTCGACTACCTCGTCGGACGCCACGTCGACGGCCATGTCGTCGGCCACACTGATGTAGGAGTTCCAGATGCCGCCTGCCTCAGCGGCCGCGGTGTCGTAGACGCGCTTCACCTTCTGCCTGGCCCGGTCCGGTGTGGCCGGGCTGGCCTCGATATCTGCTTCCTGCGCGTACGCCGGAGAGCCGGCCAGAATGCTTCCAGCGGCGACGGCGGTCCCCAGACCGAACGCTGCTCGCCTGTTGAGTCGATACCCCATCACAAGATCCAACCACGAATGGACCTTGATCGGACGTCCATCATCGAGCCGGACTCACGACCGCCCGCGCCACGCCCAGCTCCACCAGGTCCTGGGGCCGCAGGTGCAGCTGGTTCGCGATGTCCGGCACCTCCGAAGCCGGCCGCTTCAAGATCGCCGCCGCGGCTTCCGGGGACGTCACCGAGAAGTACGCGTCCGGCGCCACCCACGTCGACCCCTGGGCCGCGAACGCCAGCGCTCCGCCCGAGCCGCCTTCGCCGATCACCAGCGTTGTCACCGGGACCGACGCCGTCGCGACCGCCTCGAACATCGCCGCGATCGCGCCGCCCGCGCCCGCCTGTTCGGCCGCCGCGTCGTTGGCCGCGCCCGGGGTGTCGACCAGCGTCAGCACCGGGATCGCCAGCCGGGACGCCAGTTGCACCAGGCGGGCCGCCGTCCGGAAGCCCGCCGGTGACGTCGGGGTGCCGCACTGGGCCGCGTAGGCGATCGTCCGGCCGTCGCGCCAGCCGAAGCCGCACGCGACACCCGGGTCGACGCCGCCGCAGCGGTCGCCGCTGATGTCTTCGCGCCAGTCGAAGTACGCGTCGAGGTACTCCACCGCCCGGGCCCGCCGGGGTGATCGGGCCGCCTCGACCGCCTCCCAGCCCGTCGAAGGCAGTGAAGCCGCTCGTAGCGCCGAAGGCGGCGGAGCGGCCGCCGAGGAGCGCGCGGTCAACAGCCGCAGCCACCGTTCCAGCACGGCGCCGAGCTCGTCCGGGGAGACGAGCGCGTCGACCTGACCCCACTCGTACTTCGCCTCGGCCGTGTACGCCTCCGGTGAGCCCGGCGGACGCACCCGCGAGCCCGCGAAGCCGACCTGGGCCTCGGGCAGCGCGAGGATGACGTCGGCGCCCGCGCCGAGCGTCGCCCAGCCGCCGCCGGTGGTCGGGTCGCGCAGCACCGAGACCTGCGGGATCCCCGACGACCGCGTCAGCGCCGCCGCCCGGGCGACCCGCTGCAGCTGCATCAACGCGCGCATGCCCTGCTGCATGCGGCTGCCGCCGGTCGAGATCAGCGAAACCACCGGCAGCCGCGCGTCGCGGGCGTGCGCGAACGCCGCCTCGATCCGGTCGCCGGTGCGCTGCCCGAGCGAGCCGCCCAGGAATCCGAACTCGAACGCGATCAGCACGGCCTCGACGTTGCCGATCTTCGCCGTCCCGCAGACGACCGACTCCCGCTCGCCGGTGCGCTCTTCGGCGGCGGAGCGTGCTTCGCGGTAGCCGGGCCACGCGATCGGACCGTCCGCCGGCTCGTCGCGCAACGGCGTCGTGAACTCCTCGAAGCCGCTCGAAATCGCCTCGACGACTTCGCGCGCCGGACGCCTAGGCACCGAGCGCCCGCTTCATGACCTTGCCCATGTCGTTGCGCGGCAACGCGTCCAGGTACCGGACGACCCGCGGCCGTTTGTGCGGCGAGAGCAGCCGGGCGACGTGGTCGGCGAGCTCCTCGGCCGTCGGCGGTTTGCCGGAGGGCACGATCCACGCGACGATCCGCTCGCCGAGGTCGTCGTCCGGCTCGCCGGTGACGGCCGCCTCCGCGACGCCGGGGTGTTCGAGCAGCGCGTTCTCGATCTCCCCGGCGCCGATCTTGTACCCGCCGCTCTTGATGAGGTCCGTCGCCTTGCGCCCGACGATCTGCACGTACCCGTCGGAGTCGCGCGTCGCCATGTCGCCGGTGCGGAACCAGCCGCCGTCGAACGCGGCCGCGGTCGCGTCCGGGCGGTTGAGGTACTCGGTGAACAGGTTCGGCCCGCGCACCTGGATCTCGCCGACGTTCTCGGTGTCGTCGATCGTCTCCCCGGCGTCGCCGACCAGCCGGAGCTCGACGCCGCGCAGCGGGACGCCGACGGTGCCGGGCTTGCGCTCGCCGTCCGCGCGGACGCTCGTGTTCATCAGCGTCTCGGTCATGCCGTAGCGCTCGACGACCTGCTGACCGGTCGCCGCGGTGATCCGCTGGTGGTCGTGCACCGGCAGGGCCGCGGACCCGGAGACGAGCAGTCTCGCCTTGCGAAGCGCCTCCGCCAGGGCGGGGTCCGCGCCGACCTCACCGGCGATCCGGTGGTACATCGTCGGGACGCCGAACAGCATCGTCGCGCCCGCGGACAGCTCCCGCGCGACGCCGTCGGTCGAGAACCGGCCGAGGTGGCGCACCGAACCGCCGCGGCGCAGCGGGCCGAGGATGCCGAGGATCAGGCCGTGCACGTGGAACAGCGGCAGGGCGTGCACGAGGACGTCGTCCGCGGTCCAGCCCCAGGCGTCCTCGAGGGCGTCGAGCGTGGTGGCGATCGAGCGGCGGGGGAGGACCACGCCCTTCGGCGGGCCGGTGGTCCCCGAGGTGTAGACGATCAGCGCGGGCGCCTCGGCGTCCGGCTCTTCCGCGGGTTCGGCGGCGGACCCGGTCAGCGGGATGTCCCGGCGCGGCAGCGCGGCCAAGCCTTCGGGCAGCTCGGCACCCGGCTCGGCCAGCACCAGCTCCGGCTCGCTGTCGGCGACGATGTGCGCCAGCTCGCGTTCACCGATCTTCGGGTTGACCGGCACCGCGGGAACACCGGCGAGCAGAGCCGCGACCACGGCGACGCTCGTGTGGAGGGTCGGCGTCGCCCAGACCGCGACCCGGCCGCGGGGCAGCCCGGCGGCGAGACTCCCGGCGACCGCGGCGAGTTCCGCGTAGGTCAAGGCCTGTTCGCCGAAGCGGAGGGCCTCTTTGCCCGAACCTGACGTGAGGGTGGGGAACAACGGGTCGGGCACCGCGGGGACCTCCCAGTGTCGGACTCGTCTGGCACGTTACCGTGCGGATCAGTCCCCTGCAGCAAGCTGCCGAAGACGCAGGTCGTACGCTTGCTCACCGTGTTGGTACTGGCGATCGATACCTCGACCCCGGCCGTGACCGCGGGCGTCGTCACGGTGGACGACAGCGGGGTCGAGACGCGCGGTGACCGCGTCACGGTCGACCCTCGAGCCCACGGCGAGCTGATCACCCCGCACGCCCTGGCCGCCGCCGAAGCCGCGGGAGTGTCCCTCAAGGACCTAGACGCGATCGTCGTCGGGGTCGGGCCCGGTCCGTTCACCGGCCTGCGCGCCGGGATGGCCACCGCCGCCGCGTTCGGCTACGCCCTCGGCATCCCGGTGTACCCCGTGTGCAGCCTCGACGCGCTCGCCGCCGACGTCGCCGAGGGAGAGGGCGCTTTCCTCGTCCTCACCGACGCGCGCCGCCGCGAGGTCTACTGGGCCGCCTACGACGCCGCGGGGAACCGGACCGACGGCCCGCACGTGCAGCGCCCGGCCGACCTCGGGACCGACGTCAGGGTTGCGGCCGGCGACGGCGCGGTGCTGTACGCCGCCGCGCTCGACGTCCGGCCGGTCGAGCCGCGCTTCCCGTCGCCCGCCGGGCTGGTGAAGGCCGCTCGGAGCGCGTTGCTGGCGAAGGAAACCCCGGCGCCGCTGACACCCCTCTACCTGCGCCGTCCCGACGCCGCCGAGCCCACGGCGCCGAAGCGGGTGACCACGCCGTGAGACTCGAGCCGCTGCGCCGACGGGACATCGCCCGGTGCGTCGAGATCGAGAAGATCCTCTTCCCCGGCGACGACCCGTGGAGCTCCCGCGCCTTCCACTCCGAGCTGGACATGGGCAACTTCTACCTCGCCGCGCGCCCGGACGAGGGGGACGAGCTGCTCGGGTACGCCGGGCTCGCCGTCGTCGGGCGCCGCCGCGGTGAGTACGAGGCGACGGTGCACACCATCGGCGTCGCGCCCGAGCACCAGCGCCAGGGCATCGGCAAGGCGCTGCTGCGGGCGCTGCTGGAGCGCGCCGACGAGTTCGAGGCGCCGGTGTTCCTCGAGGTCCGCACGGACAATAACTCGGCCCTCGCGCTGTACGAGAGCCACGGCTTCGAACGGCTCGGCATCCGGAAGCGCTATTACCAGCCTTCCGGCGCCGACGCGTACACGATGGTCCGCCCGGCGCGGACGCGAGACGGGGTGGCGGGCTGATGTCACGCATCATCATGGGCATCGAGAGCTCGTGCGACGAGACCGGCGTCGGCCTGGTCCGCCTGCACGACGACGGCGCGGTGGAGCTGCTCGCCGACGAGGTCGCCTCCAGCGTCGAGCAGCACGCGCGCTTCGGCGGCGTGGTGCCCGAGGTCGCCAGCCGCGCGCACCTCGAAGCGATGGTCCCGACGACTTCGCGCGCCTTCGAGAAAGCCGGGCTCGCACTGTCCGATGTGGACGCCATCGCGGTGACGGCCGGGCCGGGCCTGGCGGGCGCGCTGCTCGTCGGCGTCTCCGCGGCGAAGGCCTACGCGACGGCGCTGGACGTGCCGCTCTACGGCGTCAACCACCTGGCCGGGCACATCGCGGTGGACACGCTGCAGCACGGGCCGTTGCCCACGCCGTGCCTGGCGCTGCTGGTTTCCGGCGGGCACACGCAGCTGCTGCGCGTCGACGACATCGCGTCCGAGATCACCGAGCTGGGGTCCACTGTGGACGACGCGGCCGGCGAGGCGTACGACAAGGTCGCGCGCGTGCTCGGCCTGCCGTACCCGGGCGGTCCGCCGATCGACAAGGCGGCGAAGAACGGCAACCCGGCGGCGATCGCGTTCCCGCGTGGCATGACCGGCCCGCGCGACGCGAAGAACGACTTCTCGTTCTCCGGCTTGAAGACGTCGGTGGCGCGGTGGGTCGAAGGCGCCGTGCGACGCGGCGAGGAGATCCCGGTGGACGACGTCGCGGCGTCGTTCCAGGAGGCCGTCGCGGATGTGCTGACGATGAAGGCGATCCGCGCGGCGAAGGAGCAGGGGATCGGGACCCTCGTGATTTCCGGTGGGGTGGCGGCGAACTCACGGTTGTCTTCGCTGGCGGCCGAGCGTTGTGCGGCGGCGGGCATCGAGCTGCGTGTCCCGCGGCCGCGGCTGTGCACGGACAACGGCGCGATGATCGCGGCTCTGGGTGCGCATGTGGTGGCGGCCAAGCGTCCGACTGCGGCTCTGGACTTCAGTGCGAATCCGGCTTTGCCGGTGTCGGTGGTTTCGCTCTAGCCCACCCCGAACGCCATGAGTGACTCATTCATGTCACCTGATGCCATGAGTGACTCATTCATGTCGCCTGATGCCATGAATGACTCATTCATGGCACCTCAGGAAGCCGCGGCGTGTTTGTGGGCTGGCGTGCCCACACCCAGCAGCTCTTCGATCGCCGCGACCGCCAGTGCCGCCGCATCTCCCTCGCCGTAAGGGTTTCCGACCTGTGCCGGGCGTAGCTCGCCGGTCAGCAGGCGGGCCGCCGTGTCCGCGATGCGGGCCGTGTCCGTGCCTACCAGCCACGCGCACCCCGCCTCCACGACCTCCACGCGCTCGGTGACGTCGCGCAGGATCAGCACCGGGGTGCCGAACGTCGGCGCTTCCTCCTGGATGCCGCCCGAGTCCGTCAGGACCAGCGATGCCAGGCGCAGCGCGCGCACCAGGTCCGGGTACTCCAGCGGGTCCGTCACCGTCACCCGCGGGACGCCGTCCAGTGCGGCCTCCACCTGGCCGCGGACCTGTGGGTTCGGGTGCGCCGGGAACAGCACCTGCACGTCCGGGTGCTCGGCGACGATCAGCTGCACCGCGGCCAGCGTCCGCTCCAGCGGCTCACCCCACGACTCGCGCCGGTGCGACGTGACGAGGACCAGCCGCTCGCCCGCCTCCGCGATCTCCATCTCCAGCAGCGCCAGCGCCGTGTCGCGGGCCGGGAGGTCGCGTGCCGCGATCTCCAGCACCGCGTCGACGACCGTGTTGCCCGTGACCGCGATCCGTTGCCGTGCAACGCCTTCCGAGCGCAACGCGGCCGCCGCGCCCAGGGTCGGGGCCAGGTGCAGCGCGGCCAGCCGGGACACCATCTGCCGCGCGCCCTCCTCCGGGAACGGCGCCGTGAGGTCGTGCGTGCGCAGCCCGGCCTCCAGGTGCACCACCGGGATGCCCAGCCAGAACGCGGCGAGCGCGCCGGCAAGTGCCGTCGTCGTGTCGCCCTGGACGACGAGCGCGGCCGGTGCGTGGCGGCGCAGGATGTCGTCGAGCGCGGGGAGCAGCCCCGCCACGAGCTCCGCCTGGCCGCCGGTGACGCGCGGCGGCACGTCCAGCCAGGCGTCCACGACCAGGCCGAACGGCGCCAGCGCCTGCTCGACCATGCCCGTGTGCTGGCCGCTGTGGACCAGGACCGGCCGCAGCGCCGGGTGCTCCTCCAGCGCCAGGGCCAAGGGCGCGAGCTTGAGGGCTTCCGGGCGCGTCCCGGCCAGCAACATCACATCCACCTCGCGGTGCCCCTTCTCCACATAGTCCAGTCTCCCGGAAATTCCTGACCGCGGCGGCCGCCGGCGTGCGAGGGGCACACGCCGGCGGCCCCAGCTCACTCCCGCGCCCGGGAGAGGCGGCGGTTGCGGCGGTGGACGGCGATCAGCGCGACGGTCCCGAGCAGGACCAGCAGCAGCCCGACGGCCAGCCACCACCCGACGTCGGCGCCGGTGGCGGCGAGGGTGCCCACCCCGCCACCGGCCACGCCGACACCCGCGCCCGGCATCTTGTACATCCGGACCTCGCTCAGGCCTGGGCCGCGCGGCGGCGGTAGATGCGCGTCCCGACCGGCACGGCGATCGCGCCGAGCAGGCCGAGCCCGATCCACAGACCGGGGCCGGAGGCCAGCGGCATCGGCGGCGCGGCCGGGCCGCAGGTCGCCGACGAGACGATCACGTCACCCGAGCCGAGGGAGCCGACGACTCCGCCGAGCAGCTTCACGTGGAGGGCGTTGACCGTGAGGCTGCCGTCGCCGTTCTTGATCTGCTCGTTGAGGATGACCGTCGCGATGTTGATGCCCGCGACCGCGACCTTGACCTGCGTGTTCGGCGCCGGGTTGGCGTCGACCGCGCCGATGCTGCCCAGCTTCGCGTCGGCCAGCGTGCTGCTGCCCTTGACGCCTTCCTGGGTGGCGGTGCAGACGGCCTCGACGGTCTTGACCCCGACGGTGCCGAGCACCTTGAGCAGCGGCAGGCCGACGTCGGCCGTAGTGGCCTTCGCCGTCACCGCGCCGGAGCTCTCGTCCCGCTCGGCCTGGGTCTTGATCACGCCGGCGGTCAGGATGCCGGGCGCGGTCGCGCTCGCCAACGTGCTGGTCGTCGGCCCGGCGGTGCTGGCGGCCGCGAGCGGCCCCACGTGCACCGCGGGCTGGCCGAGCAGCGTCACGTCGACCTTGACGCCGTACGCGGATCCGTCGCCGGGTGCCGCCGAAGCGGGGGTCGCGCCGGCGAGCACGACGCTCGCCGCGACCGCGGCGAGCAGGCCGCCGCGGCGCACGAGGGAGCTCTTCATCAACTGATCCTCCGAATTCGCTGGGTTTCCCTGGAGATTCGCGTGACGGCGGCGCGGATCAACCGGTTTGCCTCGACTCGGCACGCGAATCGACTATCGCGAACAGTGGCTCGAATAGCACACAAAATTTCCCGAATCACCGGATCGGGTATTCCCCGGCGAAGTTTCCCCAGGTCGTCGGCGAATCACCCGGACGGCCTAGCAAGTCCGCGGCCAATTCTGCCGAAGGGGCGGCTAAACCACACCTCCGGGTGGAACAACGGGCGGGTTGTGTCTTACGCTCGCCCGGGGTCCGCAGCTTGATCCGAGAATCGACACCGAGAGGAACGTCGTGGCCGTAGCGAGCGCTCCGAACCCAGGTACAGCGCGGTTTCCGCTGGTCGTCGCGCTGAGTGCGCTGGCCGCCGCGGGAGCGGTGGTGGTGCTGGCCGAGCGGTTCTACCGGGAGCTGGAAGTGCGGCTCGCCGGTGCGATCCTCAACGTCATCACTACATCGGGTGTTTATGTGGCCCCGGATCGGGAGTCCGTTTACTTTGGGTTGGGCAGCGCTACTCCGTTCGGGTTGAGAATGACCCCGGAATGTTCTTCCGCGTTCCTTTTGCTGCCACTGCTCGTTGTGACGATGGCGATGCTGTACTTCCGGCCGGCCAATGCGAAACGCCTCTTCTTTTCCCTCGGCATTTCCGCGCTCGTCGTCGTGCTGGTGAACCAGCTGCGCATTCTCACCATCGTCGGGCTGGTGCACGGGTACGGCACCGACGAGGGGTACTACTGGGGCCACACCCTGCTCGGCTCGATGGTCAGCGTGTTCGGCGGCGCGGTCTCCCTCGTCCTGTTCGTCTGGCTGGCCACGCGGAAGAAGAAGGCATGAGCGTCCAGGTCCTGCTGGCGGTCACTCAGGCGTTCGCGCTCACGATGAGCGTGGCGTTCCTCGTCTACGTCGTGGTGATCGTGGTCCCGTACCTGCGCCGCAAGCCGGGCCCGGTCGGCGACCCGGCCGACTTCACCTGGCACTTCTTCGTGCCCTGCCGCGACGAGCAGACCGTCATCCGCGAGACCGTGCAATACCTGCGCACGACGTTCCGCAAGGCGCACGTCTGGGTTGTCGACGACGACTCCGACGATCGCACCGCCCGCGTCGTCCGGATGCTGTGGCGGCGCCACGGCGGTTACGACCCGTACCTGCACTTGGTGCCGCGCGTGCGGCCCGAGGCGAGGACCGGCAAGGGTGACGCCCTCAACGCCGCCTACCGGGCGCTCAACGACTGGATGGGCCCGGACGCGTCGCGCGACGACGTCGTCGTGGTGGTCGTGGACGCCGACGGCCGCCCGGCCCCGAACTGCCTGGAGGTCTGCGCGGCGGACCACCTCTTCGGCGACGCGGAGATCGGCGCGGTCCAGCTCGACGTGTGGATGAGCAACGTCGGGACACCGCCGCCGTCACGCAACCCGGTCGGGCGGTGGTTCGGCCTCAAGCTCGCCCAGCTGCAGGACCTGGAGTTCCGCACGGCGATCGCGGCGATCCAGACGTCCCGCGGGTTCACCGGCACGATCTCCATGGGCGGCAACGGCCAGTTCACCCGCCTCACCGCGCTCGACTCCATCGCCGGCCCGGACGAGGAGCCGTGGCGCGGTTCACTGCTGGAGGACTTCGAGCTGGGCGTGCACCTGCTCACCGAGGGCTGGCGCACCGGGTTCACGCCGGATTCCCATGTGGCGCAGGAAGGTCTGTACAGCCTGCGGCGGTTCCTGGTGCAGCGCACGAGGTGGGGCCAGGGCACCATGCAGTGCGCGCGCTACCTGCGGCGGATCTGGGACTCGCCGCACGTCAGCACGCTCGGCGCGGCGGAGATGATGTACTACCTCGCCCAGCCGTGGCTGCAGCTGCTCGGCTCGCTGCTGTACCCGATCCCGTTCGTCCTGCTGGTGGTGAGCACCGCGGGCGACCCGGCGCAGATGTGGACGTGGTTCACCGGCGGCGCCTGGATCCTCTTCGCCATCTACGGCTCGTTCGGGCTGCTGCCGTTCCTCGTCTGGGGCCCGATCTACCAGCTGAAGTGCTTGCGCAGCAAGAACATCCTGCGCGGGATCGGGCTGGGGTTCGCCTACGCGGCGTACATCTACACGTTCTACGTGACGTCGTGGCGGGCCTTGTTCCGGCTGGTTCGCGGACGCAACGGCTGGGCGAAGACGCGCCGCAACACCGAGCAGGCCGCGGGGGCGAAGGTCGCGCTCGACGCGTGAGCGCGACCTCCGCCCTCGGTCAGAACGCCGGGACGATCCGGACGTCGTCCGCCTTGACGAACGCGATCCGGTGCCCGAACTGGATCTGGACGTACCGGAGCTTGCCCTTCACGACCACGTGGTCGGCCACGTCGAACGTGGTGGCCGAGTAGTACTCCGAGCCGACCGTCCCGGCCGAGGAGTACTTCTGCCCGGCCGACAGCGTGTACGGCAGCGGCGTGATGGCCTGCGGCGTGAGGTTCGCCGGGTAGGCCTCGGGCTCGGGGTAGGCGCGGCCGTAGACGGGCACGGTCGCGAGGCCCGGTTTCGGCGTGACGACCCAGCCGATCGCGGGCTTGGCGACGCGGGCGTTGCGCGGGTTGTGGAACCAGCCCTTCTGCCCGAGGTACCAGATCGCCGTCCAGTCGCCACGGACTTCGGCGACGGCGTACTGCTGCCCGGTCGCGGCCCGGCTGCCGACGTCGGCGACGTCCATGGTCGACGCCGTGCCCTTCGGGTGCAGGCCGATGTCGACGAGCAGCGGCGACGTCTCACTGGGCTCCGAGTGCAGCACGACGGCCTCGGAACCCCGGGCGGCGCAGGGGGCTCCGGCGGTGTCGCAACCGGTGAAGATCGGCTGGTTCTTCGCGAAGTCCGGCTTGATGGTGACCAGCGACGAGCCGGGCAGCCCGAACCCGCCGAGCGGCGCGCCCAGCAGGTCGAAGTAGTGCGACCAGTCCCAGTAGGGGCCCGGGTCCCAGTGCATGCCCGCGATGGTCGACGGGATCGTGCCCGGCACGTTGTCGTGGCCGATGATGTGCGCGCGGTCCAGCGGGATGTCGTACTTGCGCGCGAGGTAGCCGACGAGCTTCGCGCTCGAGCGGTACATCGCCTCGGTGTACCAGGTGCCCTTCGCGGCGAAGCCCTCGTGCTCGACGCCGATGGACTTCGCGTTGACGTACCAGTTCCCGGCGTGCCAGGCGACGTCCTTGGTCGGCACGTGCTGCGCGATCAGGCCATCGTTCGAGCGGACGGTGTAGTGCCAGCTCACGTACGTCGGGTCCTGGGCGAGCTTGAGGACGCTGTCCCAGTAGCCCTCGGTGTCGTGGATGACGATGTGGTCGATCTTCTGGCTGACCGGCCGGTTGGCGAGGTCGTGGTTGCCGTAGTCGTCGTTCGGCAGCTCCTGGTAGGGAGCCGGGACGGACTCGCACGTGACGGTCCGGGGGCACTCGACGTTCGCCGGGTTCCCGGGGTGCTGCCTCGTGGCGGCGTCCGGCGTCGCGGCGAGGGTGACCTGCTGGCCGTCGTCGGTGGTGCGGCTCATGCCGGTCTTGATGGTGTCGAAGACCTCGTCGGCGAACGTCTGGGCGGCGTCGCCGGTGGAGCCGCTGTACTGCGCGACCGCGTCGTACCAGTCGGGCTTCGCGGCGTGGTACTTCGCGAGGAGGGCGGCTCCGCCGCGGATGTTCTGGGTGGGGTCGGTGCGGAGAGTCTCGGCTTTTTGCCCCGTGAGCTGCGCGGCTTCGTCGATCGTTTGCAGGCCCTGGGGCGGGGCGGCGGGGCCTGCCTGTGGGTGCAGTGCCGGGCGCGCGTCGTCGCCTCGCGGGTCCTCGGTGCCCTCGTCGTGGTGGCTGGTCGCCACTCCCGCTTCGCGCACGTCCGTGAGGTGCATCGGGCCGTAGCCGGCGGCGGTGCTGGGTGTGCCCGCGTTGGTGTCCCAGCGGGACTCCAGGTAGGAGACGCCGAGGAGGACGTTCTCGGGGACGCCGAACTCCTTCGCGGCCGCCGTGAAGTCGTGTTGGCGTTGGCTGGTGGTGCCGGCTTGCGCGGGTGTTGCCGCGAGGCCGGTGAGGAGGGTGGCCGCGGCGATGAGTGCTGCGGATCTCGGGAGGGACATGGGCATAAACCCCCAGGGTTCAGGTGCCAGACGGTGAGAACCTAACCAGAAACTCACGCTGGGGGTAAGAGGCGGTGACCGCTCATCGTCGTCACCCGCCGGGGTTCGCCGCGGTCAAAGGTGCCGGTCAGGGTGCCTACGCCGGTGTTTGCCACGCCCGAGTGGACCCTCCTTGCACGACTGGCACTCACGTGGCTAGAGTGCTAATCGCACGGCCCGACAGCCCCGGCACCCGCGACGGCGGGGGTGGTAGAGCCGTAACCACATCCTGCCAACGCTTTCGACGACCGTGGAGGTCAACCCGGTGAGCGTGAACATCAAGCCGCTCGAGGACAAGATCGTTGTCCAGACGAGCGAGGCCGAGGAGACGACCGCTTCCGGCCTCGTCATCCCCGACACCGCCAAGGAGAAGCCCCAGGAGGGCAAGGTTCTGGCCGTGGGCCCGGGCCGGATCGACGACAAGGGCAACCGCGTCCCGCTGGACGTGAACGTCGGCGACGTCGTCATCTACTCCAAGTACGGCGGCACCGAGGTCAAGTACAACGGTGAGGACTACCTCATCCTGTCCGCCCGCGACGTGCTGGCCGTCATCAACTGACGTCCGCTCGCAGCGCATGACGCCCCGGGCCCCGCACAACGCCGGGGAGCGGGGCGTTCTTGCGTTCTGGACCCACCGAAAGGTAAGCGGAAAACGCTATGCCCAAGCAGATCAGTTTCGACGAGGACGCTCGTCGCGCGCTGGAGCGCGGGGTGGACAAGCTCGCCAACGCGGTCAAGGTCACCCTTGGCCCGCGCGGTCGCCACGTCGTGCTCGACAAGAAGTTCGGCGGCCCGACCATCACCCTCGACGGCGTGACCGTCGCGCGTGAGATCGAGCTCGACGACCCGTTCGAGAACCTCGGCGCGCAGCTCGCCAAGAGCGTCGCCACCAAGACCAACGACGTCGCCGGTGACGGCACCACGACCGCGACCGTGCTCGCGCAGTCGCTGGTGAAGGTCGGCCTGCGCAACGTCGCGGCCGGCGCCAACCCGACCTCGGTCGGCCGTGGCATCGAGGCCGCCGCGGAGAAGGTCATCGAGGTCCTCAAGGCCAAGGCCACCCCGGTCAAGGGCCGCGAGAACATCGCGCAGGTCGGCACCGTGACCTCGCGTGACGCCAACATCGGCGCCCTGCTCGGCGAAGCCGTCGAGAAGGTCGGCGAAGACGGCGTCATCACCATCGAGGAGTCGTCGACCCTGGCGACCGAGCTGGTGATCACCGAGGGTGTCCAGTTCGACAAGGGCTTCCTCTCGGCGCACTTCGCGACCAACCCGGAGGAGCAGAAGGCGATCCTCGAGGACGCCTACATCCTGCTCGTCCGCGAGAAGGTCTCGTCGCTGGCCGAGCTGCTGCCGGTGCTCGAGAAGGTCGTCGAGGCCAAGAAGCCGCTGCTCATCATCGCCGAGGACGTCGACGGCGAAGCGCTGTCCACCCTCGTGGTGAACTCGCTGCGCAAGACCATCACCGCCGTCGCGGTCAAGGCGCCGTTCTTCGGCGACCGCCGCAAGGCGTTCCTGGACGACCTCGCGGTCGTCACCGGCGGCGAGGTCATCTCCGCGGAGATCGGCCGCAAGCTGGCCGACGTCGACCTCGGCGCGCTGGGCAAGGCCCGCCGGATCGTCGTCACCAAGGACGACACCACGATCGTCGACGGTGACGGCACCAAGGACGCCATCGCCGGGCGGGTCGCGCAGATCCGCAAGGAGATCGAGACGACCGATTCCGACTGGGACCGCGAGAAGCTGCAGGAGCGGCTCGCGAAGCTCGGCGGCGGCGTCGCGGTCATCAAGGTCGGCGCGGCCACCGAGACCGAGCTGAACGAGCGCAAGCACCGCATCGAGGACGCCGTGGCTTCGACCAAGGCGGCCGTCGAGGAGGGCATCCTGCCCGGCGGCGGTTCGGCGCTGGTCCACGCGGTCAAGGAGCTCGAAGACGGCCTCGGCCTCGAGGGCGACGAAGCGACCGGTGTCCGCATCGTGCGCGACGCGCTGTCCGCCCCGCTGTTCTGGATCGCGACCAACGCGGGCCACGAGGGCGCGGTCATCGTCAACAAGGTCCGGGAGCAGAGCTGGGGCCACGGCTTCAACGCCGCGACCGGCGAGCTGACCGACCTGCTGGCCGCCGGCATCGTCGACCCGGTCAAGGTGACCCGGTCCGCGGTGGCGAACGCCGCTTCGATCGCACGTCTCGTGCTGACGACGGAGTCGTCGGTCGTCGAGAAGCCGGTCGAGGAAGAGCCCGCCGCGGCGGGCCACGGCCACTCGCACTGACGCAAGTCCCGATCCGGGCGGCACTCCTGACGGGGTGCCGCCCGGTTTCGTTTCCGGGCCGGGGACTTCGCGAGCTACGCCGAGTGGACCCCGTTCATCGTCCGGGGCGTGGGCCGCGCCGAGGGAAGCCGATGCCGCACCGGCCCGTCGAGCCGGCCACGCGCACTGACGTAGGACACGAAGAAGGGGCGGCACGAGTGTGCCGCCCCCTTCTTCGCGCCCGGAACAGCACGAAGGGCGGCACCCCACCCGGTGCCGCCCTTCGATGTCTGTGGGGCGCTCAGCCGCCGGACATGCTGAGCGCGCGTTTGTCGGACTTGATGAGGTGCTCCCGCTCGGACTCCGAGAGGCCGCCCCAGATGCCGTAGGGCTCGTGCACCGCCAGCGCGTGGCTGCGGCACATCTCCAGGACGGGGCAGCTCAGGCAGACCGCCTTAGCCCTGGCCTCCCGCCGTGCCCGCGCCGGGCCGCGCTCGCCGTCCGGGTGAAAGAAGGACGCGCTGTCCATCCCCCGGCACGACCCCTCGAGCTGCCAGTCCCACATGTCGGCGTTGGGTCCTGGGAGCCTGCGCGTGTCTGCCATCCTGACCGCCTCCGTCATTCGGTCGATGCCGCTAGCTGCTCTGCTGTGGTGCCGATACTCCATTCGGTGCAACGGCGGTAACGTTAGAAGCGCGCCAATAGTTGTTCAAGCGATTCGGTTCGATTCAGCCGTTAGGCATCCCCCGGATGTGTGAGCTGGGGTTTCGCCTCCGGTTGCCGACTGCGCTGAGTGCCTGGATATTGAGGCTCGTGGGAGCTGGGTCGGGTACCGAAGAACCCACCCTGCCGGTGGCCTCGGTCGCCCGCCGGCTCGGGGTCGCGCCGTCCACCCTCAGAACCTGGGACCGGCGCTACGGGCTCGGCCCCAGCCGTCACACCGACGGCCGGCACCGCCGCTACGGCACCTCCGACATCGGTCGTCTGGAACTCATGCAACGCGCTCTCCTCAGCGGGGCGTCGACGGCCGAAGCCGCGCGCTACGCGCTGGAGCAGATGCCGCGGTCCGGCCCGCCCCAGCCGGAAGAACCCGACGAGCCCCCGGGAGTGCCCGGCGCCGACGACGGCCTCGAGGTCCGCTCCCGCCTGGCCCGCCGCCTGAGCACGGCGGCGCTCGCGATGGACGTGGGCGCGGTCCAGCGCATGCTCGCGGACACGATCGCCGAGCTCGGCGTCCTGCCGGCGTGGACGGGCGTGATCGAGCCGGTGCTCTCGGCACTGGGTGCCCGCTGGCGAGGCGCGAGCGCGGGCGCGGAGGTGGAGTACCTGCTGGCCGAGTGCGTGTTCGCGGCGCTGGTCCGCGCGACCCCGGTCCTCGACGAGCCCCGCAACACGAGGCCGGTGCTCCTGGGCTGCGTCCCGGAGGAGCGCGACACGATGCCGATGTACGCACTGGCGGCGTCCTTGGCGGGCCGCCGCATCGGGGCGCAGCTGTTCGGGGTGGCGCTGCCGGCGGAGGTCCTGGCGGTGGCGGTCCGGAGGAGTGCGCCGGCGGCGGTCGTGCTGTGGGCGCATCGGCGAGGGGTGGCGGACACACGGCTGTTCGCCCGGGTCTCCCGCGGGCGGCAGCGGAGCCGGTTGTTCGCGTGCGGGCCGGGGTGGGA
This sequence comes from Amycolatopsis sp. NPDC104819, assembly GCF_055583145.1. NCBI lineage: Bacteria > Bacillati > Actinomycetota > Actinomycetes > Pseudonocardiales > Pseudonocardiaceae > Amycolatopsis > Amycolatopsis sp. NPDC104819. Next base: position 480,712 of record NZ_JBVJON010000003.1, on the reverse strand, counting down.
TCCGGCGGGACTGCCGGACAAGGTGGAGCTGCTGACGGACCTGCCGGGAGCGGCGGACCGCATCGAGCACGTCCTCGTCGGCGGACGCCACTGAGCCGGGTCCTCGGTGGGCCAGGTACACCACACCGGAGGTCGCGGTAGCGGCCCGGGAAGGTCATGAATGACTCATTCATGACCTCTGACGAGGTGAATGAGTCATTCACGACATCGCAGCGGCCCGCCGGTCACGTTCGCCCCGACTTTTGCCGGAACTCTGCGAGGGAAGGGCGGGGCCGTGCCCATCCGCTCCGACGGCGACGCTCGGAGCGGCAGCCGAGGCGAGCGGAGCCCACCGCAGCGACCGAACCGGCCGGCCTCCCGACCACGGCAGACCTGCTCCCCGAGCGAGTTCGATCATGATTCTGTCGGTGGGAACCGCTAGAAAGGACGGGTGCACGAACCCGCCCTCAGGACCGCAGCCTTCGGGAGTGACCCCCTGCCCGACCCGGCCGCCCTCCGAAGCGGCGGCAACGACACCCCCAAAGCCCCCCTGCTCGCCGCGATCGTCCTCGGCGCCCGGGGGCGCTACGCCGCCGCTGCGACGCTCCTGGTGGCTCTCCGGCGGCACCACGACCCCCTCCTGTCCTCGCTGGCCGCCAGCACCCTCGGCGCGCACCGGCGGCAGCTGGGCGGCCACCGGCAGGCCCGCGCCCTCGACGGCGAAGCCCTCGCGAAGGCCGCCGGCCTCGACACGCCCCCCGACCCCGACTGCCTCGACGCCCGGGGAGCCAGAGCCGACGCCTACCTCGGCCTCGCCGCCGACAACCTCGCCCTCGGGCGCCTCCAAGCCGCGAGGCGGCTCGCCGCCAGGGCCGGAGCCGAGGACGACCGCTGGCGAACCCGGGTCCGCGGTGGGTGGGTCGGCGCCGAAATCGAGCTCGCCGCAGGTCAGGGCGCCGACGCCGTGCCCCATGCCGAACGCGCTTTCGAAACCGCGCAGGCCCGGGGTGCGCGGCGGCACGCCGTGAAATCCGGGATTGTGCTGGCAGTCGCCCTGCGGGCGGCCGGCGCCCCCGATCACCGGAACATTTCGGACGACCTTGTCGGAAAGGCAATGGCGACCGCCGAGGAATGCGAACTGCTTTCACTTTTGTGGCCCGCGGCCCTCGTCGCGGTCGATCTGCGCCCAGGACACGCCGAGGAGTATCGATTCAGAGCCGCCCAGGTGTTGCACGCAGTGTTACGAAGCGCAGATCCTTGCGGGAGGAGGATCGCGGGGGAATCCCCATGGGTGCCCGCCCCGGGTGGTTGAGCCGTCGGAATGGGGTGTTCCGGCATCCGGGCTAAGAAGTTTCAAAAAAAGCCACCGGATCGTGTCAAGGTTCGGGCTAAAGCGTCCGATAGGGGAAGTGGAATGTCACCCGGCTGCAGGAAGGAAACCCCGTGACGACGGTCTTGATCTGCGATGACCGACGCAGTGTCCGTGAAGGGCTCACCCGAGTGATGTCCGCGGTCCCTGGGGTCAGTCGCATCGACTGCGTAGCGCACGGTGACGAGCTGCTGGCCCGGTACTCCCGTCAGCCCGTCGACGTCGTGCTGGTCGGGACGCAACGCGCGGTCCCGACAGGTGTCGAAGCCACTCGACGGCTCGTCTCCGCGAACCCCCAGGCGAACGTCATCGTCTTCGGCGCCCCCGACGACGCCGGCAGCATCGCCGCCGCCATCGCCGGCGGCGCCCGTGGCTACCTCCGCTGGGACGCGTCCCGGCCGGAGCTGGTCGCCGCGCTGGCCCACACCCTCGCGAGCACCTCGGTGCCCGCGCCCCGTCAGCCGTCCGACCCGGGCGTCCAGCTGACCGAGCGCGAGCTTCAGGTGCTCCGCGGGATGAGCCAGGGCAAGAGCAACGGCCAGATCGGCCGCGAGCTGTACCTGTCCGAGGACACGGTCAAGACCCACGCCCGGCGGCTGTTCCGCAAGCTCGGCGTGCGCGACCGCGCGCAGGCCGTGGCGCACGGCTTCCGCCGCGGCCTGGTCAGCTGACCGGTTCCACGGCACTCTCCTCGATCCTGACACGGCCGGAATACAGGTGACACGGGCCAGGGCGCACCGCCCTGGCCCGTACCTGTGTGGTCCCCATCACACTCCGGCGCCCTTCGGGGCAGCCTCACGGCGGTTCTCAGCCCCGGCACCCGGCGGATCTCGTACCCGCGACGCCGCTCGCTCGTTGAACGACGAAGTCGACCGCGGGTCCGCAGGACAACCCGCATTTTTGTGGCTCCGGCAGCCGCGGCGCGCCGGGGAACACCGCGCGCGTCGCTCCGTTGCCGGCCGCAGGTACGGTAGCGGTCACCGGCGCGCGGTGCAGGGCAACCACGAACCGGACTCTTTGCACGCCTACACGTAACACTGGGACTGTTGTCTGCGATGGCCAATGTGGGGGATGGACTGGATGAACCGGTCGCCGCTGCTGTCGAGGGAGATCCCCAGGCAGTGGAGCGGCTGCTGGCTGCTATCCGTCCACTGGTAGTGCGGTATTGCCGCGCCCGGGTTGGCAGGCAGGAGCGATCCTTCGCTTCGGCGGACGACGTTGCGCAGGAGGTGTGTCTCGCGGTGCTAACGGCATTGCCCTCGTACCGCGACCAAGGCCGCCCGTTCCTGGCGTTCGTCTACGGGATCGCCCAGCACAAGGTGGCCGACGCGCATCGCGCGGCGGCGCGCAACCGAGCCGAACCGGTGGCCGAGATCCCCGACGAGGTCGAAGGCGGGGTCGGTCCCGAGCAGCGGGCGCTGCAAGGTGAGCTCAACGAGCGGATGTCCCAGTTGTTGCAGGTGCTGCCGGACAAGCAGCGGGAGATCGTGGTGTTGCGCGTGGTGGTCGGCCTGTCGGCGGAGGAGACCGCGGACGCGGTCGGCTCGACGCCCGGCGCGGTCCGCGTCGCCCAGCACCGTGCCCTCGCGCGGCTGAGAAAGGTCCTGGCCGCGGAGGAGGTGATCTGAGTGACCGGTCCTGAGAAGAGCTACGAGCCGGACGACATTTTCGGTAGTGGCTTGTCGTCGTCGGAGGCGGAGTTCGCCGCCGATCTGTCGGCGGTGCAAGCCGACGACGCCTTGCTCGACGCGCTCGGCGGGTCCGACCCGGCGCTGGCCGACGGTCTCGGAGACCAGGAGCTCAACGCGTTGCTGGTCGCGTGGCGAAGAGACATCGACAGTGAGCCCTTGGCCGAACTCGTCGACGTCGACACCGCCGTGCGGACCGTCAACACCGCCGCTCTCGCGAGGCGGCATTCTTCGAGCGGACGCCGCCGCAGGCTGCTCGTCCCCGTCGCCGTCGCCGCCGCCGTGCTGGCGATCGCGTTCACCGGGACCGGGCTGGCCGCGCGCTCCGCGCAACCCGGCGACACCCTCTGGGGTCTCGCGAAGGTCCTCTACTCCGATCACACGCGCTCGGTCGAAGCGGCCGCGAACGCGAAGCTCGACCTCGAGAAGGCCAACCTGGCCATCGCCGGCGGCAACCTTGACGCCGCCCGCGAAGCCCTCGACGCCGCGCAGGCCGCGCTGTCGCAGGTCAGCGACGAAGACAACCGCGACCAGCTGATGGAGCAGCACCGGCAGCTCGCCGCCCAGCTCCAGAACCCGGAAGCGCCGGTCCAGGGGCCGATCCAGACTTCTTCGCCGCAGGTGCCACCGAGCGGCGCCACGTCGACGCAGGTGCCGCCGGCCGGCTCGGCGACGTCCATCCCCGGCAGTGGCAGCGGCACGACCAGCCTGCCGGGCAGCGGGACGCCGACCCCGACGCCTCCGCCGCCGACCACCACGCTGCCGCCGCCGACCACCGAGCCGCCGCCGACCAGCACGGCCGCGAGTGGCAACGACCCCGGCACGAACACCGGCCGCAGCGAGTCCTCGGTCGGTGGCCAGAGCGTCGGCGAAGGCCAGTAAGAACCCACGAAAAAGCCCTGGTGAGCAAGCTCACCAGGGCTTTTTTGGTGGAGTCAGTAGGCGCTCTCGTTGGCCGTGACGCCGTCGGCGAAGCCGCGACAGTAGTCCCAGCTCACGTAGTCGCCGGGGTTCGGGTCGAAGGCCGGCTCGTGCGGCCGCATCCGCCCGTCGGCCAGCAGCTGCTCCAGGCTGGAACGCAGCAGGTGCCAGTCGTGGTAGTGCGGTTCGTCGCACTCACCGCAGTCGACGACGATCCCGCGGACCCCGCGGGGCTCGAGGAGCGCCTGGTAGACGGCCAGATCCGAGAGGTCGGCCAGCAGCTCGGTGCGTTCTTGGTCGCTGATCGGCTCGTCCAGCCGGTCCTCGTCGTCACCGAAGGCGCGGGCCGGGTCGTCCGGGTCGTCCGCGAACGGGTCTGGAGGCAATACATCATGCGCCACGGCCTGCACGGTACCGGGCGCTCCCGGCGCCTCGCCCACCGCCCGGGGCTGGGCGTGACGGCGGATATCATGAGGGGAAGGCTCCGAGTCGCCAGTTGATCTTGATCAGACACAGCGACCCCGCTCATCCCGCGCCAGGAAGGCCCTTCACCCGCTATGACCAGCGACGGCATCACCGCCCCCGTGCCGGCCAAGTTCGCCATGCTCGGCCTGACCTTCGACGACGTGCTGCTGCTGCCGGCCGAATCGGACGTCGTGCCCAGCGCGGTGGACACCGGCACGCGGCTGACCCGGAACATCACCCTCGGCATCCCGCTGGTCTCCGCCGCGATGGACACTGTCACCGAGGCGCGGATGGCCATCGCCATGGCCCGCCAGGGCGGCATCGGCGTGCTCCAGCGCAACCTCCCGATCGACGAGCAGGCCGCCGCGGTCGAGGTGGTGAAGCGGTCCGAGGCGGGCATGGTCACCGACCCGGTCACCTGCTCGCCCGACGCCACGCTGGCCGAGGTCGACGCCCTGTGCGCGAAGTTCCGCATCTCCGGCGTCCCGGTGGCCGACGCGTCCGGCGCGCTGGTGGGCATCATCACCAACCGCGACATGCGGTTCGAGGTCGACCACAGCCGCCCGGTGTCCGAGGTCATGACGAAGGCGCCGCTGGTCACCGCACAGGTCGGGGTGTCCGCGGACGCCGCGCTCGGCCTGCTGCGCCGGCACAAGATCGAGAAGCTGCCGATCGTCGACGGCGCGGGCAAGCTGCGCGGGCTGATCACGGTCAAGGACTTCGTGAAGACCGAGCAGTACCCGAAGGCGACGAAGGACCCGGACGGCCGCCTGATCGTCGGCGCCGCGGTCGGCGTCGGCCCGGACGGCCACAAGCGCGCGATGGCGCTGGCCGACGCGGGTGTCGACGTCCTGATGGTCGACACCGCGCACGGGCACTCCCGCGCGGTCGTCGAGACCGTCTCGCTGCTGAAGAAGGAGCTGGGCGACGCGGTCGACATCGTCGGTGGCAACGTCGCGACCCGGGCGGGCGCGCAGGCGCTGGTCGACGCGGGCGCGGACGGCGTCAAGGTCGGCGTGGGCCCGGGCTCGATCTGCACCACCCGGATCGTCGCGGGGGTCGGCGTCCCGCAGATCTCCGCGATCTTCGAGGCCGACCAGGCGTGCCGCCCGGCGGGTGTCCCGGTGATCGGCGACGGCGGCATCCAGTACTCCGGCGACATCGCGAAGGCGATCGCGTCCGGCGCGTCCACCGTGATGCTGGGCAGCCTGCTGGCCGGCACCGCGGAGTCGCCTGGTGACCTGATCCTGGTCAACGGCAAGCAGTTCAAGGTCTACCGCGGCATGGGCTCGCTCGGCGCGATGCAGTCGCGGGGCCAGGCGAAGTCGTACTCGAAGGACCGCTACGCCCAGGACGACGTGCTGAGCGAGGACAAGCTGGTTCCCGAAGGCATCGAAGGCCGGATCCCGTTCCGCGGGCCGCTGGCCAACGTCGTGCACCAGCTCGTCGGCGGCCTGCGCTCGGGCATGGGTTACGCGGGCGCGAACACGATCGCCGAGCTGCAGGACGCGCAGCTGGTCCGGATCACCGCGGCCGGGCTCAAGGAGAGCCACCCGCACGACATCACGATGACGGTCGAGGCCCCGAACTACACGACCCGCTAGGCCGCCCTTTCGGTCGTTCCGCCCCTGGTCATGGGTCGTGAGACTCGGCCCATGACCAGGATTTCACGACGGACACTGGTGGCCACGGCCGCCTCGGCGGCGCTGCTGGGAGTCGGCGGCGGGGCCGCGGCCTCGGCGTCGGACACCCCGGCGGCCCCGCAGGTCCAGCAGTCGCCGGGCGAGATCTGGAAGCGCACCGACCTCTACTTCGGCACCGGCAAGCCGGACGGCACCGAGGTGACCGACCGCGAGTTCGCCGCCTTCTCCGACCGGGAGATCACCCCGGCGTTCCCGGACGGCTTCACCCGCCTCGACGGCAGCGGCCAGTGGCGCGGCGGGTCCGGGACGATCGTCCGGGAACACACCCATGTGGTCGTACTGCTCTACCCGTTCGCCGACCGCGACGCCGAGCGGGAGATCGAAGGGCTGCGCGCCGACTACAAAAAGCAGTTCCAGCAGGAGTCCGTACTGCGTTCGGACTCAGTGGAGAAGGTCTCTTTCTGAGTTTTCGTGACCTAGAGTGCTTACGGTAATCGGCCTATCGCCTTGCGTGGCCACTTTGGTGTGCACTGAACGGCATGACGGTCAGCCGCTTCACGCGCGTGCTGCGCACGGTGTTCTTCACGGCCGTCGCGATCATTTCGCTCTTCCTCGGCGGCATCGTCTGCCTGATGTGCCAGGTGCTCGCCGGCCGTGACGCGCCCACCTACCGCGTCGAGGGGCACATCGTGTCCCACGAGCAGGGCGCGCTCCCGGTCGGCGGCGACGAGGACGCGGTCAGCCACACGATCGCGGTCGACGCCGGCAACCACCTCTACCGCGTCACGGCGGTCGGCCCCGACCTCGACCTGCCCACGGGGCAGCCGGTCGCGCTCGACGTCTCGACGGCCGACGGCAGCATCGCGTACCTCCGCGCCGGCGGCGGCGTGATCGACCTCCGGCCGGGAGTGATCCGGCCGGTGCTGCTGATCGTCGCGTCCCTGTTCGCGCTGGGCGCGGTGTACTTCGGCGCGGTCCGGCTGAACGTGTACCCACCCCTGGCCACCTGGCTGGCGCTCGCCCTCGGCGCGCTGCTGGCGCCCGTGGTCGTCTTCGTGCGGGTGTGAGGTGCCCGGCAGCCTGGTCGCACCCGCGGTGTGGGGCGTCGCCGCTGGCGCGGGGCTGGCCTTCGCCGTCTACGGGATCCTCGAGTCGGCCGGGCCGGTCGAGCACGCCGAAGCCACCGTCGAGGCGTACGAGGACTACCGGTCGGAGACGGGGACCTCCAGCTACGAACTCGTCGTGCGCACCGCGTCCGGCGAGCGCCTGGAGACGTCGGGAAGTGAGAAGCGCCTCGGCGTGCGACCCGGCGAGGCGGTCCAGGTCGAGATCTCCGACGTGGGCCGCGAGGTGCAGGCCGTGGTGGTCTATCAGCGCCGCGTCGCCACCGACGCCGGGGAAGGCCTGGCGTTCTGGGGCGTGGTCGTCGGCGGCGGATCGCTGTTCGGCGCGCTGGCGAGCGCGGCCGAGGCCCGGCGTCCGCTGCCGGCCGCGCTGAGCACGGCGGCCGGGCTCGGCGTGGGTGTGGCGCCCGTGTTGCTGCTGTTCTACTGAGCCGCTGGTTGCCAATCCGACCGCAGTGACGGCCGATGGCTTTGTGGCGACGGTTTCGTGCCGCTCGGAGGCCCGGCCTGCTTTTCGGTCGCATTGGCAACCCCCGTGCGCGGGTCACCCACGCGGACTAGCGACAATGGGGCACGGCAGATTGTCGTCGTCGGAGGAGGCTTCACGTGCGGGACCTGGTCGAGATCGGGATGGGCCGCACCGCGCGGCGGGCGTATGACCTCGACGACGTCGAGATCGTGCCGTCGCGGCGGACCCGGTCGTCTTCGGTGGTGTCCACCTCCTGGCAGATCGACGCCTACCGCTTCGACCTGCCGCTCGTCACGCACCCGACCGACGCGATCGTTTCGCCCGGCACCGCGGTCGCCGTCGGTGAGCTGGGCGGGCTGGGCGTGCTCAACGCCGAAGGGCTCTGGGCGCGGCACCCCAACGTCGAGGACGCCATCTTCCAGCTGGTCCGCGCGGCCGAGGACCTCGAGGACCCGACGGCGGTCGGGCGTGTGCTGCAGGAGCTGCACGCCGCGCCGATCCGGCTCGACCTGCTGACCGAAGCGATCAAGACCGTCCGCGAGTCCGGCGTCACGGTCGCCGCGCGCGTCAGCCCGCAGCACGCCGCCGAGCTGACCCCGGACCTGATCGCGGCCGGCGTCGAGATCCTGGTCGTGCAGGGCACGATCATCTCCGCCGAACACGTGGTGCGCGACGCCGAGCCGCTCAACCTCAAGGACTTCATCGGCCGCCTCGACGTCCCGGTGATCGCCGGCGGTGTGAGCGACTACCGCACGGCGATGCACCTGATGCGCACGGGCGCGGCCGGCGTCATCGTCGGCCACGGCTACACGCCGGGCGTGACGAGCACCGACCGCGTGCTCGGCATCGGCGTCCCGATGGCCACGGCGATCATCGACGCCGCGGCCGCCCGCCGCGACTACCTCGACGAGACCGGCGGCCGCTACGTGCACGTGCTGGCCGACGGCGGCATGACGACCTCGGGTGACATCGCGAAGGCCATCGCGTGCGGCGCGGACGCCGTGATGCTGGGCTCCCCGCTGGCCGCCGCGTCGGACGCGCCCGGCCAGGGCCTCTACTGGACGGCGGCGGCCGCGCACCCGTCCCTGCCGCGCTCGCGCGTGGCGGCCGGGCCGGACTACGCCGTCGACCTCAAGACCCTGCTGTTCGGGCCGTCGTCGGACGCGGAAGGCGTGGTGAACCTCTTCGGGGCGCTCCGCCGTGCGATGGCGAAGACGGGTTACTCGGACCTCAAGGAGTTCCAGCGAGTGGGGCTCACCGTCCGCCGCTAGTGTTCTACGACACAGAGTGTCTGACATAGAGCGCTGCGTGGCCGGGGAGGGCGACGATGGGTTCCGTGTACGACCCGAACGCGGATTGGTCGTTGCCGGGGCCGAACGGTGTTCCGGTGGCGGGTTCGTACGGTGCCGGGCCCGGCGGCGCCGGCTTCGCCTACGACGAAGCGACGCTCCGGGAGCTGGCCAAGGACTGGGACGACCTGGCCGACGAGTTCAGGGAAGACCGTAAGAAGGCCAACTACATCGCCAGCGCTCAGGGCCCGGGCCTTGAGTACGCCAGCCAGGGCAACGCCAAGCAGATCCGAGCTTCCGGTGAGACTCTGCTGAAAACATTGACTGCGCGTGAGGAGTACTGCCGGGCGATGGCGGAACGATTCCGGGCGGCGTTGGGTAAGTACGCTGCTGCCGAGGACGCTCATCGGACCGAGATCGATCAGGCCGGAGGCAGTCTGTGATGCGCCGCGTGATGGTTCCGCTGAGTGCCGCATTGCTGGTGCTCGGTGCTTGTGGCACCACAAACGGGGGCACGGCTGTTCCGGTTCCGTCGGCGCCCTCCTCTGGGACTGCAGACGAGGTTCCTGGGCCGGGCGTGCCGAAGGTGGCGAACCCGATCGACCTCACGAGGCTTGAACAGGCACCGTGTGACGCGTTGACGCCAGCTCAGGTCGCCGGATTGCTCGGCTCGGAAGTGGAGACAAAACCTGAGCCTGACGCGGACGTAGGGCCCGTGTGCAACTGGGAAGCGCCCGGCAGGGCCGGCGTCGGCATCATTTTCGGCAAGCTGGACAAGCGTGGCCTGACCAGGGTCTATGCCGCGAAGGGGAACGCCTATCCCTTTGTCGAGCCGCTGGAGCCGGTTGACGGGTACCCGCTCGCCGCTTATGACGGCGTCGGGGATCAGCGGGCCAGGGGAGAGTGCACCGTCGCCGTGGGGACCAGTGACACCCAGGCCATCGACATCAGCGTTGATCAGTCGGAGAAGAACGTCGGCAAGAGTGATCCCTGCGAGGCCGCGCGTCAGGTCACGGCGATGGTGCTGGGCAACGCGAAGGCCGGGAGCTGACGGGTCAACTCCCGGCCGAGTGGACTACTGCCCGGTGACGTGCGCGAGGAACGCGCCGAAGGCCGCTTCCGAATAGACGAGGATCGGGCGGGGCGCCGGCTGCTTGGTGTCCCGCACCCCGACCACGCCGGGGGCGGCGCCGATCTCGACGCAGGCGTTCTCCTCGAAGTGGCTGTGGCTCGACTTGCGCCAACCGGTGAGCTGCTGCTGCGGGCTCATCGTGGTGCCTCCTGGATTCGTGTCCCGCTCAGCGGTGAATCGCCGACGTGGACATCGAGCACTTCGATAGATACCCACTTCCGGGCGCCGTGAAAGCGTCCAGAAGGGTGACTGGCCAGTAACTTACCTCTGGTCAGGACGGGAACCCCGGGTTACGCTCAAGGTGTGACTGCCAGTAACACCACCACCGGCGCAGGCGAACCCGACTACGACGTCGTCGTGGTGGGGTCGGGGTTCGGCGGCAGCGTCGCGGCGCTGCGGCTCACGGAGAAGGGCTACCGGGTAGCCGTCGTCGAGGCCGGGCGGAGGTTCGCCGACGACGAGTTCGCGAAGACGTCCTGGGACCTCAAGCGCTACCTCTGGGCGCCGCAGGTCGGCTGTTACGGCATCCAGCGCATCCACATGCTCAACGACGTCATGGTGCTGGCGGGCGCGGGCGTCGGCGGCGGGTCGCTCGTCTACGCGAACACGCTGTACCGGCCGCTGAAGCCGTTCTACGCCGACCGGCAGTGGTCGCACATCACGGACTGGGAGTCCGAGCTCGCGCCGCACTACGACCAGGCCAGCCGGATGCTCGGCGTCGTCACGAACCCGACCATCACGCCGTCCGACGTCGTGATGCGCGACGTCGCGAAGGACATGGGCGTCGCCGACTCCTTCCACGCGACGCCCGTCGGCGTTTACTTCGGCAAGCCCGGCGAGCGAGAGAAAGACCCGTACTTCGGCGGCGCGGGCCCCGCGCGGACCGGCTGCACCGAGTGCGGCTCGTGCATGACCGGCTGCCGCGTCGGCGCGAAGAACACGCTGGTCAAGAACTACCTCTACCTCGCGGAGCAGGACGGCGCGAAGGTCATCCCGCTGACGACGGTCACCTCGGTCCGGCCGGTCGAGGGCGGGTACGAAGTCGACCTGAAGAAGACGGGGACGACGTCCCGGCGCTTCCGGACGACGATCACCGCCGGGAAGGTCGTCTTCGCCGCCGGCACCTGGGGCACCCAGAACCTGCTGCACAAGCTGAAGGACACCGGCACGCTGCCGAAGCTGTCGCGCCGGCTCGGCGAGCTGACCCGCACGAACTCCGAGGCGATCATCGGCGCGGCCAGGACCGACGTCGACGAGAGCCGGAACTTCAGCCGCGGGGTCGCGATCACGTCGTCGATCCACCCGGACGAGAACACCCACATCGAGCCGGTCCGCTACGGCAAGGGCAGCAACGCGATGAGCCTGCTGCAGACGATCGCCACGGACGGCGCGTCGCCGGTGCCGCGCTGGCGGCAAGCGGTCAGCTTCATGGTCAAGCACCCGGTCCAGACGGCGAAGCTGCTCAACGGCTACCGCTGGAGCGAGCGCACGGTGATCCTGCTGGTGATGCAGAGCCTGGACAACTCGATCACGACGTACACGCGGCGCGGGCTGTTCGGCCGGCGCAAGTACACGTCGAAGCAGGGCCACGGCGAGCCGAACCCGAGCTTCATCCCGGCGGGCCACGAGGCCAACGAGCGCACGGCCGAGCGCATCGGCGGCCTCGCGGGCGGCACGTGGGGCGAGATCTTCGACATCCCCCTGACGGCCCACTTCATCGGCGGCGTCCCGATCGGCGCGACGGCCGAGGAGGGCGTGATCGACCCGTACCACCGGGTGTTCGGCTACCCGGGCCTGTCGGTGGTCGACGGCGCGGCGATCACGGCCAACCTGGGCGTGAACCCGTCGTTGACGATCACGGCCCAGGCCGAGCGGGCGTTCTCGTTCTGGCCGAACAAGGGCGAGGCGGACGCGCGGCCGGCGCAGGACGCGTCGTATGTCCGGTTGGCGTCGATCGCCCCGAAGAACCCGGCGGTTCCGGCCGACGCGCCCGCCGCCCTGCGCCGGACTTCGTGACGCCGCGCGGTACCGCATCGGACGACACGCGTGCCTGGACGGACGACACGGCACCCGGCTCGGCCGCGGAAGTGTCGTCCACCTGCGTGCGCGTGTCGTCCGGCTGGGTACGCGTGTCGTCCGAAGCGGGTCGCGTGGGCGGCCCGGCGGAGCCCCGGACCTCCTAGACTCGAGGTCGTGACGGCATTCGAGAAGGCGCAGGCGCTGCTCGGCGGGGTACGGAAGCTCGACGACGAATGGGCCCGGGCCATCGGTGGCCTCGGGGAACCCGAGCTGCGCGCGCCCTGTGCGTTGCCGGACTGGACGCGGGCGCATGTTCTCGCCCACGTCGCCCGGAACGCCGATGGCCTGCGGAACCTGCTCGTTTGGGCGAACACCGGGGTCGAGACGCAGATGTACGCCAGCGCCGAAGCGCGCGAAACCGACATCGAGGCCTCCTCCCGGCATGGGGCCGCCGATCTTCTCGCCGACTTCGTCTCCTCGGCCGCGCGGTTCGAGAAGTACGCCGCCGCGATGCCGGACGACGGCTGGGCGCGGGAGGCCCGCAACCGGCAGGGTGCGCCCGTCACCGGGGCCGTCGTCGCGCGGATGCGGCTGTCCGAGCTGACCATCCACCTCGCCGACCTCGATCGCGGGTACGACCTCGACCGCGTGCTCGGCCTGCTCGGCCCGCTCGCCGAGGACGTCGTCCAGCACGCCATCACCTCCCGGAGCGCGCACCTGCCCGCGCTTCGCCTGGTCGCCGAGGGCACCGGGGAGTGGACGATGGGCGCCGCGCCGGGGGCGACCGTCTCCGGGACCGCCGGCCAGCTGCTGGCCTGGCTCAGCGGCCGCACCGACGGGTCCGCGTTGGACGGTGCCGTGCCGCGGATCCCCGCCTGGTCCTGAACGCCGCGCGCGCCGCCGCCGTGTAGGTCGTAGGGTCGGTCGAGATGGTGACGGCGGCCCGCCGACCTAGACTGGGCGTCCCCGGCAGCGAGGAGTCCGATGTGGACAACCTGAGCAGGCCGGCCCGATGACCGGGCAACCCGCCGGACGGCCGCGCGTCCCCCACCGTATGGACCTGGACCGGAGGACGTTCCTGCGTGTCGCGGGGGTGTCGGCCGCCGGCGCCGTCGCGGCCGCGTGCGGGCCGGGTGGCCCCACCTCGCCCGTGGCCTCGAGCGCGACGTCCGCGCCGACCACGTCCGCGCCGCCCTCGACGCGGCTGCCCACCGGCCCGCCGAACTGGGACGACCTGCGCGGCAAGCTGACCGGCAACCTGCTGCGGCCGGGCGACGACACCTACGACACGGCCAAGCGCGCGTTCAACCCGCTCTTCGACGGCAACAACCCGGTCGCCGTGGTGACGGCGTCGACACCGCAGGACGTCCAGGCGGCCGTCCAGGCCGCCGCGGGCCGCGTGACCATCGCCGCGCGCAGCGGCGGCCACAGCTACGCCGGTTACTCGGCGCCCGAGGGCGGGCTGGTCGTCGACCTGGCCGCGCTGAACAAAGTGGACATCCAGGGCACCAAGGCCGTGATCGGCGCCGGCGCGAAGCTCAAGGACGTCTACGCCGCGCTCGGCGGGGCCGGGCGCGCGCTGCCCGCCGGCTCCTGCCCGACGGTCGGCATCGCCGGGCTGACCCTCGGCGGCGGCATCGGCGTGCTCGCCCGCAAGTACGGCCTGACCTGCGACCACCTGAGCTCGGCGCAGGTCGTCACGGCCGACGGCAAGCTGCTGACGGCGTCCGCGACGTCCGAGCCGGACCTGTTCTGGGCGCTGCGCGGCGGGGGCGGCGGCAACTTCGGCATCGTCACCGAGTTCACCTTCGACACCGATCCGGCGCCGAACCTCACGGTGTTCTCGCTGCGCTTCCCGGCCGGCTCCGCGGCCGACGTGCTCGCCGCGTGGCAGCAGTGGCTCCCGGCGATGCCGCCGGAGCTCTGGGCGAACCTGGTGCTGTCGGGCGGCTCGCCGGTGCAGTGCCGCGTCGGCGGCTGTTACGTCGGCAACGCATCCGGGCTGAACACGCTGTTGAACAACCTGACCACCAACTCCGGCGCGCGCCCGACCCAGCGCACGGTGAAGAGCCTCGACTACCTCGGCGCGATGAAGTACTTCGAGGGCAGCTCGGCCCGCCAGACCTTCCTCGGGTCGTCGCGGATCATCACGGCCCCGGTCGACGCCGCGAAGATCGTCGCGGTCGCCGACGGGCGCGCCGGCACCGACCTGCTCATCGACGGCCTCGGCGGGAAGGTCGGCGAACCGGCGAAGGACGCGACGGCGTTCTGGCACCGCGACGCCCTCGCGAGCGTGCAGGTCTACACGCAGGCGACGGCGCAGACGCGGGCGAAGGCGGCCCAGTCGGTCGCCGACGTCGTCGCGGGCCTCGACGCGGCCGGCGCGGGCGGCGGGTACGTCAACTACATCGACCCGGCTCTGCCCGACTGGAAGACCGCCTACTACGGCGACAACGTGAAGCGGCTCGGGGACGTCGGCAAGAAGTACGACCCCCTGAACGTCTTCCGGTTCGGGCAGAGCGTCCAGATCTAGAGGTCGATGCCGGTGAACACCGTGACGCGCTCCTCGGTGAGGTCGTGCATCGCGGCGAGCACCCCTTCGCGGCCGACGCCGGAACCCTTGACGCCGCCGTAGGGCATCTGGTCGGCGCGGTAGGACGGGACGTCGCCGATGATCACGCCGCCGACCTCCAGCTCGGCCGAGGCGTGGAACGCCAGCTGGACGTCGGCGGTGAACACGCCGGCCTGCAGCCCGTACGCGGATTCGTTGACCGACCGGAAGGCCGCGTCCACACCGTCCACAACGGACACCGCGAGCACCGGCCCGAAGATCTCTTCGTCCCAGGCCTTCGTGCCCGCCGGGACGTCGGTGAGCAGGGTCGGCGCGACGGTCGCGCCGTCGCGGGTGCCGCCGGTGAGCACCTTCGCGCCCGCCTCGACGGCTTCGTCGACCCACGCGATGATCCGCTCGGCGGCGGCTTCGTCGACCACCGGGCCGACGTCGGTGGCGCGGTCGTACGGGTCACCGGTCCGCTGCGCCTCCACGGCTTCCAGCAGCGCGGGCACGAACTCGTCCGCGACGGCGGCGTCGACGATCACCCGCTGCACGGCGATGCAGGACTGCCCGGCCTGGTAGTTGCCGAAGGTCGCGATGCGGTGCGCGGCGCCCTCGGGGTCCGGCCAGTCCCGCAGGACGACGGCGGCCGCGTTGCCGCCGAGCTCGAGCACGACGTGCTTGCGCGGCGCGGCGTCCTTCAGCGACCAGCCGACCGGGCCGGACCCGGTGAAGGACACCACCGGCAGCCGCGGGTCGGCGACGAGCGCCTGCGTCTCCTCGTTTCCCAGCGGCAGCACGGAGAACGCGCCTTCCGGCAGGTCCGTCTCGGCCAGGATCTCGCCGAGGATCAGCGCCGAGAGCGGGGTCCGCGGCGCCGGCTTGACGATGATCGGCGCGCCGATCGCCAGTGACGGCGCGACCTTGTGCGCCACCAGGTTGAGCGGGAAGTTGAACGGCGCGATGCCGAGCACCGGCCCGCGCGGGACCCGCCGGGTCAGCGCCAGCCGCGCCTCGCCCGCGGGGTCGGTGTCCAGCCGCTGGACGTCGCCAGTGAACCGTCGGGCCTCCTCGGCGGCGATGCGGAACACCGACACCGCGCGGCTGACCTCGGCCTCGGCCCACTTGAGCGGCTTGCCGTTCTCCGCCGTGATCACCTCGGCGATCTCCTCGGCCCGCGCGGCGAGCGTGCGCGAGACGTGGTCGAGCGCGCCCGCGCGGACGTGCGCGGGAGTGCCGCGGAGCTCACGGGCGACGGCGACCGCGGCGGCCACCGCGCGCTCGACCTGCTCCGGCCCGGGCACGGCGACCGTGGCGACCTCGCTGCCGTCGTACGGGTGGTGCACAACGAGGGTGGTGGCGCCCGGCTCGGGGCGGCCGGCGATCCAGGCGGGGCGCGGCTCGGGGGTGATCATGTCCATGTGTACCAACGTAATCCGGGTGGTGGTCTCGCCGCCGGACCCCCACCCGGACGGGTCACGGCTTGATGAGCACCTTCAGCGCCTCGCG
This sequence comes from Amycolatopsis sp. NPDC104819, assembly GCF_055583145.1. NCBI lineage: Bacteria > Bacillati > Actinomycetota > Actinomycetes > Pseudonocardiales > Pseudonocardiaceae > Amycolatopsis > Amycolatopsis sp. NPDC104819. The sequence continues at coordinate 464,551 of NZ_JBVJON010000003.1, read as the reverse complement.
GTCCGCCATCGCGCGGTAGCCGTCCGGCACGCCTTCGACGTCGATGGTCCGGTCGAACACCCGGCCGGGCTGGAACTTGCCCTCCAGGACGTCCGGCAGCAGCTCGGGGATGTAGTGCCGCGCGGGCGCGACCCCACCGGTGACGGTGACGTTGCGCCGGAACACGGACACGCCGATCGGGCCCTCTTCGTACTGCGGCAGCCCGACCCGGCTGACCGCGCCGCCCGGGCGCACGACCCCGACGCCCATCTCGAAGGCGCCCTTCGTGCCGACACATTCGAGGACGGCGTGCGTGCCCTGGCCGCCGGTCAGCTCGCGGACCTTCTCGATGCCTTCGTCCCCGCGCTCGGCGACGACGTCGGTCGCGCCGAACTCGCGGCCGAGGTCGGTGCGCGCCTGGTGGCGTCCCATCAGGACGATCCGGTCGGCGCCGAGGCGCTTCGCGGCGAGCACGGCGGAGAGGCCGACGGCGCCATCGCCGATGACCGTGACGTTCTGGCCCTCGCTCACCCGCGCCTTCGTGGCGGCGTGGTGCCCGGTCGAGAAGACGTCCGACAGCGTGAGCATCGACGCGAGCAGGTCGTCGTCCTCGGTGTGCGGGAGCTTGACGAGGGTGCCGTCGGCCTGCGGGACGCGCACGGCCTCACCCTGGCCGCCGTCGACGCCCTTCGCGCCCCAGCCGCCGCCGTGCAGGCACGACGTCTGGAGGCCTTCGCGGCAGAACTCGCAGGTGTTGTCGGACCAGACGAACGGCGCGACGGCGAGGTCGCCCTTCTTCACCGTGGTGACGTCGGCGCCGGTCTCCTCGACGATCCCGAGGAACTCGTGTCCGATGCGGCGGCCGTGCTCGCGGGGCGGCATGTCGGCGTACGGCCAGAGGTCGCTGCCGCAGATGCAGGACCGCACGACCCGCAGGACGACGTCGGTCGGCTCCGCCAGCTTCGGGTCCGGGACGGTCTCGACCCGTACGTCGCCGGCGCCGTAGATGACTGTCGCTCGCATGGCTGGGCCTTTCTTCGTGACAAACGTCGGGGGTGCGACGCCGGTGGCGCGCCTAGATTTTCGTCCATGACGACGCGCACCGCACCCCGCGACCTGTTCACCGGGACCCGGGCCCCGCTCCTGACGGCGGTGGTTTTCGCGGTCACGCTGGCGTGCGGCATCGCGCAGCTGGTCCACCGGCCGCTCTACGACGCCGTTGTCCGTGACGCGGCCCGCATCAACGACGGCCAGTGGTACCGCCTGGTCACGGGCATGTTCTTCCAGGACGGCCGGGCGTCCGGCCTGGTCTTCAACCTGGTCGCGCTCGCGGTGGCCGGCTTCTTCGCGGAGCGCGTCTTCGGCCGGGTCGCATGGCTGGCGCTCTACTTCGGCTGCGGCCTGTTCGGCCAGGTCATGAGCTACGTCTGGCTCAACCCGGTCGGCGCGGGCAACTCGATGTGCGTGGCCGGGCTCGTCGGCGGCCTGACGACGGTGCTCCTGACCGCGGGCCGCCGCGGGATCGTGCTGCCGACGCGGCTGCGGGTGTGGGCGTGGGCCGTGCCGGTGCTGGCCGTCGTCGACACGGTGCTGCACGACAACCACGGCCTGCCCTGCCTGCTCGGCATGGCCCTCGGCTTCCTGTTCCTGCCGCGGCCGGTCGTGAGTGGCGATTAGGGTTCTAACCCGAATTGCCACTCACGACGGCGTCAGCCCGCCGAGGCGGTGCCAGTGCTCGACCAGGTGGGTCTGCACCGGCACCGCGAGCAGCTCGGCGAGGTCCTCCTCGGCCGCGCGGGCCGCCGCCTCGGTGCGTTCCCAGGCCCGGAGGTCCGCCTCGACGGCCACCCGCGCGCCGGCGCCCGTCCGGGCGTGGCCGGCCGCGATCAGGTCGCAGCGCAGCTCGTCGGCGCGGCCCAGGTCCACGGTGTGCCGGGCGTCGAGGACGATCCCGCGGTCCGACCGCACGCCGTAGCGCACGGCGATCCGCAGCAGGTCGTTGCTGAACGCACGCGCTTCGGCGGGCAGCCAGGACAGCCGTTCCCAGTCCGGCAGCGGCTGGTCGTCGGCGCGGCAGACCGCGTACCCGGGCACGTCGCACCAGGTCACGCGGCCGGGAGGGCAGAGTCGGTAGAGCATCCACGGTCCCCTCGGCGGCAGTCGGCCTCGGTCAGGCCTCACCCGGTGAGTCGGACCGATCGTGACTCGGTGTTACACCGCCTTGGCGCGGTAGAGGTCGCGCAGCAGGAGCAGCTCGGCGCAGTGGTGGATCATCTCGCGGGTGATGTGCAGGACCAGCGTCGCCATCGGCTCCTTCGCGTACGGGCCCTCCGCCGGTCCGCACGCCCGCGCGAGGCTTTCGTCGTCCAGTGAGCGCACGCCTTCGAGCCATCGGGCGTAGTACTCGTCCAGCAGGGCCATCGCCTCCGCCGCCGTGCCCGGGTACGGGTAGTCGTCGTAGCTCATCGGCGGGCCGCCGAAGTGCGACGCCGTCCGCATGCCGAGGACGCCGACCAGGATGTGGCTGAGCCGCCACGCGATCGTCGTGACCGGCGGCGGGACCGGCTCCGGGAAGGCGAAGTCGATGGTGAACGGGCCGGTGCCGAACTCGTCGTCCGACTTCCGGGGCCGCACGGTCCAGCAGTCCGGGACCGGCTCCCAGAAGTACTCGTCGTCGGTGAGCCCCTCGAGCTTCGGGCGCGTGTGCACCGTCCAGTGGAAGTCGAGCTGGTCGGTCAGTTCCTTCGTCCAGTTCACAGCCATACCGGGACCGTAGGACTCGTCGCGGACACCCGCTGTCCTCGTTCGCAACCGGGGCCGGGACCCGGGTGACCCGGCCCACCTGGGACGATGGAGCGGAATCCCGCCGCTGCCAGGAGGTCCTCAGGTGCCCAACCCCACCGGTCCGGTTCTCGTCGTGGACTTCGGGGCGCAGTACGCGCAGCTGATCGCCCGGCGCGTCCGGGAGGCGCAGATCTACTCGGAGGTCGTCCCGCACAGCGCGTCCGTCGAGGAGCTGCTCGCGAAGAACCCCGCGGCGATCATCCTTTCCGGCGGCCCCTCGAGCGTGTACGCCGAAGGCGCCCCGGGCATGGACCCGAAGCTCACCGAAGCGGGTGTCCCGATCTTCGGCATCTGCTACGGCCACCAGCTGCTCGCCAGCGCGCTCGGCGGAGTCGTCGAGCCGACCGGTGTCCGCGAGTTCGGCCGCACCGAGGTCCGCGTGACCGGTGACGGCGGCGTCCTGCACGCCGGCCTGCCCGCGCACCAGCCCGCGTGGATGAGCCACAACGACAGCGTCACCAAGGCCCCGGAGGGTTCGGTCGTCACCGCGTCCTCCGACGGCGCCGAGGTCGCCGGTTTCGAAGACGTCGAGCGCCGCTTCGCCGGTGTCCAGTACCACCCGGAGGTCGCGCACTCGCCGCACGGCCAGGAGGTGCTGCGCCGGTTCCTGCACGACATCGCGGGCATCAAGCCGCAGTGGACGACGTCGTCGATCGTCGAGGAGCAGGTCCGGCGGATCAGCGACCAGATCGGCGACGGCCGCGCGATCTGCGGCCTCTCCGGCGGCGTCGACTCCGCCGTCGCGGCCGCGCTCGTCCAGCGCGCCATCGGCGACCGGCTGACCTGCGTGTTCGTCGACCACGGCCTGCTGCGGGCGGGGGAGCGCACCCAGGTCGAGCGCGACTTCGTCGCCGCCACCGGGGTCAACCTCGTCACGATCGACGCGCGCGAGCGGTTCCTCGACGCGCTCGCCGGCGTCACCGACCCGGAGCAGAAGCGCAAGATCATCGGCCGCGAGTTCATCCGCGTCTTCGAGCAGGCCGAGCGCGACCTCAAGGCGAAGGGCGACTACCGCTTCCTCGTCCAGGGCACGCTGTACCCGGACGTCGTCGAGTCCGGCGGCGGCGAGGGCACGGCCAACATCAAGAGCCACCACAACGTCGGCGGCCTGCCGGACGACCTGCAGTTCGAGCTGGTCGAGCCGCTGCGGCTGCTGTTCAAGGACGAGGTCCGGCGCGTCGGCCTGGAGCTGGGGCTGCCGGAGACGATCGTGCAGCGCCAGCCGTTCCCCGGCCCCGGCCTGGGCATCCGCATCATCGGCGCGGTCGACCAGGAGCGCCTCGACACCCTGCGCGCGGCCGACCTGATCGCCCGCGAGGAGCTGACCGCGGCGGGGCTGGACCGCAGCATCTGGCAGTGCCCGGTGGTCCTGCTCGCCGACGTCCGCAGTGTCGGCGTCCAGGGCGACGGCCGCACGTACGGCCACCCGGTCGTGCTGCGCCCGGTGTCGTCGGAAGACGCGATGACCGCGGACTGGACGCGCTTGCCCTACGACGTCCTCGAGCGGATCTCCACCCGCATCACCAACGAGGTGGCGGAGGTCAACCGGGTGGTCCTGGACGTGACGTCCAAGCCGCCGGGCACCATCGAGTGGGAGTAAGGGCTCAGACAGGACTCGAGGCCCTGGCGTGGGATCCAGGGCCTCGAGAGAGTGGTGGTTTTCGGTTCTAGCGCCGGCGTTTGCCGAACGACGCGCCGAGGAGCAGCAGCCCCACGAACACCGCGCCGCCCGCGATCACCCAGCGGAAGTCGAAGTGCGGCAGCCAGCTCGCGCCGTCCGAGAGGACGTAGGCGGAGATCAGCAGCGTCGCGACCCCGACGATCAGGGTGAAGACGTCCAGGCCGCCGCGCTTGGCGGGCCGGCTCTCGGCCGGGTTGTCGTAGGCGTAAGGGCTCTGGTCAGTCACGCCGCACCTCCACGTTGCCCACACTGTTCGACACGTGCAGGGTGATCTTCTGGCCGCCGACGCCGTCGGTGCCGTTGTCGGTCCCGGACAGCGTCTCCTGGCTGATGCCGTCGGTCGAGCGGCCGAAGCACTCGGTCTTGCCCGCGCCGGTGTGGCAGTCGTAGGTGACGTCCGCCGTCGCCGGCACGGTGATCGTGGTGTCGCCCGCGCCGTTGACCACGTTGGTGGTGATCGGCAGCCCGGCCGGCAGCTTGGTCAGGTCGAGGTCGATGTCGCCCGCCGCGTGCTGGTAGAGCGGCTTCAGCTCGGTCACCGCGCGCGGCGTCTCGTTGAGGTCGCCGACCCCGCCGCGGACGTCGAAGTTCTGGAACGGCGCGGTCGTCAGGATCATCCCGGCGATCGCCAGCGGCACCGCGAGCCCGATCAGGCCGCGGCCGCCCCGGACGAAGGCCCCGGTGACCAGGCCGATCCCGACCACCCCGAGGACCAGGCCGATGACGTGCTGCGCGGAGAACCAGCTCGCGCCGTTGAGGTTCGCCAGCACGCCGCCGCCGGCGGTCAACACGGCGAGCGCGAAGGTCACCGAGCCCACCTTCGAGTTCCGGCGCCGCTCCGGGCGCTGGTAGGACGACGGCGGTACGGGCGGCGGCGGTTCGTGCGCCGCCGGCGCCTCGGGCAGGTCCCAGCCGGCCGGGTCGGCGGCGAGGGGGTCCCAGCCCTGCGCCGGCGACTTCGCCTCGGCGGTCGAAGTGTCGGACATGGTGAAGGCTCCGTTCCCGGTGAAGGCCCCGGACCGCGACCGCGCGACGACCGGCGCGGGCCGGTTCAGGTGGCCGCGGTTGCGGTGCAGCAGATAGAGAGCGGTGGCGATGAGCGCGAACCCGATCAGCCCGCCGCCGTCGAACCAGGTGGAGCTGAACGTGCCCCCGGCGCTGGCGACGGTGAGGATCGCCAGCACCACGGCGAACGCCGGCGACACCGACGAGCGGCCCCGGCCGATCAGGCCTTCGAAGCCGGACACGTCGTCGCTCTCGCCCGGCAGGAACAGCCAGGCCAGCAGGTAGAAGGTCAGCCCGAAACCGCCGAAGATCGTCGCGACCACCAGCGCGATCCGCACCACGACCGGGTCGATGCCGTACCGGTGGCCGATCCCCGCGGCGACACCGGCGACCTTGCGCCCGGCGTGCGGCCGCCGCGGCCGGCTGGCCCAGAAGTCCTTGACGGTCTCTTCGAAGCCGTTCAAGGCGTTCGACGACCGCGTTTCGCTCGCACCACTCATGCCGAAAAGTCTGCTGGACGGCGTCCGCGGGGACATCCGGGATGGTCCCTGAGGTTTCCCGGAGCCGGGTTACCGGGGTCGGTGGCGGTTCAGGGGTTTCCCCGATGGAACCCCTCGTGCCCGCGTGTGACGATGGGTCACGTGCAGGAGTCCCTCGAGAAGGTCACCGCCGAACAGCCGGTGGTCCCGGCCGACCAGGCCGCGCCCAAGATGTTCCGGCGCCGGTCCGGCCGCGCGATCGCCGGGGTCGCCGGTGGTCTCGCCGACCACCTCGGCGTGCCGGTCCTCTGGGTGCGCACGGCGTTCGCGCTGCTGGCCGCGCTCAACGGCGCCGGCCTACTCGCCTACGGCCTGCTCTGGGTGTTCGTCCAGCAGCAGTCCGAAGAAGCCGCGGAAGAGCCCAAGCCGAAGGAGCGCCAGCAGGCGTTCGGCCTGATCGCGCTGGGCGTCGGTCTCGCCGTCGCCAGCGGGACGCTCACCGGGTTCATCAGCGGCTGGGTCGCCGTGCCGCTGGCCGTCGCGATGCTCGGTCTCGCCGTCGTCTGGCGGGAGGCCGACGAATCGCAGCGCCGCCGCTGGCGGGTCGGCGCGAAGGACGGCTTCGCGGGCGCGTTCCTCGGGGGCGGCGGCTGGTCGGCGGCGATCCGGATCGTCGCCGGGGTCGCGCTGGTGATCACCGGCATCACCGTCGTCGTGCTGCGCAGCGGCACCCTCGACCAGGTCCAGTTCGCGCTCATCGCCGTCATCGCGACGCTCATCGGGGTCGCCGTGCTGACCGTGCCGTTCTGGCTGCGGCTGGTCCGGGACCTCTCCGACGAGCGCAAGGCCCGCATCCGCACCGACGAACGCGCCGAGATCGCCGCCCACCTGCACGACTCCGTGCTGCAGACGCTCGCGCTGATCCAGAAGCAGAGCGAGCAGCCGCGCGAGGTCGCGCGGCTGGCCCGCAGCCAGGAACGCGAGCTGCGCGGCTGGCTCTACGGCCCCAACGGCTACGGCAAGCCCGTCGAGAAGGCCGAGGAGACCCAGGCCGCCGGGCAGCTGTCCGAAGCGCTCGCGACGGCGTGCGGCGAGGTCGAAGACACCTTCGCGATCTCGGTCGGCCAGGTGGTCGTCGGCGACGCCGAGCTGGACGAGTCCCTGGTCGCGCTGGTCCAGGCCGCGCGGGAGGCGATCGTCAACGCCGCCAAGCACGCCGGGGTCGAGGAGGTCAGCGTCTTCGCCGAGGTCGAGCCGACGTCGGTCACGGTGTTCGTCCGCGACCGCGGCAAGGGCTTCGACCCCGACCTGGTCCCGGACGACCGCCACGGCCTCGCCGACTCGATCCGCGGCCGGATGACCCGCCACGGCGGCACGTGCAAGGTGCGCACCGCGCCGGGGGAGGGCACCGAAGTGCAGCTCGCCATGCCGGTGAAAGCGGGCAAGGGGGCAGCGTGAGGCGGCTATGCTCGAAGTCGTGACTGACACCCAGCGCGAACCGGTGAAGGTGTTCCTCGTCGACGACCACGCGCTGTTCCGCGCCGGGGTCCGCACCGAGCTCGACTCGATCACCGACGAGGTCCGCGTGGTCGGCGAGGCCGGTTCGGTCGCCGAGGCGGTCGCCGGGATCGCGCGCACGAAGCCCCAGGTGGTGCTGCTCGACGTCCACATGCCCGACGGCGGCGGCGCCGAGGTGCTGCGCCGCGTCCGCCCCGAGCTGCCGGACGTCGTGTTCCTGGCGCTCTCGGTGTCCGACGCGGCGGAGGACGTCATCGCGGTCATCCGCGCCGGCGCGCGCGGCTACGTGACGAAGACGATCTCGTCGAAGGAGCTGGTCCGCGCGGTGGTCCGCGTCTCGGACGGCGACGCGGTGTTCTCCCCGCGGCTGGCCGGGTTCGTGCTGGACGCGTTCGCCGACCGCCCGGGCTCGGCCCCGATCAACGACCCGGAGCTCGACCTGCTGACACCCCGCGAGCGCGACGTCCTGCGCCTGCTGGCGCGCGGGTACGCGTACAAGGAGATCGCGTCGGAGCTGTTCATCTCGGTGAAGACGGTCGAGACGCACGTGTCGAGCGTGCTGCGGAAGACCCAGCTTTCGAACCGCTACGAGCTCTCCCGCTGGGCCTCCGACCGCCGTCTCGTCTAGACGCGTTCCAGCACCGGCTCCACCGGTGCTCGTTTGGGCAGCCGGGTCAGCGCGACCCCGCCGAGCACGACCACCATGCCCGCGATCACCCGCGCGTTCAGCTGCTCACCGAGGAACACCGCGCCCAGCAGCACCGAGACCACCGGCAGCAGGTACCCGACGACCGAAGCCGCGACCGCGCCTTCGCTTGCCAGCAGCTGGTAGTTCAGCGCGAACGCGATGCCCGTCGAGCCGATGCCGAGCACCAGGATCGCCAGCAGCGGCCCGAGCTGGAAGTGCACCGGCGTGAACCCGCCCGCCGGCAGCGCCAGCAGCAGGAACCCGCTGGCCAGCAGCATCTGGCCGGCCGAGAGCGCGTAGGGCGACGTCGACGTCCCCGACAGGTACTTGCCTTCGTAGACGAACGCGAAGCCGTAGCTCGCCGCCGCCGCGAGGCACGCCAGCGCGCCCCAGCTCAGCAGGCCCGACGCCTGCCACGGTGCGAAGATCAGCAGGATCCCGCCGAGGCCCACCAGGAGCCCCGCCAGCCGCGTCCCGGTCATCCGCGACGACGTCCCCATCATCGGCGCCGCGAGCAGCACCCACAGCGGGGTGGTCGAGTTCAGCACGCCGGTGATCCCGGAGTCGACCGTCGTCTCGCCGATCGCGAACAGCAGGAACGGCAGCGCGTTGTGGAAGAACGCCGCGACCGTCAGGTGCCCCCACAACCGCCGGTCACGCGGGAGGCGCGCCCGCTGCAGGCGGCACAGCACCAGCAGCATCGCCGCGCCGAGCACGAGCCGCGCCAGCACGAGCTGCACCGGCGAGAACATCCCCAGCCCCAGCTTGATCCAAAAGAAGCTCGAACCCCACATCAGCGCCAGCGCGGCGATCCTGAGCAGGGTCTTCGTCTCGCCCACCCCATGTCCTCCTTCGACGATCGACCCGAGCTTCGTCGCGGAAAGACGTAAGGACAAGCGAAAATAACTGCAGGAACCCTTAAGCTCAGCTGTACGATCTGGGCATGCTCGACGTCCGCCGCATGCAGGTCCTCCGCGCCGTGATCACCAGCGGGTCGATCACCGCCGCGGCCCGCAACCTGGGGTACACGCCGTCCGCGATCAGCCAGCAGCTTTCCGCGCTGGAACGCGAAGCGGGCACCGAACTGCTCGAACGGGTCGGCCGCGGCGTCCGGCCGACCCCGGCGGGCGCCCTGCTGTCCGAACACGCCGAGACGCTGAGCGCCGAGCTGGCCAAGGCCGAAGCCGCGCTGACCGAGCTCAAGGAGGGCCGCATCGGCCGCGTCGCCGTCCGCTACTTCGCGACGGCGGGCGCGTCGCTGGTCCCGCCCGCCATCGCCGCGGTCCGCCGCGAACACCCCGGCATCCACCTCGACCTCAAGCTCGTCGAGCCGCTCGACCCGCTGGCCGACGTCGAATCGGGGGACGCGGACGTCGCGATCACCGTGTTCCCGCGCCGGACGCCGCCCAGCAAGGGTGTCGAGCTGGTGCACCTGCTCGACGACCCGTACCGCGCGGTGCTGCCGCGGGCGCACCCGCTGGCCCGCAAGCGGGTGCTCGACCTGACCGAGTTCGCCGACGAGCCGTGGGTCGGCGTCGACGGCCTGCCCGGCATCTGCCGCGACATCCTGCTCGGCGCCTGCGCGCAGGCCGGCTTCGCGCCGAACGTCGTCGTCGAGTCCGAGGACTACCAGACGGCGCAGGGGTTCGTGGCCGCCGGCATCGGCGTCGCCCTGATCCCCGAGCTGGGCCTCGGCTCGCAGAACTCCGGGATCGTCGTGCGCCGGATCCGCAACCCGGAGCCGATCCGGTCGATCCACGCCGCCGTCGCGTCACGCGCGTGGGGGCAGCCGGCCGTCCGCACCCTGCTCGAAGCAATGCGTGAGGCGACGGCGAAGGTCGCTTAGACGAAGAACAGCTCCGAGACGAGTATGCCGACCAGCACCGCCGCCAGGATCGCGGCCACGGTGATCAGCGTCTTCTTCGACACCGGCAGGTTCCACTCGTCCCCGCCCGCCTGCTGCGGCTGGGGGACCGGCGGCGGCGCGTACTGCGTCGCCTGCGGCCGCGCCACCGGCTGCATCCGCTGCGTCTCCTCCGCCGCGGAAACCCCGGACGGCGGCAGCGGCATCTGCTGCTGGAACTGCGGCCCCGACGGTGGCGCCGGGGTGTGTGCCGGGTTGAACGGAGGGGTTGGCGGGGGCGGCAGCCCGGGCGCGGTCGGCGGGATGAACGCCGTCTCACGGCCTTCGGTGATCGCGCTCAGCGAACGGACCGTGTCGGACATCGTCGGCCGGGTGGTCGGGTCCATCCGCAGCATCTTGCGCAGCGCCTCGGTGAGGACCCCCGCGTTCTGCGGCGGCCGCTCGGACGACTGCCCGTCGTCCCCGAACGGCGGCACGCCTTCGACCGCGGTGTAGAGCGTCGCGCCGAGGGAGAAGACGTCCGCGGCCGGCGTCGGCGGCAGCCCGCGCGAGACCTCCGGCGCCACGTACGCCGCGTGCGGCCCGCCGCCGCTGATGCCGATGTCGGTGAGCTTCACCCCGCCGTCGTCGGCCAGCAGCACCGTGCCCGGCTCGAGCGTGCGGTGCACGAACCCGGCCGCGTGGATCGCGGCGAGCGCGTTGCCGAGCTGGATGCCCAGCGCCGCCGCCTGGTCGGGGGTGAGCCGGCCGTGCTCGGCGAGGAACGTCGCCATGCTGCGCGACGGGATGTACTCCATCACCAGCCAGACGTCCTGGCCGTCGGGCAGCACGTCGAACACCTTGATCGCGGACGGGTGCTCGATCCGCGCCGCGTCCTTGCCCTCCTGCATGGCGGCCGCGCGCGCCTGCTCGGCGCGGTCACCGCCGCCGACCGGCAGGTACATCCGCTTCATCGCGACGGTGCGGAACAGCCGCGTGTCGAACGCCAGCCACACGATGCCCGCGCGGCCACGGCCGATCGGCTGGTCCAGCCGGAACCGGCCGCCGACGATGGTGCCTTCAGAACTCAAGTCGGGTCCTCGATCATCAGCCAGCCTGCGCTGTGCTCGACGTGGTCGGGGGAGTCGTCGACGGAGGAGGTTCCTCGCTGGTCGGCTGGGACGTCGTCGTCTTCGGCGTGGTCTTCGGAGTCGTCTGCGGCTCGGTCTGCCGCGACGTCGTCCGCTTCGACGACGAGGTCGTCTCCTCGACCGGCGGCGGCACCTCCGCGGTGCTGGTCGGCTCCTCCGTCGTCGACGGCAGCGACTCCGACGTCGCGGCCGGCGTCGGCCTGGAGCTCGACACCGGGGACGCCGGCGCCTCCGGGTTGTTCGGGCTCAGCAGCCAGACGGCCAGCGCGACCAGGCCCACGACGACAACGCCGCCGATGATCGCGGGGCGCTTCCAGGCGCCGGGCTTCCCGTCGTCGTCCTCGTCGACCGGGCTGGTCTGCGGACGCCGCGGCGGGGGCGGCGGGACCGGCTCGTCGTCGTAGTCGTCGTAATCGTCGTCGGCGTACCGGGCCTGGTCGGGCCCCGGCACCGGGACGGCGCGGGTCGCGGCGAGGCCGGGCGGCACGCCGTCGGGGTAGTGCTCGTCGTCGTCCGCGTACCGGCGGTAGCCGTCGTAGTCGTCTTCCGGGTAGCCGGTGCCTTCCGGGTAGTCGTCCTCGTCGTAGTACGGCACGGCCTGGGTCGGCGCGGCCTCGCCCAGCAGCGTGCCCGAGTGGCCGACGGGGACCTCGTCGAACATCTGGGTCGCGTTCGGGTCGGCGATGGCGGCCGCGCCGAGGACACCGGCGGACGGCGCCAGCATCGTCTCCTCCGCGGGCGCGCCGAGCGGCGTCTCACCTCGCGCGACGGCGGCGAGCAGCTCTTCGCACTCCTCGGCGGTCGGCCGGTGCTGCGTGTCCGGGTGCAGCAGCACGGCCAAGACGCTCGCCAGCGGCCCGGACTGGCGCGGCGGGATGATCTGCCCGGCCGCGACCGCGTGCAGCAGGCTCAGCGTGTTCTCGGACAGCCCGAACGGCGGCTGGCCCTCGCACGCCGCGTAGAGCGTCGAGCCGAGCGAGAAGACGTCCGACTCCGGGCCCGGGTCGCCGCCGATGGCGACCTCGGGGGCCAGGTAGGCGGGGGTGCCGGCGATCATCCCGGTCTTGGTGACCGTGACGTCGTCCTTGGCGCGGGAGATGCCGAAGTCGGTGATCTTCACCGTGCCGTTGCCGGCGAGCAGGATGTTGCCCGGCTTGATGTCCCGGTGCACGATCCCGACCGCGTGCGCCTCGCGCAGCGCCGCGGCGACCTGGGCGCCGATGCGGGCGACCTCGGTCGGCGGCAGCGTGCGGCGTTCCTGCAGCACGGCGGCCAGGCTGGTGGAGTTCAGGTACTCCATGATCAGGCACGGCTGGCCGTTGTCGTCGGTGACGACGTCGAAGACGGAGATCGCGTTCGGGTGGTGCAGCCGGGCCGCGATCCGCCCTTCGCGCATCGTCCGCTGCCGGGCGTCTTCCTTGTCGTGCTCGTCCAGGTGCGGCTGGAGCAGGAGCTGCTTGATGGCCACGGTGCGGCCCAGGACCTCGTCGTGCGCCTGCCAGACGGCCCCCATCGCGCCCGTGCCGATCCGGCCGTCGATGCGATATCGACCGGCGACCAGACGACCCTCGTCGCTCACGCGACCTCCCTTTGGGCTCCGACTTCACCAGGGCGTGAGGATCGGTGCCTGGTGAGGCGGCCACACACACGCCGCTTGGCTGGAGCGTATGCACATGTCGTGGGCAGTGCGCCGGCTTTTCCGGGACCGACGCGTGACAAGGCTAGGCGCTCACTCTGCGCACACGAATCCGGTACGGGCACTTGAACCACGGGTGAAGGCGTGATCGCAATGGGCTACATGTACTGGGCCGAGACGAGCTCGGCCTCGGTGATCAACCCGCCGCTGTCCGCGACCCGGAACAGCTGAGTGACGCGCACCAGGCCGCCGTCCGGCCGGCGCAGCGTCGCGACCGCGAGGATCGAGCCGTCCGGGTTGACCTGCGTGTCGCCCTCCTGGACGTCGATGGCGTCCATCGAGCTCCAGGTGCGGACCAGCTCACCGGCGGCGCCGTCGGCCAGCGACGGGGCCAGCTGAGCCAGCGCGCCGGACGGGTTCTCGGCGATGGCGGCGTAGAACTCCTTGACGGCCTGGATCTTCCGGGCCGCGCTGCGCGCGTCGGCCGCCTGGTCCGGCACCGCGTGCGCCGTGCTGGGCGCCGCCTGCGGCTGCGGGCTGCCGGCCGAGCGCTCCTCGCTCGAGGACGGCGTGCCGCCGGAGTGCGTCTCCGGGGTGGTGGTCCCGTGCTGCTCCGGGGCGCCGCCGCCGGCCTGGTGCTGCGGGACGGCGAGGCCGCCGAGCTCCGCGGCCCCGCTGAAGCCCGCGGGCGTGGACCGGCCGTCGGCGGAGGCGGCGCGGTGGGCCTGGGTCAGCATCGGGGCGAAGACCACGACGCCGGCGACGAGCGCGCCCGCGCCGAGGAGCCCGGCCAGCTTGGCGCGGCGGACGAAGCGGCTCTCGGGCTCGCCGTCGTCCTCGGCCTGCTCCGGCTCGCGGACCGGCTCCGGCCGCGGCGGCAGGAACTTCTGCGGGTCGCGAAAGACCTGCTCGAGATAGTCGCGGTCGGCGTCGCCGACACCGTCGAGAATCTCGGCCGGGATCACGTCCTCGACGCGGACGGCGTGCTGTGCCTCACGCCGTGTGCGCTGCCGATCAAGCACGAAAGTCCTCGCTCTGGGGTTCCGGGGACGGTCACTCGGCCGTTCGGCCGAGCTTCCGGTTGGTCCGGACGGCCGACTCGTGGCCGGTTCCGGATCCGCTGTCGTCAGGTAACCCTGTGCGGGCGGCCATCACCAGGCTCCGTCGCTGGAATGCCGTCGCGATACGACGAGCGGCAGCTTATGTCACCCACCCGGACCAGGCATAACCGCTCGGCGCACCGCACGTGCATCGGAACGGGCGAACCGCACGTGCAGGCTTGGTTACCGGCCGTCAGAAGTGATCTTGTCGCCGTCCCCGAACGTCAGCGTGCGCTGCTCCGTCGTCTTGGTCCCGTCGGTGTGGGTGACCTCGACGGTGTTGACCGTGACGCCGCGCTGCTGGTCGATGCTGACCTTCTTGACCTCGAAGTACGCGATGCCCGCGTACCGCTCGGAGAGGGCCTGCGGCCCCCGGTCGTGCAGGTCGCCGGTGGTCACCGAGGACGCCGTGCCGGGGTCGGTGGTGACGGTGTTGAAGAACTTCTCGGAGTTGTCCCCCATGGTCTGGGCGTCCGGCGGGAAGGAGTACCACCACGGCGCCGGGGCCGGGGTCTCCCGCTGGGCGGGCGTGACCGGTGGCTTCCGCGGCGCGCGGTCCGGCGTGGTCGGGCCGGTGGTCGAAGAGTCGGTGGTGGTGCTGCTGCTCGCGCGGGCGGTGGGCGGCGGGACGACCCCGTCGACCGGCCCGGCGCCCCCACCGCCGGTGGTCGTCCCCGAGGCGTCGTCGGCCGGGCGGGACGTGCCGGTGTCCGGCCCCGCGGCGCCCCAGTCTTCCGACGACGGCTGCGGCTCGCCGGTCGGGTCGACGACGGTCGGGACGCCCTGGTAGCCCGGCCACGAGCCCTGCACGGACTGGTCCATCGCCGGCTTCCCGACCAGGAACGAGCCCGCGCACAGCAGGCCGACGACCACGGCGCCGGACGCGCCGGTGGCGAACCAGGCGGCCTTCCGCCACGTCTTCGGCGGGGTCACCGACGCCGGCACCGAGCCGATGGTGAAGCCACCGAGCCCGTCGAGCGGGGGCACCGCGTAGACGCGGACGTCGTCGTCCTCCTGGTCGGCGTCGCGCGGCCGCGAGGTGGCCAGCGTGACCCGGGTGCGCCGGGCGGCCTGCTCTTCACGGGACTCGCCGGTGTCCGGGCCCGTCTCAGGGGTGTTGTCGAGGGGGAGGCTGCCGTGGGCGGCGGGGAACAGCGGCGGCGCGGGCCGCCGGTCGCGGGGCTGGGGCAGCAACGGGTGGCCGTCCTGCCACGGCGAAGCGGGCTGGGGGAGCGGGAGCGAGCCGGACACCGGCGGGTCGACCGGCCCGGCGGCGTGGTGCCGCGGCGGGCGGTGCTGCGGCAGGGGCGGCGTCCAGCTCTCCGCGCTCCCCGGCCGGTGCCGTCCGGGGTGCGCGGGCGCGCTGCCGTGCCCGTGGAACTCCGTGCCGTTGCTCATGTGGGATCGACCACCACGCTGTCCGGTCCTGACGCCGTCCGGCGCCGGAGCAACCCGATCGGAGCACCATCCTCACGAGCGAAATCCTGTTCGGAATCCTGCGCAGATGCACGCGCATGCGAGACCGGACGCGCAGGGCTGGTGCCCCCGCGCGTCTTCGGGGCTGGGCCCGACCCAGACGCAAGGGTCCTCACGGCCTCAACCCTAGGAGCATCCGGCGTAGAAAGTCGCCCCCGAAGCTGCAAGTTGCAGAGGTTTCACTCGGTCGGGCGCGACCGATCGGGCGAAAGCGGCGCCGCGCGATTTCACGCAGCGCCATCAGCCCAGTTCAGGCGGGGTTCACCCGCCGGTGCGATAACGGTCACGCGTGGACTGCAGCGCCTTCGTCGCCACCGCGCCGCTACCCGCCGCGAGGATGATCGCCAGGATGTCCAGCGTCGTTCCCCCGGTCGTGAGCAACCAGGCGAACAGCGACGCCGCGGTGGTACCGCCGGCAACGGCCCAGCGGCTCCGGACGTACTGCGCCACGGGAGCGCCGCCGGCCCGCTTACCCGCTGCATTGTTCAACAGCGCCAGATACCCCACATGGCCCAGCGCGGCCAGCACGCTCACGAGCGCGACGATGACGGCGATGAGGTTCACGAGCCACTCCATGCCCCCAGTCTGCCCGCACCGGGGGCGCCGGTGCCTCGGGGAAGACCCCGAATTCGGCCAACCGTTACCGGCCGAGCCGCCCGCGGCCCAGGTTCAGCAGCGCCATGGCCAGCTGGCGGCCCTCGGGGCCGAGCTCGCGGTAGCGCGCGAGCACGTCCATCTCGCGGTTGTAGACGATCCGCGTGCCGCCGGCGGCCATCCGCGCGGCCCCGATCGTCTTGGACACCTCGACCCGGCGTTTCACCAGCCGCAGGATCTCCTTGTCCAGCCAGTCGATCTCCTGACGCAGCGACGCGATGTCGTCGCCCGCGGGGGTGTGCTCGGCGGGCTGGCCGTCGGCGTTCGTCGCTTGTGCGTTCATCGGGACCTCTTCCTCGAGGCCCGGACCCGGCCCCAGGGACGGCGACAGCCCCGGGTCCGTGGACTCCGGGGCTGGCGTGATGGCGGTCTGGGCACTACGCGATCACGGGAGCCGGAGTCCGGGTCCCGTAGAAAAATCGCTCTGCGTGGTGCCGCATGGAATCAGTATGGCACAGCGGTCCGCGCGTTCTCACGGAACGAGCGCGCCCGCGCGTGCAGCACCAGGCTGACCGCGAGCCAGAACACCGGGAACGCCGGCCAGAAGAACCCGGCGCCCAGCACCGCCCACCGGACGATCAGCAGCACCGCGACCGCGACCACCACGGCGAGGTGGACGCGCAGCGCGGGGTGACGCCGCAAAGCCGTGCGCGTAAGCGGGAAGCCGGGCCGCGGCGGCGCCGGGCGCGGCAGGTCGGTGGTGAGCTCGGCGAGCTCGTCGGTGAACCGCGCGGCGTAGACGCGGGTGAGGCGCTCTTCGACCTCTTCGAGGGTGAGTCGGCCTTCGGCGCCGGCGGACTGGACGGTGGTGGCGACGCGTTCGCGATCGGCGTCGGCGGCCCGGATGCGGGCGGGGCTGGTGTCTTCCATGTCCGTCGATGCTCCGCGCGCCGCGGCCGCCGCGCGTCGGGCGCCAGGCGACATCTCCCGCTACGCCTGCCGCGGTAGCCCACCCGCCCGGGGTAGCGTGGACAGACGATGGACACCCTCTTCGATCTCCCCGCCGAGACCCCCGCGCGCAAGCCCGCTTCCGGCGGGCAGGCCGATCTGCTCGACGACCTGAACCCCGCCCAGCGCGAAGCCGTCACCCACGCCGGTGGCCCTCTGCTGGTCGTCGCGGGCGCGGGATCGGGCAAGACCCGGGTGCTGACCCGCCGGATCGCCTACCTGCTCGGGCAACGGCGCGTGCACCCGGGCGAGATCATGGCCATCACGTTCACCAACAAGGCCGCCGCCGAAATGCGCGAACGTGTCGCCGCGCTCGTCGGGCGCCGCGCGAACGCGATGTGGGTGTCGACGTTCCACTCGATGTGCGTGCGGATCCTGCGTCGTGAGGCCAAGACGCTGGACATGTCGTCGAGCTTCTCCATCTACGACTCCGACGACACCAAGCGGCTGATCACCTTGGTGGCGCGGGACCTCGACATCGACCCGAAGCGCTACGCCGCGCGCACGCTGGCCATCCACATCTCGAACCTGAAGAACGAGCTCGTCGACGCCGAAGAGGCGGCGGCGAACGCGAGCAACGACCTCGAGCGCCGCGTCGCCGAGGTCTACGTCGAGTACCAGCGGCGGCTGAACCAGGCCAACGCCTTCGACTTCGACGACCTCATCATGCGCACGGTCTCGCTGCTGCAGGCGTTCCCGGCCGTCGCCGAGTACTACCGGCGGCGGTTCCGCCACGTGCTGGTCGACGAGTACCAGGACACGAACCACGCGCAGTACACGCTGGTGCGCGAGCTGGCCGGGACCGCGCCGAACGAGGCCGGCGTCGACCCGGCCGAGCTCGTCGTCGTCGGTGACGCGGACCAGTCCATCTACGCGTTCCGCGGCGCGACGATCCGCAACATCGAGGAGTTCGAGCGGGACTTCCCGAACGCGCACACCATCCTGCTGGAGCAGAACTACCGCTCCACGCAGACGATCCTGTCCGCGGCGAACGCCGTCATCGAGCGCAACCCGAACCGGCGCGCGAAGCGGCTGTGGACGGATTCGGGCGACGGCGAGAAGATCGTCGGCTACGTCTCGGACAACGACCACGACGAAGCCGCGTTCGTCGCGAACGAGATCGACGCGCTGGCGGAGAAGGGCGAGGCGGACTACTCCGACGTCGCCGTCTTCTACCGCACCAACAACCAGTCCCGCGTCTTCGAAGAGATCTTCATCCGGCTCGGCCTGCCGTACAAGGTCGTCGGCGGCGTGCGGTTCTACGAGCGGCGCGAAGTCCGCGACATGATCGCGTACCTGCGCGTGCTGGCGAACCCGGAGGACACGGTCAGCCTGCGGCGCGTGCTGAACGTGCCCAAGCGCGGCATCGGCGACCGCGCGGAAGCCGTCGTGGCGACGCACGCCGAGCGTGAGCGGATCTCGTTCGCGGCGGCGCTGCGGGACGCCGTCGAGGGCAAGGTGGCGCTGCTGAACCCGCGCTCGGTCAAGGCGATCAGCGGGTTCGTCGGGCTGCTCGACGAGCTGGGCGACCTGATCACGGCCGGCGCCGAGGTGCACGACGTCCTCGAAGCCGTGCTGGAGAAGACCGGCTACCGCGTCGAGCTCGAGGAGTCGGACGACCCGCAGGACCACACGCGCGTGGAGAACCTGGACGAGCTCGTCACGGTGGCGCGGGAGTTCACCGAGATCACCGCCGAGATCGTCGCGGACGAGAACGCCGAGCTGGTCGTGGACGAAGGCGTCCCGGCGCCGGGTTCGCTGCCCGCGTTCCTCGAGCGCGTGTCGCTGGTCGCGGACGCCGACTCGGTGCCTTCGCCGGACGGCGGCGAGGACGGCGACGGCGGCGCGGGCGTGGTCACGCTGATGACCGTGCACACCGCGAAGGGCCTGGAGTACCCGGTGGTGTTCTGCACCGGCTGGGAGGACGGCGTCTTCCCGCACATGCGGGCTTTGGGCGACCCGACGGAACTGGCGGAGGAACGGCGGCTCGCGTACGTCGCGATCACGCGGGCCCGCAAGCGGTTGTACGTCTCGCGCGCGATCACGCGGTCGGCGTGGGGCCAGCCGTCGATGAACCCGGCTTCGCGGTTCCTGGACGAGCTGCCGCCGGACCTCGTCGACTGGCGGCGCCTGGAGCCGTCCAGCCGCGGCTTCGGTTCGTTCGGCAGCGGTTCGCGGGGCACCCCGCGGGCGGCGACCACCTGGGGCGGCCGCTCTTCGTCGTCGTCTTCGTCCCCGGGCGTCAGCTCGTTCGGCAAGGGCTGGAAGGACACGGTGGCGCTGAAGCTGGACGTCGGCGACCGCGTCAGCCACGACAAGTACGGCCTGGGCACGGTGGTTTCGTGCGACGGCGTCGGCCCGCGCGCGACGGCGACCATCGACTTCGGCGCGGCCGGCAAGGTCCGCCTGATGCTGATCGGCAGCGTGCCGATGGTGAAGCTCTAACACCCGTCCGAGTGAACCCGGCGGCGATCGGCCCGATCGCCGCCGGAATCGTCGTACCCCACCGGTAGAACTGACCCTGCAATCGAACACAGGTTCGACGAAGGGGGTAGTGTGGTGTGGACGCGGTGCTGTTTCACCTGGTGGCCGACGGGGTACAAAAATACTTGCGAGGAGTCCTGGGGACGACGGTTGCGGATCGGGGTCCGGAGCCTTCGGGGGCCTCAGGAATTCCTTCGCGTGCGGGAGCGGAGGCGTGCCGGCTGGCCGCCGCCTGGCGAGCGCTGCTCAAGCAGCACGAGCTCGGCGCGGACGGGCGTTGTGTCACCTGCGGCCGGGGACGCCGCTGGACGACCAGGGCCCGGAGTGCCGCGCGTGTCCGCTCCGCGGGGGGCGCCGGGGCCCGCGTCCCGTGGGGCTGGCTGCCGACGCGCCGCTCCGCGGAGTTCTGCACGGTGTGGCAGGTCGCCGTGGCGTACTTCATCCGGCGGTTGCCCGGCGGGCAGCGTTAGCCGTTTCCGGGCGCTGAGGGGCTTTCAGGCGGCTTTGGCGAGGCTCGGTGCGGTCTCGGGTGTCCGCGCGTGGTGGCGGCGGCCTGAGGAGTTCTCGGCGTCAGATGATCGCGCCGCGCGGTCACCGGGTGTTCTCATCGCCGAGGAGCGTCATCGGTCCTCGGCGGCGGATCATGCTGCTACGGCCGGGTTTCCCGCGTTGGCGCGCGGTCGCGGTTCCGGCTCAGGTGGTCTGGACGACCTAGTGTGGTGTTCGGACGGCTCAGATGACGATGCCGCGCGCGGCCAGCCAGGGCCGGGGGTCGATCTTCTTCGTGCCGTTCTGCCAGACCTCGAAGTGCAGGTGCGGGCCGGTGCTCTGACCACGGTTGCCGATCTCGGCGATCTGCTGACCGCACTTGACCTTCTGGCCCTCCTTGACGGAGAAGCTGTTCATGTGGCCGTAGACCTGGATCGTGCCGTCGTCGAGCTGCACGCGGACCCAGAGGCCGAAGCCGCTGGCCGGGCCGGCGTCGATCACGGTGCCGTCGGAGGCGGCGTAGATCGGGGTGCCGATCGCGTTGGCGATGTCGATGCCGAGGTGGCTCGTGCCCCACCGGGCGCCGAAGCCCGAGGTGAAGGTGCCGTGCGCCGGCAGGCAGGTCTTCGGGCGAGCGGCTTCTTCGGCGGCCTTCTTGGCGGCGTCGGCTTCGCGCTGCTCGCGGGCCTGGGTGATCGAAGCGCTGTCGGAAAGCTTCGCGGCCTCGGCGGAGGCGTCGACGGCGTGGCCGGTCGGCAGGAGCTCCGGGGCGCCCCCGGTGCCCGCACCCCCCGCGGTCAGGGAAGCGCTGGCGTCCTGGCTGTTGGCCAGCGGCGTCACGGCGGCGTCGGAGTCGGTGACTGTCTTGAGGGTCGAGCCCGCAGCAGCGGCAGCGAACGCACCGGCCGCAACAGCGGCAACCACAACCCGGCCACGAAGGGCCGAAGAGGGCGGGGCGATGCGGTGCGCACCCCGGACACGAACGACCGCACCTTCCAGTGCGTCCTTCAGTGCCGGGGAAGGAGCTTGGCCGCCGGGGGAGCGGTGTGAAGCCAAGACAGGGCCTTCCATCGTCGGGGAGCCGGGTCTGAGGACTGCGGGCGGGGGAACCCGGTGAGCCAACCTCGGGGGTGGTTCGCTCGTCGTCCTACTTCGTGACCTGACTGTAATGGGGACCGGGGGACAGTAACGAAGGGGCACCGCTGTAAGCAAGATCTGGCCCTCGCGTCGGCTGAACGGGTGGCTCCGATCCGGCGCTCACCTGTGCCAATTACCCAAAGTTAGAGGGGGTTTACCGCGTTCGGTGTGACTTGGCTTACAGGGTCCAAGGCCGGTGAAGGACCGCCAGAGGCTCTTCGAGGCATGTTTGAGGCCAAAAGTCGCGGAATAAGGGTTTGCGAGCCGATGTTGATGCTCCTTCGACGCCCTGATCGCCCCCCGGCAGTCCCGAAAAAGGCCCACAACGCCCATTTCGGACCCCCGCCGACGCGCAAGAGCCGATCCGTTCGTCGACAAGAACCCGCCACTCACCGACTAGCCCCCTGTCGGCGGCGGTCGTCGAATCGGGCACCTCGGGGACTCAACGCAGCCTCCGCATCCAGCACCAGCCCCATTTCCACACCCACTGCGGCCCGCGCCCCGGCCTTCGGCGCTGTAACTGCAGCTGCCGAGGGCGTCCCCGCCGCTTGTCGACCGGTCGACAGCCGCGCGCTCGCTTCACCGCCCCACCCCTGCGCGACCGACTACGGCCCCGCTCAGCGACCGGGCGACAGCCGCACGTTCGCCTCACCGCCCGGCGCGCACGCAACTGCCGAGGGGCGCCCCCACCGCTTGCCGTCAGGGCGACAGCCGCGCACTCGCCCGGCGGCCCGCACGGATCGCCGCGAACCAGCTCGATCTGCCTCCGCCTCGGGCTACCGCGCCAATCGGCAACCCGCACCAACCGCCGCGGCCGACCTCAACCCATACCCGCCGCCGCACCCGCCGACCGCCACCCGCCGCTCAGCGACTCGGGCCACGGTGGCGGGCTCCGAACGGCCGGGCTTGCTAGCGTCGCGGGCAATGCCCCCACGCTCAGAGCACCCCACCGGGAGCGCCCCCGGCTCTCCCCGCGACCCCGAGCCCGACCCGGACCCCCGTCCCTCCGGGCCCGCCTCGCGCTCCGCGACCTCCCGTCCCACCGGCAAGCGGAAGCCCGCGGCGCAACCCACCAAGTCCGCGCTGAAAGCCGACGAAAAGCGGGAACCCGCCTACGACCCGCGTGAACTCTGGGCCGACGACACCGACCGCGGCCCCCTCCGCGTCGCCCTCGTGCTCGCCGCCCTGGCCGCTGTCGCTCTTGCCGTCGCCGCCTTTGTTCCCGTCTCGCCGGCCGCCGGGCCCGGGTTCGCCAGCTGGCCTTGGCTGGCCGTCCTCGCTCTCGCCTCCGCCGTCGCCGCGATCTGGGCCGCCGGCGCGGGGAAGACCGGGCTGGCCGGCGGGATCGTTCTGGGCCTCGCCGCCCTCGCGCCCGGCCGGCTAGTGCTCGACCTGCAGTTCGCCGTCAACGGCCCCCTCACCATCCGGCCCGAGCTCTACCTGCCCGTCCGGTTCGTCGGCGGCTCGGCCGTCGGGGCCGGGTTCTGGCTGCTCCTCATCGCGGACGTGCTCTCCGTGGCCGCGGGTGTCGCCGCCTGGCGGGCGAACCGGAGGGACGACGAACCCGAACGCCGCCGGTGGCGCCTGCTGGTCCCGCTGCTCGCCGTCACGGCCTCGGTCGGACTGCTGACCGCGCCCGTCGGCTCCGACAACGGCTTCCTCCTCGCGCGTTCGGCTTTCGAAGGACCCTGGCCCGCCCTTGGCGGCTACCTGCTGCTCGCCGCCGCGCTTCCGCTGGCCGCCTCGCTCGCCCTCGCCGCGCCGGACGAACGTGTCGCCCGGGGCGCGCTGGCCGGCCTGACCGCCGCCGCTTTCGGGGTCGCCGCGCCGCCCGTGCTGGCCGGCCTCTACCGCGACGACCTGCACGTCGCCTGGGGCCCCGTCCTCGTCCTCGTCACGACGGCGATCATCGGCGGCCTCGCCTTCACCCGGCTCACCGAGAAGACCGCCGACACCGAAGCCGACCTGAAGCTCCCCGGCCTCTTCTGGTGGCGGCTCACCACCGGACTGCTCGGCCTCGCCACCGCGCTCGCGGCCGTGATCGGCACGTTCGCGCCGCAGGTCGCGGTCAGCGCGCTGAACCCCGGCGCCACCGCGCCGGTCAGCGCGGCCGCCGAGAGTCCGGCCCGGTGGTTCCTGCTCGTCGCCGCGGTGGTGCTCGCCGTCGTCGCACTCGGGACGCTCGTGCCGAAGACGGCCGCCCTCGCGCGACCGGTCCTCGGGGTCGCCTGGGCCGGAATCGTCCTGGCCGGCACGGCCGTCCTCAACACCGCGCTCACCGCCACCCAGGCCGGCAACCTCGCCGGTTTCGGCGGCGCCGGCCCGACCGGCGCGGCGCCCGCGTTCACGTATGACCTCGGCGCCGGCGCCGCCTGGACGTTCGCCGCCCTCGTCCTCGCAGTCCTGGCCGCCCTTGCCGCCGCCGGGACCGGAGTAGTCGAGCGCGAGGACGCAGGTGACGGCACAACGGCAGCCGCCGGCGTACTCACCCCGGTGGTGGCCGGCGGGGTACTGGCGGTCGCCGGGTTCGGGCTGCCGGTCTTCAGCGTGCCGGGTTACGTGGCGCCTGGGCTCTGGTCGAACCTCGACACCCCGTCGTGGGGACTGTTCACGGCGGCGGCGGTGGTGCTGGGCGCGGCGGGGCTGGCCCTGCGCTCACGCCCGAAGCCCGCAGCGGCACTGCTGACCGGCGCGGCGCTGCTGGCGGCGCTCCACGCGGCGGAGCTGCCCCTGGTCGGCGGCACCCTCGGCAACGCAAGCCCGGCAACCGGCTTCTGGGTAACGCTCGCCGCAGCGACCGCCCTGCTCATCGCGGCCGGAATGTCGGCTGCGGGCACCCGACGTGCCACATGAAGCCCGGCCGATGAGCACCGCGCCGCCAGTCGACGCGGTATGGAGTGATGCGCCGCCGCCGAGTGATTCCCCGGCCCCGGCTGCCGTGCCGCTGGCCCGCGCGATGCCGAGTGCAGCGCAGCCAGTGAGCACCGCGTCGCCGGTTGGCGCGGTGCCGGGTGGCAGCCCGCGACCAGGCGCCGTGCCGAGTGCCGCCGCAGCCCCGGCTGCCGGACCGCTGGCCTGCGCGGTGCCGAACGCAGCGCCGGTCGGCGCGGTGCCGGGTGCCACCCCGCGACCAAGCGCCGTGCCGAACGCAGCGCCAGTTGGCGGGGTGCCGGGTGCCACCCCGCGACCAGGCGCCGTGCCGAGTGCCGCCGCAGCCCCGACTGCGCCGCTGGCCCGGGCGATGCCGAGCGCACCCCGACCAATGAGCGCCGCCCACCCGAACCTCACCCGGAACGACCCCACCCCATGACCCGCAACCGCCTCCGAGTCCTCCTGGTCGAGTTCACCCGCCCCGACCCCACGGCCGTCCCCCTCGCTCGCACCCTCCGCGACGAAGGCATGGAGGTCATCCACGCCGGGCCCCTCGACACCGTCGAACAGATCGTCCGCACCACCGAACAGGAGGACCCCGACGCCGTCGGCGTGCTCGGCGAGCCCCCGCCCCACCACCTCAAGGACACCTTCCACGACCTCCACCTCTTCACGGCCGGAGACTTCGAGACCCCCTCCGAAGCCGCGAAATGGTTGTCCGGTGGGCGGTCTCACACCTCGGGAACACCGTCTGACCGCACACGGTGACCGACTTCACCGGATGCGGAGTCCCCGCCGTTCGCGCAGGTCGCTAACCTCGACTGGTCCGACAGCGCGGTCCGGTCGCGGACCACCTGCAGTGGCGTGTCGTCAGGAGACTGGAGTAGTGGACCTCTACGAGTACCAGGCGAGGGATCTCTTCGCCGCCCACGGAGTACCGGTTCTGCCGGGCTCGGTGGCTAGCACCCCCGAAGAAGCCAAGGCCGCCGCGGAGCAGATCGGCAACCAGGTCGTCGTCAAGGCGCAGGTGAAGGTCGGCGGCCGCGGGAAGGCGGGCGGCGTCAAGCTGGCCCAGACGCCGGACGAGGCGAAGGAGAAGGCGGAAGCCATTCTCGGCCTCGACATCAAGGGCCACATCACGCGTCGCGTGCTCGTGGCCGAAGCCTCGGACATCGCGTCCGAGTACTACTTCTCCTTCCTGCTGGACCGGGCGAACCGCACCTTCCTGGCGATGGCCTCGTCCGAAGGCGGCATGGAGATCGAGCAGCTCGCGGTCGAGCGGCCCGACGCGCTCGCGAAGATCCCCGTCGACGCGATCGCGGGTGTCGACAAGGCGAAGGCCCTCGAGATCCTGAAGGCCGGCAACTTCCCGGCCGACATCATCGACGAGGCCGCCGACGTCGTCGTGAAGCTCTGGGAGACCTTCGTCTCCGAGGACGCCACCCTGGTCGAGGTCAACCCGCTGGTCCGTGACCCGCAGGACAAGATCATCGCCCTCGACGGCAAGGTCACCCTCGACGAGAACGCGGACTTCCGCCAGCCGGGCCACGAGGCCCTGGTGGACAAGGAAGCGGAGAACCCGCTCGAGGCGAAGGCCAAGGCCAAGAACCTCAACTACGTCAAGCTCGACGGCCAGGTCGGCATCATCGGCAACGGCGCGGGCCTCGTCATGTCCACTTTGGACGTCGTGGCGTACGCGGGTGAGAAGCACGGCGGCGTGAAGCCGGCGAACTTCCTCGACATCGGCGGCGGCGCGTCGGCCGAGGTCATGGCGGCCGGGCTGGACGTCATCCTCAACGACACCGACGTGAAGAGCGTCTTCGTCAACGTCTTCGGCGGCATCACCGCCTGCGACGCGGTGGCGAACGGCATCGTCGAGGCCCTGAAGATCCTGGGCGACGAGGCCGCCAAGCCGCTGGTCGTCCGCCTGGACGGCAACAACGTCGTCGAGGGTCGCCAGATCCTGGCCGACGCGAACCACCCGCTGGTCACCGTGGTGGACACAATGGACAACGCGGCCGACAAGGCTGCCGAGCTCGCCGCGGCAGGTGCGTGAAGATGTCGATCTTCCTGAACGAGAACAGCAAGGTCATCGTGCAGGGGCTCACCGGCTCCGAGGGCATGAAGCACGCGACCAAGATGCTGAAGTCCGGCACGAACATCGTGGGTGGCGTCAACGCCCGCAAGGCCGGCCAGACCGTCACCATCGAGGGCAAGGACCTCAAGGTCTTCGGCACCGTCGAAGAGGCCATCAAGGAGACCGGCGCCGACGTGTCGGTCATCTTCGTGCCGCCGAAGTTCGCGAAGGACGCGGTCGTCGAGGCGATCGACGCCGAGATCCCGCTGGCCGTCGTCATCACCGAGGGCATCCCGGTGCACGACTCGGCCTACTTCTGGGCGCACGCGGTCGCGAAGGGCAACACGACCCGGATCATCGGGCCGAACTGCCCCGGCGTGATCAGCCCCGGCAAGTCGAACGCCGGCATCATCCCGGCCGACATCTCCGGCCCGGGCCAGATCGGCCTCGTGTCGAAGTCCGGCACGCTGACCTACCAGATGATGTACGAGCTGCGGGACATCGGCTTCTCCACCGCGGTCGGCATCGGCGGTGACCCCATCATCGGCACCACGCACATCGACGCCCTCGAGGCGTTCGAGGCGGACCCCGAGACCAAGGTCATCGTGATGATCGGCGAGATCGGTGGCGACGCCGAAGAGCGCGCCGCGGCCTACATCAAGGAGAACGTGACGAAGCCGGTCGTCGGTTACGTCGCGGGCTTCACCGCGCCCGAGGGCAAGACCATGGGCCACGCGGGCGCCATCGTGTCGGGCTCCTCCGGCACGGCGGCCGCGAAGAAGGAGGCCCTCGAGGCCGCCGGCGTCAAGGTCGGCAAGACCCCGAGCGAGACCGCCGTCCTCGCGCGTGAGCTGTACAACAGCCTCGGCTGACGACAGCGCGTAACCGCAGGTAGGGCCGGGCACTCACCAAGGTGTCCGGCCCTCCTCCGTTCGGGGAGGAAACCTCCCGGGGTATTCACGCGTCTGGTGGGCTGAGGGCTCGTCAGTGCGCTAGCGTTCTGCGCACACAAGCCGCCTCGTCTTCCCCCGGGTGTCCTCGCACCCCGGAGTGCCGGTCGAACCGACAGGAGTGCATCCGATGACCTTCCCCAGCGGCGGGCCTGGCTACCCCCAGCAGGGTGGCGGCCAGCAGCCCCCCGGACCGCCGCCCACCGGTGGCCTCCCGCAGCAGCACCACTCGCACCAGGCGCCGTCGGGTCCGGCGGGCCTGCCGCAGAACCTGCCGATGCTGCTCTCCCTGGTCGTCGCCGCCCTCAGCCTCGTGCAGTACTTCCTCGGCTTCGCCGACGCCGGTGAAGTCGGCCTCGGTGGGGTCTTCCTGCTCGGCGGCGGTCTGCTCGCCGGGCTCCACGTGCTGCCGAGGGGCCCGAAGACGCTGCCGTTCGCGGCGCTGTTCAGCGTCCTCGGCGCGCTCGACGTCCTCGACACGCTGATCAGCCTGCAGACGACGCCCGGCATCGTCACCGTCATCCTGATCCTGGGTTTCCTGCAGATGGCCGCCGCGGTCGCCGCGCTGCTGATCGAGCACGACGTCATCAAGCCGCCGGCGCCGAAGCCGGCCGCCGCCCCGCAGTACGGCGCCCAGTTCGGCCAGCCGGGCCAGGGCGGCCAGCCCGGCCAGCAGCAGTACGGCCAGCCGGGCCAGCAGTACGGCCAGCAGCAGCCGGGCCCGGTGGCCCAGACCGGCGAGCCGTCGGCGCCGTTCTCGCAGGGCCAGTACGGCTCGCCGAACCCGCCGTCGACCACGCCGCCGCCGGGGCAGCAGGCCACGACGTACGCCCCGCAGCAGGGCTCGTTCTTCCAGCAGCCGCCGTCGGACAACCCGGGCACACCGCCCGGAGGCTTCGGCAAGTCGAACTGACGCCGGCCCGAAACACCCGCTGTGACGCTCTGTGTCACGGCGGGTGTTTTGCACTCCGGGCGTTACTCGACCGGGTGGGTTAGCTTCCCCACGCCGGCCGACGGCGGCGTGGCTCACCCGGTCGGAGCAGCGCGGATGTCAGGGTGCGGATCATGGACGTGCTCACCGACTCCCGCGAAGAGCCGGTGGGCGACCTCGAACCCGACGTCGAACTTTCCCGGGCGGCGCGGGTGCGGGTGTTGCTCGCCGCCGCGCTCGGCCCGCTGGTCACGGGTTACGCCGCCGTCGCGACGCTGCTGACGCTGGTCACCCTGACCGCCGGCCGCGGCGCCTTCACCGGCACGGGCGTGCTGCTCGCGGCCGGGCCCGGCTGGCTCGCCGCGCACCAGGTGCGCCTCGGCCTCGGCGGCCACCCGCTCGGCGTCCTGCCGCTGCTGCCGACGCTGGGGGCGCTCGCGCTGGCCGCGCGGACGGCGTCCGGCGCCGCCCAGCGCCTCGGCTGCCGGTCGCCCCGCGAGGCGCTGCCGGTGTTCGTCACGATCACCGGCGCGCACGCGCTGTTCGGGCTGGTCATCGCGTTCTGCGCCCAAGGCTCCCCGGTGGCGGCGAACCCGGTGACGGCCTTCGCCGTGCCGGGACTGCTCGCCGGAGCGGCCTCGGCCGTGGGCGTCTTCCGGAGCTGCGGGCTGCCCGACGTCGTCGCCGACCGGCTCGACCCGCTGGCGCTGCGCGGGGTCCGCGCGGGCGCGGCGGGCCTCGCGGTGCTGGTGGCCTGCGGCGCCGCGGTGTTCACGGTCGCGACGGCGCTGTCGTGGTCGACGGTGGCCGACATGTACGAGCCCGCGTTCGGCAGCAGCTTCGGGCTCTTCCTGCTCTCGCTGCTCTACCTGCCCAACGCCGTGACGGCCGGGCTGTCGTTCGTCACCGGGCCCGGCTTCTCGATCGGCGACCTGAACGTCGGGATGTTCGGGTACCGCGGCGGCGCCGTGCCGGGCGTTCCGCTGCTCGGCGGCCTGCCCGAGCACCACAGTGCCTGGTGGCCGGCGCTGCTCCTGCTGCCCGCGGCGACCGGTGTGCTCGTCGGCTGGTCGCTGCGCCGGGCCGACGCCGACCCGGCGCAGCGCATCCGGACGGTCGCGGTCGCCGGGGTGGTGGTCGCGCTGGGCTGCGTCGTGCTGGGCACGCTGGCCGGCGGCCGGCTCGGCGACGGCCCGTTCGACCCGGTGAGCGTGCCGGTCGGGGTCGCGTCGGTCGTCGCGTTCTGCTGGATCGTCATCCCGGGCTCGTTCGTCGCGTTCTTCGCGGGTGAGCACGAGCCGCCCGCGCCGCCGCCCGAAGCGCTCGAAGACAACGAAGCCTTCGAAGACGCCGACGACGTCGACGCCGAAGAAGCAGCCGAAGCCGTCGAGGACATCGAAGCAGCGGAAGCGTCCGAAGAGGACGAAGCCGTCGAAGAAATCGAAGACGAGGACGCCGAGTTCGAAGCCGAGGCCGACGCCGAACTCGGCCTCGAAGACCCGAAGCTTTCCCGGGAAAGCTCCGCCGAGGACGACGAAGCTGTGACCGGAGGCACCGAGACCTGCGGCGACGTCGAGCCGGACGAGGCCGACCGTTAGGGTTGTCGTGACCTGGTGAAGCGCCGTGCGCACCGGCTGCGCACCGCCCGCGGCAAGGAGCCCGCTCTGTCTCAACGGTTGGAGCTGCCCACTCCGGTGAAGCTCGTCGTGCTCGCGTCGGGCTCCGGCACCCTCCTGCAGGCGGTGCTGGACGCCACCGGCCGGTCCGGCTTCCCGGCCAAGGTCCTCGCCGTCGGCGCCGACCGCACCGGCATCGAGGCCCTCACCCGCGCCGAACGCGTGAACGTCCCGGCGTTCACCGTCCGCGTCGCCGACCACCCCGACCGCGCCGCCTGGGACAAGGCGCTGACCGAGGCCGTCGCGGTGTACCAGCCCGACCTCGTCGTGTCCGCCGGGTTCATGAAGATCCTGGGCGAGCAGTTCCTCAGCCGGTTCACGGTGGTCAACACGCACCCGGCGCTGCTCCCGTCGTTCCCCGGGATGCACGCGGTCCGCGACGCGCTCGAGGCCGGCGTCAAGGTCACCGGCTCGACCGTGCACTTCGCGGACGCCGGGGTCGACACCGGGCCGATCATCGCCCAGGAAGCCGTCGTCGTGGAGCACGACGACACCGAAGACGTCCTGCACGAACGGATCAAGGCCGTCGAGCGCAGGCTTTTGGTGGAAACGATCGAGCGACTCGGCCGCGGTGGCTGCACCGTGGACGGACGAAAGGTGACATTTCGTGAGCACTGACCTGGGACGGCGCCCGGTCCGCCGGGCGCTGATCGGCGTCTCGGACAAGGCGGGCCTCCTGGACCTCGCGATCGGCCTGCACGCGGCCGGCGTCGAGATCGTCTCCACCGGCGGCACCGCGAAGGTCATCGCCGACGCGGGGGTCCCGGTCACGCCGGTCGAAGAGGTCACGGGCTTCCCGGAGTCGCTGGACGGCCGCGTCAAGACGCTGCACCCGCGCGTCCACGCCGGGCTGCTGGCCGACCAGGGCAACGCCGACCACGTCGAGCAGCTGCGGAAGCTGGACATCGCGGCGTTCGACCTGCTGGTGGTCAACCTGTACCCGTTCGAGCAGACCGTCGCGTCCGGCGCGAGCCCCGAGGACTGCGTCGAGAACATCGACATCGGCGGCCCGGCGATGGTGCGCGGCGCGGCGAAGAACCACGGCAGCGTCGCTGTTGTCGTCGACCCGGCCCGCTACGCCTGGGTGCTGGAGCGCGTCGCCGACGGCGGCTTCGACCTCGACGACCGCAAGCGCCTCGCCGCGCAGGCGTACGCGCACACGGCGTCCTACGACATCGCCGTCGCTTCGTGGTTCTCGAACGTCTACGCCCCCGATGAGGACGCTGTCGACTCCGGCTTCCCCGAGTTCTCCGGCGTCAGCTGGGAGCGCGGCGAGGTGCTGCGCTACGGCGAGAACCCGCACCAGAAGGCCGCGCTCTACAAGGGACACCGGGCCGGCCTGGCGCACGCCGAGCAACTGCACGGCAAGGCCATGTCCTACAACAACTACGTCGACACCGACGCCGCCCGCCGCGCCGCGTTCGACTTCGACGGGCCCGCCGTCGCGATCATCAAGCACGCCAACCCGTGCGGCATCGCGGTCGGCGTGGACATCGCCGAGGCGCACCGCAAGGCGCACGCGTGCGACCCGGTTTCGGCCTACGGCGGCGTCATCGCCACGAACCGGCCGGTCAGCCGCGAGGCCGCGGAGCAGATCGCCGAGGTCTTCACCGAGGTCGTGCTCGCGCCGGACTTCGATGCGGAAGCGCTGGAAATCCTGCAGCGCAAGAAGAACATCCGGCTGCTGAAGCTCCCCGAGATCGCGCCGTCGCCGATCGAGTTCCGCCAGATCTCCGGCGGCGTCCTCGTGCAGACGGTCGACGCGATCAACGCCCCCGGCGACGACCCGGCCAACTGGCAGCTCGCGACCGGCGCCCCGGCCGACGAGCAGACCCTGCGCGACCTCGAGTTCGCGTGGCGCTCGCTGCGCGCGGTGAAGTCGAACGCGATCCTGCTGGCGGCTGACGGCGCGACCGTCGGCGTCGGCATGGGCCAGGTCAACCGCGTCGACTCGTCCCGGCTCGCGGTGTCGCGGGCGGGCGACCGCGCGAAGGGCTCGGTCGGCGCGTCCGACGCGTTCTTCCCGTTCCCCGACGGCCTGGAAGTGCTGGTCGAGGCCGGTGTGCGCGCGGTCGTGCAGCCCGGTGGCTCGGTCCGCGACCCCGAGGTGATCGCGGCCGCGGAGAAGGCGGGCGTCACGATGTACCTGACGGGGACGCGCCACTTCGCGCACTGACCCCGCGCTTCGAGAGGGAGGGCTCGATGCAGCAACCACCGCCGTACGGGCAGGGTCAGCCGGGTTACGGGCAGCAGGGGCCGTATCCCCCGCAGCCCGGCTACCCGCCGCCCGGATATCCGCCGCAGCAGGGATATCCGCCGCCCGGGTACCCGCCGCCGGGGTACGGCGGGCCGATGCCGCCGCCGAAGAAGAAGCGGACGGGCCTGATCCTCGGCATCGTCCTCGGCGTGGTGGTGCTGCTCGGCGCGGGCATCCCGCTGGGGATCTTCGCGAGCGACTACTTCGCGAGCACCGGCGCGGCGCCGTCGTCGTCGCCGGTGCCCGCCGAGTGCCAGGTCCCGGGCCCCACGCTCGGGAAAGCGGGCTTCCCGAGCTTTGCCCTGAGCGGCCCGGGCTCCGCGAACGTGCCGGGCCTCAAGCAGGTCAACTGCAGCTGGAAGCCCGGGCCGGACGAGAACGTCCGCGACGCCACGCTGAGCGTGCGCATCACGACGTACTCGGGCGAGGGCGCGCGCGAATCGGCCAACCGCTCCTACGAGCCGATCGCCCCGGCGGTCCCGCCGACGGACGTCAAGGGCGTCGGCGACAAGGCGGCGCTGGTCCGGCTGGTCACGAACAGCGCGTTCAGCGGTTCCGAACTGCACGTCCTGAAGGGCACGACGGTCGTCATCGTCGAGGTGTCCGGCTGGGACAAGGGGTTCTTCTCGAAATCGGCGATGCCCCAGCAGGAGACGGACGATGCCGTGAAGGCCGTCGGCGCCGAGGTCGTCAAGAAGCTGCGCTAGCAGCCTCGGTCACGCGGGAGCGGGCAGCTCCTTGCAGAGGGCGACCGGGAACTTCGGGTCGGCCGCCCGGATCTCCGGGCAGCCGGCCGCCTTGGCCTGCGCGAACGGCGTCCAGCCCGCGTCACTCCAGCGGAAGGCGCTGCGCGACGGCGGTTCGGTCTGGCGCACCAGCAGGTCGAGGACCAGCCAGTTCGGGTCGCACGCACGGGTGGTGCCGGCGCTTTCGGCGCCCGTCGCGGACACCGCGGCGCCGATCCACGCCGGGTCGCAGTGGTCGGCCGGCGGGGCGCAGGCGCCCTGCGGCGAGCAGTGGCCCCAGCCGGCGCCGAGCTTGTGCCAGGCGTTGCCCGCGTCGGCGTTGAGGATCACGGTCCGGTCCGCGATCGGCGCGTTCGTCGTCAGCCGCAGCTCGGCCGACACCTTGTCCTGGCAGCCGCCGGAGGCGGGCCGCGTCGAGTAGACGACGTCCGCGCGGATGTCGGTTTTCGACTCCACGACCTGCTCGATCCGCGGCTCCCGGACGCAGCCCGGGTCCTTGCCGGGCAGCGCGACCTGCACGAACAGGCCGGTGTCCCCGCCGGGCCGGATCCCGGTGACCTCGGCGCGGAACGAGCGCCACTCCGCGCCCATCGTCGTCGGCCCCGGCGCCTCGGCCTTGGCGCCGGGCACCCCGCCGCCGGTGGTGAGCACGACGGCGAGCACGGCGCCCGCCGCGACCAGCGCCCCGGCGATCCACAGGATCGGCCGTTTCCGCCCTTCGGTCATCGTCATCCCCCTGAAGTCCACCGGGCAATCTAGCCGACCCCGCAGCGTCAGGCGGGCGGACCGGGGTTCTTGCGCTGCGTGACGTCCTTCTCGAGGTAAACGGCGCCGGCGATGTGGCCGGTGGCGGCCGGGGCGTCGACGAGCCGGTAGCCGGCCCGCTGGTACATCGTGATGTTGCGCGTGCTGCGGGCCCCGGTGAACAGGGCGAACCGGCGCACGTCGGCGGGCGCCTGCGCCTCGATGTGCGCGAGCAGCCGGCGGCCCAGCCCGCGCCCGGCGAAGTCCGGCGCGACCATCAGCCTGCCGACCTCCCAGCAGTCCCGGTCGAGCCGGCCGCGCACGGCGCCGACCAGCCGGTGCTCGTGCCGCAGCACCCACACCGACCAGGTCTTCGTCCAGTCGCGGACGTCGTCGAGGGTCTCGTGCAGCGCGGGGATGTCGAGGGTGGCGTTGAGGATGGCCTCCTGGACCCAGCAGCAGCGTTGCAGGACCAGCAGTTCCGGGCAGTCTTCGGGCCGGACTTCGGTGAGCTCCACGCCGGACTGTCTAGTGACGGCCCGGGCCCGCGGGCAACTTCATTACCTTGGTGGGGTGACCGATCTCCTGCGCCACGCTCTCGACGCTCCGGGTTTCGCGCCGCTCCCACCGCGGGCGCGGGCGTTGCTGGAGACGCTGGGCGCGCCGCCGAGGCTGGGCGCGCACCTGCGCGTGGTGCACGACGTCGCCGTCACGCTGACCGGCTGGGCGCGTCCCCGGACGGAGTTCGACGGCACGGCGGTGCTGTTCGGCGCGGCCACGCACGACATCGGGAAGATCCTGCATCCCGCGGAGCTGTCCGGTCCGGGGTCGCTGCACGAGGTGGCGGGGTACCGGTTGCTGGTGGAACACGGCGTCGAAGAGGCT
Source organism: Amycolatopsis sp. NPDC104819 (assembly GCF_055583145.1). NCBI lineage: Bacteria > Bacillati > Actinomycetota > Actinomycetes > Pseudonocardiales > Pseudonocardiaceae > Amycolatopsis > Amycolatopsis sp. NPDC104819. The sequence goes on along the minus strand of NZ_JBVJON010000003.1, from coordinate 430,302 downwards.
TCGGCGCGCTTCGCACGGACGCACGCGTCTTGGGACGCGCCCGACGTCACGCTCGAGGATCTGCTCGTCAGCTTGGCGGACAAGGTGTGGAAGGCGAAGCGGGTCCCTGACCTGGAGGAACGGGCGGCCGCGTGCTTCGGCGGGGAGCCGTGGGAGGCCTTCATGGCGCTGGACGACGAGCTCGAGCGCCTCACCGCGGACGCCGACGCGCGGCTGGCCTTCCAGGCGTCGTACCCCACTACCGGGTGACTTGACACCCCGGGCGGTTCACGGTTGACTGGACTACGTCGAACAGGTGTTCGACATCAACCGCCGCCTTCCCCGCGGCGAACGAGTGCCGTCGGTCGAGTTTTGGGAGAGGCCCGACCGTCGGCCTGGTCCGTGGTGGGGAGGTGCGTGCGGTGACCGCTGTGGTGGAGCCGCCGGTGGCCCGGCTGGCGGCCCTGCCCGGGGTGAGCACGGCGAGCCGGGTGGCGGCTCAGGCTGACCAGGCGCGGGTGACGGGAAGAGTGCTCCCGGTCGCCCCCGCCCTGGCTGAGCTGCTGCCCGCGGCCGGGCTCCGCCGGGGAAGCACCGTGGCGGTCCACGGTTCGACGTCGCTGCTGCTCGCCCTCCTCGCGGAACCGACCGCAGCGGGGGCATGGGCGGCGGTGGTCGGCATGCCATCGCTGGGGCTGGCGGCGGCGGCCGAGTACGGCGCGGACCTCGCCCGGCTGGCGCTGGTCCCGCGTCCGGGAGCGGAGCTGCCCGCGGTGGTGGCGGCGCTGCTCGACGGCGTGGACGTGGTGGCGGTCCATTCGGAGACGGTCCAGGCAGCCGTGGCGCGGCGGCTGTCGGCCCGAGCCCGCCACCGCGGAGCGGTCCTGCTGACGTTCGGCGCCTGGCCGGGCGCGGATGTCGAGCTGTCGTGCAGCCCGTCGTCGTGGGCGGGTCCCGCGGACGGTTACGGGCACCTGGAGGAGCGCCGGGTCGAGGTCCGGGCCCGCGGCCGCGGCGCGGCGGCCCGCCCGGTCTCGGCACAGCTGTGCCTCCCCGGCTCCGGAGGAAAGGTCACCTCCGCCCCGCCGGCCGCGGTCACCTCCGGCTTGGCCCTCGCCGAGGAGGCCACGGCATGACCCCCGCGCGCCCTTTCCCGCCCACCCACCGACCCAATTCCCCGCACCCTCGGCCAGCGCACACGTGTCGTCCGCCGGGGTACGCGTGTCGGCCAGCGCAGGCGTGTCGTCCGCCGGGGTACGCGTGTCGTCCATCGGGGTACGCGTGTCGTCCAGCTGGGCACCTGTGTCGTCCGCCGGAGTACGTGTGTCGTCCGTTCAATCACGCGAGTCGGCTGCTCAATCACGCGAGTCGACCCTCCGCGCACGGGCGCCGGCCCGATGGGGCCGCGAGCGGACCGCGCGGGTGCGCGTGTCGACCCTCCAATCACGCGTGTCAACCTCTCAATCACGCGAGTCGTCCCTCCAACCACGCGTGCCGACCCCTCAACACCCCTCCACCGCGGGAGGCGCCATGACCGTCCCCGCCCAACGCGGCTCCTCCTCCACCACCCCCACCCGAATGCTCGTCCTCTGGTGCCCGGACTGGCCCGCGGTCGCCGCCTCGGCGGTTGCCGGGGTCGCCGTTACCCAACCTGCCGCCGTCTTAAGTGCCAACCGTGTCGTCGCCTGCAATGCCGGGGCTCGGCGGGATGGCGTCCGGCGAAACATGCGGCGGCGGGAGGCGCAGTCGCGTTGTCCGGACCTTGCCGTTTTCGCCGCTGATGACGGCCGGGATGCTCGGCTCTTCGAAGCCGTTGCTCGGGCCGTTGAGGCTCTGGTTGTCGGCGTTGAAGTCGTGCGGCCCGGGCTGGTCGCGGTGCCCGTCGCCGGGGCCGCCGCCTACTTCGGTGGTGAACACGCCCTCGTCGAACGGCTTGTCGACGAAGTGTCGGCCGCCGCCGGGGTCGAGTGTCAGGTCGGTGTGGCCGAAGGGCTCTTCGCCGCGACGCTCGCCGCGCGGCTGGGGGAGTTCGTCGAACCCGGGCGGGTCGCCGAATTCCTCGCGCCGCTGCCCGTCACCGAACTCGACCAGCCCGGGGCCGACCGCGCGGAGCTCGTCGACCTGCTGCGCCGACTCGGCCTGAAGACGCTCGGCGCCTTCGCCGCGCTGCCCGAACGGGACGTCGTCAACCGCTTCGGCGCCGATGGCGTTCTGGCCCACCGGCTCGCCCGGGGTCGCTCCGAACGTCCTCCACTGCGTCGGCGACCGCCGCCGGAACTGACGCTGACCGAGGAGTTCGACCCCGTTGTCGAACGCGTCGACGTCGCCGCCTTCCTGGCCAAGAACCTCGCGACGCGCTTCTGCGCGGACCTCGCCGGCCACGGCCTGGCCTGCACCCGCCTCGGCATCTACGCCGTCACCGAAGAAGGCGAGCACCTCGGCCGGGTCTGGCGCTGCGCGGAGCCGCTGACGCCCGCCGGCGTCGCCGACCGCGTGCGCTGGCAGTTCGAAGGCTGGCTGCGCGCGGCGCCCGGTGCGCGCCCGACCTCCGGTGTCGTGCGGCTGCGGCTGGAGCCGGACGAAGTTGTCGAGGGACGCTCGCTGCAGCTCGACCTCCTGCAGAACGGCCGCTCCGAGGAAGACGACGAACGCGCGGCGCGGGCGTTCGTGCGGGTCCAGGGCCTGCTCGGCCCGGAAGGCGTGCTCACCCCGCTGCTCGACGGCGGCCGCGACCCCGCCGGCCGCGTCCGCCTGGTGCCGTGGGGCGACCCGCGCGAGCGGACGACGCCGTCGGACGCGACCTGGCCGGGACGGCTGCCCGCGCCGTCCCCCGCGACCGTCCTCGATCGCCCGGTGCCGGCCCAGGTCTTCGACGCCGACGGCCGCGCGGTCGGGATCACGGTCCGCGAGCAGGTCACGGGCGCTCCGCGACGGCTGAGCATCGGCGGCCGGCACCGGGAGGTCGTCGGCTGGGCCGGGCCGTGGCCGCTGGCCGGGGACCGCCGCCGGTCCGGTCCCCGGCGCGCGCGGCTGCAGCTCGTGCTCGCCGGAGAAGGAGACGAGCCACCCGACGCGGTGCTGGTGCACTGCGCGGGCACGGAAAATCCACTGTGGACGGTCGAGGGAGTGTACGACTGAGCATGGACGAGCACTACGCACGACGGATGCGAGCCTGGCTGCGCGCCGGCTTCGACCCGGCCCGCCACCCCGGGGCCGAAACCGCGGAAGCGGTGGAAGAGAAACCCGGCGAAGAGTGGACGGTTCACCGGGGCGAGCTGATCTTCCCCGGCGAGGGCATCCCCGTTCCCCGCTCCTCGCGGGAGAACGGCTGCCGCATGAGCCGCGGCGAACCGCGCCCCATGAGCGAAGCCGAGAAACGCAGCCGCCGGAACCACCCGTCGAACTGGCATCGGCTGCGCCGGGAGGCCGAGCAGCGCGGCGACGAACCCGGGGGCTGGTGAATGGGCTGGAACAACCCGCCCGTCCGGTGGAAGGACCTCGCCCGCACCCTCGCAGGCGGCCTTCCCCCGGGCGACCACGGGGACAGCCCCGCCTGGGGACGTCACCGCGAGGAGTACCGGCGCCCCGAGGACATCCCCGCGCGCGGGTCCGACGACGGCGGTGAAGCCGTCCGCGTGCCCTACGCCGAGCTGCACTGTCACTCCAACTTCAGCTTCCTCGACGGCGCCAGTCACCCCGAGGAGCTGGTCGAGGAGGCTGCGCGGCTCAAGCTGGACGCCATCGCCCTCACCGACCACGACGGCATGTACGGCGTCGTCCGCTTCGCCGAGGCGGCCAGGGAGCTCGGCGTCAACACCGTGTTCGGCACCGAACTGAGCTTCGGGCTGAGCGCCCCGCAGAACGGCGTCGCCGACCCCGAGGGCGAGCACCTCCTGCTGCTCGCCCGCGGTGACCAGGGTTATCGCGCCCTCTGCCGCGCCATCACCGCCGGGCAGATCCACCACGACGCCGAGAAGGGCCGGCCGAGGTACGACCTCGGCGCGGTCGCCGAGGAGGTCGCGGGGCAGTGCGTGGTGCTGACCGGGTGCCGCAAGGGCGCGGTGCGCTCGGCGCTCGTCACGCACGGCCCGGCGGCCGCCAGGGAACAGCTGAAGATCCTGGTCGAGCGCTTCGGCCGTGACCACGTCTACGTCGAGCTCACCGACCACCGCCAGCCGCTCGACAGCACCCACAACGACGTCCTGACACAGCTCGCCCGCGAACTGGACCTCCCGACCGTCGCCACCACCGCCGCGCACTACGCGCGGCCCGAACGCGCCCGGCTGGCCGACGCGCTCGCCGCGATCCGCGCCCGCCGCGGCATCGACGACCTGGAAGGCTGGCTGCCCGCGGCCGGCACGGCGTTCCTGCGCAGCGGCGCCGAAATGGACGTCCTGTTCCGGCGTTACCCCGGCGCCGTGCGAAGAAGTGCCCTCCTCGGCATGGAATGCGCGTTCCCGCTCAAGCTGATCGCCCCGAAGCTGCCGCCCTTCGACGTCCCCGGCGGGGAAAGCGAAGCGGTCTACCTCAGACGGCTGACCGAGGAAGGCGCGCAGGAACGCTTCGGCGGCAAGGAACACGAAGAAAAGGCAAGGGCCCAGATCGAGCACGAGCTGGCGATCATCGAGAAGCTCGGGTTCCCCGGGTACTTCCTGATCGTGTGGGACATCGTCAGGTTCTGCAACGACCACAAGATCCTCTGCCAGGGCCGCGGCTCGGCCGCGAACTCCGCCGTCTGTTACGCGCTGGGCATCACGAAGGTCGACTCGGTCGCCAACAAGCTGCTCTTCGAGCGCTTCCTCGCCCCGGACCGCGACGGGTACCCCGACATCGACCTCGACATCGAGTCCGACCGCCGTGAGGAAGCCATCCAGTACGTCTTCAGGAAGCACGGCCGCCTGAGAACCGCGCAGGTCGCGAACGTGATCACCTACCGCGCCCGGTCCGCAGTCCGCGACGCCGCGCGCGCACTCGGCTACTCGCCGGGCCAGCAGGACGCCTGGAGCAAGCAGATCGACCGCTGGGGATCGTTGCGCAGCACCGAAAAGGACCACGACCACGACATCCCGGACGACGTCGTGCAGCTCGCGTTCGCCCTCGAGGACTTTCCGCGCCACCTCGGCATCCACTCCGGCGGCATGGTCATGTGCCAGGAGCCGGTGAGCCAGGTCGTCCCGGTCGAATGGGCGCGGATGGAGAACCGCAGCGTCATCCAGTGGGAGAAGGAGGACTGCGCGGCCGCCGGGCTCGTCAAGTTCGACCTGCTCGGCCTCGGCATGCTCTCGGCGCTGCACTACATGCTCGACCTCGTCGAGGAGCACAAGGGTGAGAAGGTCGACCTCGCCGAGCTGGACCTCACCGACCAGAACGTCTACGGCATGCTCTGCCGCGCCGACGCGATCGGCGTGTTCCAGGTGGAGAGCCGCGCGCAGCTGGCCACCCTGCCGCGGCTGCGGCCCACCGAGTTCTACGACCTCGCGGTCGAGGTCGCGCTGATCCGGCCCGGCCCGATCCAGGGCGGTTCGGTGCACCCGTACATCCGTCGCAAGCAGGGCATCGAGGAGTGGGACTACGACCACCCGCTGCTGGAGAACGCGTTGCGCAAGACCAAAGGCGTGCCGCTGTTCCAGGAGCAGATGATGCAGATCGCCCTGGACGTCGCGAACTTCACCGCGGCGGAGGCCGACCAGCTGCGGCACGCGATGGGCTCGAAGCGCTCGGACCGGAAGATGGACCGGCTGCGGCAGCGGTTCCTCGAAGGCGCCGCCGCGAACGGCGTCGAGGAAGAGCTCGCGAAGAAGATCTTCCTGAAGCTCAAGGCGTTCGCGAACTTCGGCTTCCCGGAGAGCCACGCGCTGAGCTTCGCCCACCTGGTGTTTTCCAGCGCCTACTTCAAGTTCTACCACCCGGACGCGTTCCTGGCGGGCCTCCTGCGCGCGCAGCCGATGGGGTTTTACTCACCGCAGTCGCTGGTCGCGGACGCGCGGCGCCACGGCGTCACCGTGCACGGCCCGGACATCAACCGCAGCCTGCCGCACGCCACCTTGGAGGCCGGTGCCGGGAAATTCCACGACGTGCGCACCGGGTTGAGCACCGTCCGGATGATCGGGGAGGACCTCGCGAAGCGGATCGTCGCCGAGCGGGAGGCGAACGGCCGCTACACCGACATGGCCGACGTCGCCCGCCGCGTGCGGCTGAAGACACCGCAGATCGAGGCGCTGGCCACGGCCGGCGCGTTCGCCGGCTTCGGCGGTGACCGCCGGCAGGCGCTGTGGACGGCGGGCGCGGTCGCCGGGGAACGGCCGGAGAAGCTGCCGGGCCTCAGTCTCGCGGAGGCGCCGGTGCTGCCCGGGATGGACGGCCTCGACCTCGCGTCGGCGGACGTCTGGGCGACCGGGGTGTCGCCGGACAGCTACCCGACCGAGTTCATCCGCGACCGCCTCGACGCGCTCGGTGTCGTCCCGGCGAGCGGGCTGGTCGACCTCGAAGACGGCGTGCGGGTGCTGATCGGCGGCGCCGTCACGCACCGGCAGCGCCCGGCGACCGCGGGCGGGATCACCTTCCTCAACATCGAAGACGAGACGGGGATGGTCAACGTGATCTGCACGCTCGGCCTGTGGCAGCGCTACCACCGCGTCGCGCGCGCGAGCCCGGCGCTGCTGATCCGCGGGGTGGTGGAGAAGTACGACGGCGTGGTGAGCGTGCTCGCCGACCGCGTCGAGGCCCTGCCGATGCGGATCAGGACGAAGTCGCGGGACTTCCAGTGAGCGGCCGGCGCACGATCGTGACGATCTCCGGGCTCGCGTCCGTCACAGGGGTGCGGTCCCAGTAGCCGTACTGCTCGTCGACGACCAGGCCGGCTTCTGCGATGAACCCGTTCAGGGAAGGGACATCGAGGAACCGCAGGGTGCTCTCGCTGAACCGGGGTGCGTCCCAGTCCGGGCTTTCGTACGTGGTCCTGAAGGTGACGTACCCGTTCTCGAACGGCCCGGCGTTGTTCCACGACCGGACGTTGCCGGCTTCTCCCACGTTCTCCGGTGTCCAGCGTTCCCAGCCGCGGGCCGCGGGATTGCGGGTGTCGAAGCCGAACCGGCCGCCGGGCCGCAGGGCGCGGTGGAGGGCCGAGAACGCCGTCCGCAGCTCGTCGTCGGTCAGCAGCACCTGGAACGCATGCCCGGTCATCACCGCGAAGTCGAACTCGCCGTCCCAGGTGGCGGTCGACAAATCGCCGTGCACCCACTCGACGTCGTCGCGGCGGCGGGCCTGGACGAGCATGCCCTCGGCCGGGTCGAGCCCGACGAGCCGTCCTGTGTGGCCGGATTCGCGCGCCCAGTGCAGCAGGGACCCGGTGCCGCAGCCGACGTCGAGGACCGACTCCGCCGCCATGATCATCGGCAGGTAGAACTCGAAGTCGCCGCTGCTCTCCCGCGGGTTGAAGGCGTCGTAGAGCGCGGCAAGGTCGTGATCGGCGAAGTGCTCGTCGGGCATGGCCGTCACGGTAGTGAGCGCCGCGGCCGGGATCATCCGGTTTTCGGGGCCAGGCCCAGCAGTTCCGGACGCGCGGCCAGCTCGCGCCAGTACGCGCCGGGGTCGGGCAGGAGCCTGCGCCGGTCGAGGTCGAGCAGGCCCGACACCGAGGACACCTCCGCGACCAGCGTGCCGTCCGGTGTGTGGAACTCCTGCGCCACCCGGGAAGTCTTGCCCGCGCCCCACTTGAAGTCGCAGCTGACGGAGACCTCGCCGCCCGGGACGAGCTCGCGGTGGAACCGCACCGTCGTCTCCAGGTTCACCGGCCCGATGCGGCGCGCGGCCAGCGCAGCCGGGTCGATTCCCGCCGCCTGGACGCACATCCAGCGCGCGTGGTCGGCGTAGGCGAGGTACGCCGGGCCGCGGACGTGACCGTTGACGTCGAGGTCGTCAGCGCGCACCGCGATCTTGACTCGGAACATGGGGAAGAGCGTGGCGCGCGGGCGGTGTCGCCGTCTGGAACTTTTCGGCCACGCGCACGAGCGCCGCGGGGGAGGAGCCCGACAGCCGACGGCACTCGCGGCCGAGGTGGGACTGATCGGCGTACCCGAGGTCGGCGGCCGCGCGAGCCAGCGACGTCCGCCCGGCGACCAGGGGCTCCAGGAGACGCAGGAACCGCTGGAACCGCCGGATCCGCTGCAGCTGCTTCGGCCCGGCGCCGACCGCGTGGACGAAGTGCCGCCGCAGCCCGCGTTCGCTGATCCCCACGGCGACCTCGGCCGTCCGCGTGGCCGCGCCGAGGGCCTGCACGGCAGCCAGCACCCGCCGGTCCGGCGACGCGCTTCGCCGGGCGACGAGCGTTTCGAGGATCCCGCGCTGGGCCTCGGGATCACTAGTGCCCGCAAGGGTTTCTTCGGCACGACGGGCGGGCGCGCCCCAGAGGTCGCTCAGCCGGGTCGGGCCCGCGGGCAGCTCCGGCATGGCCGTCCCGAGCACGGCGCCCGCGGCCCCGCACCGCAGCCGCACCCCGACGCGCGACGCCGACGCCGGGACCCACAGCCGCAGCGGCGCGCCGGCCGTGACGACCACCGTGAGCGCGTCACCGTCCCAGACGAGGTCGGCGCAGCCGTCGGGGAGCACGCGCAGCGGCCGCGCCCAGCCGGTGCGCCCGTGCCAGCCGCAGGCGAGCACGGCCTCGAGCCCGGACGGCGGCGGGACTTCGCGGTACACCGACCGGGCCGCGCCGATCGCCAGCGGTCGCAGCGGAACTCCCATGGCCCCAGTATGCAGCGGTCAGGAGCTGTCCTATTTCGATCTTAGCGTCGGAGCTACACCGACCGAGGAGGAAAAACATGGTTCCCGACGGCTACACGACGGTCACCCCGTGGATCATCGGCCACCACACCGCCGGCCTGCTCGACTTCCTGAAGGAGGCGTTCGACGCCGAGGAACTCGGCCGGGTCGTCGGCGAGGACGGGAAGATCGGCCACGCCGAGGTCCGCATCGGCGACGCCGTCGTGATGGCGTTCGACTCACCGGACGGCTGGGACGCCACTCCCGCCTTTCTCCGGCTTTACGTGCCGGACAGCGAAGAAACGCAGCGACGCGCCATCGAAGCGGGCGCGACCGAGGTGACCCGCCAGACCGTCCTGTTCTTCGGCGACCGCGTCGGCCGCGTGCGTGACCCGTTCGGCAACCTGTGGTGGATCCAGACCCGCCTGGAGAACCTGGACGAGGCCGAGATGGCGCGACGCGCCCAGCTGCCCGAGTACGTCGAGGCGATGAACTACGTCCAGGGTGTGAGGCTCTAGGGGCGGGTGTGGCACCCTGGAGGCCGTGCTGGAGACGGGGGAGGACTACCGCGAAGCGGTCTTGTCCGGGCAGTGGTGGGAAAAGCGCCGGTTCACCGGGTGCGACTTCACCGGGGCGGACCTGAGCGGGCTGCGGACCCGCGGCTGCACCTTCGACGACTGCGTGTTCAGCAAAGCCGACCTCTCCCGTTCGCGGCACGACGCGTCGGCGTTCCGCTCCTGCACCTTCGACCGGACGGTGCTCGCCGAGAGCCGCTGGACGGCGTGTTCGCTGCTCGGGACGTCGTTCGCCGAGAGCGGGTTCAGCGGCATCGCCATCACCGACTGCGACCTTTCGCTGACGTCGCTGGCGAAGGCGCGGCTGCGCCGCCTCGGGCTGTCCGGGCTCCGGCTGCGCGAAGCCAACCTGATGGACGCCGACCTCACCGGCGCCGACCTGCGCGACAGCGACCTGACCGGCGCACGCCTGCAGGGCGCGAAGCTCGAGGGCGCGGACCTGCGTGGCGCGCGGATCGACGCGAACGCCCTGGTCCAGGCCGACCTGCGCGGCGCCGAGGTCGACGTCGAGACGGCCATCGCCTTCGCGGCCGCGCACGGGCTCGTCATCCGCTGAAAACGACGAAGGCCCCGGCAGTGCCGGGGCCTTCGCGAAACATCAGTCGATCGGGGGCTCACCCGGGTCGAGCTCGATCAGGTCGCCCTCGGCGAGCAGCTCCTCGATCGACGTCGGCAGCAGGTACGCCGACCCGCCGCCCGGCTGGTTGAACCACGGGATCGCGACGCCGGCGAGCGCCTCGAGCGGCCGCTGCACCCGGTAGACGTGGTACGGGCGGTTCACCCACTCCGGCACCAGCGAGCGCTCGGCGAACGGCGTGCCCGCCGCGTACGTCAGGTTGCCGTTCGGGCCGCCGAAGCGGTCCAGCTCGCTGCCCGCGGGCAGCTCCCGCAGCTCCTTGCCGCGGAACAGCGTCAGCGGCGGCTCACCGGCCATCGGGCCGATCGGCCACTGCTGCTGGCCACCGCCGCCACCCCCGCCGTTGACGGCCGGGCGGGCCGGCTCGTCACGCCGCTGCGGTGCCGGGGGCGCCGGCGGAGCGGGCGGCGGGACCGGCGGGGCGGCCTGCACCGGCGGGGCCAGGACGGTCGGCGCGGACGGCGGCTCACGCCGGGGCGGCGCCGGGGCGACCGGCGGTGGCCCGGCCTGCTGCTGTGCCACGGGCGGCGGCCCGGCCGGGACCGGCGCGGAGACCGGCGGGGCGGGCGGAGCCGGCGGCTCGTCGTCCTCGAGGTCGCCGAACAGCTCCTCGGCGCTGGTGAACGCCGTCTGCTCCTGGGCGGGCACCGGCTCCGGCTTGCGGACCGGGTACGAGCCGGTCGCGACCTCCGGCGACAGCGTCGCGACGACGCGCTGCGGCGCCGGTTCCGGCTCGGGCTCGGGTTCCGGTTCGGGCTCCGGCGCGGGCGGCTCCTCGGCGGGCACGTGGCCCTCCGGGTTGAGCAGCAGCTTGCCGAGCATGAACGCGGCCGCGTCCTCGGCGTCGCCGAACACCGCGGGGTTGCTGAGCTTGCCGTCGTACCAGCCGACCCGCCAGCCGTCGTCGACCTGCTCGACGCTCCAGCCGTGTTCGGCGGGTTCGCCCAGCTTGTAGCCGCTTTCCGGGATCTCGAGCTCGTCCAGCTTCTCCTGCAGCCCGGCGAGCACCGGATGCTCCGGCGTCTCACGGCGCAGCGCCCGGCGGCCCGACCGCGGCGGCTCGGGCTGCGCCGCGGGCGCCGGGGCCGGTGGCTCCGGCACCGGCAGCACCCCGGGCACCTCGGGCTGGGTGATCATCGTCGGCGGGCCGGGGTCGAACGCGGGCTGCGGCGGCTCGAACGCGTGCGCGGGCTCGGCGTCCTCCTCGTCGTGGCGCGGCTGGAACGCGGCGTGCGCCGGCTCGTCGTCGTGCCGCGGCTCGAACCCGGTGTGCTCGGGCGGCTGGAAGCTCTGCGCCGGCTCGTCGTCCCGGTGGGCCGGGAAGGGCTCGCCGTCGCGCGGCTGTTCCTCGCTGTGCCCGATCGGCTGGTCGGGGACGTACTCCGCGGTCTCGTCGAGGTCGGGCACCCGGCCCGGCTCCGGCGCCGAGCCGTTCGAGCCCGCGGCGTGCTCGGCCTGCTGGTCGTACTCCTCCTCGCCGTACTGGTCCTCTTCGGCGAAGCGGTCGTCGAACTCCTGGTCGTCGTAGCCGTCTTCGTGGTACTCGGCCTCTTCGACGTACTCGTGCTCCTCCGCGGGCGCCTCCGGCTCGGCGGGGGAGTGCGCCGCGAGCGGCGCCTCGACGGGCGCGGGCGGCTCCTGGTGCTGAAGCGGCACGACGGGCGGGGCCACGGCGGCCGCGCCCGGCGGCGGGCCGACCGGGGGCTGCTGCGGCGGCACCTGCTGCTGGGGCGGCGGGCCCTGCGGCGGCGGCCCGGCCGGACGCTGCTGCTGCGGCGGCGGTGGCGGCGGGTTGCCCCGGGTCAGGTACGCGGCGGCGGCCTGCAGGGTCGGCTCGTCGACCGGCGGCAGCTTGAAACCGACCGCGCGGACGTGCTCAACGAGGTCCGGTTCGGGCGAAACGCCGTACTTGTGCAGGTAGAAGTTGACGGCGGCGGGCCACACCCACTGGCCGTCGCTGTGGAAGGCGACCGGGACGGTGGCCTCCGGCGCCGCGGCCAGCCGGTCGATGTCGTACCCGCGCTCGGGCACCACCAGCGGCGCCTGCTCGAGGTACTCCAGCAGGCGGTCCTGCTCGTCGACCTCGAGGTCGGGGCGGTTGATCACCGGACGGCCGGCGGGCCCGACGGTGTCGAAGATCCGCGCGATCCGGAAGTGCGGCCCCGGCTGCTCCGGGCCGAGCCCGGACATCCGCCGGATCAGCCACTCGGGCACGTTCTCCTCGGTGCGCGGGAACATCCGCAGCTCGTCGGAGTAGGCCTGCGGCGGCGGCGCGAGGTTCCACACCGGCTCGTCGCGGTTGTATTCGAGGTTGTAGCTGGAGGGGTGGTCGAGCTGGTACCGCGCGTTGAACCAGGTGCCCCGGCCGTCGCGGTACATGCCCCCGCGCAGCCGGCCGAAGAGGGTGGCGATGTCGTGCGTCGCCAGCCACTCGTGGACCGTGCCGTCTTCGGTGACGATCTCGCCGGTCAGCTCGTGGTACCTCCCGACGGCTCGGTACTCCGCGCTGACCTTGCGCCAGTCGCGGGGGGCGGCGCGCAGCAGTGCCAGCCCGATCTGCTTGACCAGGGTGTCCTGCTCGGTCGCGTTCAGCTGCGTCGTCGGTTGTGCCACGGGGACATTTTGACTGTTCGCGCGCGCGAGTGCACCCCGCATGTGGGTTTTGCCGCTCGGCGACCCGATGGCACACGGTCTGACCTCGCGTGATGCGACGTGCGGTAGATCACAGGTTGATCGCGGACGGCGTCGCGAATGGACCGTGCGGGGGTGACGATCACTCTACGGGCTGCGACCACCCGCGCCTGGAAGCGACGCGCGGGGGTCGCTTTGCCAGAATGGGCCCCGTGACGGCGAAGATTCTCGACGGCAAGGCCACCAAGAACGCCATTTTCGCGGAGCTCGAGCCGCGCGTCGCGGCGCTGGCCGCGAAGGGGGTGACGCCGGGCCTGGGCACTGTCCTGGTGGGAGACGACCCGGGGTCGCACTCCTACGTGCGGATGAAGCACGCCGACAGCGGCAAGATCGGGATCAACTCGATCCGCCGCGACCTGCCGGCCGACATCACGCAGGAGAAGCTCGAGGCCGTCGTCGACGAGCTGAACGCCGACCCGGCCTGCCACGGCTACATCGTGCAGCTGCCGCTGCCCAAGCACCTGGACGCGAACCGCGTCCTGGAGCGCATCGACCCGGAGAAGGACGCCGACGGCCTCGCGCCGGTCAGCCTCGGCCGGCTGGTGCTCGGCCAGCAGGGCGCGCTGCCGTGCACGCCGTACGGGATCATCGAGCTGCTCAAGCGCCACGGCGTCGAGCTGAACGGCGCACGCGTCACGGTGGTCGGCCGCGGCATCACCGTCGGCCGCACGCTGGGCCTGCTGCTGACCCGCCGCAGCGAGAACGCCACCGTCACCTTGTGCCACACGGGCACCCGCGACCTCGCCGCCGAGGTCCGCCGCGCGGACATCGTGGTCGCCGCGGCGGGGGTGCCGGGGATCATCACGCCGGACATGGTCGCGCCGGGCGCCGCGGTGCTCGACGTCGGTGTGTCCCACGTGGACGGCAAGCTCACCGGCGATGTTCACCCGGACGTGGCCGAGGTGGCCGCCTGGATCTCGCCGAACCCGGGCGGGGTCGGCCCGATGACCCGGGCGATGCTGGTGAGCAACGTCGTGGAAGCGGCGGAGCGCGCGGTCCAAGGTCTCCAGGGCCGATGACCATGACGGAGGACCGGCGGGACGTCCACGACCGCCGGAGCGGGCCGGCCCGGTTCACCCAGCTGCCGTTCGCGGTGGTGCTGCTGGTGGTGGCCGTCGCGGTGCTGCGGATCGTCCAGTACCACTGGCGCGAGGGCGCGGCGCTGATCGGCGCCGCGCTCGTGCTGGCGGCGGTGCTGCGGGCGGTGCTCCCGACGGAACGGGCGGGACTGCTGGTGATCCGCGGCAAGGCCGTCGACATCGTGACGTACGCCGGCCTCGCCGCGGCAGTGCTCTACGTGGCCCTGACGATCATCGGCGGGCCGTTCGCGTCTTCTTAGGACGCCATCGCGAGCTCGCGCCGTTCGGCGCGGGCTTCCCGGCGGTCCAGGGTGCCGGAGACGATCGCCAGCGACAGTCCGAAGACGGCCAGCAGCGCGCCGACCCAGTTCGGGGCGACCAGGCCGAGCCCGCCCGCGATCACCAGCCCGCCGAGGTAGGCCCCGATCGAGTTGGCGATGTTGAACGCGGACTGGACGGCGGCCGACACCAGGGACGGTGTGCCGCCCGCCTTCTCCATGATCCGCGCCTGCATCATCGGGCCGATCATGAACCCGGCGACGCCGACGAAGAAGATCGTGATCGCCGCGCCGAGCTTGCCCTGCGCGGTGATCGTGAAGATCCCCAGCACGCACGCCAGCGCCAGCAGCGCCGCGTACAGGCCCGGCATCAGCGCGCGGTCGGCCAGGCGGCCGCCGAGCAGGTTGCCGATCGTCATGCCGATGCCGGCCAGGGACAGCAGCAGCGTGACGTTCGACGGCGAGTAGCCGGCGACGTCGGTCAGCATCGGCGTGATGTAGCTCAGGCAGGCGAACACACCGCCGAGCCCGAACGTGACGATCGCCAGCGCGAGGTGCACCTGCGGCCGTTTGAACGCGCCGAGCTCCGTGCGCAGCGACGCGTCGGCGGGCCGGCCCTGGTGGGGCACCAGCTTCCAGATGGCCGCCGCGGCGACCATGCCGATCACGGCGACCACGGCGAACGTGGCGCGCCAGCCGACCTGCTGCCCCAGTAGCGTGCCCAGCGGCACGCCGATGACGTTCGCCAGGGTCAGGCCGAGGAACATCAGCGACACGGCCTTGGCGCGCTGGCCGGGTCCGACGAGGCTGGACGCGACGACCGCGCCCGCGCCGAAGAACGCGCCGTGGGGCAGGCCGGCGAGGAATCGGAACGCGACGCCGAACTCCTGGTTGGGCGAGAGCGCGAAGAGGGCGTTGCCCAGGGTGAACAGGCCCATCATGGCCAGCAGCATGGTCTTGCGCGGCAGCCGGACGGCGACCGCGGTGAGCAGCGGGGCGCCGACGACTACGCCGAGGGCGTAGGCGGAGATGAGGTAGCCGGCGGTCGGGATGTCGACGCCGAAGTCGGCGGCCGCCTGGGGCAGCACGCCCATCATGACGAACTCGGTGGTCCCGATGCCGAAGGCTCCGATGGCGAGCGCGAGCAGCGCGACGGGCACGGCACTCCTTCCAGGGTGGGTAAACGATTACTCGGCTGTTCCGATCTCCGGTGCTGGATCGGTTCAGTACGGGGGCAAAAAGGAAGACAGCCATGCGGCCCCAGCGCCGTGAGCTGTCCTACGCACAGTCCAACCGACGAGGGGGGTCGTTGTCATCCCGATATCGGGTGACGATCCACACCGTAACGCGATGATCAGCGCGGAGCGGCCAGAACGCCGTCCAGCAGGCCGGGGAACAGCGCGTCGAGATCCTTGCGGCGCAACGAGTTGAACCGGGTCGTGCCCTCCTGACGGCCGGCGACGACACCGGCCTGGCGCAGGATGCTCAGGTGGTGGGTGATTGTGGACTTCGTCACCGGCACGGTCAGCGCGCCGCACGCCAACTCGCGATCCTCCGCCGCCAACTGTCGCACGATGCCCAGGCGCACGGGGTCGGCCAGGGCCCGCAGCACCCCTTCGACGGTGATCTCGTCCCGCGACGGGTGGACGATCGGCGGCAGCGCCGCGGTCTTCGGCATGGCTCCATTGTACGACGCCGGTCGAAATTGTCGGAGCCGCGTAGTACGGTGACGGTCGAACTACGACGTTCGTCGAACCAATCGCTCGCTCCCTTGGGGGACCCACCCATGTCCACACCCTCGCCTTCGAGGATCTCGGTGCTCGCCTTCGGCGCGTTCGGCGTCGGGACCAGCGGTTACATCGTCGCCGGGCTGCTGCCCGCGCTGACCGGTGAGCTGCACGTCTCGGCCACGGCCGCGGCGCAGCTCGTGACCGCCTTCGCCATCGCGTACGCGGTCGGCTCGCCGATCTTCGCCGCCGTCACGGGCACCTGGGAACGCCGGACGCTGCTGGTGGCCGCGCTCGCCGTCACCGCGGCCGGCAACCTGTTCGCCGCCCTCGCGCCCGGTTACGGCACGCTCTTGGTGGCCCGGGTGGTGACCGCGATCGGCGCCGCGGTGTTCACCCCCGCGGCGAGCGCCGTGGCGGCCCAGCTGACCGCCCCCGAACGCCGGGGCCGCGCGATCGCGCTCGTGTTCGGCGGCCTGACCGTCGCGCTCATCTTCGGTGTGCCGCTGGGCAGTCTCATCTCGCAGCACCTCGGCTACCGGACGGCGTTCGCGCTGGTCGCCGCGTTCTCCCTGGCGAGCGCCCTGGCCGTGCGGGTGGCGCTACCGCCGGTCGCCGCGCCGCCGCGGGTGACCCTGGCCGAGCGGTTCGCCGCCGGCCGCGACCCGCGCGTGCTCGTCATGCTGGCCGTGACGGTCCTCGGCTGCCTCGCCGCGTTCATGGTCTACACGTTCGTGTCGCCGCTGCTGGCCGCGACCGCCGGCCTCCACGGCACGGCCGTCACGGTGCTGCTCTTCTGCTACGGCGTCGGCGGCGCGGTCGGCAACTTCGCCGGTGGCCGGGCGGCCGACCGCTGGGGTTCACGCGCGCCGCTGCTCGTCGTGACAGCGGCGATCACCGTGGTGATGGCGCTGCTGCCGATCGCGACGACGACCCCGGTCGCGGCCGGTGTCGCGCTGTTCGTGTGGGGCATGGCGACGTGGTCGTTCAGCCCGCCGGTGCAGCACCGGCTGATCGAGCTGGCCCCGGGCCACGCGGGCCTGGTGCTCTCGCTCAACGCGTCGGCGATCTACCTCGGTGTCGGCCTGTCCGGTGTGGTCGGGGGCGCGGTGCTGACGTCCGGCGGGCCGCTGGTGCTGCCCGAGGTCGCGGCGGCGCTGACCCTGGTGGCGCTGGTGCTCGTGGGCACCGCGTGGGGCCGGGTCCGCGAACCGGTCGCCGTCTAGTCGGCGCGGGCCTGGACTTCGCAGTCGGGCCCGGGGTAGACGAGTGCTTCGTGCCCGTCGGCGAACCGCACCAGGTAGGGCGGGGCGCCGTCGGGCCCGCGGACTTCGAGGATCTCGCCGCGCTGCTCGGCCGACCCGACTGTCCGGCCGTGTACCCGGATCTCGTCCCCGACGGCTGCGCGCATGGGGCTCACCTCCGTGTTCAGCGTAGGAGCGTGGGTCGTTCCGCGGTCCCGGCGAACGGGTTAGAATCCGGGTATGACGACCAAAATCGGAGGCGCCGCGCCTCGGCGCCGGTGAGCCCCGCGGTCCGGGTCCGCACCCCACAGGAGCTGCGGAAGTCCCGGCGGAGCAAGTCACATCCCTGTTGGGGCCACCTGGTGGCCGCCCCGCTCTGGCCGTTGCACGGCGTCAACCTCGGCACGCTGCTGCGCACCTGTGACGCGGTGGGCGCGTGCCTCGCGGTACCGCGTTTCCCGTGGGTGCCGGAGGCGCTGCGGCGAGGAAACACGTTGCGGCGCCCGGCATGCGTGCACTGGGTGCACGACCCGCCAGGCTGGCTCGAACGCGAACGAGCGGCGGGCACGAAGGTCGTCGGCGTCGAGCTGGCGGAAGAAGCGGTGCGGCTGGGAGACCTGCCCGCGGCGCGCGGCCGCACGATCGCCGTGCTCGGCCACGAGCAGACCGGGATCCCACCGGAGGCCCTCGACCTGCTCGACACGGTCGTCGAGATCCCGATGGTGGGCACCGGCGCGAGCCTCAACGTCGCGGTGGCGGCCAGCCTGGTGCTCTACAAGCTCGCCGGCCTGCTGTGAAGGAGTCCACTGTGGACCTCGGAAACCGGAGCTGCCGGGCTTCGAGGGTCCGAACGAAGACTGGCCAAGGCGCGGAGCCCCTCGGCCCGCTGCGCGTCTGGGTGCGTCAGCTCGAAGCGGCCGCGGCCTTGGCGGCCTTCTTGAACGCGCGGACCTGGGCGAGCGTCTCCCCGCTGGTGACGTCGGCGATCGACCGGCGCGACCCGCGGTCGCCGTACGCGCCGGCCGCTTCGCGCCAGCCCTTCGGCTGGACCCCGCGCTGCTTGCCCAGCAGGGCCAGGAAGATCTTCGCCTTCTGCTCCCCGAACCCGGGCAGGGCCCGGAGGCGCTTGAGGACCTCCGGGCCGTCGGGCTTCGGGCGGCCGTCGAGCCAGAGGCCCTCGGTCCGGCCGTCGTAGTTCTCGATGATGTGCTGCGCGAGCGCGTGGACACGACGCGCCATCGAACCGCCGTAGCGGTGGATCGCCGGCGGCACCACGCACATCTCGACGAACGTCTCGACGTCGGTGGCGGCGATCTTCGCCAGCGAGAAGCCGTCCATCCGGTCGGCGATCTTGCGCGGGCCGGCGAACGCGTGCTCCATCGGATATTGCTGGTCCAGGAGCATCCCGACGAGCAGGGCGAACGGGTCGTCGTTGAGCAGCTTGTCGGCGGCGGGGTCGCCGGTCAGGTGCAGTTCGCGCAGCATGCGGGTCATCTTGACACATTTTCCGGCCGGCCTTGGGGCGATGTCCCGGCCGGCGACGGCGTGGCCGCGGCCACGGCGATCCGCTGGACGATCGCCGGCTGGCCGTCGCTGCTCTTGGTCGTCGCGTTGACCGAGTAGGCGAGCTTGCGCTGCAGGTCGCAGGTGGCGAAGACCCCGCTGGAGTAGCCGTAGCGGCTGCCGGTCTTGCCCCAGACCGTGAGGTCGCCCAGCCGGATCTTCATCAGGCCCTGGCTGTAGTACGCGTCGCCGGTGCCGTCGAACATCGGGACCTTCGGCACGGTGAACAGCCGGGTCATCATGGCCGGGCCGAGGAGCCGGCCGCGGAACAGGCCGGTGACGAACCGGTCGAGGTCGGCCGCAGTGGACACGAGGCTGCCCGCCGACCACGGGATCGACTGGTTCATCTCGGTGACGTCGACGAGGTCGCCGTCCCCGTTCCGGAGATAGCCGTTCGAGTGGGGATCCGGCAGCCGCGGGTCGTCGCCGGGTTCGAAGGTCCGTGTCATCCCGAGCGGCCGGGTGATGCGGTCGCGCACGGTCTGCCCGTACGAGCGGCCGGTGACCTTCTCGATGAGCATCCCGGCGAGGACGTAGCTGGTGTTGGTGTACTTCTGCGCGGTGCCCGGCGGGTAGTCGATCGGGTGGGCGGTCGCCGTGCCGAGCACGCGGGCCGGGCTCCAGTGCTCGTAACGGTGTTCGAGCACCAGGTCCGGGTCCGACAGCCACGGGATGTCGACGCTCGGCAGGCCCGAGGTGTGGTCGAGCAGGGTGCGGACCGGGATCGGCGGGTAGCCGCGCGGCAGGACACCCGGCAGGTACCGCTGCACCGGCTGCTCGAGGTCGAGCCGGTGTTCCTGCGCGAGCTGGAGCACGACCACGGCGGTGAACGTCTTGGTGGTGCTGCCGATCCGCACGTAACCGCCGGGATCGACCGGGGCGTGGGTGCGGCGGTCGGACTCGCCGGAGGTCCCGCTCCAGTCGCCCGCCGAGCCGGTGACGCGGACCAGCGCGCCGGTCGTGTCGTCGTCGGGTGCGCTGGAAATCGAGGCGGCCAGCGCCGACGCGTTGGGCCGGCTGAGCTCGGGAACGGGTTCCGTCCCGCCGGGATCGGCGTAGGCGCAGGCGTTCACGACGCCGCCGGCCGTCTCGGCGTGGGCGGGGAGGGCGGTGAGTCCGAGGGCCGCGGTGGCGAGGACTGCGATCGCTGTTCGTTTCATGCCGAAAGCCTGTCGTCCCGCGGCCACCGTGCCATCCAGGAAATGCCCGGTCCCCGGATCCCGGTGATCGTCCCCCGCCGGAGGGACGGTTCCGTCCCCGCCCGGGGGACTGCTCAGCGAGCCTTCGGGTACCGCGACGGCGTTGTCCCCAAGTACCGCTTGAAGTGCCGCGTCAGGTGCGCCTGGTCGCTGAACCCGGAGGCGACCGCCACTTCGGCGGCCGGCGCGCCGTCGAGCAGCAGCCGGCGTGCGCGGTCGACGCGGCGGCCGGTCAGGTACCGGTGCGGGGGCAGGCCGAACCGCGAACCGAAGCAGCGGACGAGGTACGCGGGGTGCGCGCCGAGCGTCTCGGCGGCTTCGGCCAGCGTCAACGCCTCGGGCAGGCGCGCGTCGAGCAGGTCCCGCAGGTCGTCGGCGAGGCCGCGCTTGGGCTCGTGGGACACCGGCTGCCCGAGGTGGGTGCGCAGCCGGTCGGCGACCAGCACGAGCCGGCTCTCGGCCTCGAGCGCGTCGCCGGCGTCGGCGTCGGCGAGGGACTCGTGGAGCTGGTGGATGCGGGTGCGCAGCAGCCCGTCGGCGACGCTCGGCTGGTCGACCGCCGCGCCGATGAGGTCCTCGCCCAGCACCGACGTGTCCAGGTAGAGCACGCGCTTGCGGAAGCCGTGGCTGGTCGCGGCGCGCCCGTCGTGCGCGACGTTCGGCGGCAGCAGCGTCACGGCCGGCCCGAGCGCGCCGTGGTGGTGGCGGTCGAGGTCGTAGCGGATGACGCCGTCGTCGACGATCAGCAGCGTCCACGTGTCGTGCGTGTGCAGCGGGTAGGCGTGCGTGGTGAAGCGCGCGTGGAAGACCTCGGCGATCCCCGGGACCGCCGGCCGCCAAGCTTCGACGTCCGCCATGTCAAGAACGTACAAGACGCGCCGGTCACCGGCGGGCGAGTCTGTGCGGCATGACTTCCTTCGACACGAAGATCGCCGTCCTGCTGCGGGAAGACCTGGCGTCCTGGCAGCGGCTCAACGTGACCGCGTTCCTGGTGAGCGGGATCGCCCACGTGACGCCGGAGCTGATGGGCGAGCCCTACCGGGACGCCGACGACACCGAGTACCTGCCGATGTTCGGCCAGCCGGTGATGGTCTTTTCGGGGTCCGCGGACGTCCTGACGGCGGCGCACGGCCGCGCGCTGGGCCGCGGCCTGCGGTTTTCGATCTTCACCGACGAGCTGTTCCACACCGGCAACGACGTCGACAACCGCGCGGCGGTGCGCGCGGTGCCGGGGGAGAAGCTGGCGCTGGCCGGCCTGGCGGTGCACGGCCCGAAGAACGCGGTGGACAAGATCCTCAAGGGCGCGTCGCTGCACCGGTGAGCGGGACGCCGGAACGGTTGTCCGGCCCGGCGAAAAGTGGGGAACCGCGCAAACCGGGTGCGTGACCCGCCGCCGGTGCCATCCTTCGAGTCAGCGCCGCGGAGGGCGGCTCTGACTGGGGAGGTTCTCGTGAAATCACTGCACCGAGCCTGCGTGATCGCCGCGGCGACGGCGGCTCTGGGCGTCGCGGTCGTACCGGTCGCTTCGGCGGATCCGGTCCGGACCGTGGACTACACCTCGGACGACGGCGCTTGGCCGATGCGGGGCAGCGCCCACTACGCGTCGCCGGATGCCGAGATCGCCGTCTGGAACCGAGACGGCAGGCTGACGATCGACGTCGACGCGGGTTTCGACTATCTGCGTGTCGAGCTGAGCGCCCCGGCGGGGGAAGCCCTGCACACCGGGACGTACACCGGCGCGCGTTACCGCGATCCGAACCACCCGGCGCTGAGCACACCGGGGTTCTCGGCGGTCACGGCCGGCTTCGGCTGCGGCGACGACTACGCGGACTTCACGATCGACCGCCTCGACGCGACCGGCGTGGACGTCACCTTCGTCCAGCGCTGCGGCAGCCCGGACGGCCCGGCGACCCGCGGCGAGGCCCACTTCACGGCCTGAGCCGCGCCACCGGCGGCAGCGTCCCGGTGGTCACCCAGGCCAGCCAGTCCGCGGGCTCGAACGCGCAGTTCCCGGACCGGACACGGCTCGCGTGCGCGCCGAGCAGCTGCACGGCGCGCCACAGCTCGTCGTCGGCGTCGTGCCGCTCGAACGTGGCCGGGTTCGCGCCCGACCGGCAGAAGACGCCGGTCAGCGAGCTCGTCAGCCGGTCCCGGCGCTGGAGGAACCAGCCGTCGGGATCGGCGGGCGTGCCCTCGCCGCCCCCGTAGACGCGCCACACGACGTCCGGCCCCAGCCGCGTCGCGAGCTCGAGCGCGACGACCGAGCCGAAGCTGCACTGGCGGGCGTACGGCGAGGGCGGCACGGGCCGCGGCTCGGTTCCCAGCGACTTCAGCTCGAAGGCGGCCGCGGTCACCCGGACGAGGTTCGGGGCGAAGAGCTCGACCGTCTCCACCCCGTCGTGGTCCCAGTGCCACGGCTCCTCGAGCGCGTGATCCGGCTCCGGCGGTCCGGCGGCCTCCAGCTCGGCCGGGTCGGCGCTCAGCTCGAAGACCTCGACGACGGAGATCTCACCGGGCACGAGCCGGTACTCCACGTACGTCTCCAGCCGCAGGGTGACCCGGCTGCCGTCCGTGGTGACCGACGTCAGGTGGCCGTCGGCGAAGCGTTCCAGGTTCACGGCGCCGTGGCGTGCACCAGGAACACACTCCGCACGCGGTCCTCGCCGGTCACCGTGAACGTCCGCGCGGACACGTCCACGAACCCGGCCGACGACGCCAGCGCTGCCGCCTCCCTCTCGTCGGTCGGGAACGTGATGTCCTTCGGCACGAACTCCGCGAAAGCCCCCGACGGCTTGAACCGCGCGCCCGACACCACCGAGAACGCCAGCCGCCCGCCCGGCCGCAGCGCGCGCAGCCAGTCCTCGAACGCGACGGCTCCCAGGAAGTGCAAAGACGACGCACACAGCACGACGTCCGCCGACCCGTCCGGCGACGGCATCGGCACCGCCGGCCCGACCTGCCACGTGATCACCCCGGACGGATCCAGCGTGGGCGCCTTCGCCGTCGCGCGAGCGACCATGGCCGGCGACAGATCGACCGCCAGTACGCGAGACGGCTTCAGCCGCAAAGCCGCGTACGCCGCGAAGCCCGTTCCGGTCGCGACGTCCAGCACGAGCCCCGGGCCGGCCGGCAGCGGCGCCACCAGCTCCTCCGCCACCGAAGCGTGGAAGGTGTCTTCGTCGTAGTGCTCGGCCGTGCCGTCGAAGACGGCGGCCCGCGAGTCGTGGTCCACGGACCTCAACCTAGCCGGAGCCACCAGCGGTTTTCAGCGGACGACGCCCCGCGAACCCCAGGTCCGCGCGGTGGTACCAGGCGAGCTCCCGGTCGCCTTCCAGCCAGCACAGCAGCACGTCGGCGCCGTCGAGCTCGGCCGGGAAGTCGACGAGCAGCGGCGCGAACCCCTTGAGCTCGGCGCCGGTGCGCTGGACCGTCGTCATCAGGTCGTCGAGCCGGGCCTGCGCGGCCTTCCACTCGGGCAGCCCGCCCAGCTCGGTGGCCCGGCCGCCCGGCCGAAGCGACGCCGCGAGCTCTGCCGCGTCGGTCCGGACGCGCACCAGTTCGGCGAGGACCGGCCGCAGCCGCGCCAGTTCGTCGCGGGCCTCCGCGACGGTGAACAGTCCCATCCGCCGATGATCCCATCGGCGGGGTTCAGGCCTCGCGCCGCCGCCGGACCAGCGCGTTGGCCAGGCCGCTGCCGACCAGCAGGAAGCCTACGCCGAGCAGCCCGCCGATGAAGAGGAAGTCCATGACGCCGTAGGCGATGTCGCTCTTCGGCATCAGGTTCACCAGCCGGAAGCCCCATTCCGGCATGGCCATCGCGGCGATGCCCGGCAGCACGCCGTAGATCAGCCCGCCCAGGATCGGGCCGACCGCCGACAGCGCCCCGAGCGCGGCGACCACCAGCAGCAGGATCGCGCCGCCGGCGAGCAGCGCGATGCCCAGCGCGTCGCGGTTGGTGCTGAGGGTGGCCTGGATCAGCTGCTGCTGGCGCAGGCCGCCCCAGCTCAGCAGGCCCAGCGCGACGGGGGTGAGCACCAGCCCGCCCAGCGCGCTGACCACGTGCGCGGCGCCCCGTCTCCGCGGCCGCTCGTCGAGCACGTCAGCAGTGTCGTCGTAGTCCTCGTAGTCGTCTTCGTACTCGGTGTACCGATGGGTCGACATGGCCGTCACCTCCCGCATGATGAGTTCACGGGTGGCATCGTGCCCTGGTTCACCGCCGAGCGCGACGATCGCTCGGCGAGCGGTCGGATCGGCTGACCGGCAGGTCATGCCCCGTGATTCGCGCCACAGCGGGCGGGTGGAGACTTGATACCGGCCACTACTGGAACCATCCAGCTCGGTCAAGCAGTACGCTTGTACCGCTACCGGCGAGACTTAAAAGAAGAATGCGAAGATCCGCGGAAGGAGCACCGCTGCTCATGGCCAAGATCAAGGTCCAGGGCACCGTCGTCGAACTCGACGGCGATGAGATGACCCGCATCATCTGGCAGTTCATCAAGGACAAGCTGATCCACCCGTACCTGGACGTGAACCTGGACTACTACGACCTGGGTATCGAGGAGCGGGACCGCACCGACGACCAGGTCACGGTCGACTCCGCGAACGCGATCAAGCGGCACGGCGTGGGCGTCAAGTGCGCCACGATCACCCCGGACGAGGCGCGCGTCGAAGAGTTCGGCCTCAAGAAGATGTGGCTGTCCCCGAACGGGACGATCCGCAACATCCTCGGCGGCGTGATCTTCCGCGAGCCGATCGTCATCCAGAACATCCCGCGGCTGGTGCCGACGTGGACGAAGCCGATCATCATCGGCCGTCACGCGCACGGCGACCAGTACAAGGCGACCAACTTCAAGGTCCCCGGCCCGGGCACGCTGACCGTCAGCTACACCCCGGACGACGGCTCCGAGCCGATGGAGTTCGAGGTCGCGAAGTTCCCCGAGGGCGGCGGCGTCGCGATGGGGATGTACAACTTCAAGAAGTCGATCGAGGACTTCGCGCGCGCCTCGCTCCAGTACGGCCTCGACCGCGGCCTGCCGGTGTACCTCTCCACGAAGAACACGATCCTCAAGGCCTACGACGGCCAGTTCAAGGACGTCTTCGAGGAGATCTTCCAGAACGAGTTCAAGTCCGACTTCGACGCCAAGGGCATCTCCTACGAGCACCGCCTGATCGACGACATGGTCGCCGCGGCGATGAAGTGGGAGGGCGGCTACGTCTGGGCGTGCAAGAACTACGACGGTGACGTCCAGTCCGACACGGTCGCGCAGGGCTTCGGCTCGCTCGGCCTGATGACGTCGGTGCTGCGCACGCCGGACGGCAAGACCGTCGAGGCCGAGGCCGCGCACGGCACGGTCACCCGGCACTACCGCCAGCACCAGCAGGGCAAGCCGACGTCGACGAACCCGATCGCGTCGATCTACGCCTGGACCCGCGGCCTCGAGCACCGCGGCAAGCTGGACGGCAACCAGGAGCTGATCGGCTTCGCGAACAAGCTGGAGCAGGTCGTCGTCGAGACGGTCGAGGCCGGTCAGATGACCAAGGACCTCGCGCTGCTCATCAGCAAGGACCAGCCGTTCCAGACGACCGAGGAGTTCCTCGCGACGCTGGACGACAACCTGGCGAAGAAGATCGCCCAGGGCTGAGCCGGCTCGCGAAAGCCCCCTTCCCGGATGGCCGGGGAGGGGGCTTTTGCGTACTCACGGGGAGTAATGGCACTGGCGCCTCCGGGTGGTTGCGGCGTCCGGCGCTGTCCGACCGGGTAAAGGATTGCCTACCCTTGGGAGCGGGACGGGGCCACGCGGTTGGAGGAAGGCATGTCGAAGAAGACTCTGCTCATCTTGGGCGCCATCGTCCTGGTCGTCATCGTCTACGTGATGAACACGGACAAGCAGGCTTCGGGAGCTTCGGCGACCGGCTGCAAGGTGACCGTGACCGCGGACGTCCTCAACGCCCGCGAGACGGCCGACGGCAACGCGAAGGTCGTCGGCAAATACCTGCGCGACGCCTCGTTCGACGCGCTCCCGGGAGTCCAGAACGGCTTCCGCAAGGTCGCCGACGACAAGTGGGTGGCGGCCGCGTTCACCCAGCCCGTCGCGGGCTCCACCTGCTGAGCCGTCACACGCCGAGGAGGTCGGCCGCGAGCGTGACCACGCCGAACGCCGCGGCCGACAGTCCCAGCGTCCGAGCGCGCTTGCGGTCACGCTTCGCCGCCTCGCGCCAGTAGAGGCCGATGCCGATCGCGAGCATCAGCAGTTCGACGACGGCCGACACGGCGGGCAGCCGCCAGAGCCCGAAGCCGAACGTCGGCAGGTCGCCCGCGTTGCCGGGCAGGATCGGCAGGTCGGCGCGGTGCACGACGAGGTCGAGCAGCCAGTGCGAGAAGACGACGCCGCCGAGGATGAGCCCGGCTTCTCGGCCGAGCCAGTGGGCCGCGACGGCGCCGAAGAGGGCGGCTAGGACGAGCGCGCCGACGAGGGAGTGCGTGTAGTCGGCGTGGATGACGCCGCCGCCGTAACCCGCGCCGTCGACGGTCTCGATGCCGCTGAGGTACAGCGGAACGAAGACGACGTCGAGCCAGGCCGTGGCCAGCATGAGCGTCCAGATCGGGATGGCCGGCCGCCCCGCCTTGACGGCGACGGCCAGCCCGAAGTGCCCGGCGATCATCTGCGTGCCTCCGTCCAGGGGAAGCGGGCGTCGAGCACGCCGAGCCCGACGGTGAAGAGGAGGACGGCGAGGATGAAGCTCATGGTTTCTCCGCGTAGTTCGTGAGGCCTTGGACGAGCATGGTTTTGAGGACTTCGAAGCTCTGGTCGACGTCTTCGGGGCGCCCGAACCCGCCGGACGCTTCGAGCCCGGCAAAGCCGTGGACGGCCGCCCGGATGCAGCGGGTCGCGTGCACGGCCCGCTCGTGCTCGAAGCCGAACGGCCTGAGCACGGCGAAGACGACCTCCGCGACAGCGTGGGTGGCGGTGCTGAGCTCGGTGTCGGTTTCGTCCGGGGCGGTGGCGAGGGCGTTGGTGCGGTGCGGGTGGCGCCGCAGGTAGTCGCGGTAGGTGTCGGCGAGGGCGCTGATCGCCGCCGCGCCTTCGCGCCCGGTGGCGGCGGTTCTGAGTGCGTCGGCCATCTCCTGGACGACTCTGAGGTCGATGAGCCGGCGCAGGTCGGCGAGGTTTTTGACGTGCTTGTAGAGCGAGGGCGCGGCCACTCCGGCGCGTGCGGCGACCTTGGCGAGGGTGAGGGCGCCGGGGCTTTCGTCGTCGACGATCTCGAGGGCCAGGGTGACCACCGCCGGGGTGGTCAGCCCTGCTCTAGGGGACATCGGGTTGGCTACTTGGCATAGCTTTGAAGCTAATAGTCGTAGCTTTTGGTGTCAAGGAGGCTTTTTTGTCGGTGGTCGCTGATAGAACTTGGTGCGTCGGAAAACGCAGGTGAGCGGAGGTGTGGGGACGTCCTGGGGTGGGCGACAACTGAATGCGGCACGGGCTGAGGCGAGGTGTCCGCGGGGTCTCCAGGGGGAGTTCCGCGGGCGCGAGGGCCTGAGGGCGTGCGGCTTGGCGGCGGCCGGAGGAGTGGAGCCCGGGGACCGCGCTCGGACGGGGGTCGGGGCGCGGCGGTGAGATTCCTTCGGTCTGCCGGAGAGCGGGTGGGGAAGCTGAGGTCGGGGTTTCGGCGGGTCGCGCCCGGGCAATGAGCGAGCGCGAAGGCGAGACTCTTCCGCACTCAGCTGCCGAGACCGCGGCGGACGCGAGCCCAGGGCTCCTCGGCGCCTGGCCGGGGCGGGGGGCGGCGGCGCCATCAGGGCCGACGGACTCGTCGGCGCGGGCTCGGCATCAGCGCTGCGAAGTTCCGCCGGTCGCCGAGGAGCTGACGGCCTGGTCGGGCACCGGGTACGCCGCGCGCGGCCGCCGGCGGACCGAGGTCGGCTGCGTGAGCGAGCTTCCCGGCGGTGCCCGAGCGGGCGCATGCCCTGGCACAGCGGGTGCAACCCGCGCGACCCGGCCGTCAGAGCGCGACCGTCAGGTCCTCTTCGGCGACCAACACCTCACCGCCGAACTCGGCACGCGCCTCGGCAGCCGCCGCGGCCCGGTCGGTTCCCGGCCAGAAGTGGGTCAGCATGAGCCGGCGCGCGCCAGCACGCTCCGCCCAATGGCCCGCCTCTGCGGCGGTCATCAGGAACCGCGGCTCTCCCTCTGCCGGTGGGGTGCGGAGGGTGGCATCGCAGATGACCAGGTCCGCGTCACGGCCGAGGTCCGCCAACACAGGCGACGGTCCCGTGTCCCCGGTGTACGCCACCGTGAGCCCCGGCGCGCTCAGGCGCACGCCGAAGTTCGGCACGAAGTGCGGCAGCGAGTACGCCGTGAGCCGGAACGGGCCGAGGTCGCCCGGTGAGCCGAGGTCGTGGACCTCGAACACCTCCGTCGGGTGCGGCCGCGGCTCCATCGCGGCCAGCCGCCGGACGGTGCCGGGCGTGCAGTGCAGCGGCATCTTCGGCGGCGACGGCTCCGCGTAGTACCAGGCCCGCCCGAGCGCGCTCACGTCCGCGCAGTGGTCGGGGTGCTC
This sequence comes from Amycolatopsis sp. NPDC104819, assembly GCF_055583145.1. Classification (NCBI taxonomy): domain Bacteria; kingdom Bacillati; phylum Actinomycetota; class Actinomycetes; order Pseudonocardiales; family Pseudonocardiaceae; genus Amycolatopsis; species Amycolatopsis sp. NPDC104819. Next base: position 402,011 of record NZ_JBVJON010000003.1, on the reverse strand, counting down.
GTGCGTCACCACCACGGCGTCGGGCAGCCCGTGTGCGAGCAGGCGCGACGCCGCGCCGTACCCGAGGTCGAGGACGACGCGGAACCCGTTGTGCGACAACAGGAACCCGGCGCACGCACGCCCGGGCTCCGGGAACGCGCCGCAACTGCCGAGGACCGTCAGCTCACCCATGCCCGGCAGTCTGGCAGAGCGGCCACCGGGTAGCGTGGCCCGCGTGCTGACCGTCTCCACCGTGAACGTCAACGGCCTCCGCGCCGCCGCCAAGAAGGGCTTCGTCGAGTGGCTCGCCGCCACGAAGGCGGACGTCGTCTGCTGCCAGGAAGTGCGCGCCACGGCGGAGCAGCTTCCCGCCGACGTCGTCGCCCCCGAAGGCTGGTTCGCCGTGCACGCCCCTAGTGCCGTCAAGGGCCGCAACGGGGTCGCCGTCTACAGCCGCGTCGAGCCCGAAGAGGTCCGGATCGGCTTCGGGGAGCCCGAGTTCGAGGACAGCGGGCGCTACCTCGAAGTTCACCTGCCGAACGTCGTCGTGGCGAGCCTCTACCTGCCCAGCGGTGACGTCGGCACCGAACGCCAGGACGAGAAGGAACGCTTCATGGCCGCGTTCCTCCCGTACCTCGTCGAGCTGCGCGCGAAGGCCGCCGCGGCCGGCCGTGAGGTCGTCGTGGTCGGGGACTGGAACATCGCCTACGACAACGCCGACCTCAAGAACTGGCGCGGCAACCGCAAGAACTCCGGCTTCCTGCCCGAAGAGCGCGAATGGCTCGGCCGCGTCTACACCGAGGCGGGCTTCACGGACGTCCAGCGCCGCCTCGACCCCGAAGGCCCCGGCCCCTACACCTGGTGGTCCTACCGCGGCCAGGCCTTCGACAACGACTCCGGCTGGCGCATCGACTGCCAGCTCGCGACCCCCGGCCTCGCCGAGAAGGTCGTCGACGTCGTGGTCGAGCGCGCCGCCGCCTACGACCAGCGCTGGTCCGACCACGCGCCGGTCACCGCCACCTACGACATCTAGGCCGCGCGGGCGGCGCGCCAGGCCGCGCTGTCCACGAAGTGGTTGTCGAACCGGTCCTGCGACGCCAGGATCTCCGCCGGCGACGCCTCGCCGCGCCGGATCCGGTCGATCATCCGAAAGTACTCGAAGCGCTCGACGCCGGGTGTGAACACGATCAGCACGTCCGCACCCGACCGCGACGTCGCGCCGAAGGCGTGGGTCGTGTGCGGCGGCACGAACAGCATGTCGCCGGTTCGCACCGTCACGACCTCCTCGCCGTTCAGCACCTCCAGCTCGCCGTCGAGCATGAAGAACATCTCCGCCGACGACGTGTGGAAGTGCGGCGTCGCGCCGTCGTGCCCGCGGCCCAGGCAGGCGCGGTTCGTGCTCAGATGGCCGCCGGTCTGGGAGACGTCGGCGAGCAGGGTCATCGTGTCGGGGGTCGAGCCGAGCTGCTCGGCTTCGTCGTTGCGCACCAGCAAAGTTGTCATGCCCGAGATGGTTCCACGGCTGATAGTTCGCTGTCAAACTATCCGGCATCGAATAGACTGCCGGGGTGACTGACGAAGACGCCGTCGACGCCGTGGTGTCGGCCTGGGCCCGTGAACGCCCCGACCTCGATCTGACCGCCATCGGCGTGGCCGGCCGGCTCGGGCGGCTGAGCCTGGTGCTCGGGCCTGCCCAGGAGCGCGTCTTCGGCAAGTTCGGCCTGCAACGCGGGGAGTTCGACGTCCTGGCCGCGCTGCGCCGCTCGGGCCCGCCCTACACGCTGATCCCGTCCGAGCTGTCGGCGACGCTGATGATGTCCCGCGCCGGCATGACCAGCCGTCTCGACCGGCTGGAGAACGCCGGGTTCGTCGAGCGCACGCTCGACCCGAACGACCGCCGCAGCTTCCACATCCGCTTGACGGACCAGGGTTTCGAGGTGGTCGACGCGGCGATGACCGAGCACACGGCGAACGTCACCGAGCTGCTCTCTTCCTTGCGTGCCAAGGAACTCGGGCTGCTCGACGACGTCCTGCGCAAGCTGCTCCGCGAGTACGACACGCCCTGACGCGCAAGAAGGGCCTCCCCGGAAACCGGGAAGGCCCTTCTCGCCGCGCCTGGCTCAGCAGGACAGGTTGGCGCCCGTCGGCACCCCGAGGATCCCGGTGATCTGCGTGTACTTGTCGATCCGGCTCTGCACCTGGGCGGGGTTGCCGCCGTTGCACTCGATCGAGCCGTTGATACTGCGGATGGTCTCGCCGAAGCCGCGCTGGTTCACCATCGCGTCGTGCGGCGTCATCGTGCCCGGGCCGGTCTGGGTGTTCCAGTACCAGAGCCCGGTCTTCCACGCGACGGCCGAGTCCTGCTCGACCAGGTACGGGTTGTTGAGCAGGTCGATGCCGAGGTTGTCGCCGGCGGCCTTGTAGTTGAAGTTCCAGCTCAGCTGGATCGGCCCGCGCCCGTAGTACGCGGCCTGGCCGGCCGGGCAGCCGTAGGACTGGCTCGCGTCGCAGTAGTGCGGGTAGTTCGCGGTGTTCTGCTCGACGATGTAGACGAGACCGCCGGTCTCGTGGTTGACGTTGGCCAGGAACGCCGCGGCTTCCTGCTTCTTCACGGTGTCGTCGCCGGTGTTGGCGAAGCCGGGGTACGCGTCGAGGGCCGCCGTCAGCCCGCTGTAGCTGTAGAAGCTGTTGCGGCTCGGGAAGATCTGGTTGAACTGGTCTTCGCTGACGACGAAGGACGCCGCCGAAGCGGTCGCGGCGGGGAGCACGAGGGCGCCGGCGACGGCCGCCAGCGCGGTCACCGCGACTCCGACGCGCTTCAAGAACCGGGGGATCGACATTCAGACTCCTCTTGGTCACGCCGGTCGTGCGCGGTCCGACCGAGCCGAATGGGCTACTCCAAGAGGTATAGACCAATCACTATCGAGTTAAAAGTTTTCCGAATAAGACGACGCGATCGGACCAGCGGTAACTGCACCGAACGGCAGAGGGTGAAGCGATCTTGCGATGAACGGGTGACGAACGGCCGGACACGAATCGGTCACTCTCTACTTTTAGTATGAGCGTTCCGCCTTCCGCAACACCCACTCGGGTGGCGGGCTGAACCATGGGGGTGCCCGGATCGTGTTCTCGGTTGGGGGCTAGTCTCGGCCCCCGAATCGATCGGTACCGACAGGTCTTGACACGCTCGGTAGTTTTTTGACCAGTAGCACGCAGTGTCTCACTCGGATGGGTGAGGCTTTGGGTGAGTACACTGCGCTCGTCACTCGCGGGAGGCACTCCGGTGCGCAACCCAGGTCAAACCCTGATGCGGTCCACGCTGCGCGGGCTCCGCGCGGCCGTCGTGGTCGCGCTGGTCCCGACCGGCCTGCTCCTGGCCGGCGGAGCGACCGCGTTCGCCGACGTCACGACGACCGCTCAGGCGGACACCAACACGGAGAGCTTCGGCGTGCTTGGGCCGGTCGGGCTGGTCGCCGTCGCGCTCGGCATCGTCGGCATGACGCTGGGTGTGCTGCGCCAGCGCCGCAAGGCCCGCGTCGCCGAGGCCGCCCCGGCCGTGCCGGAAGCCCCGGGCCCGGTCACCGCGATGGCCGAAGCCGTCCTCGGCGAGCCCGACGCGACGCCGACGCGCCCGTTCCTCACCCAGCGCCCGCACGCCTGAGGGCCCTCGGCGCCCGTCGCGCGTCCCGACCTGAAAGAATCCTGACGTGTCCGAAGAGCAGACCGTCGCAGCAGAGCGCCGCCCGCGTGTCCTGTCCGGGATCCAGCCGACCGCCGACTCGTTCCACCTCGGCAACTACCTCGGCGCGCTGCGCCAGTGGGTGCGGATGCAGGACACGCACGAGACGTTCTACTGCGTGGTCGACCTGCACGCCATCACGGTCGAGCAGGACCCGAAGGTGCTGCGGCAGCGCACCCGCGTCTCGGCCGCGCAGCTGCTGGCCATCGGCATCGACCCGGGCCGCAGCGCGCTGTTCGTGCAGAGCCACGTGCCGGAGCACGCGCAGCTGAGCTGGGTCCTGGAGTGCCAGACCGGCTTCGGCGAGGCCGGCCGGATGACGCAGTTCAAGGACAAGTCCGCGAAGCAGGGTTCGGACCGCTCCAGCGTCGGGCTGTTCACGTACCCGATCCTGCAGGCCGCGGACATCCTGCTCTACCAGGCCGACGCGGTCCCGGTCGGCGAGGACCAGCGCCAGCACCTGGAGCTGACGCGCGACCTCGCGCAGCGCTTCAACAACCGGCTGGGCAAGACGTTCGTGGTGCCCGAGCCGTACATCATCAAGGACACGGCGAAGATCTACGACCTGCAGGACCCGACGAGCAAGATGAGCAAGTCGGCCTCCACGGCGAACGGCCTGGTGGAGCTGCTCGAAGACCCGAAGCGCTCGGCGAAGAAGATCCGCTCGGCGGTCACCGACACCGGCCGCGAGGTGGTGTTCGACGCCGAGAACAAGGCGGGCGTCTCGAACCTGCTGACGATCTACTCGGCCCTGACCGAGCGGACGATCCCGGACCTCGAAGCCGCGTATGAAGGCAAGGGCTACGGCGACCTGAAGAAGGACCTCGGCGAGGTGTTCGTCGAGTGGGTGACGCCGATCCAGGACCGGGTCAAGTCCTATTTGGACGATGTGGCCGAGCTGGACAAGGTGCTGGCGGCGGGCGCCGAGCGCGCCCGCGAGGTGGCGTCGAGGACGTTGGCCAAGACGTACCAGCGAATCGGGTTCCTGCCGCCGGCGCGGTGAAGCTGGTCCTGCTGAGCGGCTGGTCCAGTGGGGAGTATTCGACTCTGCCCGCGCGAGGCCCCACCCCCGCCCTCTCCTGGGGGGCTGCCCATGTCCAGTTTATCGGTGCCTGCCGACAATCGGCGGTTTAGCGGCTGGCGCAAGCCTGGTTGTCCACAAGTGCCGAGGGCTGTGGAGAACCCTGCGGGCCCTGGTCGGGACGCAGGTGCAGGCGCCGCCGAGCGGCTCAAAGCCCTGGCCGCCGAGACCGGCGCGAGCTTCCACGAGATCGTGCTCCTGCCCAGCCTCGTGGTGACTCGCCGACGGTTCGCGGAGCGCGGTTCGTCGGAGGTCGAGACGGCGGAGCCGCTCACGGAGAAGGACCTGAAAGCGGCGTACGACCGAGTAGCCGAGTACGCGGCGACGCGCCCCCATGCGGTGATCCTGCGCGACGAAGACGCTTACGCGGGGTTGCTCGCCTCCCTCACGTGAGCCGCTCGCGTTGCGGGAGTCACCCGGCGTGGTTAGCGTTTCACAGTGGCGAACGAAGAAACGAAGGAAAAGCTCCTGCCGCGGCTGCGGCGGAAGTACCCGTGGCTCGATCACCTGATCCGGGCGAACGAGGCCTTCACCGAGCGGTACGGCAACCACTACGCCGCCGCCATCACCTACTTCAGCGTGCTCTCCGTCTTCCCGCTCTTCATGGTCGCCTTCGCCGTGGTCGGGCTGGTGGTCAACCACGACCAGGCGATCATCAAGAAGATCACCGACGGCATCAACGGTTCCGTCCCGGACGGCCTGCAGGAGCTCGTCAACGGCATCGTCAAGGGCGCGCTCGACTCCGGCGGCGGCATCGGGATCTTCGGGCTGCTCATCGCCCTCTACTCCGGCATCGGCTGGATGTCGAACCTCCGGGACGCGCTCACCGCGCAGTGGGGCCAGGAAAAACAGCCGCAGCCGGTGGTCAAGCAGACGCTCAAGGACCTCGTCGCGCTCGTCGGGCTCGGGGTCGCGCTCGTTGTCTCCTTCGCGCTGACCGCCGTCGGCGGTGGTGTCGGGCAGTACCTGCTCGAATTCGTCGGGCTCGCCGACCAGACCTGGGCGATCTACCTGTTGCGGGTGGCCACGATCGTGCTCGGCCTGATCGCCAACACCCTCGTCTTCCTCTGGGTGATCGCGCGGCTGCCCCGGGAGCAGGTCGCGCTGCGCAGTGCCGTCAAGGGCGCCGTGGTCGCCGCCGTCGGGTTCGTCATCCTGCAGCAGGTCGGGTCGATCTACCTGGCCAGCGTGACGAAGTCGCCGTCGGCCGCGCTGTTCGGGCCGGTCATCGGTCTGCTCGTCTTCGCGAACCTCGTCTCGCGCTTCCTCCTGCTCATCACGGCCTGGACCGCGACGGCCAAGGAAAACGAGCGCAAGGTCGTCGTGCCCCCGCCGCCGGTGCGGCTCGAGCAGAACGTCACCGTGCGGCGCGGGCCCGGTGTCGGGGCCGTCGCCGGGGCGTTCAGCGCCGGGGCGCTGCTCGCGTGGCTGGGTGGCCGCCGCAAGTCTTGACAACCACCCGGGTGGTAAAGAAACTGAACCGGTAAGAAATCTGAACCGGAGGTTTCATGCTGGACGCCGCCCGCGAGTGCGCCGCGCTTGCCAAGACGCTCGCGCCCGTCACCGAGCAGCGGCGCGCCCTGCCCGCCGAACTCGTCGCCAAGCTGACCGACGCCCAGCTCCTGCGCAGCGGCGTCCCCGGCTATCTCGGCGGCCCGGAAGCATCACCCGCGCTCAGCCTCGAGACCGCGGAGACGGTCGCGCGCGGGGACGCGTCGGCCGGCTGGTGCGTCTCGATCGCCGTGACGAGCAGCCTGCTCTCCGCTTACGCCCCCCGGAAGTGCGCCGAGGAGGTCTTCGGTGATCCGAAGACCGTCGCCGCCGGTGTCTGGGCGCCGCGCGGAACCGGCAAGAAAACCGACGGCGGTTACGTCGTCTCCGGGCGCTGGCCCTTCTGCAGCGGCATCCCGCACTGCGACTGGCTTTTCGCCGGGTTCGTCCACGAGAGCGAGCTGTACGTCGCCGCGTTGCCGAAGGCCGGGATCGAAGTCCTCGACACCTGGCACACCACCGGCCTGCGCGGCACCGGCAGCCACGACTGCGTCGCCGGCAACCTGTTCGTCCCCGAGCACCGCGTCTTCTCGGTCATGGGCGGCCCGCCCGAGGAAGCCGTTGCGCTGCACCGGTTCCCGCTCTTCGGGTACTTCGCGCTGTCCGTCGCCGCCGCCGCGATGGGCAACGCGCGCGGCGCGCTCGACGACCTCGTCGAGCTGGCCTCGACCCGCAAGCCGCTCGGCTCCAGCCGGTCGCTGGCCGAGCGGTCGCAGACCCAGGCCGCCGTCGCGGAGGCCGAAGCCGCCTTGCGCGCGGCGCGGCTGCTCTTCTACACGAGCATCGAGGACGCCTGGCAGGCCGCGCAGAGCACCGAACCGGTGTCCGACCAGCTCAAACTCGGCCTGCGGCTGGCCGCCACGCACGCGACGCGCACCGCCGCGAAGGTCGCCGACAGTTTGTACGACCTCGCCGGCGGCGCGGCGATCTACGAGACGTCACCCCTGCAGCGCCGCTTCCGCGACGCGCATACGGCGACCGCGCACTTCCAGGTCAACCCGGCCAGCTTCGAGCTGTCCGGCAAGCTGCTGCTGGGCGTCCCGGCCCGCACCGAACAGTTCTGAGGAGCCCCGTGCCCGTCAACGCCCAGTACCGCCTCGCCGCCCGGCCGTCCGGCCTGCCGACGGACGAAAACTGGCAGTACACCGAGGAAGCCGTTCCGTCGCCGGGGGAGGGGGAGCTCCTGGTCGAGGTCAAGTACCTCTCGCTGGACCCGGCGATGCGCACCTGGATGAACGCCGGCCGGTCGTACGTGCCGCCGGTCGGGATCGGCGAGGTCATGCGCGCCGGCGGGATCGGCCGGGTCGTCGAGTCGCGCCACCCCGGGTTCGAAGCCGGTCAGGACGTCTTCGGCACCTTCGGCGTCCAGAACTACGCGGTTTCGGACGGCACGGACGTCCAGGTCGTCCACACCTCGCTCGCCCCGGCGCCGGTCTTCCTCGGCACGCTCGGGATCAGCGGGATCACCGCCTACTTCGGGCTGTTCGACGTCGGCAGGCCGGAGCCGGGCCAGACCGTCGCCGTGTCCGCCGCGGCCGGGTCGGTCGGCATCGTCGTCGGCCAGCTCGCGAAGATCCACGGCTGCCGCGTCGTCGGCATCGCGGGCGGGCCGGAGAAGTGCCGGACGCTGGTCGAGGACTACGGCTTCGACGCCGCCGTCGACCACCGCGCCGGAAATCTCCGCGCCGACCTGAAGGAACACGCGCCGGACGGCATCGACGTCTTCTTCGACAACGTCGGCGGTGACGTCCTCGAAGCGGCGCTGTCCCGGCTCGCCCGCGGCGCCCGGATCGTGCTCAGCGGCGCGGTTTCCCAGTACAACAGCACCGAAGGGCCACGCGGCCCGGCCAACTACATGCAGCTGCTGGTGCACCGCGCGTCCATGACCGGGTTCGTCTTCTCCGACTACGCCGACCGCTACCCCGAAGCGGTCGAAGCGCTGGCGGGCTGGGTGCGCGACGGCAGGCTGAAGACCCGCGAAGAGGTCGTCGAGGGCGGCATCACGAAGTTCCCGGAGACGCTGCTCAAGCTGTTCCGCGGCGAGAACACCGGCAAGCTGGTGCTGGCGCTGTGACCGACCTGCGGCACCGCTTCACGGCGGACTCGGTCGGCCGGGCCCTCGACCTGGTCGGTGAGCGGTGGAGCCTGCTCATCCTGCGCGAGACGTTCTTCGGGGTGCGGCGCTACGGCGAGTTCGCGCGCAACCTGTCGATCCCGCGCCCGACGCTCTCGGCGCGGTTGAAGACGCTCGTCGACGCGGGGGTGCTCGACCGCGTCGAGGTGGCGCCGGACCGGCCCGAGTACCAGCTGACGCAGGCCGGGCGGGACCTCTTCGGCGCCGTCGTCACGCTCATGCAGTGGGGTGACAAGCATCTGGCCGGACCGGAGGGACCACCGATCCTGTTGCGGCACAACGACTGCGGCGAGATCGCCGACACGTATGTCGCGTGTGGACACTGCGGCGGCGCCATCACCACGGACAGGGTGACCCCGGAACCAGGCCCCGGGTTCCGCTAGTTCGCGGCCTTCCGGCGCTGGTGCCCGACCACGAACCCGCCGACGATGATGAGGAACACCACCAGCGTGATGATCCAGCCGGTGACGCCGAACGGGTCTTCCTTGGCGGCCGCGGCGGTGGACGTCCCGCTGCTGACACTGCCGTCGGGGAGCACGGTCGGGGTGCTGCCGGTCGTGTCGGTCGCGGCCGGCGCCTGGTAGGTGATCTTGCCGACCGGCTGGGCGCGATCGGCTTCCAGCGCGAAGCCGTAGTCGAGCAGCTTCGCCGCCTGGTCGACGACCTTCGTCGGCTTCTGCTCGGCGCGCAGCATGACCACCGCGAGCCGCTTGCCCCGCTGCTGCGCCGCGCCGACGTAGGTGTGGCGGGCGTCGTCGGTGAAGCCGGTCTTGCCGCCGAGGAAGCCGGGGTAGACGCCGAGCAGCTTGTTGTCGTTGAAGACCGGGATGGCCGGTTTGCCGCCGGTCGGCGGGATCTCGAAGTTCTTCGTCGAGACGGTCTTCGCGAACTCCGGCTGCTTCATCGCGTAGTGGAAGATCAGGCTGAGGTCGTAGGCCGAGGTCGACATGCCCGGCCCGTCCAGCCCCGACGGCGTCGCGGCGCGCGTGTCGAGCGCGCCGATGCGGGCGGCGAGCGCGTTCATCTTCGACACCGTGGTGTCGACCCCGCCGAGCACCGTGGCGAAGGCGTGCGCGACGTCGTTGCCCGAGTGCATCAGCAGGCCGTGCAGCAGCTGGTCGACGGTGTAGCTGCCGCCGGCGACGAGGCCGACGCAGGTGCACTCCTGCTCGGCGTCCTCCTTCGTCGCGACGACCACCTGCTGCGGGTCGAGCTGGGTGACGACGACCAGCGCGAGCAGCGTCTTGATCAGCGACGCCGGCCGCTGCCGGGCGTGCGGGTCCTTCGCCGCGACAACGGCGCCGGTGTCGAGGTCCTGCACCACCCACGACGCCGCGGTGTTGCCGTCCGGCGGGTTGAGCGCGCCGTCCGGGGTGATCAGGCCGCACTCGGCCATCCGCGGGCCACCGACCGGGTCCGACGGCACGGCCAGCGCGGGCGGGGCCTGCCGGCCCGGCGCGGGCCGCTCCGAAGTGTCGACCGCGGGCGGGGGCGCCTGGTGGTTCGCGCACTGGCCCTGCTGCGGCGCCGCGGCCGCCAGGGCCGGGGTGCTCAGGGCCAGGAGGGCGGCGGCGAGCGTCGTCGTGAAGACCTTGAGCGACCGGGAGACAGCGGAGTGCACCCACGCAATCTAGCGCCGCGGCCCGCGTCGCATACTCAGGGGCATGCGCATTTCCCGACGGACCTCGCTGTTCCTGCTGGCCTTCGGCGTGTGGTCGTGGATCATCTGGATCACGTTCGCCAAGAACCTCTGGGCGAGCGACCAGTCCTGGACCCCGACGGCTCGCCGACGGCGTACTTCATCGTGCACGCCGTGCTGACGGTCGTGTCGTTCGTGCTGGGCACGATCATCGGGGTGCTGGGCTGGCGGGCGCTGCGCGCTTCCCGCGTCGCCTCCTGACTTTGGTCGGTGGCGCGGTCCCCGGGGCCGGTTTAGGTTGACGCCACTGACTCTGGAGGTGGAATGTCCCGTTTACGCCGAATGGCGGCCCCGCTCGTGCTGGCCGTCGCGGGCGGCCTGTTCGCCGCGGCCCCGGCCGCCGAGGCCGCACCGGTCGCGTGCGACACGACGAGCACGCCGTACACGTACGTGGTGACGTACCAGCCGGGCACACGCGCATCGGCCGTCGACAAGGAGCTGGCGGCCAAGTGCGGCACGAAGGTGGCGTACTACGGCGAGATCGGCGTGGCGATCGCGAGCTCGCGCAACGCGGACTTCCAGCAGAAGATCGGCGTGTACCGGGCGTATTCGGGCGGTCGCGACGTGGCTTCTCAGGGTGCTGCGGCCTCGGCTCGCTCGCTGGGCGCCGTCCGGACGCTGGAGGACACGCAGTCGGTTGCCGCCGCCGGTGACCTGTCCGCTCAGCAGTGGGACATGAAGGCGATCCACGCGCCCGAAGCGAACAAGAAGTACCAGGGCAGCCGTTCGGTGACGGTCGGCGTGCTGGACTCGGGCATCGACGCAACGCACCCTGCTCTTCGCGCAGCGGTCTCGCCTTCCGAATCGGCCGGCTGCATCACGGGCGCACCGGACACTTCCCCGGCGTCGTGGGCCCCGACGACGTCCGACCACGGAACGCACGTGGCGGGCACGATCGCGGGCAAGGACCCGGCGGCGGGCTTCACAGGCATCGCACCGGGAGTCAAGCTGGCCTCGGTGAAGGTGGTGAACGACGACGGCTACATCTTCCCGGAGTCGGCGGTCTGCGGGTTCGTGTGGGCGGCGAAGCACGGCTTCCCGGTGACGAACAACAGTTATTACATCGACCCGGGAATGTTCTTCTGCTCCCGCGAGCCCGGCGACGCGGCAGCGTTCGAGGCGGTCCGCCGCGCAATCGAGTTCTCAACGCGCCACGGAGTTTTGAACGTCTCGGCGGCGGGCAACTCGGGCTTCGACACGACGTCCCAGACAACGGACCCGAACCGCCCGCACCCGGTGGACAAGTCGTGCGGCATCCTCCCGAAGGCGATCGACGGCGTCGTGACGGTGTCGTCGGTCGGGTACGCGGGCACGAAGTCGTCGTTCAGCAACTACGGCGAGATCGACGTGACGGCGCCGGGCGGGGACTTCGTCCAGACACCGCCGGCGGGCTCCGGTCCGGCCTGCCCGCTGTCGACAACGGTGTTCGGCGGTCTGTACGGCTCGAAGTGCGGAACGTCGATGGCCTCGCCGCACGCGGCGGGCGTGGCAGCGCTGATCGCGTCTCGCTTCCGTGGGTTGCCGCCCCAGCTGCTGGCAAAGGTCCTGACGGGTGAGGCGGACCCGGTGAAGTGCACGGCCACGGAAACGGCGTGCACTGGGCCGGCGAAGAACAACTCGTACTACGGCCACGGCCTGGTCAACGCCCTGGACGCGGTGAAGTAAGAACAAAAGGAGCAGGGTGGTCATCCCGTCGCCTGAGGCCGTCAAATCACTTTGAGCCGGGCCCGCAACACAGAGGTCAAAGCGAGCTAACAACGCAAGCTTGCGGGCCCGGCTCAAAGTGATAGGCCTCGCTCAGGCGACGGGATGACCACCCAGCGGCCCACCTCTCAGAAGTGAGAGAACAGCGAGACGGCCGGTCATCCCAGAGTCTGCCCGTCCGGCGAGGACGGTTTTGCTTTTGCCTTTGCCTCGGCAGAGGTCTGCCGCAGCGGGGCGGGTCCGACCTCCCCCGCCCCTCCGGTGGGATTTTCAGCCGCCGGCCAGGTTTGTCAAGGCGGGAAAGCGTGCCTTGACAAACCCGACCGGCGGCTGAAGAGACGCTGGGATGAGGGGCGGGGGAGGTCTGGTGACCTCGTGGTCGGCTTGCGTTGCCGGCCGCCGGTTTCGGTACTGCGAAAAACTCACACGCGCTTGAACAGCAGCGCCCGCTTCACTTCCTGGATCGCCTTCGCCACCTGGATCGCGCGGCCTTTGCGCTGTTCATGGCCTGCGGACCGCGTTGTCGACCCAGTGCTCGAGGTTTGCCTGGATGGACCGGTAGACAGCTGAGCTGTCAGCCCCCGCCGGATCGTGCAGCCTCACGTGGCTGTCGAGTTTGGACCACGAATCGGCCTGGATTTTCGAGAATGGGTTGGGTCCGAGCCGATCGGTCCAACCCTGCAGGTCGGCTAGCCCGTGGATCCGGATGCCGACAAGCGGCTTCTTGTCTGCCCACGCCTTCTCGATTTCGTACTGGACCCACGGGCGGTCAGCGGTCTCGGTGCCGACGAGCACCACGACCGCACGTTTGTACACCATTTCGTCGGCGATCCATTTCTCGACGGCCGCGTCGCCTGAGGCGCGGACCTGTTCCCACTCTTGCGCCTTCAGCAGGGGCTGTCCGTCGAGCACGCCCATATTGCGGACTAACTGGACGCGCGTGACGTCGCGCTCGTAGTGGAAGCTGTAGAAGACGGCCATGCTTCGACCGTATGCCGCATCAAGCACACCCAGACGCCCCGAACGACGAAGAGGCCCCACCGCTCGACAAGCGGTGGGGCCTCTTCGCAGCAACAGGTCACACGCGCTTGAACAGCAGCGCCCGCTTCACTTCCTGGATCGCCTTTGTCACCTGGATCCCGCGCGGGCACGCATCAGTGCAGTTGAACGTCGTCCGGCACCGCCAAACGCCCTCGCCATCATTCAGGATGTCCAGCCGCTCCTCGGCCCCCTCATCGCGGGAGTCGAAGATGAACCGGTGGGCGTTCACGATCGCCGCCGGGCCGAAGTACGACCCGTCGTTCCAGTACACCGGGCACGACGACGTGCAGCACGCGCACAGAATGCACTTCGTCGTGTCGTCAAACCGGTCGCGGTCCGCCTGCGACTGGATCCGCTCCCGCGTCGGCTCGTTGCCGTAAGTGATCAGGTACGGCTTGATCGCGCGGTACGCCTCGAAGAACGGGTCCATGTCGACGTAGAGGTCCTTCAACGTCGTCAGGCCCTTGATCGGGGCGATCGTGATCACCGTCGGCTTGCCGGACGTCGACAGGAGGTCCTTCATCAGGACCTTGCACGCCAGGCGGTTGATGCCGTTGATCTGCATCGCGTCGGACCCACACACGCCGTGGGCGCACGAACGGCGGAACGAGAACGTGCCGTCGATGTAGTCCTTGACGTAGAACAGCAGGTTCAGCAGGCGGTCCGTGCGCTGCGCCGGGACGTCGTAGGACTCCCAGTGCGGCTCGTTGTCGATCTCCGGGTTGAACCGGAGGATCTTCAGCGTGACCGTGATCGGGGTGTGGTCCGATTCGGAGGAAGAAGCTGCAGGAGCTTCGGCGACGCTAGTCATCAGTACTTCCGCTCCATCGGCTCGTAGCGGGTGAAGGTGACCGGCTTGTAGTCCAGCCGGATGTCGGACGACAGCCCCGTGCCCTGCTTGTAGGCCATCGTGTGCCGCATGAAGTTCGTGTCGTCGCGGGTCGGGTAGTCCTCGCGGGCGTGGCCGCCGCGGGACTCCTTGCGGGCGATCGCGCCCACCACGAGGACCTCCGCCAGCTCCAGCAGGAAGCCGAGCTCGACGGCCTCGAGCAGGTCGGTGTTGTACCGCTTGCCCTTGTCCGCCACAGTGATGCGCTGGTACCGCGCCTTCAGCGCCTGGATGTCGGTCAGCGCCTGCTTCAGCGTGTCCTCGGTCCGGTACACCGACGCGTGCGAGTCCATCGTCTGCTGCATTTCCTTGCGGATGTCGGCGACGCGCTCGTCGCCGTGCTCCGACAGCAGGCCCGCGAGCTGCTCCTCGACCAGCGTGGTCGGGTTCTCCGGCAGCTCGACGTGCTCGTGCGCCAGCGCGTACTCCGCGGCCGCGATGCCGGCGCGGCGGCCGAACACGTTGATGTCCAGCAGCGAGTTCGTGCCCAGGCGGTTCGAGCCGTGCACGGACACGCACGCGACCTCACCCGCGGCGTAGAGACCCGGGATGACGTTCTCGTTGTCCCGCAACGCCTCGCCGTGGATGTTGGTCGGGATGCCGCCCATCACGTAGTGACAGGTCGGGAACACCGGCACCGGCTCCTTCACCGGGTCGACGCCCAGGTAGGTGCGCGAGAACTCGGTGATGTCCGGCAGCTTGGTCTCGAGGACCTCGACCGGCAGGTGCGTGACGTCGAGGACGACGTAGTCCTTGTTCGGGCCGCACCCGCGCCCCTGCAGCACTTCCTGCACCATCGAGCGCGCCACGATGTCGCGCGGCGCGAGGTCCTTGATGGTGGGGGCGTAGCGCTCCATGAACCGCTCGCCGTCGGCGTTGCGCAGGATCCCGCCCTCGCCGCGGACGGCTTCGGAGATCAGGATGCCCAGACCCGCCAGGCCGGTCGGGTGGAACTGGAAGAACTCCATGTCCTCCAGCGGCAGGCCCTTGCGGAAGATGATGCCGAGGCCGTCACCGGTGAGGGTGTGCGCGTTCGACGTCGTCTTGAAGATCTTGCCCGCGCCGCCGGTGGCCATCACGATCGACTTCGCCTGGAAGACGTGCAGCTCGCCGGTGGCCAGCTCGTAGGCGACGACGCCGGAAGCGACCGGGTTGCCGTTCTCGTCTTCGCTGGTGACGAGGTCGAGCACGTAGAACTCGTTGAAGAACTCCGTGCCGTACTTGACGCAGTTCTGGTACAGCGTCTGCAGGATCATGTGCCCGGTGCGGTCCGCGGCGTAGCAGGCGCGGCGCACCGCGGCCTTGCCGTGGTCACGCGTGTGCCCGCCGAAGCGGCGCTGGTCGATCTTGCCCTCGGGCGTGCGGTTGAACGGCAGGCCCATCTTCTCGAGGTCGAGGACCGCGTCGATGGCCTCCTTGGCCATGATCTCCGCGGCGTCCTGGTCGACGAGGTAGTCGCCGCCCTTGACCGTGTCGAAGGTGTGCCACTCCCAGTTGTCCTCTTCGACGTTCGCCAGCGCGGCGCACATGCCGCCCTGGGCCGCGCCGGTGTGGGACCGGGTCGGGTAGAGCTTGGTGAGGACCGCGGTGCGGGCGCGCTGGCCGGACTCGATGGCCGCGCGCATCCCGGCGCCGCCGGCGCCGACGATCACCACGTCGTACTTGTGGAACTGCATGGCAGGAAGTCTCCGAAAGTCAGTTCGCGGGCATGTTCGGGTCGAACGTGAAGATCACCATCGTGCCGACGGCCAGGATCAGGACCATGGACACGTACAGCAGGATCTTCAGCCAGAACCGCGTGCTGTCCTTGCGGGCGTAGTCGTCGATGATGGTGCGCAGCCCGTTGCCGCCGTGGATCTCGGCGAGCCAGAGCATCGCCAGGTCCCAGAACTGCCAGAACGGGGACGCCCAGCGGCCGGCGACGAAGCCCCAGTTGATCCGGTGCACACCGCCGTCGAGGATGTTCATGATCAGCAGGTGGCCCAGCACCAGGATGATCAGCGCGAGGCCGGAGATCCGCATGAACAGCCAGCTGTAGAGCTCGAAGTTGCTCCGGCGGGCGGCGGGACGCTTCGGCGCGCGGGGGTTCGCGAGGGCGAGGTCGGCCATGTCAGTTACCCCCGAAGAGCGTTTCGACGGTGCGCTTCAGCATGAAGAACGCACCGGGGACCATCACGACGACCCAGACCACGCCGATCACCCAGAGCATGGCCTTCTGCAGCTTCGGGCCCTTCGACCAGAAGTCGACCAGCATGACGCGGATGCCGTTGAGCGCGTGGAACAGCACCGCGCCGACCAGGCCGACCTCCAGGAGGTTGACGATCGGGGTCTTGTAGGTCTCGATGACCTGGTCGTAGGTGTTCGGCGACACGCGCACCAGCGCGGTGTCGAGCACGTGCACGAACAGGAAGAAGAACGTGAGCACGCCGGTGATGCGGTGCAGCACCCAGGACCACATGCCGGGGTCGCCCCGGTAGAAGGTCCCCTGCCGGCGTGAGGCACCCGCCCGATCGCTCGCTCCTGCCTCGCGGGCAGTGCTCGCCGTGGTGGACATCGGTGAACGGCCTCCAACGTCTGACTTGTGCCCGGTGGCCGGTGAGGTCCGCACTGATCGTCGTCGTCCACCGGGGACGACTACGGCGGCAATGCCGAGATCAAGGGTCATCGAGCGTGGATGAAAGGGATGCTAGACCCGCCCCCGACGGACGGCTCACCTCCGGGTTCCTCTCTGTGATGGACCAGACACCAGCGCACACAGCGGTTGTGTGCGCCGTCACAGCAAAGGGGGTCCACTGTGGACGCACGGCGGCGGTTCGCGGGCGGGTCGCCCGCCCGGCGGACGCCCGATCGAGTGTTGTCCGTCTGGAACGATTCGGCTGCCGGGCCGCCGGGCCTGCTTCGCCCGCCGTCTCACAGAGTGATCGGACTGGTCCACCCCTCGGTCGGGCTGGCACACTGAGTCACATCAAACGGCATTTCGGCCGTCCCGCAGCTCGGGGCTGGGCCGAAAGCGGCACTCCGTGACCTCTTTGATCACGTTGGGTGTACATGCGGTCGCGCGTCCGACTCGTGAGTAAACGTTTGTGTTACGTAGCGTGCCTTTCCTATGGCGCATTCCTGTCCGTTGGGTACGGTCTGGCGGTCGACCCGGCAGTAGGGCCGGGTCGTGCCCTTGACCATCCGCTGGATCAGCGGGGAGGGAGACACACGTTGCGTCGCATGCGTGGAACCGCGCTGGCCGCCGTGGCCATGGCCGGGGTGCTCACCCTGGCCGGCTGCGCCAAGGACTCGAGCGGTGGCAGCAGCAACAACAGCGCCGCGCCTTCGTCGGGTGGCTCGGACTGCGTGACCGCGCAGAAGCCGCCCGCCGCTCCCGCCGCCGCGAGCAGCTCGGCCGCCGCGGGGGAGAAGGTCGACGGCAGCAAGCTGAAGATCGGCCTGGCCTTCGACGTCGGCGGCCGGGGTGACGCGTCGTTCAACGACGCCGCCGCCGCGGGCACGGACAAGGCGAAGTCCGACCTGGGCGTGACGACGGTCAACGAGAGCACCGCCAGCGCCAGCGAGGCCGAGTCGGCCAAGCAGCAGCGCCTCGAGCAGATGGCGACCCAGGGCCTGAACCCGATCGTCGCGGTCGGCTTCGCCTACGCGGACTCCGTCAAGGCCGTCGCCGCGAAGTACCCGAACACCAAGTTCGCGATCGTCGACGACGACTCGATCACGCTCCCGAACGTCACGCCGCTGGTCTTCGCCGAGGAGCAGGGCTCGTTCCTGGCCGGCGTCGCCGCCGCGTACAAGAGCAAGAGCTGCCACGTCGGCTTCGTCGGCGGTGTCAACACCCCGCTGATCCAGAAGTTCGAGGCCGGCTTCCTGCAGGGCGCGAAGACGGTTTCGTCGAAGATCAAGATCGAGGACGAGTACCTCACGCCGGCCGGTGACTTCTCCGGGTTCCAGGACCCGCCGAAGGGCAACGCGAAGGCCCAGGCCGAGATCGCCAAGGGCGCGGACGTGATCTACCACGCCGCCGGCGCTTCCGGTAAGGGTGTCTTCGACGCCGCCAAGTCGGGCAACGCGCTGGCCATCGGCGTCGACTCCGACCAGTACAACCAGAAGACGGTCGCCGCCGACAAGGACGTCATCATCACGTCCATGCTCAAGCGGGTCGACGTCGCGGTGTTCTCCTACATCCAGGCCGTCGCCAAGGGTGACCTGAGCGGGCTGCCGAAGCGCTTCGACCTCAAGGTCGACGGCGTCGGCTACGCCACCTCCGGCGGCAAGGTCGACGACATCAAGGACGTCCTCGACGGGTACAAGGCCCAGATCATCTCGGGCGCGATCACCGTTTCGGACAAGCCGCAGAAGTAGCTCACTACGCGCCGGGGCTCGGAGGGATTTCCCCTCCGAGCCCTGACGTGTTTAACGAGATATGGAATTCTCCCGCCCATGAGCACTGCCGAGGCCCCGGCCGAAGCCGTCCCCGACCGGGGCGCGCCCGCCGTCCAGCTGACCGGGATCACCAAACGGTTCCCGGGTGTGGTGGCCAACTCCGACGTCAACCTCACCGTCGCCACGGGCGAGGTGCACGCCATCTGTGGCGAGAACGGCGCCGGCAAGTCCACCCTGATGAAGATCCTCTACGGCATGCAGCCGCCGGACGAGGGCACGATCGCGATCAACGGCGACGAGGTGAAGCTGCGCAACCCGCAGGACGCCATCCGCGCCGGGATCGGCATGGTCCACCAGCACTTCATGCTGGCCGACAACCTGACCGTCGGCGAGAACGTGTTCCTCGGCGCCGAAGGCCTGCACGGCATCGGCCGCGCGGCCCGCGCCCGGCTCGCCGAGCTCGCGCAGCGGACCGGCCTGCACGCCAAGCCGGACACGCTGCTCGAAGAGCTCGGGGTCGCCGACCGCCAGCGCGTCGAGATCGTCAAGGTGCTCTACCGCGGGGCCAAGATCATCATCCTGGACGAGCCGACCGCGGTGCTCGTGCCGCAGGAGGTCGACGCGCTCTTCGCGACCGTCCGGGAGATGAAGGCCGACGGCTACACCTTCCTCTTCATCTCGCACAAGCTCGACGAGGTGCGCGCGATCGCCGACACCGTCACGGTGATCCGGCGCGGCACCACCGTCGGCACGGCCGACCCGAAGACCATCACCTCGCGCCAGCTCGCGGAGATGATGGTCGGCTCCGAGCTGCCCAGCCCGGAGACCCGCGAGTCCACCGTCACCGACCGCGCCGTGCTGCGGCTGACCGAGCTGACGCTCGGCGCCGAGGGCTCCGACCGCAACGCGCTCGACGACATCACGTTCACCGTCCGCGCGGGCGAGGTGCTCGGGGTCGCCGGCGTCGAGGGCAACGGCCAGACCGAGCTCGTCGAGACCATCATGGGCATGCGCAAGCCGTCCGGCGGCACGATCGAGCTGGTCGACGCCGAGGGCAAGGTCCGGGACATCACCAAGGCCGGCACGCTGGCCCGGCGCGAAGCGGGCATCGGCTACATCGCCGAAGACCGCACGCGGCACAGCCTGCTGCTCACCCAGCCGTTGTGGGTCAACCGGATGCTCGGGTACCAGACCCGCGAACCGGTCTCCCAAGGACAGCTGCTCGACATCGCGGGCACCCGCTCGGACACCGAGCGGATCGTGCGCGAGTACGACGTCCGCACGCCGGGCATCGACGTCCCGGCCGCGGCGCTCTCGGGCGGCAACCAGCAGAAGCTGATCGTCGGGCGCGAGCTGTCCGGCGACCCGGTGCTGCTCATCGCGTCGCACCCGACGCGCGGGGTCGACGTCGGCGCGCAGGCGCTGATCTGGGAGAACATCCGCCAAGCGCGCGCCGCCGGCCTCGCCGTGCTGCTCATCTCGGCCGACCTCGACGAGCTCATCGGCCTGTCCGACACGATCCGCGTCATGCTGCGCGGGCGCCTCGTCAGCGAGGCCGACCCCGCCACCGTGACGCCGCAGGAACTGGGTTCGGCGATGACCGGCGCCGAAGACGACACAGCGGGTGACACAGAATGACTTCCTGGCGTACCAAGCTGCTGCCGCCGCTGCTGGCGATCGTGTTCGCCGTGCTGCTGTCGGCGATCGCGCTGATCATCTCCGGGGCCGACCCGCTGAACGCGTACGGCACCATGATCGGCCAGATGTTCAAGGGCTCGACCGCGGTCGACACCGTGAACCTCGCGACCGTGTACTACCTGTCCGGGCTCGCGGTGGCCATCGGCTTCCAGATGAACCTCTTCAACATCGGGGTCGAGGGCCAGTACCGGTTCGCGGCGGTCGTCGCGGCCATCGCCGGTGGCGCGCTCCAGCTGCCGCCGGTGATCCACACGCTCGTGATCCTCATCGTGGCGGTCGTCGCCGGTGCGGCGTACGCGGCCGTGCCGGCGATCCTCAAGGTCACCCGCGGGGTGAGCGAGGTGATCGCGACGATCATGCTGAACTCGATCGTCGGCGGGATCATCGCCTTCCTCATCAACGCCGACCAGTTCGGCGTGCAGCGGGGCAACAACATCGGCACCCGCGTGATCGAGCCGTCCGGCCGGATCCCGGGCATTCCGCTCGGCTCGGGCACGCTCTTCGGGTTCGTGCTCATCGCGGCCGTGATCGGCGCCGCCTACTGGTTCATGCTCAACCGCACCCGGTTCGGCTTCGAGCTCAAGGCGTCCGGCGAGTCCACCACCGCGGCCGCCGCGGGCGGGGTCAACGCCAAGAAGATGACGCTGATCGCGATGCTGCTCTCCGGCGGTGTCGCCGGCCTGGTCGCGATGCCGGAGCTGCTCGGCCGCGACTACAGCTACGGCATCACCTCGACCCAGATGTACGGCTTCACCGGCATCGCGGTCGCGCTGCTCGGCCGCAACCACCCCGGCGGCATCGCGCTCGGCGCGCTGCTGTGGGCGTTCCTCGACACCTCCGCGGTGTCGCTGGAGCAGATCAACGTGTCCAAGGAGATCGCGACGATCATGCAGGGCATCATCGTGCTGTCGGTCGTCGTGGCGTACGAGATCGTGCGGCGCGCGGACCTCGCGGCCGAACAACGCAGAGTCGGGCGCGCACTGGCCGGCAAGAGCGCTTCGGTCGCCGGGGGAGGTGCCGTCTGATGGCCGTCACCGACGTTTCCCGCCCCGACGCGGGCAGCCCCGGCGCCATGCCGGTGCACCGCAAGCGGTCCCGGATCCCGGGCTGGCTCCGCGGGGTCATCTGGGCCGTCATCGCCATCGCCGTCATCTCGACGGCGTCGTACTCCACCGGCGTCGCCGCGCTGACGTCGTCGAACACCGCGTCGACGGCGTTGCGTCTCGCGCTGCCGATCCTGCTGTGCGCGCTCGGCGGCCTCTGGGCCGAACGCGCCGGCGTCGTCAACATCGGCCTCGAGGGCATGATGATCCTCGGGACCTGGGGCGCCGCCTGGGGTTCGTACAACGGCGGCGTGTGGGCCGGCCTGCTGGCCGCGATCGCCTTCGGCGCGCTGGGCGGCCTGCTGCACGCGGTGGCGACGGTGACGTTCAACGTCAACCACATCGTCTCCGGTGTCGCGATCAACCTGCTGGGCCTCGGCGTCACGAAGTACCTGGCGAACCTGATCTTCGAGCCGCTGTCGGGCAACCCGCGGCAGTCGCCGGTGGTGCCGAAGTTCGACACCTACTCGGCTTCGGGCCTGTCCGACTGGCTCGGCGACCTCGAGAAGGAGCAGCGCGTCGGCATCTCCGACGTCGCCGGCATCCTGCGCGGCCTGGTCACCGAGGTGGCGCCGCTGACGATGATCGCGATCCTGCTGGTGCCGATCAGCTTCTGGGTGCTCTGGAAGACCCGCTTCGGCCTGCGGCTGCGCTCGTGCGGCGAGAACCCGGTGGCCGCGGAGTCCCTGGGTGTCAACGTCTACCGGCACAAGTACGTCGCGATGCTCATTTCCGGCGCGTTCGCCGGCATGGGTGGCGCGTCGCTGGTGCTGCTGCGCGGCGGCGCGGACTACCTGGAGAACCAGACCAACGGCCGCGGGTACATCGGCCTCGCGGCGATGATCTTCGGCAACTGGCGCCCGGGCGGCCTGCTCGGCGGCGCGGCGCTGTTCGGTTACGCGGACGGCCTGCAGCTCGCCGGCGGCGGTGAAGCGGTGCTCGCGCTGCTGTACGGCGCGGTGATCCTGGTCGGCGTGATCGTCGTCGTCCAGCTGTTCCGCAAGCAGTGGATCGCGGCCGGGCTCGGCGTGGTCGGCGCGGGTGTGCTGTACGCGATCTACTGGGCCAACGACACGCTGCCGTCCGACCTCATCCCGTACACCGCGCACTTCGTGACGCTGATCGTGCTCGCCGTCGCTTCCCAGCGGCTGCGGCCGCCGAAGGCCGACGGCCAGCCGTACCGGCGAGGTGAGGACTAATGTCCACAGTGGACTGGGACGCGCTGCGGGCTCAGGCGATCGAGGCCGCTTCCCATGCGTACGCGCCTTATTCGGGTCTGCACGTCGGGGTCGCCGGGATCGTCGACGACGGCCGCGTGGTCACCGGGTGCAACGTCGAGAACGCGTCCTACGGGCTCGGGCTCTGCGCGGAGTGCACGATGGCCGGGCAGCTGCGGCTCTCCGGCGGCGGCCGGCTGGTCGCCGTGGCGTGCCGCAGTGGCGCCGGTGACCTGCTGATGCCGTGCGGGCGCTGCCGTCAGATCCTGTTCGAGCTGGGCGGATCTTCGTGCCTGGTGGACACGCCGAGCGGCATCCTGCCGATGTCGGACGTGCTGCCGGACGCCTTCGGCCCGGACGACCTGCCGTGAGCGGGTTCGCGGCGGTCGACGTCATCCGCACCAAGCGCGACGGCGGCCGGTTGTCCGACGAGCAGATCGACTGGGTCGTCGACGCGTACACGCGCGGGGACGTCGCCGAAGAGCAGATGTCGGCGCTGGCCATGGCGATCTTCCTGCGGGGCATGGACTCCGGCGAGATCTCCCGCTGGACGGGCGCGATGATCGCGTCCGGCGAGCGGCTGTCGCTTTCCGTGTCCCGGCCGACCGTCGACAAGCACTCGACCGGCGGCGTCGGTGACAAGATCACCCTGCCGCTGGCGCCGCTGGTGGCGGCGTGCGGCGCGGCGGTGCCGCAGCTGTCCGGCCGCGGCCTCGGCCACACCGGCGGCACGCTCGACAAGCTGGAGTCGATCCCCGGCTGGCGGGCTTCACTGTCCACTTCGGAGATCCAGGCCCAGCTGGAGGACGTCGGCGCGGTGGTCTGCGCGGCGACGTCCGGGCTCGCGCCGGCGGACAAGAAGCTGTACGCGCTGCGCGACGTCACCTCGACCGTGGAGTCGATCCCGCTCATCGCCAGCTCGATCATGAGCAAGAAGATCGCCGAAGGCGCGTCCGGGCTGGTCCTGGACGTCAAGTTCGGCTCGGGCGCGTTCATGAAGACGCTCGGCCAGGCGCGTTCGCTCGCCTCGACGTTGACCTCGATCGGGGTCGCGCACGGCGTGCCGACCACGGCGCTGCTGACCGACATGAGCGTTCCGCTGGGGCGGGCGGTCGGCAACGCGGTGGAGGTCGCGGAGTCGGTTTCCGTGCTCCAGGGCGGTGGCCCGGCCGACGTCGTCGAGCTGACGCTGGCCCTGGCGCGGGAGATGCTGTCCTTGGCCGGGATTTCGGCCGACCCGGCCGAGGTGCTGGCGTCGGGCGAGGCGTACGAGGTTTGGTGCCGGATGATCTCGGCCCAGGGCGGCGACCCGACGGCGCCGCTGCCGACGCCGTCGCACGTCCACACGGTGGTCGCGCCGGCTTCGGGCGTGCTGGCTTCGCTGGACGCGTACGCGGTGGGCGTCGCGGCGTGGCGGCTGGGCGCGGGCCGGGCTCGCAAGGAGGACCCGGTCCAGGCCGCGGCGGGCGTGTTGTGCCTGGCGAAGCCCGGCTCCCAGGTCACCGAGGGCGAGCCGCTGCTGGAGCTGCACACGGACACCCCGGACGCGGTTCCCGCGGCCCTGGCGGCCCTCGAAGGCGCTTACTCGGTGGCCTCGGCGGCGTCCGCGCCGAACCCGATCGTCCGGGAGACGATCCGCGGAACAGTGTGACGATCATCGCGAAGATGATCACCCGACCGAGTGACACCCACGGAGCTTTCACGTGAAAGCTCCCACCTGGGGCCCGAGCTTTCACGTGAAAGCGAGCCGGAGTTCTCGCTCCAGAACGGAAAGAGGCCTCTGCCGGAATCCCGGCAGAGGCCTCTTTCCGTGGCTGGGTTACTCCGTGGCCTCTTCGGCGCCTTCGCCCGGCTTGGCCTTGGCGTCGGCCGCCTTCGGGGCGCGGCCGTTGCGCGAGCTGCGACGCGGCTGGCGCGGGGCCGGGGGCGGCGGCGAGATCTGCTGGACGGCCGGGCCGCCGCCGAGCATCAGCTCCGCGAACGTCGCCATCGCCTCGTCGAGCTGGCCGCCGATGCGGCGGACGCTCTCGTCGTTGCTCTTGCGGACCAGCGAGTCCACCGACTCGGAGTCCGGCTGCTTGGCCAGCGTGCCCTCGACCTTGGACAGCCCGGCCTTGAGCGCGCCGTCGAGGTCGCCGATGCCGGAGAGGAAGCCGTCCTCGACCTTGTCGAGGCGGGAAGCGAGGTCGTCGAGGCGGGTGGTGACCGTCTCGAGGCGGCCGCCCAGCTTCTCCAGGCGGTCCGAGGCGTCGATCATCTCGCCGGTCTCGGTCAGCGCCGTCTTGAGCGCCTCGGTGTTCGCGCCGATCCGCTCCTGCGTGACGCGGTCCAGCTCGCCGAGCCGCTCGTGGGTGGAGCGGCTGAGCTCGTCGACCTTGCCGCGCAGCTCGTGGTCGGCGTGGTCGACACGCTCGCGCAGCGACGCCTCGGCCTGCTCGATCCGCTCGCGGACCGGGCCGTGCACCGACGCCGGGATCGAGTCGAGCTTCCCGTCCTGCTTGTCGAGGTGGCCGCCCAGCTCGTCGAGCCGGCGGTGGATGTTCTGGAGCTTGTCCTCGAGCCCGTCCATCCGGCCGCCGACGCCCTCGAGGCGCGCGGCCATGCCGTCGAGCCTGCCGTCGAGCTGCGCGAACGGCTTGGCCAGCTTGTCGACGATGCTTTCGACCGCGCGGGTCAGCGCCGAGAGGGCGTTGTCCTGGGCCTCGAGCCGGGACATCGTCTCGTCGAGGCGCTCGGCCAGCACGCCGACCTCGGTGCGGTCGGGGAGCTCGGAGAGCCGCTTGCGGACCGCGCCCAGCGAGTCCACCGGCGCGAGGCGGGCGTAGATGTCGTCGAGCGCGTCGAAGATCTGCTGCTGCTCGCTCTCACGCACTTCGGCCGCGCGCACCAGCATGTTGCGCATCCGGTCGAAGGACGGGGCGGCAATGTGGTTGTCAGTGGTCACTGCTGTGTGTCCTTCGTCGGCGGGGAAATGGAGGGACGTGCCACGAAGCTTAACGATTGCGAAATTGCTGTGCGTATGGCCCCCGTGAAGTGCGTATTGCGGAGGCTGCCCCCGGATGGCCGATTCGCTACCGATCCTCGACGCTGAGGGTTAGCCCGAGGCTGAGAGTTACGGCCATGTAGGGGAATGACAACGAGGTTACCGTTGGGGGATGCCTGACGAAAGCCCTGTTCCGACCGCCGAGACCCTCCGCCGCGCGCCCAAGGTGCTGCTGCACGACCACCTCGACGGCGGCCTGCGCCCCGCCACCGTCGCCGAGCTCGCCGAAGCCACCGGTTATGCCGGTCTGCCCACCACCGACCCGGCCGAGCTGGGCAGCTGGTTCCGCCGAGCGGCCGACTCCGGCTCACTCGTGTCCTACCTCGAGACGTTCGCGCACACCTGCGGAGTGATGCAAACGGAGGAATCCCTGGTCAGGGTCGCCGCGGAAGCGGTCGAGGACCTGGCCGCCGACGGCGTCGTCTACGCCGAGGTGCGCTACGCACCGGAGTTGTTCGTCGAACGCGGTCTGTCACTCGATGCGGTGGTCGAGGCCGTCCAGGCTGGGTTCACGGAGGGCACACGGCGCGTGGTCGCGAACGGCGGTTCGATCCGCGTCGGGACGTTGCTCTGCGCGATGCGCCAGCACGCCAGGGCCCTCGAGATCGCGAACCTGGCCGTCCGCTACCGGGACGCCGGCGTCGTCGGCTTCGACATCGCCGGACCCGAGGACGGATTCCCGCCGACCCGCAATCTCGACGCTTTCGAGTATTTGCGCCAGAACAATGCGCATTTCACCATTCACGCCGGCGAAGCGTTCGGGCTGCCGTCCATTTGGGAGGCGATTCAGCACTGCGGCGCCGAGCGGCTCGGGCACGGCGTGCGGATCGCCGAGGACATCAAGACCGACGCGGACGGCACGGTCCACCTTGGACGGTTGGCCGCGTATGTCCGCGACCGCCGGATCCCCCTGGAGATCTGCCCGACGTCGAACGTCCAAACAGGCACGGTCCGCTCGATCGCCGAGCACCCGATCGGCCTGCTCAAGCGGCTGCGCTTCCGGGTGACGGTGAACACCGACAACCGGCTGATGAGCGGATGCACGATGACCAGCGAATTCGCCGCGCTGCACGAGACCTTCGGGTACGGCCTCGACGACTTCCGGTGGTTCACGATCAACGCGATGAAATCCGCGTTCATCGATTTCGACGCCCGGCTCTCGCTGATCGACGACGTCATCAAGCCCGGGTACGCCGCGCTGAGCTGAGGCTCCTCGGGGTGCTTGCGGTCCTTAGCCATGCCAACTATCGTTCACCATATAGGATGTTGTTCTCATATATTGAGACGGTGACGAAGATGGCGCAGGTCGCGGACGGTTCGGTCGGGGTGCAGGCGAGTTCACGGCGGTGGCTCATCCTCGCGCTCGGCCTCGCCGCGCAGACCGCGAGCTGCTCGTTCCTCTACGGCATCCCGTTCCTGGTCCCGGCCATGCGAGCCGCCGAAGGGCTGACGCTGGCCGAGGCCGGGACGGTCGTCGCGGCGCCGAGCATCGGCCTGCTGTTCACGCTGATCGCGTGGGGCGCGGCTGCGGACCGTTACGGAGAGCGCCTGATCATGGCCCTCGGACTGGGGGCCTCGGGGTTACTCCTGGTGTACGCCGGGATAGGAAGTCACCCGGTCGGGCTGCTCTTTGGTGTGTTCTTGGCGGCCGGAGCGTGTACGGCGTCGGTGAACGCGGCGAGCGGCCGGGTGGTCATGGGCTGGTTCGCGAAGTCCGAGCGCGGCGTCGCGATGGGGATCCGCCAGACGGCCCAGCCGCTCGGCGTCGGCGTCGCGGCGCTCGGGCTGCCGCCCCTGGCGGCGCACTTCGGCTTCCGCGCGGCGGTGCTGCTGCCGGCCGGGCTGGCGATCGGCGTCGCGCTGCTGGTGGCTTGGCTCGTGACCGACCCGCCTCGGCCGCCTCGGGCGGCTGGCGGTGTCAAGCCGCCTTCGCCGTACCGGCACGCGACGCTGTGGCGGGTGCACGGCGCGAGCGCGCTGCTGGTGGTGCCGCAGTTCGCGGTGTCGGCGTTCGCGCCGGTGTACCTGGTGGCGGTGCAGCACTGGAGCCCGCTGTCGGCGGGCTGGTACCTGGCGGTGGTGCAGGTGCTGGGCGCGGCGGGCCGGCTCGGATCGGGGTGGTGGTCGGACCGGGTGGGCAGCCGCCTGCGCCCGATGCGGCAGCTGGCGGTTCTGAGCTGCCTGGTGATGCTGCTGGTCGCGCTGGGGGACGCTTCCTGGCCGTGGCTGGTGTTGCTGGCCTTGGCCCTGGCGGGCGTGGTGACGGTCGCCGACAACGGCCTCGGCTTCACGGCGTCGGCCGAGCTGGCCGGGCTCGCGTGGTCCGGCCGCGCGATGGGGACGCAGAACACGGGCCAGAACATCGCGGCCTCGCTGACCCCGCCCCTGCTGGGCCTGGTGATCGGCGACAGCAGGTACGCGTTGGCCTTCTGCGTGGCCGCGGTGTTCCCGGCTTTGGCGGTGCTGGTGGTCCCGGTCCGCGCCGAACCCCGCGACTGACCCCGTGTCGTCCGTCCCGGTACGCGTGTCGTCCGCCTGGGTACGCGTGTCGTCCCCTCAATCACGCGAGTCGACCCTCCAATCACGCGTGATGCCCTCTCAATCACGCGAGATGCCCCGCTGATCACGCGAGTTACGCTCCCGATCACGCGAGATGCGCGTCCAGTCACGCGAGTTCGGCGTTCCGCGCGCGCCTGAACGGACGACACGCGTGCCTGGATGGACGACACGCGTGATTGGGGGGACGACACGACGAAGGCCGCCTCCCCAACCACCGGGAGACGGCCTTCGTCAGAAACTCAAGCCACCGTCAGGCGGTTCTCGAACGTTTCCACGAGCTTCCGCCACGCGCTCTGCTCCGCGTCGAACGGCGCGGACGGCTCGAGGCGCGTCGGGTCCGGGCGGAGGACGAACGACACCAGCCAGCCCAGGCTCTCGTTGCCCGCCAGGGCCGTCTCGGCAGAGTCGTCGCCTGCCCACTCGGCCGCGTCCGTGATCAGCTCGACCGCCAGCTCCAGCTGCGTCGGGTCGATCGCCTCCGGGCCCTCCGCGATGTCGGCGTCGAGGCCGGTCAGCACGTACGTGTTCTCGGCGTCGACCTCGACCTCGAGCTCGCCGGCCGTGGCCTTCGCCAGGACCTCGTCCCACGTGGACACGTCGGCGAGGTCGGTGTCGGCCAGGTCCTTGCCGTCGGCCAGGGCGCGCGCCAGGGCCTTCTCCGACGTGAAGACGTCGATCTCGCCCTCGCTGCCGAGGAACACCGGTGCGTCGTCGAGGTAGCAGCGCAGCGTGTAGTACTCCGCGCCGGACGTGATGATCTTGATCGGGTCGATGCCGACCTCGGCCCAGAACCCGACCGGGCCCTCGTCCTCTTCTTCGTCCTCGTCGGAGTCGGAATCGGAGACGGAGTCGATCGCCTCGAGGTCCTCTTCACCCTCGGCGCCGGCCTCGGCCTCGGCGGACTCTTCGTGGAACGCCGCCAGCTCCTCGGCGGTCTGCTCCAGCACCTTCTCGTCGACGTCGGGCGCGGTCACCAGGCCGTCGATCGCGTCGAGCACGGTGTCCCACTTCGTCGACACCGTCTCGGACAGATCGTTCCAGACCTGGACGCCGACGCTCCCGGTGAACGGGAGCGTGCCCTGGTCGAGCAGCGAGAAGCCCTCGGTCGAGTCGAGGATCTCGTGGACCTCTTCGAGGTCGCAGACGTCGGCGAGCGAGCGGACGATGCCGACGATCTCGGCCAGCTCCGCGATGTGCCACATGTCCGGCTCTTCGGCGACGAGCTCGGGCACGCCGACGAGGTCGTACGTGTGGTCCTCGTCCGGGATCAGCTCCGGCACGTTCAGCGACGGCACGGCGTCCCAGGCCGGGTGGTCCAGCAGGTCGTGGCGCTCGGACGTGCGGACGAAGGCGGCCAAGTGCGCGGCGTCCGGGAAGGCGTACAGGTCGTCCTCGTCGCCGAGGAACGCTTCCCACTCCTCGCCGTCTTCCCGCCAGCGCGGCGCCCACAGGGTGACGACGTCTCCCTGCGGCAGGCCGAGTTCGATCGGGATGATGTCCTGTGCCATTCCTAAGCCCTCCGGATTACCGCCCGTGTGCGCGCGAGACCGAAAGTATCCCCCGGTCGATGCGCGGTACCGCGAAGCCTACGGGTTTACCACGCGCGACGCGATTGCCCCTGCCGACTTTGCGACGAGCGGATGGCACGATGGACGTCTGATGACTCTCACAGACCTCCTGCCTGCGGATCCCGACCCCGACGCTCTGTTCGAAGCGTTCACGACCTGGACGGCCGATCGGGGCATCGAGCTGTACCCGGCGCAGGAGGAGGCGGTGATGGAGGTCGTCTCCGGATCGAACGTCATCCTCTCGACGCCGACCGGCTCCGGGAAGAGCCTCGTCGCCGTCGGCGCGCACTTCACCGCGCTCGCCCAGGGCCGCCGCAGCTACTACACCGCGCCCATCAAGGCGCTCGTGTCGGAGAAGTTCTTCCAGCTCATCGAGATCTTCGGGGCCGACAACGTCGGGATGATGACCGGCGACTCGAGCGTCAACCCGGACGCCCCGATCATCTGCTGCACCGCGGAAATCCTGGCGAACATCGCGTTACGGTTCGGTGCGGACGCCCCGGTCGGGCAGGTCGTGGCCGACGAGTTCCACTTCTACTCCGAGCCCGACCGTGGCTGGGCGTGGCAGGTGCCGATCCTCGAGCTGCCGAAGGCCCAGTTCGTCCTGATGTCGGCGACGCTGGGCGACGTGTCCTTCTTCGAGAAGGACCTCACGCGCCGCACCGGCAAGCCGACCGCCGTCGTGACGTCGGCGCAGCGCCCAGTGCCGCTGACCTTCCGGTACGCGCTCACGCCGTTGCACGAGACGATGTCCGAGCTGCTCAACGGCGGCCAGGCGCCGGTCTACGTCGTGCACTTCTCGCAGGCCGCGGCCATCGAACGCGCCCAGACGCTGATGAGCATCAACGTCACGACCAAGGCCGAGAAGGAGGCGATCGCCGAGCTGATCGGCGACTTCCGGTTCTCCGCGGGCTTCGGCAAGACGCTCTCGCGGCTGGTCCGCCACGGCATCGGCGTCCACCACGCCGGCATGCTGCCGAAGTACCGCCGCCTGGTCGAGACCTTGGCCCAGTCGGGCCTGCTCAAGGTGATCTGCGGGACGGACACGCTCGGCGTCGGCATCAACGTACCAATCAGGACAGTGGTCTTCTCCGCCCTGACGAAGTACGACGGCGTCCGCCAGCGCCACCTCAAGGCGCGCGAGTTCCACCAGATCGCCGGCCGCGCCGGGCGCGCGGGCTACGACACCGACGGTTACGTCGTCGTCCAGGCGCCCGACCACGTCGTCGAGAACGCCAAGGCGCTGGAGAAGGCGGGCGACGACCCGAAGAAGAAAAAGAAGATCGTCCGGAAGAAGGCGCCGGAGGGCTTCGTCAACTGGACCGAGAGCACGTTCGACCGGCTGATCGCGGCCGACCCCGAGCCGCTGACCTCCAGTTTCAAGGTCACCCACTCGATGCTGCTGAACGTGATCTCGCGCCCGGGCAACGCGTTCGACTCGATGCGGCACCTCCTGGAGGACAACCACGAGGACCGCGCGTCCCAGCGCAAGCTGATCCTGCGCGCCATCGCGATCTACCGCGCGCTGCTGGCCGCCGGTGTCGTCGAGCGGCTGCCGGAGCCGGACGAGCAGGGCCGGATCGTCCGGCTGACGGTCGACCTGCAGTTCGACTTCGCGCTCAACCAGCCGCTTTCGCCGTTCGCGCTGGCCGCGATCGAGCTGTTCGAGCTGGAGTCGCCGAGCTACCCGCTCGACGTTGTGTCCACTGTGGAATCCACTGTGGACAACCCGCGGCCGGTGCTGTCGCAGCAGCAGTTCAAGGCGCGCGGCGAGGCCGTCAACGCGATGAAGGCCGAGGGCATCGAGTACGACGAGCGGATGGAGCTGCTCGAGAACATCACCTACCCGAAGCCGCTGGAGGAGCTGCTGCAGGGCGCGTTCCACAGCTACCGGCAGGGCCACCCGTGGGTCGACGACTACGAGCTGTCCCCGAAGTCGGTCGTGCGCGACATGTACGAGCGCGCGATGAACTTCGTCGAGTACATCGGCTTCTACCAGCTCGCCCGCTCGGAAGGGCTGGTGCTGCGCTACCTCGCGGACGTCTACGACGCGCTGCGCCACACGGTCCCGGACGAGGCCAAGACCGAGCCGCTGCAGGACCTCATCGAGTGGCTCGGCGAGCTGGTCCGGCAGGTCGACTCCAGCCTCCTCGACGAGTGGGAGGCCCTGCGTCACCCGGACGAAGAAGGCCCGGTGTCGACGCGGCCGCCGTCCGAACCGCCGGCCGTCACGCGCAACGAGCGTGCCTTCCGGGTCCTGGTCCGCAACGAGCTGTTCCGCCGGGTCGAGCTGTTCGGGCGCCGGGCGTGGTTCCCGCTCGGCGAGCTGGACGCGGAGTCCGGCTGGGACGCCGAGGCGTGGCAGGAAGCGATCGAGGACTACTTCGAGGAGTACGACACGCTGGGCACCGGCCCGGACGCGCGCGGCCCGGCGCTGCTGATGATCGAGCAGCAGCCGGACGTCTGGAAGGTGCGGCAGATCTTCGACGACCCGGCCGGCGACCACGACTGGGGCATCAGCGCGGAGGTCGACCTGGCGGCGTCCGACGAAGCCGGGGTGGCCGTGGTGCGCGTGACCGAGGTCGGCGCGCACTAGGTCCCCGGCTCCGCCGGCAGCTCACCGCTTGAGCGTGAAGGTGAAGTCGCCGGTGAGCCGGCCGGTCAGCCGGACCGCCGCGACGAGCCTCCCTTCGGCGACCAGGCGTTCGACCTCGGCCCGCGGCAGCTCGCACCCTTCGGCGATCAGCCGCACCGGCCGGATCGGGATCCGTGCCGCGAAGCGGACCGAAACGTCGATCACGTCGCGGTCCGGGAGAGCGGGCCAGCCGGTATCGAGGCGCCAGGCGCGGTCCCAGTCGAGCGTAACGCGGTTGCGACGCCGCAGGACCGGATCTGCGAGCAGTTCGGCCGCCAGGGCCGGGTCGTTGGTGTGCAGCCGGTCGAGCAGCTCGGGCCGGACGGACCGGACGTTGGCCCGGTCCAGGACCGTGAGCTTCGTGGTTTCCCCGCAGGTGGTGCAGAGCGCGAGGAGCCAGGCGTCGAGCCGTTTGTGGTGGGCGTTGACGCGGAACTTGCCGCTCGTCCGGAAGCGGTCGGCCGCGCACGCGTGGCAGGACCGGACGACGAGCGGCAGGCGGGTGGGGACGACCACCCAGTTTTCGAGCATGACAAGGACACCCGTTCTCGTGAGAAGTCCGCAGCAAGAAGCGGCGCGGCGCGGCAAGCGCGACGCGCGTCAGATCAGCGCTCGGGGAGGTCTCACGAGGTGTACAACGGCACGTCCTTGACCAGGCGATTCGGTTCGTCGGCACGGTAACCGCAGGCGGTGGCGCCGTTCCACTCGTTTTCCGGCGGGCCCGTTGCCTTTTCCTGACTGCTCAGTCATCGTGAGCGCATGGCGGCCAAGGTCGAAGAGCACCGGATCGGCGACGTGCGCTGGACGATCGTCCGGGGTCCCCGGGAAGCCGCTTTCCGGGCGCTGGGCGAGCACGCGGCCGCGGACATCCGGACCGTCCTCGCCGGACTGGCCGGCTGGCCGGTCGCCGCGCGGGCCCGGCGGTCGCCGGTGCTGTTCCGGGCGGTCGAATCGGCGTCCCAGGTGGACCACCCGGACGCCTACGCCGAGCTGACGGCGCTCGCCGAGGGCGCCGGAGTGCCGTTCGACGACCTGTTGCTCGCCAACCTCCGCGGCGACCTGGGCACCGGCGACGGGACCGGCTGCACCGACCTCGCGTGGGTCGGCGCGCCTTCGCTGCTCGGCCACAACGAGGACGGCCTCCCGGTGTTCGACGGCCTCGGGCGGCTGCTCACGCTGCTGGTCGACGGCGAGCCCGGCGTGTGCGTCTGGTGGTGTCCGGGGTTCCTGCCGGCCAACACGTTCACGCTCACTTCGCACGGGCTGGTGTGGGGGATCGACAGCGTAGGTGTCGTCGCGCCGGGGCCGCGCGCGGGACGGCACTTCGTGGCGCGCTCGGCGCAGCGGGCGGCGAACCTGCCCGAGGCCGTGTCGCTGCTGCGCCGCTGCTCGTCGGCGGGCGGGTTCGCCTACACGATGGGCCGGATCGGCGAGCCGGGCGTCACGGTCGTCGAGAAGGCCGGGACCGAGACGGCGGTGATGACTGTCGCGAGTGGACTTTCCTGGCACACCAACCACTTCCGGCAGCTCCCGCCCCATTTGGACACCGCGCCGGAGGAGAGCCTGCGCCGCGCGGAGGTGTGTGCGCACCTCGCGCCGTCCACACCGGACGCGGCGTGGCTCACGGAGACGTTGACCGGCGGCGTCTTCCGCGACGCGACCGGCGGGGACGAGCTGATGACGTTGAGCACGATGGTGACGGACCTGGCGACGGGTGAGGTGACCGTGGTTCCCCACGGCGGCAAGCCCCTGCGAGCCCAGGCGGCTTCCCTGACGGCGGGCGACGTCGACGCCGTCAGGGCTTGACGTCCGGCCGCTGGCCGGAAGCGGTCAAATTCCCTCGCGACCGAGTGGGCGTCGCTAGGTTGGTGTCAGTCCACAGGGGAGGGAACCCATGATCAACCTCAAGCGTGTCGTGGCCGGGATCTTCGTCGCGGCGGTGCTGGGGGCCGCCGGGGCGGCGCCGGCCACCACCGCACTCGCGTCCATGGGCCCGGACGCCTCGGCGACCGAGTACGGCATGGCCCCGAGCATCGTCGCGGGCGCCTACAAGGCGTGCTGCTGAGCTCAGCCTGCCGGCGCCAGGATCTGCTGCGCGTCTTCGCCCGCGAACCACAGGCCGATGGCGAACGCCGCCGTCGCCTCCAGCAGGGCGGCGCGGTCCAGGCCGCCGCCGTGGACCGGGGTGCAGCCGACGTCCCGGACCAGCGTGCTCACCGCGTCGAGCGCCGCCGGGTCGTCGCCGCAGAGCGGGACCGTGAGCGTCCGGGGTGGCTTCCGCCAGACGTCGACGGACGCCAGGTTGAACGCCTTGACCACGTGTGCGTCCGGCGCGGCGGCCGCGATGCGCGCGGCGACCGGGGTGCCCGGCGGCGGGCCGCCGTCCGCGCCGGGCTGGTTGGTGCAGTCGACCAGGACCCGGCCGGGCAGGGGACCCGCGGCGGCGAGCACCTCGAAGACGGCGTCGGCGGGGACGGCGAGCAGCAGCACTTCGGCCTGCGAAGCGACTTCGCGCCAGGTTCCGCTTCGCGCGTCTAGCTGCTTCGCGAGCGCGTCGGGGCTACGGCCGCTCACCAGCAGCTCGTGGCCCGCGCGCGCCCAGTGCGTGCCGAGCGCCGCCGCCATCCCGCCGGTGCCGAAGATCCCGATCCGCATGTGTCCTCCTTGTGGTTGGCTACCAGCACGACGGTAGGAACCCGGGAAGGAACCGAACGGTAACCATGGACTTCCTCGCCGACTGCCGGACGCGGCTCGCGTTCGACCTGATGGCCAACACGTGGAACCCGGTGGTGGTGTGGGCGCTGCGGGGTGGCCCGGCGCGGCACGGCGAACTGCGTCGCACGATCGGCGGAATCAGCGCGAAGGTGCTCACGGAAACCCTGCGACGCCTGGAGTTCGACGGGCTCGTCGAGCGCCGCGAAGGCGCGTACGCGCTTACGCCGCTGGGGGAGACGCTGCTGGCGCCGATCGAGGGCTTCGGGCGCTGGGCCGCGGAGCACGGCGATGCCGTCGTCGCCGCTCAAGACCGAGCAGCACGATCAGCATGACCAGGGACAACGCGGGCAGCGGGTAGCCGAGCAGAAGCCCGTCGACGACGTCGACCACGGACACGACGACCCCGGCGACGAACACCCAGGTCGGCGCGGCCGGCTGCTTCCCGGCCGGCGCCCACGGCGTCTTCTTACCCGGCTTCGCGACCGAAAGCCACGCCTGGAAGGAAAGCGCGCTCGCCATGAGCGACGCGCCGGCGACCTGCAGCCAGCTCGCGGTGGCCGTGTCCGCGGACTCGCGGAGCGCGGGGGAGAGCAGGAAGATCCCGGCGTAGAGCTGGATGAGCGTCAGGGCGAACTTCGTGAGCACCCACCAGTGGCGGAAGTAGCCCCAGGCGGTCGCGCCGGCCAGCAGCAGGCCGGTGAAGGCGGAGACGTTTGCCATCGGCGCGAGCAGGGTCGAGTCGAGCCGGTCGGCCATGGCGGTCGCGGCGGCGGCGCGGGCCGGGTCCGTCAGGGCGAGCGACATCAGCACAACGAGGGCGAGGGCCTGGCTCATCCAGGCGACCGACGACACGACGTGCAGCCAGACGACGGCCTGCCGCCACCGCGGGGAAGTTTTCATGCGGTCCAGGCTCGCCGTCGGGGCCGGTGGGCACATCGGGCCCGACCCGGGTTTTGCCCCGGAGCCGCGCCGGTCGCGCCTGCACCCGCCGGGGTAGAGCGCCGCGACGCCCGTACTGCCACGGGAGTACGGGCCGGAACCCGGAACTCGCGTGATCAGCGGCGGATCTCGCGTGATTGGAAGGGCATCTCGCGTGATTGGAGGGGCATCACGTGCGGTTGGGTGGGTTTTTGGCGGCGAGGGCCAGGAGGGGGACGGCCGCCGCGGCGTCGGTGATCAGGGTCGAGACCATGCCGGAGCGCAGGACCGCGTCCACCGCCGAGGCCTTCGGGCGGCTGTAGCCCAGGGCGATCACCTCCGGCACCGCCGTCAGCTCCTCGTGGCTGATCGCCAGCACGTGGTGGGCCAGGCCGGTCGACAATGCGTTGCCGGCCGCGTCGAACAGCCGGGCCGCGACCTCCGCCGTCGCGCCGCGGGCCGAGATCGCCGCCCGCTCGGCTTCGTCCAGGGCGTCGTACACCGTCGACTCGCCCGGCTGCCACGCGCCGATGCTGACCACCGCCTTGGTCAGGTTCTTGAACTGGCCGAACGTCTCCGCGATGCCGGGCTGGCGTCGCAGCGTCTCGGTCGTGCGGCGGTCGGGGAGCACCAGCGGCCCGAAGATCGGGTACGCGTCGCCGCCGGACACCGACGTCACGCGGCTGACCGTCTCGACCGAGCGGCCGCGCATGTCCATCCCGGCCTGCACCCCGCAGAGCTGGACGACCGGGCAGCGCGGCAGCGCCCGGATCGCCTCGGTCATCGCGTTCACCGAACGCGCCCACGAGAGGCCGACGACGTCGTCGGGCCGCACGATCTCTTCGAGCAGCCGGGCGGCCAGCGTCCCGATCTTCGCCCGGACGACTTCCTTCGGTTCCCGCTCGGTTGAGCGCTCCAGCACCAGCGCCCGCTCCAGGCCGTAGGCCGAGCGCACCTCGTCCGACAGCGCCAGGTCCACCGGCGCCGGCAGCGAGAACTCCACCCTGACCAGTCCGGACTCCATGGCGGTGTCGAGCATGCGCGCCACCTTGAACCGGCTGACGCCGAACTCGTCGGCGATCTCCAGCTTGGAGCGTCCCTGCACGTAGAAGCGCCGGGCGACGGTCGCGAGCAGCATAGCTTCGGTCAGGGACCCCGGCTTCTTGGTCGTGCTCATATGAGCACTATAGCTAGAAATCCGCCCAAAAGGTTGACGTACTACCGACGTCAGACCTCTAATGCCTTCACAAGTACTCGACGCCATAGGTCAACGCCGCTCATATGAGCGCGAGGAAGGGGTTAGGCATGCGTGCCGCCATCATCGACCGGCCCGGCCAGATCCGAGTCGGCGAGGTGCCCGATCCGAAAGCGGGGGAACGGCAGGTAGTCGTCAAGGTCGGCGCGTGCGGCATCTGCGGCACCGACCTGCACATCGCGGACGGGCACTTCCCGCCCACCCCGTACCCCATCGTCCCCGGGCACGAGTTCGCCGGGGAGATCGTCGAGCTCGGCGCCGACGTGCCGGGCGGCTGGCAGGTCGGCGACCGCGTCGCCGTGGACCCCTCCCTGTTCTGCGGCTACTGCGGCCCGTGCCGCTCGGGCCACGGAAACCTGTGCGCGAACTGGAACGCGACCGGTGACACCGTCGACGGCGCTTTCGCGGAGTTCGTCGCCGTGCCGTCGGCCAACTGCTACCGCATGCCCGACTCGATGACCTGGGAGCAGGGCGCGCTGGTCGAGCCCGTTTCCTGCGCCGTGCACGGCGTGCGCCGCGTCGGCGTCGAGGCCGGCGAGAGCTTCCTCGTGATCGGCGCCGGCACCATGGGCCTGATCATGCAGCAGCTGCTGCAGCGCGCCGGCGCGAACGTCACGGTGGTCGACCGCAACAAGGAGCGCCTGCCCCGCGCGGCCCGCCTCGGCGCCGTCGCCACCGCGTCGGACGTCAGTGAGCTGAACGGCGAGAAGTTCGACGTCGCCGTCGACGCCACCGGCGCCGCCCCGGCCATCGAAGCCGCGTTCGACTCGATCCGCCGCGGCGGCCGCCTGCTCGTCTTCGGTGTCGCCCCGGCCGAAGCCCGCGTCGCGCTTTCGCCGTTCAGGATCTACAACGACGAGATCACCATCGTCGGCTCGATGGCCGTGCTGAACAGCTACGGCGCCGCGCTCGACCTCGTGGCCGGCGGCGCGATCGACACCGAGGAGCTGCTGACCGACCGGCTCCCGCTGGAGCAGTACCCCGAGGCGCTCGCCAAGATGCGCAGTGGCTCGGGCCTCAAGGTGCAGGTCCTCCCGGGAGGTGGCCGTGCGTAAGCTCCTCACGCTCTTCGCCGCGACGTCGCTGCTGGCGACCGGCTGCGCGGGCGCCGGCTCGATCGGCACCGGCAGCTCGACGCTCGTCATCGCGATCGTGTCCAACCCGCAGATGAAGGACGCGATCTCGCTCGCCCCGGAGTTCGAGAAGGCGACGGGGATCAACCTCAAGTTCGTTTCGCTGCCGGAGAACCAGGCCCGCGCGAAGATCACCGCGTCGACCGCCACCGAGGGCGGCGAGTTCGACGTCGTGATGATCAGCAACTACGAGGCCCCGCAGTGGGCGGCCAACGGCTGGCTCGAGAACCTCGAACCGCACATGGCGGCCACCCCGGGCTACGACGAAGGCGACTTCATCCCCAGCATCAAGCAGTCGCTTTCGTACCAGAACCAGATGTACGCGGTGCCGTTCTACGGCGAGTCGTCGTTCCTGGCCTACCGCAAGGACCTCTTCGAGAAGGCCGGGATCACCATGCCGGCCAAGCCGACCTGGCAGCAGGTCGCGGAGTACGCCGCCAAGCTCGACGACAAGGCCAACGGCGTCGCGGGCATCTGCCTGCGCGGCAAGCCCGGCTGGGGTGAGAGCCTCGCGCCGTTCACGACGGTGGCCAACACCTTCGGCGCCCAGTGGTTCGACAAGGACTGGAACGCCAAGCTGACGTCGCCGGAGTTCAAGGACGCCGCGAACTTCTACGTCAACCTCATCCGCGACCACGGTGAGGTCGGCGCCTCCAGCGCCGGGTTCTCCGAGTGCGGCACGCGCTACACCCAGGGTCAGGCCGCGATGTGGTACGACGCGACGGTCATGGCGGGCACCAACGAGGACCCGTCGAGCAGCAAGATCGTCGGCAAGTCCGGGTACGCGCCGGCGCCGGTCGTCAAGACCCAGGCCAGCGGCTGGCTCTACACCTGGGCGCTCGGCATCCCCAAGGTCGCCAAGGACAAGGACGCGGCCTGGAAGTTCATGGCCTGGATGACCGACAAGGCGTACGTGCAGAAGGTCGGCGCGGCCTACGGCTGGAACCGCGTCCCGCCGGGTGTGCGCCAGTCCACCTACGACATCCCCGACTACGCCAAGGCCGCGCAGGCCTACGCGAAGCCGACGCTGGACGGCATCGCGGACGCCAACCAGCAGAAGGCCATGGCGAACCCGGTGCCCTACCCCGGCATCCAGTTCGTCGGCATCCCCGAGTTCCAGGACCTGGGCACCCGGGTGAGCCAGCAGCTGTCGGCGGCGATCGCCGGCCGCGAGTCCGTAGACGACGCGTTGAAGCAGTCCCAGGACTACGCCCAGACAGTGGGCGATTCCTACAAGGCGGTGCAGTGATGTCCACACTGTCGGTAGACACGCCCAAGTCCCACACGCACGCGAAGGCCGAAGAAAAGAAAGGCCTGAGCACCGCGGCCAAGCGGCGGCTCCCGCTGCTGCCGGCGCTGATCTTCGTCATCGCGGTGACGCAGCTGCCGTTCCTGCTGACGGTCTTCTACTCCTTCCAGTCGTGGAACCTGGTCCGGCCGGGTTCACGGCACTTCGTCGGCCTCGCCAACTACATCGACGTCTTCAGTGACACGACGTTCCTGGTCGCGCTGCTCAACACCGTGCTGCTGACGGTGGTGTGCGTGCTCGTCGCGCTGCTGCTCGGCCTCGGCCTGGCGATCCTGCTGGACCGGAAGTTCTTCGGCCGCGGGGTGGTCCGGACGCTGCTGATCACGCCGTTCCTCATCCTGCCGGCGGCCGGCGCGCTGCTGTGGAAGACGACGATGTTCGACCCGACCTACGGGTTGCTGCACTTCGTCTTCGGCACCGACGTCGACTGGCTTTCGGAGTTCCCGCTGGCCTCGGTGATGGCGCAGATCGTGTGGCAGTGGACGCCGTTCATGATGCTGCTGATCCTCGCGGGCCTGCAGAGCCAGTCCAAAGAGGTCCTCGAAGCGGCCTCTGTGGACGGGGCCGGCCGGTGGCGCACGTTCGTCTCCATCACGCTGCCGCACCTGTCGAGGTTCCTGCAGCTGGCGACCCTGCTGGGCGCGATCTACATCGTGAACAGCTTCGACGCGATCTTCCTGATGACGCAGGGCGGGCCGGGCACGGCCAGCACCAACCTGCCGTACTACATCTACCAGCGCGCGTTCGAGGGTTTCGACGTCGGCCAGTCGTCGGCGATGGGTGTCATCGTCGTGATCCTGACGATGATCGTCGCGACCTTCGCCCTGCGCTTGATGTTCCGCACCTTCTCGGTGGACGGAGGCGTCAAATGACCACCCTCGAAACCCGCCCGTCGTCGGCCGCGACCGCGGCTCCGGCCCGCAAGCCGAAGCGCAAGGTCGGCCCCGGCTCGCTCACCTTCGTCACGTGGGTGATCGCGATCCTGTTCGTCTTCCCGCTGCTGTGGATGATCCTCACGGCGTTCAAGCAGGAGGCCGACGCCTACACCGACCCGCCGAAACTGTTCTTCAGCCCGACGTTCGACCAGATCGCGAACGTGCTGAAGGGCGGGTTCCTGCCCTACCTGTCGAACTCGGCGTTCGTCACGGTGCTCTCGACACTGCTGGTGCTGCTCCTCGGCATCCCGGCCGCGTATGCGCTTTCGCTGGCGCCGGTGAAGAAGACGTCGAACGCGCTCGGCTTCTTCCTCTCGACGAAGATGCTGCCGATCGTCGCGGCGATCATCCCGCTGTACATCATCTCCCAGAACACCGAGCTGCTGGACACGGTGTGGGCGCTGGTCATCCTGTACACGTCGATGAACCTGCCGCTGGCCATCTGGATGATGCGGTCGTTCTTCCTGGAAGTGCCGCACGAGATGATCGAAGCGGGCCGCATCGACGGCGCGAACCTGCCGACCCTGCTGCGCAAGATCATCATGCCGGTGGTCGCGCCCGGGATCGCGGCGACCGCGCTGATCTGCGTGATCTTCTCCTGGACCGAGTTCTTCTACGCGGTCAACCTGACGGCGGCGCGCGCCGGCACCGTGCCGGTGTTCCTCGTCGGGTTCATCACCAGTGAGGGCCTGTACTGGGCCCAGCTTTCCGCCGCCGCGTTGCTGGCTTCGCTGCCGGTGATGATCGTCGGCTGGTTCGCGCAGAACCACCTCGTCCGGGGCCTCTCGATGGGAGCGGTGAAGTAGTCATGGCAGCAGTCAGTTACGAAGAGGCGTCGCGGATCTACCCGGGTGCTTCGAGCGTTCGCGCGGTGGACAAGCTCGACCTCTCGGTGCCGGACGGCGAGTTCCTGGTGCTGGTCGGCCCGTCCGGTTCGGGCAAGTCGACGGCGCTGCGGATGCTCGCCGGGCTCGAGGACGTCAACGAAGGAGCCATCCGCATCGGCGACCGCGACGTCACGAACCTGCCGCCGAAGGACCGCGACATCGCGATGGTGTTCCAGTCCTACGCGCTGTACCCGCACATGACGGTCGCCGACAACATGGGCTTCGCGCTCAAGCTGCGTGGAATGTCCTCTTCGGACATCTCGGCTCGTGTGGGTGAAGCGGCGAAGATGCTCGACTTGACGCGCTTCTTGGACCGCAAGCCCAAGGCGCTGTCCGGCGGGCAGCGGCAGCGGGTCGCGATGGGCCGGGCGATCGTGCGCGAGCCGAGCGTGTTCCTGATGGACGAGCCACTGTCCAACCTGGACGCCAAGCTGCGCGTGGAGACCCGGGCGAACATCGCCCAGCTCCAGCAGCGCCTGGGCACGACGACCATCTACGTCACGCACGACCAGGTCGAGGCCATGACGATGGGCGACCGCGTCGCGGTGCTCCGGGACGGCGTGCTGCAGCAGTGCGCGTCACCGCGGGAGCTGTACGAGAACCCGACGAACTCGTTCGTGGCGGGCTTCATCGGGTCACCGGCGATGAACCTGGCGACGCTCCCGCTGACCGAAGGCGGCGTCAAGCTGGGCGACGTCGTGCTGCCGCTGCCGCGGTCGGTGCTGTCGGCGGCCGGCGACTTGCGCGAAGTGGTTTTCGGTGTCCGCCCGGAGTCGCTGGAGCTGGTCTCAGAAGGCGGCTTCGAGCTGGTCGTCGAGCTCGTGGAGGAGCTGGGCGCGGACGCATACCTGCACGGCAAGGTCGGCGACGACCGGTTCGTCGTCCGGGTCGACGGCCGCACACCGCCGCGCATGGGTGACAACGTGCGCGTCGGCCTGCGCGGCGAAGGCGAGACCCACGCCTTCAACCCGGAGACGACCCTGCGTCTCTTCTGAGAGAGCTTCGGCCACCTCGCGGGAAACCCCTTGCCCGCGAGGTGGCCGTTCCCCTCACTCCTGCAGCGAAAGCGCCTGGCTCGGGCAGACGTGCACCGCTTCGCGGGCCTTCTCGACCAGCTCGCCCTCGGGCGTCTCGTTCAGGACGATGACCGTGCCGTCCTCCTCGCTCTGGTCGAACAGCGCGGGCTCGGTGAGCACGCACTGACCCGCGCCGACGCACTTACCGGTGTCCGCGATGATCTTCATGGTTCTTCTCTCCTGTGGTGGGATGGCAGGTTCGATCTCTACCAGGTCACCGGCAGCCGGTACAGGCCGTAAATGTTCGCGTCGTCCTTGAACGGCAGATCGTCCACCGAAGCGCCCAGCGCCAGGGTCGGGATGCGGCGGAAGAGCGTGTCGAAGACGATCTGCAGTTCCATCCGGGCCAGGTTCTGGCCGAGGCATTGGTGCGGGCCGAAGCCGAAGGCGACGTGGTGGCGCGCGCCGCGTTCGATGTCGAGCTCGTCGGCGTTCTCGAACGCCCGCGGGTCGCGGTTCGCCGAGTAACCCAGCGCCAGCACACCCTCCCCGGCGCGGATCAGCTGCCCGCCGACCTCGACGTCTTCGACGCACAGCCGCGCGGTGGCCGCGTCCACGATCGTCCAGTACCGCAGCATCTCCTCGACGGCGTCGAGCGTCTTGCCCGGGTCGGCCTTGATCGCCGCGAGCTGCTCGGGGTTGCGCAGGAACGCCACGGTGGACAGCGAGATCATGTTCGCCGTCGTCTCGTGCCCGGCCACCAGCAGCAGGAAGCCGGTCGCGGCGAGCGAAGCGCGCCGGTAGGTGCCGTCTTCGCGGAGCTTGACGATCTGCCGGCCGAGCAGGTCGTCCGGCGGGTTGTCCTCCTTCTCCGCGATGAGGTCTTCCATGTACCCGCGGATGGTGTCGAACGCCGCCCGCCGCTCCTCCGGCGTCGTCGAGCGCTTGATCAGCTTCGCGGTGTGTTCCTGGAAGAAGTCATGGTCGGTGTACGGGACGCCGAGCATCTCGCAGATCACCAGCGACGGGACCGGCAGTGACAGCGTTTCGACGAGGTCACCCGGCTTCGGCCCGGCCAGCAGCGCGTCGATCTGCCCGTCCACGATCTCCTGGATCCGCGGCCGCA
Source organism: Amycolatopsis sp. NPDC104819 (assembly GCF_055583145.1). NCBI lineage: Bacteria > Bacillati > Actinomycetota > Actinomycetes > Pseudonocardiales > Pseudonocardiaceae > Amycolatopsis > Amycolatopsis sp. NPDC104819. The sequence continues at coordinate 358,694 of NZ_JBVJON010000003.1, read as the reverse complement.
GCGCCTCCATCCGCCGCACGGTGAACTCGCCGAGCACGGCCTTGCGGGCCGGCCCGTGCTCGGGCGCGTCCATGGTGATCATGGTGCGCTCGTCACCCTGGCGCCGGAACCCGCCCTTGACCAGCTGCGGGAAGTCCGGGTGCTGCCGGTCGGCGCTGAAGCGCCGGTCGTTCAGCACGGTCCGGACGTCCTCGTGGCGCGTGACCACCCAGGCCCAGCCGCCGTCGGGCAGCCCGGCCTTCGAAACGGGGTCCCCTTCGCGGATCTCCTCGTACGCCGGCGGCGGCGCGAACGGGCACGTGCGCGTCATCGGGAATTCGTGCTTCTCGACAGTCGTCATGACTTCCCCCTCTTCACCAGGTCACGGGCAGGCAGTACAGACCGAAGATCGACGAGTCGTGCTTGAACGGCAGCTGCTCGACCGGCGCGGCCAGCTTCAGCTCCGGGATACGGCGGAAGAGCGTGTCGAAGACGATCTGCAGCTCCATCCGGGCCAGGTTCTGGCCGAGGCACTGGTGCGGGCCGAAGCCGAAGGCGACGTGGTGGCGCGCGCCGCGCTCGAGGTCGAGCTCGTCGGCGTTCTCGAACGCCTCTTCGTCGCGGTTGCCGGAGTAGCTCAGGCCCAGCACACCCTCGCCTTCGCGGATCAGCTGCCCGCCGATCTCGACGTCCGAGGTGGCGACGCGCGAGGTCGCGAACTCCGCAATCGTGAAGTACCGGAGCAGCTCCTCGACGGCGTCGAGCGTCTTGCCGGGGTCGTTCTTGATGATCTCGAGCTGGTCCGGGTTCTCCAGCAGCGCCACGGTGCCGAGCGAGATCATGTTCGCCGTCGTCTCGTGCCCGGCGATGAGCAGCAGGAACGCCAGCGAGACGAGCGAGTCGTGGTCGGCGTCACCGTGCTCTTCGCGCTGCTTGACGATCTGGCGGCCGAGCAGGTCGTCGGTCGGGTCGGCCTCCTTGGTGGCGACCAGCCGGTCGAGGTACTCCTGCAGCTCGTCGACGGCCTGGATCCGGCTCTCCTGGTCGATCTCCCGGTTGAGCAGCTTCGAGCTGCGGACCTGGAAGAACTCGTGGTCGCCGTAGGGCACGCCGAGCAGCTCGCAGATGACCAGCGACGGCACCGGCAGGGAGAGCGCGGTGACCAGGTCGGCGGGCTTCGGGCCGGCCAGGATCGCGTCGATGTGCTCGTCGACGATCTCCTGGATTCGCGGCTGCAGCGCCTTCATGCGCTTGACGGTGAACTCGCCCACGACCTCGCGGCGGGCCGCGCCGTGCTGCGGCGGGTCCATGTTGATCAGCGACGCCGTGAAGTTCTTCCGCCGCTGCGGCCGGCCGGACTTGAACAGGACCGGGAAGCCCGGGTTGAACCGGTCGGAGCTGAACCGCGGGTCGGTCAGCATCTGCCGGACCTCTTCGAGGCGGGTGATCGCCCAGGCTTCCGACCCGTCCGGGAGGGCGACACGCTGGACCGGGCCCGCTTCGCGGAGCCTGTCGTAGGCCGGCGGCGGCGCGAACGGGCAGGTGCGTTCCAGCGGGAAGACTTCGTCCTTCGTGGTGGGATCGGCGACTTCGGTCATATCGGGCCCCCTAAAACGGACTTACAGTATGCGGAGGATTACATTCCGGTTCCTTGTCCCAAGGTACCGAAGCGGAAGGAAGTCGTCCACTAGCTAACGGGTGACTCACTCGAGTCCGAGTGCGTGGCCCCTTGACCATGCGAGAATCACCCCGCGCGATCCAGCGAGAGGCGAACGGCATGACGGCAGACCCCGAGACCACCCTGCGGGCGGACGCGCGGCGCAACCGCGACCAGATCCTCGCCGCCGCGAAGAGCATCTTCGCCGCTTCCGGTCCCGAGGTGCCGATGGAGGAGATCGCCCGCGCGGCCGGCGTCGGCGTCGGCACGCTCTACCGGCGGTTCCCGGACCGCGACGCGCTGGTCCGCGCCGTCGCGATGGACAACTTCGAGCGCGTGCTGATCGACGCCCACCGGATCGCCGGCGAAGAGACGTCGGCGTGGAACGCGCTGTCCCGGCTGCTGCGGCAGTCGGTGGAGCTGCAGCTGAGCATCCAGCTGGCGATGGTGTCCCACCGCGCGCTCGTCATCCTGAAGGGCGACCCGGAGGTCCGGCGCCTGCGGGAGGAGATCCTGGTGGTGGTGGACGAGCTCGTCCGCGGCGCCCAGGCCGAGGGCCGGCTCCGTGAGGACGTCGGCGCGGGCGACATCGCGATCCTCTTCGCGACGCTGTTGCGTCAGGTGCGCGCGAAGGTGCCGGAAGTGGCGGAGCTGGCGGCCCGCCGCTGTGTCGGGATCATGATCGACGGGCTCAGCGCGCGGCCGGGAACCGAACTGCCCGGCCGGCCGATCACTTCCGGCGACCTGGACCCCGGGGACTGAATTTCCGCTGTTTTCGGGGTAGTGTTCTTGTTCTGCAGGAATTGCGACCGCCGGGCGGGAAAAATGCGAGCTGTGCTGTTGGTCATTTGCGGGTTGGTGCTCGCCGGGTGCAGTGCCGCTCCCGAGCCGGTCGCGTCGTCGAGTTCGGCCCCGGCGCCTTCGTCCACCCCCGCGCCACCTTCGGTGCAGGCGGTTCCGAGCTGCGCCTCGCCGGAGTTCACCACCAGCGAGACCGACGGCGGCTGGGACAACGGCGGTTACTACGTCCACAACAACATGTGGAATTCCGACGAAGCGGGCCCGGAAACGCTGCGCGCGTGCGCGTACAACAACTGGTACGTCGATTCCACCCAGCCGTCGACAACGTCGGTGAAAACCTATCCGAACGTGCACAAGGACATCAACAACCTCGACGGGAAACCGTTCGACGGGTATTCGACGATCAAGTCGACGTTCGCCGGCCGCGGCCCGGGCGTGGGCATCTACGACGTGGCGTACGACGTGTGGCTGAACGGCGTCGGCGACGGCGACGGGGTCACCGAGCTGATGGTGTGGACCGAGAACCTGAAGCAGGTCCCCTCCGGTGACCAGGTGGAGACGTACTCGGCCGGCGGCCAGACCTACGACGTCTGGATGAAGGACGGGTACGTGGCGTTCGTGTCGCAGACGACGCAGTACTCGGGCAGCGTCGACCTCAAGGCGATGATCGCCTGGTCGATCGGCAAGGGGTACATCCCGGCGAACCCGACGGTGAACCAGATCGGCTACGGCATCGAGTTCTGCTCGACCGGCGGCGGCCAGGCCCGGTTCACGCTGACGGACTTCTCGGTGACGATGAGCTAGAGCCGGTAGGCCCGGCGCACGGAAACCGAGGTCACCCCGCCGACGACTACCGTGCCCGCGGTGAGCTCCGCGCCCCGGCGACCCGGCGCGACCGCGCGGTGAGCGCGCCCACCCCCGCGAGCAGCAGGGCCATGCCGCCCGCGCGGAGGAAGATCAGCCCGAAGTACACGAGTGGGTGCCCGACGGCGCGGCCACACCGAGCCAGACCAGGGCGATCCACCCGGCGTCGGCTCGTGCTCCGGCGGCGCCGCGGATGGCAGCGCCGCCGGCTTGGTTCCTGCTTTCAGACGCCGATCGGGTGCCAGACGGTCTTCGCCTCCAGGTACCGCCGCAGCCGCGACAGGTCGGGTGCCGACGTCCAGTCCGGCTCTGCCTCCGGGACCGTCAGCACCCGCTTCACCGTGTTCGCCGCTTCGCGCGCCAGCTCCGGGCGGTCCGCCGGGGCCGCTCCCGTCGGGTCCAGCGCGTTGACGTCTCCGTGCGATGCCAGCCAGGAGCCCAGCTCGGCCGCCCGGCCGGTCAGGATGTTCGCCACGCCGCCCGGGACGTCCGACGTCGCCAGGACCTCCGACAGGGTGATCGCCGGCAGCGGGCGCTCCGCGCTCGAGACCACGACCGCCGTCGAGCCGGTGGCCAGGACCGGGGCCAGGACCTCGACCAGGCCCAGCAGCGACGACTGCTGCGGCGCCAGGATGCCCACCACACCCGTCGGCTCCGGGACCGTGAACGAGAAGTACGGGCCCGCCACCGGGTTCGCGGCGCCGAGGACCGTCGCGATCTTGTCCGTCCAGCCCGCGTACCAGACCCAGCGGTCGATCGCCGCGTCCACCAGGGACTCGGCCTTCTTCGGGGCCAGACCCTCCGAAGTGGACACTTCGGCGACGAACTGGTCGCGGCGGCCTTCGAGCACCTCGGCCACCCGGTACAGGACCTGGCCGCGGTTGTAGGCCGTGGCGGAAGACCAGCCAGGGAACGCCTTGCGGGCCGCCACCACGGCGTCGCGGACGTCCTTGCGGGACGCGTGCGCCGCGTTCGCCAGGAACTTGCCCTTCGGGTCCGTCACCGGGTAGACCCGGCCGGACTCCGAACGCGGGAACTTGCCGCCGACGTACAGCTTGTACGTCTTCGCGACGGAGATGCGATCAGACATCGAGGTAAGCCTCCAGCCCGGTGCGGCCGCCTTCGCGCCCGAAGCCGGATTCCTGGTAGCCGCCGAAGGGGGCGGTGGGGTCGAAGCGGTTGAACGTGTTGGCCCAGACCACGCCGGCGCGCAGCTGGTTCGCCATCCACAGGATGCGCGAGCCCTTCTCGGTCCAGATCCCGGCCGAAAGCCCGTACGGCGTGTTGTTGGCCTTCGCGACGGCCTCGTCCGGCGTGCGGAACGTCAGCACCGACAGCACCGGCCCGAAGATCTCCTCGCGCGCGATCCGCATCGACTGGTGGACGTTCGCGAACACCGTCGGGGCGAAGAAGAACCCGCGGTCGGGCACCGGGCACGGGCTGGTCCAGCGCTGCGCGCCCTCGGCGTCGCCCGCCTCGACGAGCCCGCGGATCTTCGCCAGCTGCTCGGCCGAGTTGATCGCGCCGACGTCGGTGTTCTTGTCGAGCGGGTCGCCGAGCCGCAGTGTCGAGACGCGGTAGCGCAGCTTCTCCAGCACCTCTTCGGCGACGGACTCCTGCACCAGCAGCCGCGAGCCCGCGCAGCAGACGTGGCCCTGGTTGAAGAAGATGCCGTTGACGATGCCCTCGATGGCCTGGTCGAGCGGCGCGTCCTCGAACACGACGTTCGCGGCCTTGCCGCCCAGCTCCAGCGTCAGCTTCTTCGGCGTGCCCGCGACTTGGCGCTGGATCGCCTTGCCGACCTCGGTCGAGCCGGTGAAGGCGATCTTGTTGATGTCGCCGTGCTCCACGATGGCCGCGCCGATGTCGCCGGCGCCGGGCAGGATGTTCACCACGCCCGGCGGCAGCTCGGCCTGCTGGCAGATCTCCGCGAACACCAGCGCGGTCAACGGCGTCGTCTCGGCCGGCTTGAGGACCACGGTGTTGCCGGTGGCCAGCGCGGGGGCGATCTTCCACGCCAGCATCAGCAGCGGGAAGTTCCACGGGATGATCTGGCCCGCGACACCCAGCGGCTTCGGGTTGGGTCCGTAGCCCGCATAGTCCAGCTTGTCGGCCCAGCCCGCGTGGTAGAAGAAGTGGGCGGCGGCCGTCGGGATGTCGGAGTCGCGCGACTCCTTGATCGGCTTGCCGTTGTCGAGGCTTTCCAGCACCGCCAGCTCGCGCGAGCGTTCCTGGATCAGCCGCGCGATGCGGAAGAGGTACTTCGCGCGCTCGCTGCCCGGCATCTTGGACCAGGTCGAAAAAGCCTTGCGCGCGGCCTTGACCGCGATGTCCACATCGGACTTCGACGCGGTGCCGACCTCGGCCAGGACCTCTTCGGTGGCCGGGTTGATCGTCTTGAGCGGCTCACCCGAGCCGTCGACGAACTCGCCGTTGACGAACGGCTTGTAGTGGTCCTTCAGGTTCGCGATGGCGCGCGACTCGGGCGCCGGTGCGTACTCGAAAACGGGCATCAGTCCACCGTCACGTAGTCGGGGCCGCTGTAGTGGCCGTCCACCTGGGTGCGGCGCTGCAGCAGCAGGTCGTTGAGCAGGCTGGACGCGCCGAAGCGGAACAGGTCCGGGGTCAGCCAGTGCTCGCCGGCGACCTCGTGCACGGCGACCAGGTACTTGATCGCGTCCTTCGTGGTCCGGATGCCGCCCGCGGGCTTGACGCCGCGCAGCTCGCCGGTCTGGACGTGCCAGTCGTGGACCGCCTGCAGCATGATGTGCGTGACCGGCAGCGTCGCGGCGGGGGAGACCTTGCCGGTGGACGTCTTGATGAAGTCCCCGCCGGCCAGCAGCGCCAGCCACGACGCGCGGCGCACGTTGTCGTAGGTCGCCAGCTCGCCGGTCTCGAGGATGACCTTCAGGTGGGCGTCGCCGCAGGCGGCCTTGATCGCCTGGATCTCTTCGAAGACGTCCATGTAGCGGCCCTCGAGGAAGGCGCCGCGGTCGATCACCATGTCGACTTCGTGCGCGCCCGCGTCGACGGCGATCTTGGTGTCGGCCAGCTTGATCTCGCGGCTCGTGCGCCCGGCGGGGAAGCCGGTGGCGACGCTCGCGACGTGCACACCGCTGCCCTTGAGCGCTTCGACGGCGGTGGCGACCATGTCCGGGTACACGCAGACGGCGGCGACGCGCGGAGTGTCCTGGCGCTCGGGATCGGGGCGGACGGCCTTCGCGGCGAGCGCCCGGACCTTGCCGTGGGTGTCGGCGCCCTCCAGCGTGGTCAGGTCGACCATGGAGATGGCGGTGTCGATGGCCCACCGCTTGGCGTCCTTCTTGATGCTGCGCGTGCCGAGGCCCGCCGCGCGCTGCTCGACGCCGACCTGGTCGACACCGGGCAGCCCGAGCAGGAACCGGCGCAGGCTCGCTTCGTCGCGAGTCGCGTCCACCAGCGGCGCCGGGGTGGCCGGCGCCGCTGACGTGCTGGTCGTGGCTGTCATAGGCCTGAGTCTAGGCGGCGGGTCCGACAGCGCGAGCCCCCATCAGCTGTGACGCTGAGTGCGTGACGCGTCACAACGCCGAGGTCAGGCCCCTTCGATCTGCGGCGGCTCCGACCGCTTCGCCGGCTTCCGGTACACGACCACCCCGCCCCAGAACCCGAGCCCGTTGATCTTCACTGTCGGCGCGGTCGGCGGGGCCGGGGGTGCTCCCGACTTGTCCTCCAGCACGAAGCCGCCCATGAAGCCGATGCCCGTCACGTCGACGTTGATGTCGTCGGGCACCGTGATCTGGATGCCGCCCATGATGGCGACCGCCGTGATCGTGCAGTGCTTGTCCGCGAAGCGGGCCTGGCGCAGGTCGATCTCCGCGCCGCCCCAGAAGGCGAAGCTGTTGTGCTGCGGGGGCAGGACCCAGCTGCCCTTGCGGATCGCGCCGGACAGGACGCCGATCGACACCGGGGAGCCCGGGTGGCCGCCGATCCGCTGGTCCGGGAAGCCCAGCGCGCGGGTGGTCGCCGGCTCGATCGCCGCCGACGACGTCGGCAGGTCGGCCGTCACCGGCTTGAGCTCGCCGATCGTTTTCGCCTCGTAAACCGTGGTCAGCCGCTCTTCCAGCTCGTTCACGGTGATCCGCCCTTCGGAGAGGGCGTTGTGCAGCACCTGGGCGACGCGCTCACGGTCGGCGTCGGAGGCCCGCATCTGGTCGGGCGTCAGTTCGCTCACCCGGGGGAGCCTAGCGGCGAAAACCACGCACCGTGTCCATCTTCCGGAGGACACTGAGCGGATGGTCGAATTCCCTGACGGCGTCCAGGTCCGTGGGCGGGGGCTGGGGCGCCCGCGCCCCGCCGGACCCGAGCCCGACTTCGGGCTTTACCTGGGCACCAGCCGCTTGCGGCGCAAGCACGGCGGCGGCATCACCTGGCCACACGAATGGGTCACCTGGCCGGACTTCCTGCTGCCCGTCGACCCCGCCGACGCCCGCGAAAAGATCAAGGCGCTCCACGAGCGGGCGAAGGTCGAAACCGTCGAAGTCGCCTGCTACGGCGGCGCGGGCCGCACCGGCACGGTCATGGCCTGCCTGGCGATCCTCTCCGGTGTCCCCGCGGACCGGGCCGTCGCCTGGGTGCGTGAGCACTACAACGAACGCGCCGTCGAAACGCCCTGGCAGCGCGGCTGGGTGAAAAGGTTCGCGGACCGGCTAAGTTGACCCGCATGGATGTGCACGTCGTCGATCACCCCCTCGCGAAGGCCCGGCTCTCCACGATGCGCGACGCGCGCACCGACAGCGCCGCGTTCCGGGCCGCGCTGCACGAGCTGACCGTCATGCTGGTCTACGAAGCCACGCGCGACGTGCCGGTGAAGACCGAGCGGATCCACACGCCGGTCGCGCGCACCGAGGGGTACAAGCTGGCCAGCCCGCCGCTGCTGGTCCCGGTGCTGCGGGCCGGGCTCGGCATGGCCGACCAGGCGCACAAGCTGATCCCGGACGCGCAGATGGGCTTCGTCGGCCTCGCGCGCGACGAGGAGACGCTCAAGCCGACGCCGTATCTGGAGTCGCTGCCGGAGTCGCTGGCCGACCGGCCGGTCATGGTGCTCGACCCGATGCTCGCCACCGGCGGCTCGATGGAGTACACGATCCGGCTGCTCACCGACCGCGGCGCCGCCGACGTCACGGCCATCTGCGCGCTGGCCGCGCCGGAAGGCCTGGCCCACCTGGAGAAGACCGGCCTGCCGGTCCGGGTCGTCACGGCCAGCATCGACGAGCGCCTCAACGACTCGGGCTTCATCGTCCCGGGCCTCGGCGACGCGGGTGACCGCCAGTACGGCGCTGTCTAGGGCGTTGCCGGTCCTGAGGTGGCGGTGATCGCCGCCGGGCCCGGCTGGGTCTTCAGCCAGCCGGAGGCGTTCGCGCGCAACGCCGTCTCGTACGAGCCGGTGATGTCGAACCCTTCCGGCAGGTTTCCCGTCAGCTCCAGCGAAACGAGCCCGTGCACGAACGCCCAGCAGGCGACCGCGATCGTCTCCGGGGGGATGTCCACGAACACGCCCTCGGCCACCGCCCGGCGGATGATCTCCTCGAGGGGCTTCAGGGTGTTCCTGGCCAGCTTCTCGGCGTCTTCGTTCGGCTCGAAGCCCGGCACGGACCGGGTGAACATGATCCCGTAGAGGTTCGGGTCGGCGAGGGCGCTCGCGCGGTAGGCGCTGCCGAGCGTCACGAGGTCGTCCACCGCGTTGCCGGTCAGCGGGGTGCCGGCCATCCGGGCGCCGAAACGGCGGAAGCCCTCCGTGTAGAGCGCGTTCACCAGATCGGGTTTGCTGCCGAACAGGGAGTAGACGGCGGTGGTCGACGTCCCGGCGTCGGCGGCCAGCTTGCGCAGGGAAAGGGCCTTGGGGCCGTCCTCGGCGATGAGCTCACCGGCGCGGTCGAGCAGCTTCAGCCGGAGCGCTTCGTCGTGTGTCCGTGGTCGAGCCATCTACGCAGCGTAGCGCAACGCTGTTATGAATGACCACAGCCGATGGTTGACCTGGAGTGCACTCCAGGTCGTAGTGTCGAGGTCATGAGCTACTCGATAGCGGAAGCCGCTCGACGTAGCGGGCTGTCCATCGACACCCTCCGGTACTACGAGCGCATCAAACTGCTCGACCCGCCCGCCCGCGACACCGCCGGTCGCCGGGCCTATTCGGACGAGGACCTCGGCTGGCTGGCCTTCCTGACCAAGCTGCGGACCACCGGGATGCCCATCAAGAGCATGCGCGAGTACGCGTCGCTGCGCCGTCACGGCGTCGCCAGCGCGGGCCGCCGCAAGGCGCTCCTGGTGGAGCAGCGGCGGTCGGTCGCCGAGCGGATCGCCGAGCTGCAGGGCTGCCTCGACGTCCTCGACTACAAGATCGACAACTACGCCCAGATCGAGCGCAAGGCGTTCGGTGTGGAACCCGACAGGGAGGGAATCTCCGCGTGAAGACCAGGAAGCTCGGCGGGCTGGAAGTCGGCGCCCAGGGGCTGGGCTGCATGGGGATGAGCCAGGCCTACGGCGTCTTCGACGACGAAGCCGAGTCGGTCGCGACGGTCCACCGGGCCCTCGACCTCGGCGTCACCCTGCTGGACACGGCGAACGTCTACGGACAGGGCGCCAACGAAGAGCTGGTCGGCCGCGCGATTGCGGGCCGCCGCGACGAGGTTGTGCTCGCGACGAAGTTCGGCATCGTCTGGACCGACGGTTCGATGGGCGCGCGCGGGGACGCCGAGTACGTCAAGCAGTCCTGCGACGAGTCGCTGCGGCGGCTCGGGGTCGACCACATCGACCTCTACTACCAGCACCGCGTCGACCCGGACACGCCGATCGAGGAGACCTGGGGCGCGCTGAAGTCCCTGGTGGAGGCCGGGAAGATCCGGTACGCGGGCATCTCCGAGGCGAGCGCCGCGACGATCCGGGCCGCGCACGCCGTGCACCCGGTGACGGCGCTGCAGAGCGAGTGGTCGCTGTGGACGCGCGGCCTCGAAGGCGAAATCCTCGACACGTGCCGTGAGCTCGGCATCGGCGTGGTGCCGTTCTCGCCGCTGGGCCGCGGTTTCCTCACCGGCGCGGTGACGTCGATGAAGGACCTGCCCGAGGGCGACATGCGCCGTGGCCTGCCGCGCTTCGCCGACGGCAACTTCGAGCGCAACATGGCGATCGTCGACGCGCTGCGGAAGCTCGCCGAGGAGAAGGGCGTCACCGCCGGGCAGCTCGCGCTGGCCTGGGTGCAGTCCCACGGCGACGACGTCGTCCCGATCCCGGGGACGAAGCGCCGCAAGTACCTCGAGGAGAACGTCGCGGCGGCTTCGCTGGAGCTGACGGCTTCGGACATCGCGGCCATCGAGGCGGCCGCGCCCGCCGAGGCGATCGCGGGGGAGCGTTACCCCGAACGCCTCGCCCGCGCGGCCGGCCGGTGAACACTGGCGAAATGCCGGAACAGCGCACTTTCTGAGGTGCTTCTGAAGCTTTTCTGAGATCTCCGGGGCAGGCTCGGCGCCGATCATGCGGTCGGTGCCGAGCTCCAGGAGGTCGTCGTGGCAGAGGAAGTGCTCGATTACGTGGTCGTCGGCGCGGGGCCGGCGGGGCTGCAGCTGGGGCAGGCCCTCGGCCACGCCGGACACCGGTACCTGGTGCTGGAGGCCGGTTCGGCGCCGGGCACGTTCTTCGCGACCTTCCCTCGGCACCGCACGCTCATCTCCGTCAACAAGAAGCACACCGGCTGGACCGACCCGGAGCTGAACCTCCGGATGGACTGGAACTCGATCCTCGCCGATGGGGACGACGACCCGGTCCTCTTCACGAACTACAGCGAACTGCTCTTTCCGGACGCCGAGGACCTCCTCCGCTACCTCGCCGACTACGCGGCGAAGCATCAGGTCCAGGTGCGCTACGACACCCGGGTGACGCGCATCCGCCGGGACCCGGAAAGCGCTCTCTTCGTGCTCACCGCGGGTGACGCCGAGGTCCGCGCGCACCGGCTGGTCATGGCGACCGGCGTCACGAAGCCGTTCGTCCCGCAGTTCCCCGGGGTCGAGCTGATCGACCAGTACACAGACGTCGACGTCGACCCGGACAGCTTCACCGACCAGCGGGTCCTGGTGCTGGGCAAGGGGAACTCCGCCTTCGAGACCGCGGACAACCTGATCGAGAAGGCGGCGGTCGTGCACGTCGGCGGCCCGCGGCCGGTGAAGCTCGCCTGGCGCACCCACTTCGTCGGCCACCTGCGCGCGTACAACGCCGGCATCCTCGACATGTACCAGCTCAAGCTGCAGCACGCGATCCTCGACGGGGACGTGCGCGAGGTCCGCAAGGACGCCGACGGCTACCACGTCAAGTTCTCCTTCGCCCGTACCGACGAGGTGATCAAGGAGATCCGCTACGACCGCGTGATCGGCTGCACCGGCTTCCGGTTCGACGCGTCGCTGTTCGACGAGGACTGCCGTCCGGAGCTGGTCATCGACGACCGCTTCCCGGCGCAGACGCCGGACTGGGAGTCGACGAACGTGCCCGGCCTCTACTTCGCCGGCACGATCACGCAGGTCCGCGGCTTCAAGAAGGCCACCAACCCGTTCATCCACGGCTTCCGCTACGGCGTCCGCGCGCTGTCCCGGATCCTGAACGAGCGCCACCACGAAACGCCGTGGCCGAGCACCGAGCTGCCCGCCAAACCGGACGCGCTGACCGACGCCGTGATCACCCGGATCAACCGGACTTCCGCGCTGTACCAGCAGTTCGGCTTCCTCGGCGACGTCCTCACGATCGACGGCGACACCGCGCGTTACCTCGAAGAGGTGCCGGTCGACCGCGTGCTGGCGAACCCGCCGGACGACGCCTACGTCGTCACCCTCGACTACGGGCCCGACCACGACAAGATCGACCCGTTCGACTTCGTCGCGCGGGCCGCGCAGGACAAGGCCAACGACCACGGCGAGGGCCACTACCTGCACCCGATCGTCCGGCACTACCGCCGCGGTGAGCTCGTGGCCACGCACCACGTCACCGAGAACCTCGAGAACGAATGGGACAAGGAGGTCCACGTCGGACCGCTGACCGCGTTCTTCACGCGGGAGCTGTGATGCGCACGGTCGCGGAGTTCGAGGCGGCGGCCCGGCAGCGCCTCGACCCGGTGCACTACGACTACTTCGCCGGCGGCGCGCAGGACGAGATCACGGTGGCGGAGAACGAGTCGGCGTTCAAGAAGCTGCGGCTGCTCCCGCGGGTCCTGCGCGGCAGTGACAAGCGGGACCTGAGCGTCGAGCTGCTCGGGACGTCGTCCTCGATGCCGATCCTCGTCGCGCCCACCGCGTTCCACCGGCTCGCGCACGCCGACGGTGAGCTCGCCACCGCCCGCGCGGCGGCGCGCGCGGGCACGATCATGATCGTCAGCATGGCCGCAACCACGGCGATCGAGGACGTCGCCGCGGCGGCCCGCGAGGTGACGCCGGACCCGGGCCTGTGGTTCCAGCTCTACCTGCAGCCGGACCTGGAGTTCACCGAGGCGATCGTGCGGCGGGCCGAGAACGCCGGCGTCAAGGCGTTCGTCGTCACCGTGGACTCGCCCGTGCTCGGCCGCCGCGAGCGCGACGACCGCAACAGCTTCCACGACCTGCCGTCGGGGCTGGTCGTGGAAAACCTCCGCAACATCGGCGTGAACCGCAGCGGCGGCAACGCGAGCCACGTCCGCGACATCGTCATGTCGGCCGCGCTGAACTGGGAGCACATCGCCTGGCTGCGCTCGAAGACCAAGCTGCCGGTGCTGATCAAGGGCGTCCTGCACCCGGAGGACGCACGGCTCGCGGTGCACCACGGTGTCGCCGGGATCGTCGTGTCCAACCACGGCGGCCGCCAGCTCGACACCGTGCCGGCCACGATCGACGTCCTCCCCGAGGTCGCCGCCGCGGTCGGCGGGGCGATGCCGGTGCTGCTCGACGGCGGGATCCGCCGCGGCACCGACGTCGTCAAGGCCCTCGCCCTCGGGGCGGACGCGGTCGGGGTCGGCCGTCCGATCGTGTGGGGCCTGGCCGCGGGCGGCCGTGCAGGGGTCACGCAGGTCCTGGAGCTGCTGCGCGACGACTTCGACCAGGCGCTGGCCATGTGCGGCGGGCGGCACCCCGCCGATCTCACCCCGGACCAGGTGCGGCGATGATCGGGAAAGCGCTCGCCGCCGCGGCGGTCGCCACCGCGCCGGCGTGGCTGCCCGGCCGGGTCGTCGCGCTGCGGGTGAAGATCTTCTCGCTGGTCAACGGCGAAGACACGGTGACGATCCCGGGCGAGCAGATCGGCGCGGCGGACTTCCGGCGCGTCTACGCCGACCCGGCGGCGAACGGCCGCAGCAAGGGCGCCGCGCTGTCGGACCTGTTCTGGTACTGGCTCGCGCCCGGCCCCGAGGTGCACCAGGAGCACCTCGAAGCCGGGCCGCGCTACGACGAGGTCGCCAAGTGCACCCGGCACATCCTGGTCAAGTCCAAAAAGGACTCCGAGGAGCTGACCCGGCGCGTCGCGGCGCACGTGCTGGACACCACGCGGCCCGGGCTGGTCCGGCTGCGCGACGAGATGATGCCGATCTGGGCCGAGCTCTACTACGAGCTGGTCTTCGACGAGCCGTGCCCGCCGGAGGCGCGCGACCTCATCGTGGCGAACGCCGACGACGTCGTCTCGGCGCTGAAGTGCGTGCGGCCGCGGAACATGCGCCGCCGCGCGAGGCTCACGAAGTACCTGCGAAGGCGTCTGGACGACGTCCCGCACCCGCTGCCGGAGTCGCTGACCCGCGAGGAGCAGGCCTACTACCTGCAGGGCACGTTCTTCAACACCGCCGTCGTCCAGATGTCCGAGGCGATGGCGCACCTGCTGATGATCGTCGCGCAGGACGACGAGGTGCAGCGACGCCTGGCCGGGCACCCGGACGACGACGCCTACCTGGACCAGGTGATCATGGACGGCCTGCGCACGTTCCCGCTGTTCGGGATCGCGCACCGGATCTCCACCGCCGACATCGACCTGGCGGATCTGACGATCCCGGCGGGCACCGTGCTGTGCTTCAGCTACCCGGAGTTCGCCGCGCGGACCGCAAAGGACGCCTTCATCCCGTTCGGCGTCGCGCAGAACCGCGCGTGCCCGGCGCGCGGGCTGGCCCCGCTGACCATGCGCGTGGTGGCGCGTGAGGTGCTGCGCCGGTTCAGCCTCGCCTCGACGGCCGCCCACACCCGCTCGATCCCCAACCGCGGCCCGGCGCTGCTGACCCCGCGTGGCGCCCGCTGCCGTCGCGCGCCGCTGGTCTGGCTCGCGGTGCGCGACCGCTGGGAGGACGTCTGGCGCAGCCTCGCCCAGCTCGTGTTCGGGACGTACATGGTGCTCGACGCCCGGAAGAAAGCCCTCTGCTCGACCTATTTCGCCGGAGGAAAGTCATGAGCCCGTCGGAAGCGGCACCGGTGTTCTTCCTCGCGGTGGCGGTCATCCTCGTGGTGTGCCGGGTCGTCTGCCTGGTCGCCGTGCGGCTGGGCCAGCCGCCGGTGGTGGGCGAGATGATCGCCGGCGTGCTGCTCGGCCCGTCGCTGCTTGGACTGGTGTTCCCGGCCGCGCAGACGGCGCTGTTCCCGGACGGCGTCCGCCCGCTGCTCTACGTCGGCGGCCAGATCGGCCTGGTCATCTACATGTTCGGGGCGGGATACGAGTTCAGCCTGCGCAGCATCCGCGGCTCGATGAAGTCGGTCGGCGCGGTGTCGGCGGCCGGCACCGTGGTCCCGCTGGCGCTCGGGGTCGGGGTCGCGGTGTTCGGCGCGAGCTGGGCCGGCATCGGCAAGCCCGGGGTTTCGCTGACCACGTCGGCGGCGTTCGTCGGCGTGGCGCTCGCGATCACGGCGTTCCCGATGCTCGCGCGGATCATCACCGAGCGCGGTCTCGGCGGGACGCGGTTCGGCTCGCTGGCGCTGGCCTGCGGCGCGCTCGACGACGTCCTGGCGTGGGTCCTGCTGGCCGTCGTGCTCGGCATGCACGCCGACTCGGCCGGGCCGGTGTCCATCGCCGTCGGCGGCGGGCTGCTGTTCGCGTTGCTGCTGGTGCTGGTCGGCCGCCGGGTGCTCGCGAAGGCGCTGGGCAGCGAACGGATCTCCGCGGACCAGAAGATGCTGATCACGGCGTTGACGTTGTTCGCGGCGGCGTGGTTCACCGACATCATCGGGCTGTACGCGGTGTTCGGCGCCTTCTGCGTCGGCATCGTGTTCCCGCGGGTGCCCGCGGCGGACGCCGTGCTCGCGAAGATCATGCCGATCGGGCGGATCGTGTTCCTCCCGCTGTTCTTCACCTATTCCGGCCTGAACACCCGGTTCGCGCTGCTCGCCGACCCGAAGCTGCTGCTGTTCGCGCTGCTGTGCGTCGCCGTGGCGATCATCGGCAAGTTCGGCGCGTGCTGGGGCGCGGCCCGGCTGGTGGGGGAGCCGCAGCCGGTCGCGCTGCGCGTCGGCGCGTTGATCAACGCCCGCGGGCTGATGCAGCTGATCGCGCTCAACGTCGGGCTCGCGGCGGGGATCGTTTCGCCCGCTTTGTTCACCGTGCTGGTGCTCGTCGCGCTGGTGACCACCGTCATGACCGCGCCGGTGCTCAGCTGGCTGGACCGGCGGGACGCCCGCCGGGGGAGCAACGAGGCGCTCCTGACGGCCGAGCCGGTTCCGGTCACCGGGAAAAGTTGAGGGTTCAATCCCAGAAATTCACTGCCAGTATGGACTCGTGCACGATGTGGCTGCAAAAACGAGGGTGCTGCTCGTCGAAGACGACCGGGACCTCGCGGGCATGCTCGCCGAGCTGCTCGCGGAGGAAGGCTACGAAACCGACGCCGCCCACGACGGCCAGCGGGGGCTGCACCTCGGCCTCACCGGCGAGTACGCCGTGATGATCATCGACCGCCGTCTCCCGGTGCTGGACGGGCTCGAGCTGCTCGCCCGGCTCCGGGCGCGCGCAGTGACCACCCGGGTCCTGATGCTGTCGGCGCTCGGGGAGCTCGCCGACCGCGTCCAGGGGCTCGACGCGGGGGCCGACGACTACCTCGTCAAGCCGTTCGAGGCCGAGGAGCTGCTGGCCCGGCTGCGCGCGCTAGGCCGCCGTGACCTCGAAGGCGCGGAGTGCCTGCCACTCGGCGCGGCGGCGCTCGACCTGCAGCGGCACGAGGTCGTCCTGCCCCGGGGGGAGCGGATCACGTTGTCCGGGCGCGAGTTCGAGCTGCTGCGGGCGCTGGCGCAGCGGCCGAAGGCGATCCACCCGCGGGCGGCGCTGCGCACGCGGGTCTTCGCCGACTCGACCGGTGAGTCCATTGTGGACACCTACGTCTACTACCTGCGGCGCAAGCTCGGCCGGGACGTCGTCCGGACGGTGCACGGGCTCGGTTACCAGATCGGCGCGGTGTGAGACCCCGCGGCGACCCGGAGGAGCGCGCGCTGCGGCGGGCGCGGTGGGCGATCACCGCGCAGATCGCCGTGGTCGTTTCGCTGCTGGTGGCGGTGGCGGGCGGGATCGCGTACGGGATGTTGCTGTCCGGTCAGCACGCCGACGCCGACCGGACGCTGGCCCGGACGATCGAGCTGGGCCCGGCCACCACCCCGCCCGGCTGCGTCTGGCTGTTCACGCCGGCGCTGCACGCGCCCGCGGGCCGGCCGCCGGCGGGGATGCCGATTCCGGCGTTGACCGCTTTGACGCCTTCGCCCGGCGACGTCCACACGGAACGGCGGCAGATCGGCGCGATGACGTACACGATCCGCGTGGAGAACCGCGGCGGTGTCGTCTCGGAGGCGTTCTTCGAGGAGCTGTACCAGATCCAGGACCGCTCGTCGCTGTTGTTCGGGCTCGGCGTCGCGGAGCTGCTCGCGCTGGTCGCGGCGGTGCTGTGCGGGCGCGTGCTGGCCTGCCGGGCGATCCGGCCGCTGGCCGATGCGCTGCGGCGGCAGCGGACGTTCGTCGCGGACGCGTCCCACGAGCTGCGCGCGCCCCTGACCCGGCTGCACACCCGCGCCCAGCTGCTGGCCCGGCGCGCGTCCGGACGCGACGCGGACGACCTCGACCAGCTGGTGCGCGGCACGCGGGAGCTCGGCGAAGTCGTCGAGGACCTGCTGTTGTCGGCGCGGGCGTGCGCCCGGCCGGAGTTCGTGCCGGTCGAGCTGGGGGTGCTGGCGGAGGAAGCGGTCGCGGCGGAGGCGGTCCGCGCGGGGGAGGGCCGGGTCCGGCTGGCGGTGACCCGGGAGCGGCGCCCGTACGTCGTCCAGGGCGTGCCGACGGCGTTGCGGCGGGTGCTTTCGGCGTTGCTGGACAACGCGCTCGGCCACACCCCGCCGGGCGGCTCGATCGAGGTCTGGCTGGGTGTCCCGGACGAGCAGCACGTGGAGCTGCGGATCCGCGACACCGGAGTGGGCTTTCCGTCAGCCGACGCGGAACGGATCTTCGAGCGTTTCGCCCGAGGTTCCGACGGCGACGGCCGCCGCTTCGGCCTCGGCCTGGCCTTGGTCCGCGAGGTGGTGACGGGCCACGGCGGCACGATCGCGGCCGCGGGCCGTCCCGGCGACGGAGCCACGTTCACCCTCCGGCTCCTGCGCGCCGATCTCGCGTGATCAGCCCCGCAACTCGCGAGTTCCGGCTCTGGTCACGCGCGGTATCTCGCGGAACCCAGGAGGAAACGGATTCCGCGGGCCCGGGCCGGGTCGAGGTGGTCGCACGCGGCCTCGATCTCGGCCCGCAGCCGGGCCGTCGGTTTGGTGTAGACGCCGGCCATGTGCTGGCGGCAGGCGTGCAGGTCCTGCTCGGCGTCGGCGCCCAGGTCGGCGTCGGCCAGCAGGGTGAGGTCCGTGTGCAGGCGCAGCTAGGTGTCGCGGTCGCGCAGCAACGCCGCGGCGGCCCGGCGGGTGTGGACCGGCCGTCCCGGCGCCAGCAGGTCCCGCAGCGCGGGCTCGCCGACCAGCGCGGGCTTGCCGCGCAGGAACTCCACGACCTGCCGGGTCACCGCGGGGGACGGATCGGTCAGCAACGGCGCGACCGCCGCCGACTCCGGGGCGATCCGGCGCAGGCCGCGCACGGCCACCCGCCGGATCCGCGGGCGGTCGTCGGTGAGCAGGCCCGCCAGCAGCCCGGCGTCGGCGGCGGTGCCCGTCTCGCCGAGCCCGGCGAGCATGCCGAACGACACCGGCATGGTGCGGTAGCGCGCGGCCGGATCACCGCCGGCCTTGAGCACCAGGGCCTGCGCCATCGAGCGGACCGCCGACGTCCGGTCGGCCAGGTGCGCCTCCGCGTCGCCGGCCATGGTGAGCGCCCGCATCCGGACCTTCGGCGGCCCACCCGCCAGCAGCTCCTCGACGCATTCGCCGCGGTCGAGCAGCGCGTTGCCGCACACCGCGCGGACGACGAAGTCCCGGTCCCGCAGGGAAATGTCCAGCAGCCGCTCGCGCGAAAGGAGCCCGATCGCTTCGTGGTGCGCCCAGCGACGGCTCTCCCTGTCCTCCAAAGTCAGCGCGGCATCGAGCGAGCCGGCCAAGATTTGGCGGAAGAGCGTCACCGCCCAGTCGTCGACCTGGCGCCGGCCCAGTACGGCGATCAGCGGAAGCATCGACCGCGTGGCCGCCGGATCCAATTTGGCCAGCGCGGCCGCGCGGGCCGCCTCCCGGACCGGCCGGACCCAGTCGACGCAGCGGACCAGCAAGAGGGGGAGTGCCTCGGGATCCGTGCTGTGGGCGAGCCGCTCGACGGCGGCTTGGCGCAGGTGGCCGTTGCCGTGGCAGGCGGCCTCGGCCAGCACCTCCCGCGGCGGCCGGCGCCCCAGCTCACGCACCCCGGGCAGGCCGGTGGGCCGCCACCAGCGCCGCACGGCGAGGTCGTAGGCCACCCACTCGCGCACATCCCCCGCAACGAGGGCACGCAGGCTCGCGGCGGTCAGTGGTTCTTCGTACATCGGCATCCCCCTCGGCGCTCAGGATGCCTGTGCGCCGAGGGGGCGTCGAACCGATTTCAGGCCAGCAGCGCCTGGACCGCCGCCGGGGCCTCCGCGACGGCGACCGGGTTCTGCTCCCGCGTCGCGAGGCTGCGCACCGTCACGTTCCCGGCCGCCCAGTCCTCCTGGCCGACGATCACCACTGCGGCCGCGCCCGCCTTGTCCGCGCGGGTGAGCTCCTTGCCCAGCTTGCGGTGCTCGATCGGGGTCGACGTCCGGAGCCCCGCGGCGCGCAGGGACGCCGCCACCGAGCGGGCCGCGTCCGAGAGGTCTTCGGTCACCGGGATCACCATGACGTCGACCTCGCTGCGCGGCGCCGGGGTGAGGCCGTGCGTCTCGAGGAAGTCGATCAGCGTGACGTCGCCCATGCCGAACCCGATGCCCGGGATCTGCTGCGGGGTGAACATCGACGCGAGGTCGCTGTAGCGGCCGCCGCCGAAGAGGGCCCGGCGGTTCTCCGGTGCGGTGTCGAAGACCTCGAACACGGTCGACGTGTAGTACGCCAGCCCGCGCACGATGATCGGCTCGTACTTCACCAGCGAACCCGCGCTGCTGTTCAGCACCTTCACCAGGTTCGACTGCTCCCGCACCTCGGCGGGCAGCTCGTCGAGCAGCGCCTCGCCCATGTCGAGCGTCTCGGCCAGCTTCACGAACTGCTTGTCCGACAGCCCGATCTCGGCCGCGCCCTCGGCCAGCTTCTCGCGGGGGTACTTCTCCCAGCGGTCGACCAGCGCGAACACCTGGGAGAGGTGGTCCTCCGACACCCCGGCGACGTCGGTGAGCGCCGACGTCAGCAGGTTCCGGTCGTTGACGCGCAGCACGAACATGTCCGGGGTCGCGCCGAGCGCGGCCATCATGTCGTGCACCAGCTCGAAGATCTCGATCTCACAGTTGGCGCTGTCCGAGCCGAAGATGTCCGCGTTGATCTGCCAGTGCTCGCGCACCCGGCCGCGCTGCGGCGCCTCGTACCGGTGGCAGTTCGGGTGGCTGTACCAGCGCACCGGGAACGACAGCGACTTCGCGCTCCCGGCGACCATCCGCGCCACCGACGGCGTCATCTCCGGACGCAGTGCCAGCCGCCGCCCGCCCTTGTCGGTGAGCGTGTACAGCTGCTTGTCCGCCAGCTCCTGGCCGGACTTGCGCTCGTAGATCTCGGCGGACTCGAGGATCGGGCCGTCGTAGCGCAGGAAGCCACGGCGCTCGAGGACGTCGTAGAGATGACCGAACACCTGCGTCCGGACGGACATTTCGGCGGGCAGGAAGTCCCGGGTCCCCTTGTAGGGCGCGGTCGGCAGGTATTCAGGCACGTCACCCAGCTTAACGACCGGCGCTCAGGCGAAGGCGACCCCGTACGCCGTGAGCAGCGTGGCGCCGGCCAGGAGCACCGCGCCGGCGGACGTCACGCGGCCGCCGAGCCTGCCCTTGTTCGGGATCAGGTGCACGAAGAACCCGCCGGACTGGGCGAGCACCCCGAACAGCAGCAGGAAGCAGGCGATCCACAACGTCGTGTCGGACAGCGTGGTGCGGCTGAGGATCTGCAGCGCGACCAGGGCGAGGATCAGCAGGACGCCGGCGTGCGCGTGGCCGGCGCGGAACATCGCGCGCTGGTGTTCGGTGAGCTTCCGGTCGCGCATGACGCCCATCAGCGCGTAACCGCCGTACATCACGGTCGGCAGCGAGACCAGGGCGATCACCGTGAACAGCTGGGTGGGTCCGTGCATCGGGGGACTCCTTCTCCGGGGTGGGCAGACCTACGGTAACACTGTTTTAAAACGGTGTCACCAAACCAGGCATTCCCCGATCGTGGAATCAGGCGGAGCGGCCCTGGGCCAGCACCAGCAGCGGGTTCCGAAGCGCGGCGAGCGACGCCAGCGGGTCACCCTCGACGACCAGGACGTCCGCCGCGAGCCCGGCTTCCAGCCGTCCGGTCACGGCGCCGAGGCCGAGCCCGGCCGCGCTGTCCTCGGTCGCGATCTCCAGGATCCGCCGCCGCGGGAAGCCGAGCCATTCGTACAGCTCCAGGGCGCCGACCGGGTCGTCGAACACTGACCCCGGCAGCCCGGCGTCGGTGCCCGCGAGCAGCCGGACGCCGTGCTCCTCCAGCCACGGCAGCCGCCCGTACATCGCCTCCGCGGCGGAGTCGCCCAGCTTCTCGACGATCATCCGCCAGTTGCGGCTGCTCGTCGAACACGCCGAAATCCCGTCGGCCGCCATCCGCTTGGCCACGTCGGCACGGCGGTCGAACGTCCGCGGCCCGGTCAGGAAGCTGCAGTGCTCGACCGTCGAGACGCCCGCCTCGACCGCGGCCGAGATCGCGTCCGCGCCGTGGGCGTGCGCCGCCACCGGCAGTCCGTGCGACGCCGCGTGCTCGACGATCAGGGCCAGCTGCCGGGTGTCGAACTGCGACTCCCACATGTCCGCGCCGCCCTCGGTGATCTGGCCGCCGCTGGCCATCACCTTGATCACGTCCGCGCCGGCCGCCGCGTTCTCGTCGATCCGCGCGCGGATGTCGCTGTCGGACGCGGTTTCGCCGCCGAAGAAGTGGCAATGCCCGCCCGGCACGGTGATCGGCGGCCCCGACACGAGCAGCCGCGGCGCGGCCGAGCCCGCGAACGACCGGCGCACGGCCGCGCCGAGGTGGTCGCGGTCGCCGAGGTCACGCACCGTCGTGACCCCGCTGGCCAGCATCGACGACAGCCGCGTGCGCGCGCCCTCGAGCGGGTCCGGGGCGTCCTCGAAGTGCGCCAGCATCTCGCGGGAGGCGTCAAAAGCCAGGTGCGCGTGGACGTTGAACAGTCCGGCCAGCGCCGTCCCGGTGGGGAAGTCGTGCCGGACGGCGCCGGGCGCCTGCGCGAGCACGTCCGCGCGCGGGCCCACCGCGGCGAGCACGCCGTCGCGCACCAGCACGCCGCCGTCCTCGATCGGGGTCGACGGCCGTGGCAGCACCCGGCCCGCGGTGATCACGACGTCCACGTCACGCCCCGTTCTCCATCGCGGCCGACAGCGCGAGCAGCGGCCGGACGTCGGATTCGATGTCGTCCGCCCGGGCGGGCAGGACCTGCTTGGCGCGGCCGTCCATCTCCTCGCCCGCCGCGTGCCGCCGCAGCGCCGTCTTCAACGCGGCCGCCGCGGCGCCGGGATCGGCGGCGACCACCTCGCCGAAGTCCGCGTCCAGGTAGGGCGAGAGCTGCACGAGGCCGTCGCGGATCTCGATCACCCGGCGGTAGTAGACGCGGTGGATGCTGCGCGGGGACAGCAGCTCCGTGCGCCGGCGCGGCGGGGTCCGCAGCACGATGCTGGGGAACGCCTGCACCAGGACTGTCCACAACGGACCCAGCGCCTGGTGCTCGCGCCGGTGCTGCCGCCGGCGCCGCAGCGCCGAGAC
Source organism: Amycolatopsis sp. NPDC104819 (assembly GCF_055583145.1). Classification (NCBI taxonomy): domain Bacteria; kingdom Bacillati; phylum Actinomycetota; class Actinomycetes; order Pseudonocardiales; family Pseudonocardiaceae; genus Amycolatopsis; species Amycolatopsis sp. NPDC104819. Next base: position 336,044 of record NZ_JBVJON010000003.1, on the reverse strand, counting down.
CCGCGCCCGCACACCGGGGTAGGTGACGCCGACCAGGAACAGCAGGCCGCCGACGATCACGAACGGCACGCCGAGCAGCAGCAGGATCTTCACGACCGGGCCGAACGCCCACGCCACCACGATGTACAGCGCGCGGAAGACGCTGCCCACCGCCGCGCTGGCCAGGCCGACCGCACCCAGCTTCAGCCCGATCCGCAGGTCGCGGTCGGCCACCCGCAGGTACCGGACGATCCACGCGGTGCAGGCGATGAGCCCGTAGATCAGGTAGAGACCGGCGCCGAGGTAGAACAGCGCGACCCCGCTGTCGTGGATGGTCGACGGCCCGAGCGGCAGCCCGCGCAGCTCCGGCGGGGTCAGGTCCATCGCGACGACCATCAGCGTGATCGCCGCGCCCAGCGGGACCAGCTCGGCGACCACCCGGCCGTAGCGGCGGACGGGGCCCAGTGCCGAGCCGAGGAAGAAGATCACCAGCGCGCAGACCGCGCACGCCAGCAGCGCGTTGTTCGCCACGCGCGCCGCGCCGAGGCCGAGGAGCGCGTCGACCTCGTCGGAGAGCACCGGCTGCTGCAGCAGGAAGGCCAGCGCGAAGCCGGCGACGCACGCGGTGACGGCCCAGTTCGGCACCGTCGGCGCGCGCTGCACCTGGTAGATCCGCCACGCGAGCGCGACGGCGAACAGCACCAGCGCGATCAAGTTGACTGGGCTGAAAAGTGTGCTCACAACCACCCTTGGTGATCGCCGAGCGCCCCCTGGATCCGGCGGAGATCCCGGTCAGCGGCGCGCCGGGGGATCGTGTAGTTCAGGACGGACGCCCACTCGAGGATGATCGTCGCGACCGTTTCGGCTTCCCACTCGTGCGCGTCATCGTAGGACGAACGACGCAGTGCGCGGTGTACGGCATCCGGGTCAAGATCGGGAGCCGGGCCGCGCAGGAAGTCGGCGGGCTCGGCGTCGCCGTGCGGGTGGTGGTCGGCCAGCATGTGGCCGAGCTCGTGCAGGATGATGTGGTCTTGGTGCGACTTGGTCGTTTCGGCCTGGTAGAAGATGTAGTCGGCCGACGACGTCGCGATCCAGCAGCCGAACGGCCCCGGCACCTCCAGCGGGTACGCCATCAGCCGGATCGGTTTCCCGCGCTGCTCGCCCAGCCGCGCGCACAGCACCTCGACGTCCAGCGGCGGCCCGATGTCCAGCTGCTTCAGCAGCTTCCGGCAGCGGCGGCGCAGCTCGCGTTCCTTCATCGCGGTGCGTCCTCCGGGTTCCGGCCCTCGCGTTCGGCCCGCTCGTAGCGTTCGACCAGCTCCAGCAGGTCCATCACCTGACGGCGGCCCTGCGGGGACAGCTCCTGCGCGCGCATCGCCATCAGCTGCACTTCGCCGGCCGGCGCCGCCGCGGCCTCTTCGTCGAAGAAGTACGTCACGGGCACCCCGAACAGTCTCGCCAGCGCCTCGACGTAGTGGATCTTCGGGTTCACCCGCTTGCCCGTCGCGAGCTGCTGCAGGTAGGCGGGCGACATCGCCGGACCCCCCGCGCGCTCGACGGCGGCCGAGATCTCCCGGTAGCTGTGCGGCGCACGGCCGTCCACCCGAGCTGCCTCGATCAGGGTGCTCAGGCGCTCCGCGAAGGTGCGTTCCCGTGCCATACCCGCCCCCTAGGTTTCCACTGTGAAAATTCTAGCCGGGAAACCACTGTACGCACATGTTGACAGATATCGTATGCAGTGGTTTACAGTTGGCTCGCCTCTCGCCGGGCGATCCGTACCCTGGGGGTGTACGGAACCAGCCCGGCGAGAGGTTGTCCTGCCCGCCGACTCGTCATGATCGGCCGTCTGTAGTACGCTTGGGGGACCAAGGTCGAACGCCCTCGCGGCGATCCCTTGGTCACGGCCTGTTGCCGGAGGTCGACCCCCAGGGCTTCCGGTGACAGGCCCCTTACTTTTTTTCCGGGGTCCTCAAGCCATCAGCGTCGCGGCCAGCGTGCCGCCCAGCTCGGTGCACGCCGCCAGCGCTTTTTTGTCCGGCTCACCCGTCACGACCACCGGGTTCGCGGCCTTTTCCCAGGCCAGCCCCGTGGTGATGGCCAGCAGCTGGCGTTCCGTGCCCGCCGTGTCGCTGTTGCCGTGGATCCAGTACCCGAACGGGCGACCCCGCGTCGAGTCCAGGCAGGGGTAGTAGACCGTGTCGAAGAAGTGCTTCAACGCGCCGCTCATGCTGCCGAGGTTGGCCGGCGTGCCCAGCAGGTAGCCGTCGGCTTCGAGCACGTCGGAAGAAGTGGCCGCCAGCGCCGCCCGGCGGACCACCTCCACCCCTTCGATGTCCGGGTGCGTCGCGCCGGCCAGCACCGCTTCGAACAGCGCCTGCGTCGAGGGTGACGGCGTGTGGTGCACGACCAGCAGCCTCGGCATCAGGCGAGCAGCCCCTCGACCTCGGCCCGCAGCCCCGTCAGCCGCTCCCGCGCCGCGGCCCGCGCGTCCGCCAGCGAGTCCGTCACCGGCGCGACGACCTGCAGGTACGCCTTCAGTTTCGGCTCGGTGCCGGACGGCCGCACGACAACCCGCACCCCCTCGCCGGTCAGGCGCAGCACGTCCGCGTCGGGCAGCAGGTCCTCCAGCGCCACGTCGACGCCGCCGAGCCGTGACGGCGGGGTCTCGCGCACCTTCGTCATCAGCCGGCCGCGGACCGAGAGGTCGGTGACCCGCAGCGAAACCTGGTCGGTCAGGTAGACGCCGTGGCGCTGGGCCAGCTCGTCGAGGACGTCCAGCGGGGTGCGGCCGCCGGCCTTCAGCCGCGCGGTGAGCCCGGCCGCGAGCGTGGCGGCGGCGATGCCGTCCTTGTCGCGGACGAACCCGGGGTTGACGCACAGGCCGAGCGCCTCTTCGTAGGCGAAGACGAGCCCCTCGCCGGCGCGGACCAGCCACTTGAACCCGGTCAGCGTCTCGGCGTACCGCGCGCCTTCGGCCTTCGCGATCTCGCCCAGCATCGACGACGACACGATCGTCGTGGCCACCAGCGGGTCCGGCAGCAGCGTCCGGTCCATTGTGGACAGCACGGTCGAGCCCAGCAGCACGCCGGTCTCGTCGCCGCGCAGCATCCGCCAGGAGCCGTCCCGCTCCCGCACGCCCAGCGCGCAGCGGTCGGCGTCCGGGTCGAGCGCGATGGCCAGGTCGGCGTCCACATCGGACGCCAGCGCCAGCAGCAGGTCCGTCGCGCCCGGCTCTTCCGGGTTCGGGAAGGACACCGTCGGGAAGTCGGGGTCCGGGGACGCCTGGGCGGCCACCAGGTGCAGGTCGGTGAACCCGGCCCGCTCGAACGCCGCGCGCAGCGTGTCGGCTCCGACACCGTGCAACGCCGTCGCGGCCACGCGCACCGCGCGCTCCTGGCCCAGCGGCAGGGCCGCGACCTCGGCCAGGTAGCTGTCGAGCAGGTCGACGACCTGCTCGCCCGGCTCGCGCGGCACGCTCACCGCGGCGGGCGCGGCCTGGATGGCGCGCTCGATCTCGCCGTCGGACGGCGGCACGATCTGCCCGCCGGTCGCGTCGTAGAGCTTGTACCCGTTGTCCGCCGGGGGGTTGTGCGACGCGGTGATCTGGATCCCGGCCACCGCGCCGAGCCGCCCGACGGCGAACGCGAGCACCGGGGTCGGCAACGGCTTCGGGAACACCTTGACGGCAAACCCGGCGGCGGTGAGCACCTCGGCGGCCGCGGTCGCGAAGGCTTCCGAGCCGTGGCGCGCGTCCCGGCCGACGACGACCAGCGCGCCGGCGTGCCCGTGGGCCGTCAGCCACTGCGCCACCCCGGCGGTCGTGCGGGTGACCACGGCGACGTTCATCCCGTTCGGCCCCGCGCGCACCGGCCCGCGCAGCCCCGCGGTGCCGAACTCCAGCGGCCCCGCCATCCGGTCGGCCAGCTCCTCGGCCGCGCCGGGCTCCCCGCCCAGCGCCCGGGCGAGCACGTCCTGCAGCTCGGCGCGGGCGGCGTCGTCCGGGTCGTCGGCGATCCAGCGGTAGGCGGCGTCCCGCAGCGTGGAGGTCACAGTCACCGCGCCAGCCTACGGGCTAGGGTCGGGGGAGTGCGCTTGCTCTTCACCTCACTGGGGTCCTTCGGTCACACGTTCCCGCTCGTCCCGCTGGCGGTCGCCGCGCGCGACGCGGGCCACGAGGTCGTCTTCGCCACTTCGGAAGATTTCCTGCCACAGCTGACAAAAGCCGGGCTCGAGACGGCCGCCGCCGGGCTCGCCCTCAAGGACGCGTTCGGCCAGGCGTTCGCCGCCGCGCCGCCGGGACCGCACCGGGCGCCGGGCGAGATCCCGCCGGAGGTGCTGCGGCCGATCGTCGCGAAGGTGTTCGGCGAGCTGATGCCCGGGCGGTTCGTCGCCGACCTGCTGCCGCTGTTCGAGCGGGCCCGGCCGGACCTGGTCGTCGCCGAGTCGGGCAACTCGGGAGGCGTGTTCGCGGCGATGAAGGCCGGGATCCCCGTGGTGGCGCACGGGTTCGGCAAGCAGTCGGGCGCCGACCCGATGGTGGCGGAGATCCGCGAGGCGATCCGCGCCAACGCCGCGTCGCTGGGCCTGACGCTCGGGGACGACCTGACGTTCGGCGGCCCGTTCGTCGACATCTGCCCGGAGTCGGTGCAGGACCCGGAGTTCGTGGCGCGGGCGACGCGGGTGCCGTTGCGCCCGGTCGGCTGGAGCGAGCCGGGTGAGCTGCCCGCGGGCGTGCTCGATCGCACGCGGCCGCTGGTCTACCTGACGCTCGGCACGGCGATGGGCCACGCGGGGGTGCTCGGCGCGGCGATCGCCGGTCTGTCCGGTTTGGACGCCGACGTCCTGGTCGCCACCGGCCCGACGGTCGACCCGGCGACCCTCGGCGAGGTGCCGTCGAACGTCCGGCTCGAGGCGTGGGTGCCGCAGTCGGAGCTGCTCCCGCACGTGGACCTGGTGGTCCACCACGGCGGCAGCGGTACGACGCTCGGCGCGTTCGGCGCGGGTCTCCCGCAGCTGCTGCTCCCGCAGGGCGCGGACCAGTTCTCGAACGCGGACGCGGTCGTGGCGGCGGGCGTCGGCTCCCGGTTGCTCGCCGCCGAAGTCACGCCCGAAGCGGTGGCCACGCACGCGCGTCGCCTCCTGACGGACACCGCGGTCCGCGACGCGACGAGGGCCTTGGCGGCCGAGGTGGCGGCGATGCCGTCCCCGGCCGAGGTCGCCGCCCAGCTCCCCACCTTCGCCTGACCCGAGTGGAGCTTTCACGTGAAAGCGACACGGAGATCGTAACTCCGGTTAGCTTTCACGTGAAAGCTCGTACTTGGGTCAGGCGCGGGTGACGAGGTCGCGGAGCAGCGAGCCCATGCGGGTCGCCGCTTCACGGCCCGCCTGCAGGACCTCTTCGTGGTTCAGCGGCTCACCGGTCATGCCCGCCGCCAGGTTCGTCACCAGCGACAGCCCGAACACCTCGACACCCGCCGCGCGGGCCGCGATGGCCTCCAGGACCGTCGACATGCCGACCAGGTCCGCGCCCAGCGTGCGCAGCATGTGGATCTCGGCGGGCGTCTCGAAGTGCGGCCCGGTCAGGCCCGCGTAGACACCCTCCTCGAGCGACGGGTCGATCTCTTGGGCGATCTTCCGCAGCCGCGCCGAGTACAGGTCGGTCAGGTCGACGAAGTTCGCGCCGACGATCGGGGAGCGCGCCGTCAGGTTGAGGTGGTCGGCGATCAGCACCGGCTGCCCCACCCGGAAGCCCTCGCGCAGGCCGCCCGCCGCGTTCGTCAGCAGCACCGTCCGGACGCCGGCCGCGGCGGCGGTGCGCACGTTGTGCACCACCGGGTCGATGCCCTTGCCCTCGTAGAAGTGCGTGCGCCCCAGCATGACCAGGACGTTCTTGTCCCCGATCTTCAGCGAGCGGATGGTGCCGCCGTGGCCCACCGCGCCGGGCGTGGTGAAGCCGGGCAGCTCGGCGAACGGGATCTCCGTCTCGCACTCCCCGATGACGTCCGCCGCCGGACGCCAGCCCGACCCCAGGACCACCGCGATGTCGTGCGCGTCCACGCCGGTGCGTTCGGCGATGGCGGCCGCGGCCTCTTGTTCAGTCATGCGCGCGAGCGTATCCGCCCGCTCCGGGCCACCAGGAACGCGACCAGCCCGAACGGCGAGAGGAAGATCGTCAGCACCAGGATCGGGCTGACGACCCACGGCGAGAGCTCCACCGAGCGCCCCTCGAAATACATCCACCGCGCGACGAACAGGTCGAACGCGATGAGGTGCGCCCAGACCAGCCCGGCGCCCCACGGCGTCGCGAGCAGGCCCTGCAGCACCCCGAGGTCGGGGGAGAGCATCGCCCGCCCCCACTCGCCGAAGTGCGGCAGTTCGAGCGCGAAGTAGCAGACGAGCGGCAGCAGGGGCACCCACGGCGACGCCATGATCCGCGCCGTCCAGCGCCACTTGGGCGCCAGGATCAGCAGCGCCCAGAACGGCGTCGCCAGCGGGAAGGCCAGGCTGAACAGCGTCATCGCGACCGCACCGCCGCCCACGAACCCACTCCGACGGCCACGACCAGCGCGACGAACGCCTCCAGCGTCACGGCGTCCGGGTGCACGATCGACTGCGCCCGCAGCGCCTGCCAGGTGACGAGCGCGAGCAGCCCGGCGTAGGCGGCCGCGCCGATGAGCACAAGCCGCGCGCGGACGACGTCGTCCCGCAGCCGCGGGAACCGCGACGCGAGCGCGAGCAGGGCGACGGCCAGCAGCGGCAGCGCCTGCAGCGCGTGCATCCCGACGAAGTGCGGGATCCGCAGGTCGCCGCCGACCGTGCTCCAGCCGAGGATCGGCAGGCCGGGACCGCCGTCGGCGAGCCCGACCGTGTGCGCCCCGATGACGTCTTCGGGGCCGCCCGCCCGCCACTGCGCGAGCTGCTGCGCGGTCGGGCTCGTCATGAGGAAGCCCAGGCCGAGGCCGATCAGCGAGAGCACGGTGCCGGCGCGAACCGCCCAGAAGGTCCCGCGGTCCGCCGGCTTCGTGAACATCACCAGCACGGTCAGGGCGAGCGTCGCGACCCACAGCGCGGCGATCATCTTGCCCATCGTGTCGTAGATCGCGGAGTCCAGCGGGGTCGCGTGGTTGAAGTGGCTGGCCCGGCCGCGCACCGCCTGGAACACGACCAGGACGTACTCAGTGGCGAAGATCAGCACGAGGAAGTTCGTCAGCCAGTGGGCCGTGCGCCGGAAGCGCGGCAGCAGCGAGACGAGCCAGCTCCAGCTCGCGAAGTAGAGCGCGCCGGACACGGCGAACTTGAACGGCTTGGCCCAGATCGGGGCGCCGCCCAGGGTCCGCTGGTCGAGCAGCAGCGCGGCGACGCACAGCACGGCCACCACCCCGAAGGCGGCCGCGGCGAGGGCGGGCGGCCGGTGCCACCCGCGGGTTCTGGTCCGGACGTCGGCAAGGATGGTCATGGTTCCTCCCAGAATGGATAGTCAAGCTCTCCGCTATGGGAAGCTAAGCTATCCATCCTGAGAAGTCTTCAGGGAAGCCCCGGAGGCGACCCTGGGATCGGAGCGGACACGCATGCGGATGGCCGAACTGAGCGCCGAGTCGGGCGTCCCGGTCGCGACCGTCAAGTTCTACCTGCGCGAGGGCCTGCTCCCGCCGGGCGAGCGCACCAGCCCCAACCAGGCCCGCTACTCCGCGGGGCACGTCCAGCGGCTGCGGCTGATCAAGGCGCTCACCGAGGTCGGCGGGCTCTCGCTGGCCTCGGTCGGCGCCGTGCTCGAGGCGATCGACGCCCGCGAAACCCCGCACGACACGATGGGCGTCGTCCAGAAGGAGCTGGCCGGCCCGGCCCCGGACGTCTCCGGCGCGGCCGCCGACTGGGCGTCCGAGCGGCTCGAGGAGATCGCCCTGCGCAGCGGCTGGGAGTCCTACGACCGCCAGGACGCGACGGTCGCGAACGTCGTCGCGGCGCTCGCCACGGCGAAGGAGCTGGGGCACGAGAAGCTGGCCGAACGGCTCGAGGACTACGTCCGGCTGGCCCTGCGCGTCGCGGAGCTCGACGTCGAGGTGGTGACGGGCCTGGCCTCCTACGACCGGATCATCGAGGCCGGGCTGGTCGCGACGGTGCTCGGCGACCGGATCTTCAGCGGCCTGCGCCACCTCGCCCAGGCGCAGGTCTCCCGCGAGGTGCTCGGGCGCCCGCCCGGCTAGTCGGTGACCTTCAGGGTGGCCGCGACGCGGTCGAAGACGTCCCGGCGGGCCGCGTCCTCCTGCTCGGACGGCGCGGTGACCGAGAGGAGCCAAAGGCTGGTGCCGGCCTGGACCAGGTTCATGAACGTCACGCGGGTGCCACCGCCACCGTCGCTCTCGGGCAGCGTGCCGCGCTCGGCCAGGCGGTAGGTCAGCGTCAGGCCCTTGCCGTCCGGCAGCGGCGCCGGTGGGAAGAGCTCGAAGGCGTCACCGGGGTAGGACTGCTTCAGCCAGGTGAGGTACTCGTCGTCGTCGAACTTCGGGAAGTAGTCCGCCAGCCGCTCCAGCCGCAGCGAGCGGCGCCCGTCGGGCGAGACGTACTGGACGGCCAGGCTGACCCCGAACCGCGCCGTGTTGTGCGGGGCGACGAACTTCTGCCAGCCGTCCGGCACGTCGAGCTCGAACTGGCCGCCGTTGCCGGTCACGTAGCTCGCGTCGCCGGTCTGGTGCACGAGGATCGGCGGCGGCACGTCGGTGGGGCCGTTCGACGTGCTGCGCGGCACGCTGTCCGGCGGCAGTAGCGACTGCCCGCCGACCGTCCTGGCCAGCGCGAACCCGCCGCCGGCGGCGAGGAGGAAGAGCAGGATCGCCACGGCGACGAGCACCGTCGTGGCCCGTGCGCCACGGCGTCCGGGCCGCGGCGGCGGCGGCGGGACGAACACCGTCGCGGCCGTCTGCGCGGGCGCCGGGGCCGGTGCGGGCGCCGGGGTGGGCGGCCGCAGGAAGGGCAGCGGGCCGGGGTCGGTGGCGAGCTCGCTGCTCGACTCCTCGGCCTTCTTCTCCGCCTTCTCCGGCAGGACGGTCTTGATCACCTGGGTGTCGCTGGCGTCCGGCTGCGCCGACGTCTTCTTGCCGTCCGGGGTGTGGAACAGCTCCGGACCGAAGAGGTCGAGCGGTGTCTTCGTCTGCAGCGGGTACAGCCGGTGCCGGACCTCGCGCAGCGTGATCCGCTTGCCGGGCTCCTTGCGCATCAGCGCGCTGATGACGTCGGCGAGCGGGCCGGCCTTCGGCTTGGGGACCTTCCCGTTGACCACCTTGCCGACGGTCTCCAGCGGGTCGCCGTCGGCGTCGTACGGCGGTGCGCCCTCGACTGCGGCGAAGAGCGTCGCGCCGAGGCCCCAGAGGTCCGCGGCCGGCGTGACGGCGCCACCGGAGGCGACCTCCGGCGCGATGTAGGCCGGCGAGCCGAGCATGATCCCGGTCCGCGTCATGGTGGCTTCGGAGACGTTGCGCGCGATGCCGAAGTCGGTCAGCTTGATCCGGCCGTCGCTGGCCACGAGCACGTTGCCCGGCTTGACGTCGCGGTGGGTGATGCCGGCGGCGTGCGCGGCCTCGAGCGCGGACGCGACCGCGATGCCCATCGCGGCGGCCTGCTCGACCGTCAGCGGCCCGTGGTCGCGCAGGATGTGCGCCAGGCTGCGCGAGGGCAGCAGCTCCATCACCACGAACGGCTGGTCGTTCTCGCGGGCGACGTCGTGCAGGATGATCACGTTCGGGTGAGACAGCACGGCGATCGCGCGCGCCTCGCGCAGGGTGCGTTCCCGCAGCTCGTCCGCCTGCGACGACGGGATGCCCGGCGGCACCTTCATCTCCTTGACGGCGACCTGCCGGTGGAGGAACTCGTCGTAGGCCGACCAGACGGTGCCCATCGACCCGGAGCCGAGCACCGAACGCAGCCGGTACCGACCGGCGACCAGTCGTTTCTCTTCGCTCGAGGAGGGCACCCGCCAATTGTGGCGTACGCGGCCGAGCGGCCCCTAACCTGCACTGGGTGAACCCCTAGGCGCGACCAGACTCACAGGTCGGACGCGGCGCGTGCCTCTACCATCACTGCTTATGACTGAAGTGGCCGGTCCGGAGTCAGCGCCGATCTCCGAGCTCGACCTGGCGGGTGAATTCCCCCAGGCGACGCGCGGGCAGTGGCAGGAGCTCGTGGCCGGGGTGCTGCGCAAGAGCGGCAGGTTGCCCGAGGACTTCGAGGGCGCCCCGGAGAGCAAGCTCGTCACGAAGACCTACGACGGCATCGAGATCCAGCCGCTGTACACGGCCGAAGACGCGCCGGCGGACAGCGGATTCCCCGGGCTGTCGCCGTTCGTGCGCGGCGCCCGCGCGGAAGGTCAGATCAGCACGGGCTGGGACGTCCGCGCCCGCTTCGCCGGTGAAGACGCCCGGGCGGTCAACCGGGCGATCCTCGCCGACCTCGAAGGCGGCGTGACGTCGATCTGGCTGACCGTGGCGCCCGGGTCGCTGGCCGACGCGCTGAACGAGGTCTACCTCGACCTCGCGCCGGTCGTGCTGGACGCCGGCGCGTCGTACGAAGCCGCGTCGGAAGCGCTGTTCGAGCTGTTCGCCGAGCGGGAGATCCCGCCGAGCGAAGCCGTGGCCGTGCTCGGCGCCGACCCGGTCGGGCTCGCGGCGCGGTCCGGCTCGGCCGCCGACGTCGGACCGGCCGCCGCGCTGGCCGCGCGTGTCGCCGGGAAGTACCCGAAGGTGCGCACGATCGTCGCCGACGGCCTCCCGTTCCACGAAGCCGGCGGGTCGGACGCCCAGGAGCTGGGCGCGCTCGTCGCCGCCGGCGTCACCTACCTGCGGGCCCTGACCGAAGCGGGCCTCGACGCCGAAACCGCGTCCGGGCAGCTCGAGTTCCGGCTCGCCGCGACCGCCGACCAGTTCTCCACGATCGCCAAGCTGCGTGCCGCGCGCCGGCTCTGGGCCCGCGTCGCCGAGGTGTGCGGCTTCTCCTCGCCGATGCGCCAGCACGCCGTGACGTCGCCGTCGATGTTCACCCGGCGCGACCCGTGGGTGAACATGCTGCGCACCACCGTCGCCTGCTTCGGCGCCGGTGTCGGCGGGGCGGACGCGGTCACCGTGCTGCCGTTCGACGCGGCGATCGGCCGTCCGGACGCCTTCTCCGCGCGGATCGCGCGCAACACCCACGCGGTGCTGCTGGAGGAGTCCAAGCTGGCCGGCGTGGTCGACCCGGCGGGCGGCTCCTGGTACGTCGAAAAGCTCACCGACGACCTCGCGCACGCCGCCTGGGCCGAGTTCACGGCGATCGAGGCCGCGGGCGGCCTGGTCGCGGAGCTGGCGTCCGGCGCGCTGGCCGGGCGGCTGGCGTCGACGTGGGAGAAGCGCTCGTCGCGGATCGCCACCCGGCGTGACCCGCTCACCGGCGTCAGCGAGTTCCCGAACCTCACCGAGAAACCGGTGGTCCGCGAGCCCGTGGTGTCCACTGTGGAAGGTGGGCTGCCACGGCACCGGTACGCCGAAGGCTTCGAAGCGCTGCGGGACGCCTCCGACGCGCACCTCGCGTCGACCGGCGCCCGGCCGAAGGTCTTCCTCGCGACTTTGGGCCCGGTCGCCGCGCACACCATGCGGGCCGGGTTCGCCGCGAACCTGTTCCAGGCGGGCGGCATCGAGGCGGTGAACCCGGGCGCGACCGACGACCTGCCGGGCGCGTTCCGCGAGAGCGGCACGCGAGTCGCCTGCCTCTGCGGCACCGACGACGCCTACGCCGAGCAGGCGGCCGAAGTCGCCGCGTCGCTGGGCGCCGAGTACGTGCTACTGGCGGGCAAGGGCTCCTACGACGGCGTCGACGCCAACGTCTTCGCCGGTTGTGACGCCCTCGACGTCCTCAACGGCCTCCACGCCAAGCTGGGAGTTGTGCGATGACCATCCCGAACTTCGCCGACGTCGGCCTCGGCACCCCGTCGCCGGGCGACCGCGACGCGTGGGCCCGCGCGGTGCACGAAGCCACCGGCAAGGGCCCGGACGCGCTGGCCTGGGAGACGCCCGAGGGCATCGGCGTCAAGCCGGTCTACACGGCCGCCGATCTGTCCGATGTGGACTTCCTGGGCACGTACCCGGGCATCGCGCCGTTCCTGCGCGGCCCGTACCCGACGATGTACGTCAACCAGCCGTGGACCATCCGCCAGTACGCCGGGTTCTCCACCGCCGAGGAGTCCAACGCCTTCTACCGGCGCAACCTCGCCGCCGGCCAGAAGGGGCTTTCGGTCGCCTTCGACCTGGCCACCCACCGCGGGTACGACTCCGACCACCCGCGCGTCTCCGGCGACGTCGGCATGGCGGGCGTCGCCATCGACTCCATCTACGACATGCGCCAGCTCTTCGACGGGATTCCCCTCGACAAGATGTCGGTGTCCATGACGATGAACGGCGCGGTGCTGCCGGTGCTCGCGCTGTACGTCGTCGCGGCCGAGGAGCAGGGGGTGAAACCGGAGCAGCTCGCGGGGACCATCCAGAACGACATCCTCAAGGAGTTCATGGTCCGCAACACCTACATCTACCCGCCGCAGCCGTCGATGCGGGTCATCTCCGACATCTTCTCCTTCACTTCGCAGCACATGCCGAAGTACAACTCGATCTCCATCTCCGGCTACCACATGCAGGAAGCCGGGGCGACCGCCGACCTCGAGCTCGCCTACACGCTGGCCGACGGCGTCGAGTACATCCGCTCGGGTGTCGACGCCGGGCTGAGCGTGGACAAGTTCGCGCCGCGGCTGTCGTTCTTCTGGGCGATCGGGATGAACTTCTTCATGGAGGTCGCGAAGCTGCGCGCGGCGCGTCTGCTGTGGGCGAAGCTGGTCAAGGGCTTCGACCCCAAGTCGCAGAAGTCGCTTTCGCTGCGTACGCATTCCCAGACGTCGGGCTGGTCGCTGACCGCTCAGGACGTCTACAACAATGTCGTGCGGACCTGTGTCGAGGCGATGGCGGCGACCCAGGGGCACACGCAGTCGTTGCACACCAACGCGTTGGACGAGGCGCTGGCGCTCCCGACGGACTTCTCCGCGCGGATCGCGCGCAACACCCAGCTGCTGCTGCAGCAGGAGTCCGGCACCACCCGCGTGATCGACCCGTGGGGCGGGTCTGCTTTTGTCGAGAAGCTGACCTATGACCTCGCGCGCAAGGCGTGGGGCCACATCAGCGAGGTCGAGCAGGCCGGCGGCATGGCCAAGGCGATCGACGCCGGCATCCCCAAGCTGCGCATCGAGGAGGCCGCGGCCCGTACCCAGGCGCGGATCGACTCCGGCCGGCAGCCGGTGATCGGCGTCAACAAGTACCAGGTCACCGGGGACGAGGACATCGAAGTCCTGAAGGTGGACAACGCGGGCGTCCGGACGCAGCAGCTGGAGAAGCTGCGGCGGCTGCGCGACGAGCGTGACTCTTCGGCGACGGAAGACGCGTTGCGGCGGCTCACCGAGGGCGCCGGGAACGGCGGCAACCTGCTGGAGCTGGCGATCGGCGCGGCCCGCGCGAAGGCGACCGTCGGTGAGATCTCCGATGCTTTGGAGAAGCTCTGGGGCCGGCACTCCGGGCAGATCCGGACGATTTCGGGCGTCTACCGCGAAGAGGTGGGTAAGTCGCAGAACGTCGAGAAGGCGCGTCAGCTCGTCGAGGAGTTCGCCGCCGAGGAAGGTCGCCGGCCACGCATCCTCGTCGCGAAGATGGGCCAGGACGGCCACGACCGCGGCCAGAAGGTGATCGCCACCGGCTTCGCCGACATCGGCTTCGACGTCGACGTCGGCCCGCTGTTCTCCACCCCGGCCGAGGTCGCGCGGCAGGCGATCGAGGCGGACGTGCACGTCGTCGGCGTCTCGTCGCTGGCCGCCGGGCACCTCTCGCTGGTGCCCGCGCTGCGCCACGAGCTCGCCGAGCTGGGCCGCGAGGACATCATGGTCGTGGTCGGCGGGGTCATCCCGCCGCAGGACTACCCGGCGCTGCGCGAAGCCGGCGCGGCGGCGATCTTCGGGCCCGGCACGGTGCTCGCGGACGCCGCCATCGACCTGCTCAGCCAGCTGACCGCGCAGGAGTCCTGACCGTTGCCGCGCAAGATCGACGTCACCGCCTACGCCAAGGGTGTGCTGGCGGGTGACCGCGGCACGCTGTCGAAGGCGATCACGCTGGTCGAGTCGCAGCGGGAGGACCACCGGGCGCAGGCGCAGGAGCTGTTGGTCGAGCTGCTGCCGTCGTCCGGTGGCGCGCGACGCATCGGCATCACGGGTGTCCCCGGTGTCGGCAAGTCGACATTCATCGACCAGCTGGGCACCGATCTGACGGCGGCCGGGCACCGCGTCGCCGTGCTGGCGGTCGACCCGTCGTCGACACGCACCGGCGGGTCGATCCTCGGCGACAAGACCCGGATGGCGCGCCTGGCGGTCGACGAACGGGCGTTCATCCGGCCGTCGCCGACGTCCGGGACGCTCGGCGGCGTCGCGCGGGCGACCCGCGAGACGATCGTGCTGATGGAGGCGGCGGGTTACGACACCGTGCTCGTCGAGACTGTCGGGGTGGGACAGTCCGAAGTGACCGTCGCGAACATGGTCGACTGCTTCCTGTTCCTGACGCTCGCCCGCACCGGCGACCAGCTCCAGGGCATCAAGAAGGGCGTGCTGGAGCTCGCCGACGTCATCGCCGTCAACAAGGCCGACGGCGACCACGAACGGGACGCCCGCCGCGCGGCGCGCGAGTTGTCCGGCGCGCTGCGGATGATCTACGGGCCCGAGGCGTCGTGGACGCCGCCGGTGCTGACCTGCAGCGGCCTGCACAACCTGCGCCTCGACGAGGTCTGGGGCGCGATCGAGCAGCACCGCGACACGCTCGGCGCGTCCGGTGAGCTCGAGTCCCGTCGCCGTCAGCAGCAGGTCGACTGGACGTGGGCGATGGTCCGCGAACAGCTGCTGAGTCGCCTGGCGGCACATCCGGACGTGCGAACGGTCGTTCCCGACGTCGAGCGGGCGGTGCGAGACGGTGAGCTGACGGCTACCCTCGGTGCTCAGCGGATCCTCGACGCGTTCAATCCACCGCAAGGTGGCTGACGCGGTGGCGTTCCGCGGGCAGAATGCCTGGTCGAGGCGAAGGGACGTCATGGCGAAACTGCGGGTTCTGGTCCTGGTCGGCGTGCTGGGCGCGGTGCTGTTCGCCGCGTCGCCGGCCGTCGCGTCGCCGGTGCGCGTGGCGACCGTGTCGGTGTCGGCGGCGCAGGCCGCGGCGCTCGTACCCGCGCAGACGCAGCCGCCCGGGCCGGTGCTCGACCCGACCCAGACCGACAAGGCGAACAGCGAAAAAACCAAGAACAAGCTGATCGCGGGCCTGGTCGCGGTCGTCCTGCTCGGCATCGTCGTCTGGGGACGGCGGATCCGGTCGAAGAAGGCCAAGAAGTCCTGAGGTTTTCGGCGTTGCCGAAGTTCTGCACGCCGTTCAACGCAGATCCGGTACCGGCCATCTAGGACGGCGGTTTTAGAGGCGCGGCTTGCCGCCTGCATGGTGCACGATCATCTGCAAATGCGTACGACAGATCGATCGGCACGAAGCGTGACCCCAGCCGCTGCGCGGGTTACCCGTGTTGCAGGAGGAGGTGCGGCGTGACGGTGCTCGACTCACGACCGGACGTTCCAGGTGACCCTCATGCCTCTTTCGAGGGGCCGGAGGCGCTCATTTCCGAAGCCGGCGTCAGCATGGCTCCCGTGGAGGACCTTGGTGCGGGCCGCGGCCCGTTCTGGCTCGACGACTGGCTCCGCGCCAACGCGACCGACGTGCTCGCCTGGCGGCGGCACATCCACGCGCACCCGGAGCTGTCGCGGCACGAGTTCGCGACCACCGAGCTCATCGTCACGCTGCTGCGCACGGTCGGGCTCAAGCCGTGGGTGCTGCCCGGCGGCACCGGCGTCGTCTGCGACATCGGCAGCGGCGAGCGATGCGTGGCGCTGCGCGCGGACATGGACGCGCTGCCCCTCACCGAGGACACCGGCCTGCCCTACGCGTCGACCGTCGAGGGCGCGGCACACATGTGCGGCCACGACGCCCACACGGCGATCCTGCTCGGCGCGGCCCGCGCGCTGGCCGGCGCGCCGGAGCTGCCCGGCCGCGTCCGGCTGATCTTCCAGGCGGCCGAGGAGGTCATGCCCGGCGGCGCGCTGGACATGATCGCGGCGGGCGCGCTCGAAGGCGTCGAGCGGATCTACGGCCTGCACTGCGACCCGCGTCTCGAGGTCGGCAAGCTCGGCATGCGCGTCGGCGCGCTGACGTCGGCCGCGGACCTGATCGAACTGCGCCTCACCTCACCCGGCGGCCACACGTCCCGCCCGCACCTGACGGCGGACCTGGTCCACGCGCTGGGCACGGTCATCACGTCACTGCCCGCGGTGCTCTCCCGCCGCGTCGACCCGCGGTCGGGCACGGTGCTGGTGTGGGGAGCGGTCCACGCGGGCCAGGCGGCCAACGCCGTCCCGCAGGACGGCGTCCTGCGCGGCACGCTCCGCACGGCGGACCACGAGGTCTGGACGGCGCTGGAGCCCCTGGTGGCCTCGTCGGTGGAGTCCCTGCTGGCCCCGACGGGCGTCGGCTTCCACCTGGACTACCGCCGCGGAGTCCCCCCGGTGGTGTCCGACGAGGAGTCGACGGCCCTGATGCGCGCCGGCGCCGAGGCCGCCCTGGGCGAGGACGCCCTGGCCGGCACCGAACAGTCATCCGGCGGCGAGGACTTCGGCTGGTACCTGGAGCACGTCCAGGGAGCGTTCGCCCGCCTGGGCGTCTGGCCCGGCGAGCCGTCCCCCCAGTCCGACATCCACCGCCCCACCTTCATCCTCGACGAGCGTGCCCTCCTCTGCGGAGTCCGAACCCTCGTCCACACCGCCCTAACCACCCTCGCGTGAGATGCCTCTCCAGTCACGCGTGATGCCTCTCCAGTCACGCGTGATGCCTGTTTCCGCACAGAGTTATCCACAGGCGTAGCGAGTTGTCCACAGTTCGCGAAATCGGCTCTTCCCTTCGTCGAGGGAAAGGGCCGATTCTCGACTGTGTGATCAATTGGGGAGGGCGACATGGGGCAGTCTCACGCGGCGAAGCCGATCGGATCCTGGGGCGCCGGGCGGTGCTCGAGGGGCTCGCGACGGGAGTGCTCGCGCAACCTTGGCGTGGGGTGCTCATCCACGCCGCTGACTCGCTGAAGCTGGCGACGCTGGCTCAGGCGGCATTGATCCACATCGGCCCGCCTGCCGTACTATCCGGCGCTACTTCCCTTGCGCTGCATGGGATATCGGTGACGGAGGACACGGTGATCCACGTGTCCGTGCCCCCGGTGAAACGTGCTCGATCGAAGCCTGGGCTGGTCGTGCACCGGGCCGAATACCAGCCGTTCGACGTGGTCGAAATCGATGGTCTGCCGGTGTTCTCACTCGACCTGGCACTGGCCGACTACCTGTGCTCGGGCGCCGAGCGAAGTGCGTTCGCGGCGGTCGACCAGGCCATGGCCGGGCTCCCGGAAGACCACTGCCGAACGCTCCGGACGAACGTCCGTGACCGCCTGATCGACCGTCGGGACCGGCGAGGTATCCACAGGGCGCAGATGCTGCTGGCGTTGGCGACGGGGAAGGCCGAATCGCCGCCGGAGAGCATCCTCCGACTGGCCGTGGTCGAGGCCGGCTTCCCGGTGCCGGAGGCGCAGTACGAGATCCTCACGGTCGACGGCCGCCGGCTCTACGTCCTCGACCTCGCGTGGCCCGCGCTCCGGATCGCGCTCGAGTACGACGGGTTCGCCGCACACGAGGAACGACATGAGCGTGACGCCGAGCGGGATGCCCGGATGGCCGGGCGAGGTTGGATCACGATCCGGGCCACGGCCGCCGATCTGCGGGACCCGGGCCGTCTTCTTGCCGAGCTTCGCGACGCCTTCAACCTACGTTCGAGGCATCTCGCGTGACTGTAGGGGCATCACGCGTGATCAGGAGGGCATCACGCGTGATTCAGGGGGCATCAGCCGGTGATGCCTGAGCAGGGGCGGGTGCGGAGGTCGTCGACGTAGTCGGCGGGAGCACCGGCAGCCTCGGCGGCATCGGCCAGGACGCCCAGGTAACGCGCGGAAGGGAGGCCGCCTTCGTACGCGTCCAGGACGTACAGCCATGCCAGGACCGAGCCGTCCATGGTCTGGACGCGCAGGCGGATCTTCGAGTGGATGCCCAGCTCGCCGCCCTCCCAACGGTCGAGGCCCGTCTCGTCCAGGGACGTGACGTCGTAGAGAACGACGAAGACCCGGGATCCCGGGTCTTCGACGATCGTGGCCAGGGCACCTTCCCAGCCGAGGTCCTCGCCGCCGAAGGTCAGGCGCCACCCCTCCAGCCAGCCGGAGCCGGCCATCGGAGAGTGCGGCGCGCGCTCCAGCATCTGGGCGGGCTCCATGTTCGATCCGTAAGCGGCATACAACGGCACGCCGACAGCGTAGCGACCCCCACCTCACCCGAGTGGACGTACTCGGCGTGTTCGCCCACTTCAGTGTCCGGTCACCTTCGCCGCGTACGGTGAGACCACCGCACGAACAGCCCAGAGGAGGACCCAGGTGACCAGGATCGTGATCATGGGCGGGGGCCCGGCCGGCTACGAAGCCGCGCTGGTCGCAGCCCAGCACGGGGCCGACGTCACGATCGTCGAGCGAGACGGCCTGGGCGGCGCCTGCGTCCTCTACGACTGCGTTCCGTCGAAGACGTTCATCGCGTCCTCCGGCGCCCTCGCGAAGATGCACGACCTGGGCGAGCTCGGCATCAACACCGACCTGGCCGACACGAGCATCGACCTCCCGACCGTCCACGGCCGGGTCAAGGGCCTCGCGCTCGCGCAGTCCGCCGACATCCGCGCCCGCGTCCAGCGCGAAGGCGTGCGCGTCCTCATCGGCGAAGCCCGCTTCTGCGACGAAGAGCCCGGCCTCGCGACGCACAAGGTCGCCGTCGTCAAGCCGGACGGCGAGACCGAGAAGCTCCCGGCCGACGTCGTCCTGATCGCCACCGGCGCCACCCCGCGCGTGCTGCCCGGCGCGGTGCCGGACGGCGAGCGCATCCTCGACTGGCGTCAGCTCTACGAGCTCCAGGAGCTGCCCGAGCACCTCGCCGTGATCGGCTCGGGTGTCACCGGCGCCGAGTTCGCGTCCGCCTACACCGAGATGGGCGTCAAGGTCACCGTCGTCTCCAGCCGCGACCGCGTCCTCCCGCACGAGGACGCCGACGCCGCCGCGGTGCTCGAAGAGGTCTTCTCGCAGCGCGGCACGACCGTCGCGAAGCAGGCGCGCGCCGACCGCGTCGAGCGCACCGAGAAGGGCGTCGAGATCTTCCTCGCCGACGGCCGCGTGATCGAAGCCAGCCACGCGCTGATGACCGTCGGGTCGGTCCCCAACACCCAGGACATCGGCCTCGACAAGGTCGGCATCGCACCCGGCCCCGGCGGCTTCATCACCGTCGACCGCGTTTCCCGCACCTCCGTTCCCGGGATCTACGCCGCCGGCGACTGCACCGGCGTGCTCATGCTGGCCTCGGTGGCGAGCATGCAGGGCCGCATCGCGATGTGGCACGCGCTGGGCGAAGGCGTCGCGCCGATCAAGCTCAAGACCGTCGCCGCCAACGTGTTCACCCACCCGGAGATCGCCACCGTCGGCATCAGCCAGCAGGCGATCGACTCCGGCGAGGTGCCCGCGCGCACCATCATGCTGCCCCTGGCCACCAACGCGCGCGCGAAGATGGAGGGCCTCCGCCGAGGCTTCGTGAAGCTGTTCTGCCGCCCCGCCACCGGCGTGGTCGTCGGTGGGGTCGTCGTGGCGCCGCAAGCGAGCGAGCTCATCCTTCCCATCGCGCTCGCCGTCCAGAACCAGCTCACAGTGGACCACCTGGCACTGACATTTTCGGTGTACCCGTCGCTCTCGGGCTCGATCACCGAGGCCGGGCGCCAGCTCATGCGCCACGACGATCTCGACTGAGAAAGTCACGCAACCCCTTCGCACCCGTCGCGTCTTGTCGGTTGTAAGGCTGAAGGACGCGAAGGGTGCGAAGGTGCGCAAGACGGTGGTTTTTGTTGCGGCAGCGGTGATCGGGGCGACGGCGCTGGCGGCGCCGGCAACGGCGCAGCAGACCAGCAGTCCCGCACCGGCCGCTCCCGAGGGCAGCGTGCAGCTCAACGTCAACACCGCGATCAACCAGACGCTCGTGAACAAGTACGTCCGGGATGCGCCGAACGTCGCTTTGGCGAAGTGCCAAGGCGCTTCGCCGGTGTTCTCGTCGCCGGTGCTGACCTTCGCCAACTACTTCCCCGGCCCGTTCATGGGCACGGACGCGAACATCAGCGCCGACGCGACGCTCAAGCCGGGCACCGCGGCCGGGACGTACCCGCTGACCGTGACCTGCGGCAGCAACACCTACCGCACGCAGTTCTCGGTGCCCGCGGCTCAGGTCGCGAAGGTGCCTTCCGGCGCGGCGAAAGCGGGCGACGGCAGTATGGCCGGCTGATTCATCAGTTCGAAAAGACCACCTCGGAGCCGCGCTCCGGGGTGGTTTTTTCTGGGTTCCTCGCCGTTGATTCCGCGATGTTTTCGTGACCTTAGGGCGCAACCGATCGCAGGTGGAGACGTCTTTGGCTGTGTAGGTGAGCGGAGCAGATCGATGCAGGGGGAACTGCGAACGGCGTCCGTTTCCCGTCATTTCCGAAGCGAATCCACAGGGGAGAAAAGAATGAAGAACACTGCTGTCGTCGCGGGGGTCGCTGCGGCATTCCTGGTGCTCGCGCCCACCGCCGCGCTCGCGGCGACGCCGGACACCGCGCCGTCCACCTCGGCCAAGCCCACCACCCCCGCGCCCTCGGACGAAAACGGCCCGCAGACCCGGGTCACGAAGGCGCTGACGTTCTCGCCGTCGGCCGCGAAGCCGGGCACGAAGGTGGCCGTCGACTTCCACTGCCAGACCCGCGGCCCGGACGAGACCGTCAGCGTGCGGTCGGCGGCGTTGAGCTTCGCCAAGCCGGGCAACTGGGGTGACGCGACCGTCAAGAACGTCAAGCCCGGCAAGTACATCGTGGCGCTGCACTGCGGCCCGGAGACGCAGGAGCTGTGGTTCGTGGTGCAGCCGGCCGCGAAGCAGCCTGGCAAGCAGGTCGCGAAGGTGCCCGCGGGCGCCCCGCAGACCGGTGGCACGGACGGGCCGGACGACGGTTCCGGCACACCCCTCGCGGCCGCGGCCGCCATGGGGGTGCTCGCGATCGGAGGCAGCGGCCTCGTGCTGGCCCGACGGGCTCGGCGCCGCTGATCTTCCAGGGCCACTCCGGAGCGGGGGCTCCGGAGTGGCCCGCCCGCGGCGGTACCGTCGGGACCCAACCGAACGGGCCACCCGGACGTGTGAACTGCAGGCGCCAGTCACGGGGGAGACCATGACCACGAGGATCACGACCAGACGGGGTTACCTGATCGCGCTCGTCGTCGCACTGCTGGCCGTCCTGGCGGTCCTGGTGCTGACGCTGGGCGGCGGGTCCGAGCCGTCCACCGCTCAGCCGCCGCCGGCCCAGCCGGTCGCGGTGAGCCCGGAACCGCGGGCCGAGGGGGCCGCGGGGGCCGACGCCGTCGCGTCGATGCCGAAGTCGGAGCCGGTTTCGATCGACATCCCGAAGATCGGCGCGCACTCGTCGCTGGTTCCGCTCGGGCTGAACGCGGACAACACCGTCCAGGTGCCGCCGGTGACCACGCCGCTGCAGGCCGGCTGGTACACCTACGCGCCGACGCCGGGCGAGGTCGGGCCGGCCGTCGTGCTCGGGCACGTCGACGGCAACCACCAGAAGGGCATCTTCTACCGGCTTAAGGAGCTGGCGCCCGGCGACCGGGTCGCGGTCGCCCGCAAGGACGGCACCACGGCGTCGTTCGAGGTGACGAAGGTGCACCAGGTGCCCAAGCAGGACTTCGAGGGTGAAGGCGTCTACGACGACACACCCGGCCCCGAGCTCCGGCTGATCACCTGCGGCGGTGTCTTCGACCGGAGCGCGCACAACTACGTCGACAACATCGTCGTGTACGCCCGCCTGGTCCAGGGCTGATTTCCGGTTTTGTCGGACCCCGGTGCCACACTGTGTCGGCCGTCACCCGAGGCGGCGCGGACGAGGGATGGGAGTCGACATGATGTTCCGGGACGAGCGGTGGCCGGACGGCACGCCCAGCTGGGTGGACCTGATGGTGCCGGACCAGGCGAAAGCGGTGGCCTTCTACGGCGGCCTGTTCGGCTGGGACGTGCAGAAGGGCGGCGAGGAGACCGGCTTCTACGGCATGGCGGAGCTGAGCGGACGCCCGGTCGCGGGGATCGGCCAGACACCGCCGGGGCAGGAGATGCCCGCGATGTGGACGACGTACCTGGCCGTGTCCGATGTGGACCGGACGGCCGAAGCGGTCGTGGCGGCCGGCGGGCAGCTCCTCCTGCCGGTCATGGACGTGATGAAGGAAGGCCGGATGGCGGTCGCGGCCGACCCGGCGGGCGCGGTCTTCGGCCTCTGGGAGCCCGGCAACCACATCGGCACGCAGGTCACGGCGGCGCCGGGCACCCTGGCGTGGAACGAGTGCATGAGCCGGGACTTCCCGGCCGCGAAGGCGTTCTACGAGACGGTCTTCGGCTACGGCTTCCAGGACCTGTCGAACGACGACTTCACCTACGCGGTGCTGCTGGTCGACGGCCGTCCGGTCGGCGGGCTGGGCGCGTTGCCCGCGTCCGCGCCGGCGGAGGTGCCGTCGAACTGGTCGGCGTACTTCTCGGTGGCAGACGCCGACGCGAGCGCGGCGAAGGTCGTCGAGCTCGGCGGCCAGGCGCTGGACCAGCCGTTCGACTCCCCGTACGGGCGGCAGGTGCGGGTGGTGGACGACCAGGGCGTGCCGTTCCTGGTCATCGCCCCCAACGAGCAGTCCGGCAAGCCGGAGGGCTGGGACGACTGAGCTGGGACGACTTAGCTGGGACGACTGAGGGGCGGGCCGAGGGCACGTGGTGCCCCCGGCCCAGGCCGGTCAGTCCTCTTCGGAGACCCAGTCGAAGGTCTTGGTGACGGCCTTCTTCCAGTTGCGGTACTCGGATTCGCGGCGGGCGTCGTCCATCGACGGGTCCCACTGCTTGTCCTGGGCCCAGTTGGTGCGGATGTCGTCTTCGGACTTCCAGAACCCGACGGCCAGGCCGGCGGCGTACGCGGCGCCCAGCGCGGTGGTCTCGTTGACCACCGGGCGGATCACCGGCACACCGAGGATGTCGGCCTGGAACTGCATGAGCAGCTCGTTGACGACCATGCCGCCGTCGACCTTGAGCGACTTCAGCGGGACTCCGGAGTCGGCGTTCATCGCGTCGATGACCTCGCGCGACTGGAAGGCGGTCGCCTCCAGCACCGCGCGGGCCAGGTGTCCCTTGTTGACGAACCGGGTGAGCCCGACGATCGCGCCGCGAGCGTCGGACCGCCAGTAAGGAGCGAACAGACCCGAGAACGCCGGGACGAAGTACGCGCCGCCGTTGTCCTCGACGCTGCGCGCGTGCTCCTCGATCTCGGCCGCGGTCGAGATCATGCCGAGGTTGTCGCGCAGCCACTGCACCAGCGAACCGGTGACGGCGATGGAGCCTTCCAGCGCGTAGACCGTGTCGTTCGAACCGATCTTGTAGCAGACCGTGGTGAGCAGCCCGTTCTGCGACATCACCTTTTCGGTGCCGGTGTTGAGCAGCATGAAGTTGCCGGTGCCGTAGGTGTTCTTGGCCTCGCCGGGCGAAAGACAGGCCTGGCCGAACGTCGCGGCCTGCTGGTCGCCCAGGATGCCCGCGATCGGCACGCCGGCGAGCGCGCCCTTCTCGCGGACCTTGCCGTACTCCTCGGAGGAGGAGCGGATCTCCGGCAGCATGGACAGCGGGATCGTCATCTCGGCGGCGATCTCGGGGTCCCACTGCAGGGTGTCGAGGTCCATGAGCATGGTGCGTGAGGCGTTGGTCGGGTCGGTGACGTGCACGCCGCCGTCGGCGCCGCCGGTCATGTTCCAGAGCACCCAGGTGTCCATGTTGCCGAAGATCAGGTCACCGGCTTCGGCCTTCTCGCGCGCGCCGTCGACGTTGTCGAGGATCCACTTGATCTTCGGCCCGGAGAAGTACGTCGCGAGCGGGAGGCCGACCTTGTCGCGGTAGCGCTCCTGGCCGCCGCCGAGGTTGCCGAGCTCGGTGACGATCCGGTCGGTGCGGGTGTCCTGCCAGACGATCGCGTTGTACACCGGCTTGCCGGTCGTCTTGTCCCAGACCAGCGCGGTCTCGCGCTGGTTGGTGATGCCGACGGCGACGATGTCACTCGCGTGCAGGTCGGCCTTGGCGAGCGCGCCCGCGGCGACCGTGCGGGTGTTTTCCCAGATCTCCTCGGCGTTGTGCTCGACCCAGCCCGCCTTCGGGAAGATCTGCTCGTGCTCCTTCTGGTCGACGGCGACGACCCGGCCCTCGTGGTTGAAGATCATGCACCGGGTCGAGGTGGTGCCCTGGTCGATCGCGGCTACGTACGAAGTCATGCTTGCTCCAGGAGTTCTTCTCGGACGGGCGATCAGGTCAGGTTGTGCACGAGGAGGTAGACGAGCGCGGCGAGAGCGCCACCGACCAGCGGGCCGACGACCGGGATCCAGGAGTAGCCCCAGTTGGCGTTCGCCTTGTTGCGGATCGGCATCAGGAACGCGTACGCGATCCGGGGGCCGAGGTCACGCGCCGGGTTGATGGCGTACCCGGTCGGGCCACCGAGGGAGGTGCCTATCACAAGGACCACGAACGAGACGCCCGCGTAGCCCAGCGCGGAGTTGCCGAAGTTCGGGGTGCCGCCGTCGGTCGCGGCGAACGTCGGGCTGAGCAGGATCCAGGCCACCAGCACGAAGGTGCCGATGACCTCGGTGACGAGGTTCCACGCGACGTTCGGGATCTGCGGTGCGGTGGAGAAGATGCCGAGGGTGTTCTCGGGCTCGGGGTGGTCGTCGAACTGGAGCTTGTAGGTCGCCCAGCAGAGCAGGGCGCCGATGATGGCGCCGGCCATCTGCCCGATGAAGTAGAAGGGCACGTCGGCCCACTTGGTCTTGTCCGCGATGGCGAGCCCGAGGGTCACCGCCGGGTTCAGGTGCGCGCCGCTGGGCGCGGCGATGCTGGCGCCGGTGAAGACGGCGAACGCCCAGCCGAAGTTGATGAAGAGGATTCCGCCGTTGTTGCCGTTGGTCTTGCGCAGCACGTGGTTCGCGACGACACCGTTGCCGAGCAGGATCAGGGCGGCCGTTCCCAGTAGTTCCCAGACGATTATTGCCCCAGCACTCACCGCTGCACCTCCACACTGGACACTCTGCGCAGGGTCGATCACGGCGTGCCACGGCACCGTTGCCGACCCACGTCCGCGCGACGTTACCGGGGCGTAGAAGCGGATTCCAAGCACCGGCCAGCCGAATCTTTTCAAGATCCGGCCGGATGCCACAGCAAGATCGCGGAGGGTTACGCCACACGTGTCATCCGCGAACGGGCGGATGATCACCGGGTCGTGCGATGCTGGAAGCCTCGCCGGTACCGAGGAGGAATGTCACGTGGCGCAGCACGCAGCGGAGACGAACCCGGCTCGATTGGGCCCGGTCAAGCGCGAAGAGACTTGGCAGCGGCTCGGTGGCGAAACGTTCGACCTCGTGGTGATCGGCGGCGGCGTCGTCGGCGCGGGCACCGCGCTGGACGCCGCGACCCGCGGGCTGCGGGTGGCGCTGGTCGAGGCCCGCGACCTCGCGTCGGGGACGTCGAGCCGGTCGAGCAAGCTCTTCCACGGCGGCCTGCGGTACCTGGAACAGCTCGAGTTCGGCCTGGTCCGGGAAGCCCTGCGCGAGCGTGAGCTGATGCTGACGACCATCGCGCCGCACCTGGTCAAGCCGGTGAGCTTCTTGTACCCGCTGACGCACCGCGTATGGGAACGCCCGTACACCGCGGCCGGCCTGCTGATGTACGACACGATGGGCGGCGCCCGCAGTGTCCCGGGCCAGAAACACCTCACCCGCGCGGGCGCGCTCCGGATGGTGCCGGCGCTCAAGCGGTCCGCGCTGATCGGCGGGATCCGCTACTACGACGCGCAGTCCGACGACGCCCGCCACACGATGACGGTGGCGCGCACGGCGGCTCACTACGGCGCGGTCGTGCGGACGTCGACGCAGGTGGTCGGGTTCCTGCGCGAGGCCGACCGGGTGTCCGGCGTGCGGGTGCGCGACGTCGAGGACGGCCGGGAAACGGAGATCTCGGCGGCCGCGGTGATCAACTGCACCGGCGTCTGGACCGACGAGCTGCAGCGGCTGTCCGGCGGCCGCGGGCGGTTCCGCGTGCGGGCGAGCAAGGGTGTGCACATCGTTGTCCCGCGCGACCGGATCGTGTCGGAGTCGGGGATGATCCTGCGCACCGAAAAGTCGGTGCTGTTCGTCATTCCGTGGCGGAATCACTGGATCGTGGGCACCACGGACACGGACTGGAACCTCGACCTGGCCCACCCGGCGGCGACGAAGCACGACATCGACTACCTGCTCGAGCACGTCAACAGCGTCCTGGCGACACCGCTGACACACGACGACATCGAAGGTGTGTACGCGGGCCTTCGCCCGCTGCTGGCGGGGGAGAGCGAAGAGACGTCGAAGCTCTCGCGCGAGCACGCGGTGGCGCGCGTGGCCCCGGGCTTGGTCGCGATCGCGGGCGGCAAGTACACGACGTACCGGGTGATGGCGGCGGACGCGGTCGACGCGGCGGCGGTCGATCTGCCCGGCCGGTCCCAGCCGTCCATCACGGACAAGGTCCCGCTGATCGGCGCGGACGGGTACCACGCGCTGGTCAACCAGGCCGACCACCTGGCCGCCGAGCACGGCCTGCACCCGTACCGGGTCCGGCACCTGCTGGACCGGTACGGGTCTCTGGTCCACGAGGTCCTGGCGTCGGCGGAAGGCCGCCCGGAGCTGCTCAAGCCGATCGAGCACGCGCCGGACTACTTGGGCGTCGAGGTGGTGTACGCGGCTTCGCACGAGGGGGCGCTGCACTTGGAGGACATCCTGGCCCGCCGGACGCGCATCTCGATCGAGTACGCCCACCGCGGCGTGGACTGCGCGGAGCAGGTGGCGGCCCTGGTGGGCGAGGTCCTCGGCTGGTCACCCGAAACGGTGAAGAGGGAGATCGAGGTCTACCGCGCGAGGGTGGAGTCGGAACGCGAGTCCCAGTCCCAGCCGAGCGACGAAGCGGCGGACGCGCTGCGGTCGGCGGCCCCGGAGGCCCGCTCGGGCCTGGTGGAGCCGGTGAGCTGAGGGAGCGTCAGGAGGTCCGGTGCCAGCGGATCAGGCGTTCGCCCGTCGGCGCCCGGTCCGGCTCCGGGCCCACCAGCGTGAACCCGCAGCGCTCCGCCACGATCGCCGACGCCGCGTTGCTCTCCTCGTACCGGTAGCTCACCTCGGTCAGCCCCAACCCGCCGAAGCCGAACCGCAAGGCCGCGTTCAACGCCGTGGTCGCGATGCCCTTGCCGCGCTCGGCCGGGTGGACCCAGATCGTCGCCTCGGCGTAGTTCGAGGAGAGGTCCAGCTCCCGCAGGCCCACCTCGCCCAGCAGGCGCCCGGACGTCGGCTCCGCGATCGCCCAGGAACACCGCTCGTCGCCGGCCCACTGGGCTGCTCGGAGGGTCACGTACTCCGTGGCTTCGTCGAGGGTGCGCAAGCGGTAGTTCAGCACGTACTTGCGGTGCGTCGGGTCCGCGAACGCCTCCATGAGCAGCGGCCGGTCGTCGAGGTGCCGGTCGGCGCGCAGCTGGCGCAGGTAGTAGGTGCCCGCGTTGATCTCCACCGGTTCCACTCCACCCAGCCTAGCCAGGCCGGGAGCACGTCGCTCCCGGCCCGGCGATCAAGGCCGGATCAGGCCCGGGTCACGGCGTCAGCGCAGCGAGTAGCGCCACACGACCGGGCGACCGCCGTAGGTCGACGGACTCCGGTCGGAGACCACGCCCGCGATCGTCCCGTCGTCACCGACCGTCTTCGCATAGCCGGCGCTGAACCCGGCGAGGGGCAGTGGCCCCATCGCACGCCCGGCCAGCCACACCGAGAGGGGACCCAGCGGGCCGGTCGGATCGGGCCTGGTGCCGTACCCGACGATCAGGCCGAGCCGGTTGAGCCCGAACGTCGTGCTGGACGACGGCAGCACTTCCGGCTGCCCGGGGGAGCGCCACCGCACGCCTTCGAGGGTGAGCCAGTCGGATGCCCCGAAGTTCCCGGTGACCTGCCCGTTCCGGATGCCGGAGGCGTTGACGTACGCCGCCCCCGCAGGCGCCGTGAGCTGCTCGAACACACCGTCCCGCCAGACGAACGAGTTCGGGAGCGAGTTCACCAGGACCGCGCGGTCGTCGTCGATGTCCGTGGCGGACAGGTACGGCTGCCCGGTGATCACGACGGGGTGGTCGCGGTCGTCGGCGTGCCAGAGGACGACCGCGCCCGCGCCGCCGCCGTTCGGCTGTGCGTTGGCGACGACGTCGCCGCGTTCGTTCAGCGCCACCGCGGTCAGGCTCGCCCAGTCGCCCGGCGCCAGCAGCATCCGGTACTCGCCGTGGTCGAGCAGGAAGGGCTGCAGCCGGGAGCCGTACCGGTCGATGGTCTGGCCGAGGACGGTCCCGGACGAGTTCTCGTCCAGGACTTCGGCGGACGGGGAGTCCCCGGGCGCCGGGTGGACGGTGGGCTGCCCCTTCGACCACGTCACGACGTGGGAAGTGCCGTCCAGCCAGAGGTTCCCGGCGTACCCGCCGTGGCTGTCGGTGCCGCGGACCCACCCGGACGCGTCCGAGTAGCCGGCCGGCAAGGCCAGCAGGTCGGCCTCCCAGCGGCCGAGGGCGGCCTGCGCGGGCTGCGCGAGCGTGGTGGCGAGCAGTGCCGCCGCGGCGACGGCGAGTGCCTTGGTTCTGAAGGTCATCCGTTCCTCCCCTGTTCGCCGCCAGCACGCGCGAACCCCGGGAACGGTTTAGGAACGGGCCGGGAGCACGTCGCTCCCGGCCCGCCCGGTCAAGGCCGCGTCACGGCGTCAACCGCCAGATCACCGGCACCCCACCCTCGTCCAGCGGGCCGTTCGACGCGATCCCCGCGAACGTCCCGTCGTCGCTGACGTGGGTGGGCTGGTAGCCGGTGTAGGTGCCCGGCTGCTTCAGCTCGCCGGCCGGCGTGGTGCCGCGCCACGCGATCGGCTTGCCCCGGAACGAACCCGGGACCGGCGCCAGCCCGGCCGTCAGGCCGCCCACGTTCTGGTCGATGGCGTAGTCGCCGCCGGAGAGCGCCGTGGCCTTCTCCGGGGTCGTCCACCGCACCGCCTGCGACGCGTTGGCGTTCGACGCGAACCCGACGACGACGCCGTTGCGGATCGACGAGCCGTGCGGGTTCGCGAAGCCGGCGATGTCGGCCAGCGGCCGGCTCACGCCGTTCTTCCAGACGACGTCGCGCTCGATCCCGAAGAACAGGATCGCGCCGTCGTCGTCGATGTCGGTCACGTTGTCGGTGCCCGGCGGGAACGACAGGATCGTCGGCGCCGCGGCACCGGCGGGCCAGACGGCCGGCGCGTCGGCGGCCGGGTCGTCGCTGATCAGCATGGCCACCGCGTCACCCCGCTTGTTGACCGCGCGCACCTGGAAGTCCCGGAAGCCCGCCGGGTTCTCGCGCAGGTGGAACCCGGTGGCGTCGAGGACGAACGAACGGTCGTTGTCGGAGTCGTAGTCCAGCGCGTCGCCGTACACCCGCCCCGAGCTGTCCTCCCCGGCGACCATCGCCCACTCGTAGCCCTCCGGCACACCGCGCAGCACCGGCTTGCCGTCGCGCCAGCTCACGACCTGGAGCTTGTCGTCGACGATGAACGAGCCCGTGTACTCGCCGTGGCCGTCCGAACCGTTCAGGTACCCGTGCCCCAGCGGGCTCGCCCCGGCCGGCAACGGCAGGATCGTCGGTTTCCACGACAGCCGCACGGCCTGGGCCTGCGCCGCCGGAACCCCCAGCGCGGTGACGGCGATCGCCACGGTGGCGAGCACCCCCGCCCGCAGCCACATCTTCCTCATTTTGTCCCCTTTCCCCCGACCTGCACGATCACCACGTCCGGACCGGCGGACGGGTTGCCCGGCGAAAGGAGCAATCTCAGAGGGCGGGGACCTGCGCGCTCACGGCCGTGCCGCCGCCCGGCTCGCTCTCGACCGACAGCGTTCCCGCCACCCGCCGGACGCGCTGCCGCATCGCCTCCAGGCCGAACCCGGTGCCGTCGCCGCGGTCACCCGGCCGGAAGCCGGCCCCGTCGTCGACGACGTCGAGCAGGACCAGATCGTCCGCATAGGACAGTGTCACGCCGATCCTGGACGCCTTCGCGTGCTTCTCCGCGTTCGCCAGCGCCTCCTGCGCGACGCGGTAGAGCGTCTCCTCCAGCTCCGGCAGGAGCGGCCGGGTGTCCCCGGTCGTCTCGACGCGCACCGCGACCCCGGACGTCTCCGACACCCGCCGGGCCAGCCGGGAAAGCGCTTCCGGCAGCTGGGCCGCGTCCAGTGGCTCCGGCCGCAGTGCCTGCACGGCGCGTCGCGCTTCGCCGAGACTCTCCCGGGCCAGCGTGCGAGCCTGCTCCACGCGCCGATCCCGGTCCGGGCCGTCGGCGGCCTGCAGCTGCGTGACGATCCCGGTCAGGCCCTGGGCGAGCGTGTCGTGGATTTCGCGGGCCATCCGCTGCCGTTCGTCGAGCACGCCCGCTTCGCGCGCCTGGGTCACCAGCCGGGCGTGCAGGTCCGCGTTCTCCTCGAGCGCGGCCTCCAGCCGGACGTTCGCCTTCCGCCGCTGCTCGCTCTCCGCGCCGACGAACCACGCGGCGTACAGCAGCGGCCCGGCCATCGACGCGACCAGCACCCAGGTCGGGCTTCGCGAATCCGAGTTGGCGGCCAGCAGCGGCAGCGTCGCCGTCGCGGCCACCGCGAAGAAACCCCACCGCGCGGGGAAGAGCACGAAGGCGAGCGGGTAGCCGAAGGACGCGAAGCCCATGAAGGTGTCGTCGCGGGCCACCAGCACGGTCGCGACCGCGAGCACCCCGGCGTAGTAGCCGGAGACGAGCCACGGGTGCGCCCGCCGGTGCGGGAAGAGCGGGACCAGCAGCGGCACCCACACCGCCGCGACCACGACGGCGACCAGCGTGACACCCCGGACACCGGGGCCCCAGATCACGCACGCCGCGAGCCCGGCCAGGCCGACGACCGTGAAGATCGGTCCGGCCAGCCGTTCGCTTCGGGCGTCCAGCGCGCCCGGGACCACGCCCATCACGCGGCGATTCTCGCAGGTTCAGCGCCGCCGGCGGGCCCCCGCGATCATCGCGACCACCAGGGGCAGCGCGACGGAGATGATCAGCAGCCGGCCGCGGGACAGGATGAGCACCACCACGGCGAGGACGATCGCGATCGGCACCGCGCTCGCCGTCAGCCAGCGCGACAGCGTGGTCTCGCCGGTCATCACCGGCACCTGCGGCGCGGCGGCGCCGTTGAGCAGGGCGCTCGGCCGCGGCGAGGGCAGGTCGTCGAACAGCGGGACGAGCTCGCTGACGCGCTTGGCCGCGGTGACCTTCGCCGAGCGCGAGCCGTACTCGTCGATGTCGAGCCGCCCGGTGCGGACGTGCTCCTCGAGCACGTCCAGCGCGTCCTGGCGTTCGGCGTCGCTCAGCAGCATGTCGCCCACGGGAGGATCAGCGGCCCATCTCGCGGCGGTAGGAGTCGCGCAGCGCGCGCCGGCGCTCGCGGTCGCGCAGGTGCCGGTCGTGCCGGTCGTGCCGCCCGGCATGCCCCCACATCGACCGCCCGAAGATGCTCAGCCCGATCGGCACGAAGATCAGCGTCCCGGACACGAGGCCGGTGGCGATCAGCGCGATCGTCGCGATCCAGACCAGCGGGAGGAACGCGGCGACGAACCGCTGCCCGCCGCTCCAGCCGTCCGCCGTGCCCGGGTGCCGCGGAGCCGGTGCGGCTTCCGGTTCGGGAGCCGCGACGGCCTGCGGGACGTCGTCGTACTTCGGGTGCGGCGCCGGCAGGTCACCGAAGATCTCGCCCAGCTCGCCGCGCGTCTTCGCCGCGGTGATCCGGGCCGAGCGCTCGCCGTACTCGTCGATGTCGATCCGCCCCGCGCTCATGTGCTCACCGAGCGCGGTCAGTGCGGACTCGCGGTTCTGGTCGCTGATCCGCAGCTGCGGAGACGGGACTTCGGTCACGTAGTCGATGGTAGGCCGCCTCGGGGGCGGCCCACCACGACATCCGTAACGAACTGCGCTACTTGATCTCCAGGAGCTGGGTGCCCTGCGTCACGGCGGCGCCCACCTCGACCGAAAGTCCGGTCACGGTGCCCGCTTTGTGTGCGGTGACCGGGTTCTCCATCTTCATCGCCTCGAGGACGACGATCAGCTCACCGGCTTCGACCGACTGGCCCTCTTCGACGGCGACCTTCACGATGGTGCCCTGCATCGGCGCGGTGACGGCGTCGCCGCTGACGGCGGCCTTGCCCCCGCCGGCGCGCTTGCGCGGCTTCGCCTTGACGGCGGTGCCGCCGCCCCCGCCGCCGCCTTCGAGCGCGAACCCGCCCGGCAGCGACACCTCGAGCCGCCGCCCGCCGACCTCGACGACGACGTTCTGGCGAGGCTCGTCTTCGGTGGCCTCGACGTCCGGCGCCACGAACGGCTCGATCTGGTTGTCGAACTCCGTCTCGATCCAGCGCGTGTGCACGCTGAAGCCGTTCTCGTCGCCGATGAAGGCCGGGTCGTTCACGATCACGCGGTCGAACGGCAGCACCGTCGCCATGCCCTCGACGATCATCTCGGTGAGCGCGCGGCGGCTGCGTTCGAGAGCGTTGTTCCGGTCCGTGCCGGTGACGATCAGCTTCGCCAGCATCGAGTCGAACTGCCCGCCGATGACGCTGCCGGACTCGACGCCGGAGTCGACCCGCACCCCCGGCCCGCTCGGCGCGACGAACTTCGTCACCGTGCCCGGCGCGGGCAGGAAGCCGCGGCCGGCGTCCTCGCCGTTGATGCGGAACTCGATCGAGTGGCCGCGCGGTTCGGGGTCCTCGGTGATCCGCAGCTTCTCGCCGCGCGCGATGCGGAACATCTCGCGGACGAGGTCGAGGCCGGTCGTCTCCTCCGACACCGGGTGCTCGACCTGCAGGCGCGTGTTGACCTCCAGGAACGAGATCGTGCCGTCGGTCGCGACGAGGTACTCGACCGTGCCGGCGCCGTAGTACCCGGCTTCCTTGCAGATCGCCTTGGCGGACTCGTGGATGCGCTTGCGCTGGTCGTCGGACAGGAACGGCGCGGGCGCCTCCTCGACGAGCTTCTGGTGCCGCCGCTGCAGCGAGCAGTCGCGGGTGCCGACGACGATCGCGTTGCCGTGCTGGTCGGCCAGCACCTGGGCCTCGACGTGCCGCGGCTTGTCCAGGTAACGCTCGACGAAGCACTCGCCGCGGCCGAACGCGGCCACCGCCTCGCGCGTCGCGGACTCGAACAGCTCCGGGATCTCTTCGCGGGTGCGCGCGACCTTGAGGCCACGGCCACCGCCGCCGAACGCGGCCTTGATGGCCACCGGCAGGCCGTGCTCGTCGGCGAACGCGACGATCTCGCTCGCGTCCTTCACCGGCTCCTTGGTGCCCGGCACCAGCGGCGCGCCCGCGCGGGTCGCGATGTGCCGCGCGGTGACCTTGTCGCCGAGGTCGCGGATGGCCTGCGGGCTCGGCCCGATCCAGGTCAGCCCGGCGTCGAGGACGGCCTGGGCGAAGTCCGCGTTCTCGGAGAGGAAGCCGTAACCCGGGTGCACCGAGTCGGCGCCCGAGTGCTTCGCCGCGTCGAGGAGCTTGTCGATGTTGAGGTAGCTCTCCGCGGCCGTGGTGCCGCCCAGCGCGAAGGCCTCGTCGGCCAGGCGCACGTGCGGTGCGTCGCGATCCGGGTCGGCGTACACCGCGACACTGGTGAGACCAGCGTCTTTCGCGGCTCTGATCACGCGTACCGCGATCTCGCCCCGGTTGGCGACCAGGATCTTGGTCACCGGGCCACCCGTGGATTCGCCGACCTGCTCGGCCACCCCGCACCTCCTGTGTCCGACAGCTGCATTGCTGACCGCCTGCGCGGCACCTGGGAAGTCTACGGATACGACGTCGCGCGTCTCTGGAGTGAGAGCTGAACCACGCTCAGACGTGGTGACGCAGCTCCGCCGGCAGCGGCGAGTCGAGCACGATCACGTCGTACGGGTTCGCGGCGTGCACCTTCGGCAGGTGCTCGGTGTTGACCAGCACCCACGGCTGGTGCTCGCCGCAGCAGTCGATCAGCCGGTCGAGGGCGGTGAAGGCGACCAGCGCGGTGCGGCCGTCCGGCGTGCGGCGCAGCTCGATCGACGCGCCTTCGGCTTCGACGTTCACCGGCCCGGTCGGCAGGTACAGGGCGGGGGGAAGGTTGGGGTTCGTCACCCGGCCAACATAGACGGACACGCAGAGCGAGATCTGGCCCTATCAGGTCACCCGTTCAGGGGGTCCGCCGGGGTGGTCTCGCACCCCCGGGGGATTTCGGCCACACGGCGCCGGGGCGCTGCCCACACACGGTCGCGAAGCGGCTTACGCTCTGTCTTATGCGGACTTCGGCAGCGCGGACGCCCCGGTCGGCGCTGCTCACCGCGGTGCTGGCCGCGGTGGTGACCCTCGGCGCGATCGGCTCGGTGTTCCTGCTGCGGCCGCGCCCGGAGGTGCCCGCCGGCGCGGCCGAGCCCGCGGCCGGCCCGGTGGCGCCCGTGGTGACCTGCGGTGGCGGGCCGTGCCGCCAGCTCGCGGCGATGACGGTCGGCGGCACACCGGTCGTGCTGCTCACCGACGCCTCGGGCGGGTCCGGACGGCTGCGCATCGGGCCGGAGCCGGGCACGGTGTTCGAGCTGTCGATCGCCCAGCTGGGGGTGCGGCTGGACCAGAACTCGCTGCGCTGCATCGACGGCGCCGCGCCGACGTGCCTGGTCCGCGGCGACGTCGGCGACGAGGGCACGGCCGCGTACGGCGAGCTGCTGGTCGCCGGCGGGGGAGTGTGGCGCGACTCGGGGAAGCCGTTCTACGCCGACGCCGGGACGCTCGCGCTCTACGACGTCACGGCCGACGGCCGCCCGGACGTGATCGTGGTCCGCCACGACTGCGCCGACGCCGACGACGGCACCCCGCAGTGCGCGGCGGCGCCGGTGCTGGGCGAGGTCTACGACCTGACGGGCAAGTCGGTGGGCTGCACCCGGCGGGTGACCTCGCCCTCGGACCTGCGCGGCTGGCCGGACATCCGCCTGACCCGCGCCGACCTGCGCGCCTGCCCGTCCTCCTGACGAGCGCCCCGAGGCGGGCCCCGGGGCGCTCGGCGTCAGGTCAGGCGGGGGCGGGCTCGGTGTGGCGGGCCGCGGAGCCGTCGTCGGAGGCCTGCGGGCGGTCCGTCGGGGTGTTGAGGACCGCTTCGTCGAGCAGGCCCTCACCGCGGGCTACGACCACCGGGACCACGATCTGGCCGGCCACGTTCGTCGCCGTGCGCATCATGTCCATGATCGGGTTGACCGAGTAGATCAGCGCCAGGCCGAGCGCGACCTGCTTGGCGTCGAGGCCGATGAACGACGTCGTCAGCGTGAACGCCGTCAGCCAGCCGGTGGTGCCGGCCGTCGCGAGCGCGCCGATCACGGCGACCACCACGATGCCTGCGTACTGCCAGAAGTTCAGCGACACCCCGGCGAGGTTCGCGACGAAGATCGCCGCGATCGCCGGGAAGACCGCCGCGCAGCCGTCCATCTTCGTGGCGCTGCCGAGCGGGGTCGCGAAGGCCGCGTACGCCGGCTGGACGCCGAGGTTCACCGCGGACTGGCGGGTCAGCGGCAGGGTCGCGGCCGAGGACTGCGAGGCGAACGCGAACTGGATTGCCGTGCCGGCCTTCGAGAAGAACTTCAGCGGGCTGACCTTGGCCACGAACTGCAGCAGGATCGGGTAGACGACGAACAGCACGAGCAGGCAGCCGACGTACACCGCGAGCGTGGTCGAGAACAGCGGCCGGAACAGCGCGTCGCCGTAGTTGGCCACGGCCGCGCCGATCAGGCCGATGATGCCGATCGGGGCGAGCCGGACGATCCAGCCGAGGTAGCGCTGGATGATCTCGAAGACGCTCGTCGTGAAGTCGACGAACGGCTTGGCCTTGTCACCCAGGCTGTAGGCGGCGGCGCCGATCACGAGCGCGAGGAACAGCACCTGCAGCGTCTCGCCGTCGGCGAAGGCCTTGATGAAGTTCTCCGGCAGCAGCCCGTTGATGAAAGCGCTCCACGAGCCCCAGCTGTCGACGCTCTTCGCGGCCTTCTCGGCGTTCTTCGCGGTGGCTTCGACACCGCCGAGGCCGCCGGAGCCGGGGTTGAAGATCCGGCCGACGGCGATGCCGATCAGCGAGGCGATGAACGACGTGATCGCGAACCACAGCACTGTCTTGCCGCCCAGGCGCGCGGCCGTGCGGCCGCCCCCGAGCTTGCGCAGGCTGTTGATGCCGACCACGATCGCCGTGAAGACCAGCGGGATCACCGCGATCTGCAGCAGCGTCGTGAAGATGGTGCCGATCTGGTCGAGGAGATCGGTCAGCCAGCCGGCCTCGGTCTGCCGTGCGACGACACCCAGCAGGGCGCCAACGACGAGCGCGCCGAGAACCGCGGCCGCGAACACCCGCGGCTTGGTGTATGTCCGTACAAAAGACACGGGGCTACTCCGGTGCTTGAAAGTATCTTGTCTTGCCTCGTCAGAAGAACGTTAGGCAGGACGGGACTCTTCCGGATCGCCCGTTCGTGTGGTGCCTTTCTCAGGATGCGGGAGGCCGCCAGAGATCCACGACACTCACGCCGACCTCGGCCAGCAGCCGGCGCGTCAGCGGCAGGCTGAGACCGATGACACTCGTGTGGTCGCCGTCGAGGCCTTCGACGAACCAGCCGCCCAGGCCGTCGATCGTGAAGCCGCCGGCGACGTGTAGCGGCTCGCCGGTGCCGACGTAGGCGTCGATCTCCGCGGCGCTCGGCGTGCCGAACCGGACACCCGTCGACATCGAGCCGGAGGCCTCCTTGGCGCGGTTCCCGCCCTCGAGCCGGACGACCGTGTGGCCGGTGAAGAGTTCACCGGATGAGCCCGCCATCGCGGCCCAGCGCTGCCGCGCGATGTCCGGGGTGGCCGGTTTGCCGACCATCCGCCCGCCGATGTTCAGCATCGAGTCGCAGGCGACGACCACGGCGTCCGGGTGCGCGGCGGCGACCTGGTCGAGGACGGCTTCGGCCTTGGCCGCGGCGAGCGCCATGACCAGCTCGGCGGGCTCCGGCTCGGTCAGCGACGCGGCGACGGCGTCTTCGTCGACACCGGAGACGAACACGGCCGGGTCGAGGCCCGCCGAGCGCAGCAGGGCGAGCCGGGCGGGGGACTGGGAGGCGAGGACGAACTGCACCCCGGGAACCTACCCGGGCGGGGGTCGTGACCGAATTGTGACCGCCGTCACCCGGATGCCGAGTTAGTTTGTTGTGGCTCGCAACATATGGGCGGCGCGGGTGCCGCGAGGAGCTCGGAGGTGACCCCGATGACGGTACGGGTGACGGGTTCCGCCTTGGGGGCACGACCGCCGTGGTGGGTGAAGCGCCGCCCCTCGAAGGGCCGCGAGCCGCTCCGGACCGAGCCCCCCTCGCTGCCCAAGGCCACGTCGAACTAGACCACCGCTCCCGCGGTCCGTACGGGCCTGTCGATCCGGCCACCCGACACCGGAACGACAGGCCCGCCCGGCTTTCAGGCCGTGGCGGCCTCGGGCGCGGCCGGCGCCGGGGTCTCCCAGCGCGGCTTGACCTGCCGCATCACCGCGGCCGAGACGATGCCCAGCAGCAGCACCACCATCGGCAGCAGCATCGTCACGCGGGCCGCGTCGGTGAGTCCACTGTGGACCGCGTCCGAGGCCAGCTTCCCCGCCTGGGCCGCGATCTCCGCCGGCAGCCCCGGCATCGGCGACGGACCGCCCGAGGAGCCGAACTCGCCCGTGCTCGCGGCCGCCTTCGCGATGCCCTCCGCGAACGGCGCCCGGTACTGCTCCGGCAGCTGCGTGGCCGCCTTCGCCGCTTCGTCCGTGATCGACGCCGTCACGCGCGCCTGCAGCAGCACGCCGATCGCCGCCGAACCCAGCACGCCGCCCACCTGGCGCGAGGTGTTGAAGATGCCCGACGCCGTCCCGGCCAGCCGCGGCTCGACCGAGCCCATCGTCATGTTGCTCATCGGCGAGAAGATGCAGCCGATGCCGAGCCCGCACAGCAGCAGCGCCGGGATGAAGCTCCACGGGCTGCTCGTCGGCGACGCCTGCAGCGCGATGACACCCAGCCCCGCGGCGAGCGAGGCGAGGCCGAACATCACCAGGTACTTGCCGTTGACCTTGTCCGACGCGCGCCCGACGAACGGCGCGATGATCCCGGACAGCAGCGACATCGGC
The DNA here is from genome assembly GCF_055583145.1 of Amycolatopsis sp. NPDC104819. Lineage (NCBI taxonomy): Bacteria > Bacillati > Actinomycetota > Actinomycetes > Pseudonocardiales > Pseudonocardiaceae > Amycolatopsis > Amycolatopsis sp. NPDC104819. The sequence continues at coordinate 297,529 of NZ_JBVJON010000003.1, read as the reverse complement.
GCGGTCAGCAGGCCGGCCATGGTCGGGGTCAGCCCGAGCACCGACTGGATGTAGATCACCAGCGGCAGGAACATGCCGGTCATCGCGAAGCCGACCGTGGTCGCGGTGAGCGTCCCGGCCGAGAAGTTCCGGTTCGAGAACACCTGCAGCGGCAGCAGCGGCTCACGCTTGTTGAACCGTTGCCACGCCAGGAAAGCCAGCAGCAGCACCACGCCGGCGCCGATGATCTCGAAGACGGTGATGCCGCCCCAGACCGTGCCCCAGTCGTACTGCTGGCCGTTCTGGACGCCGAACACGATGCAGAACAGGGCCGCGCTGGAGAGCACGATCCCCAGCAGGTCGAAGGAATGCGAGTGCTTCGGCTGCCAGTCCGGCACCAGCATGAGCGTCAGCACGATGGCGATCACGCCGATCGGCACGTTGACGTAGAAGATCCATTCCCAGCCGAGGTGGTCCACCAGCACCCCGCCGAGCAGCGGGCCGGCGATGGTCGCCAGGCCGGCGACACCGCCCCACATGCCCATCGCGGGGCCGCGCTTGGCCGGCGGGAACAGGTGCGTGATGAACGCCAGCGTCTGCGGCGTCATCAGCGCGGCGCCGAGCCCCTGCACCGCACGCGCGGCGATCAGCATCTCGACGTTGCCGGACAGACCGCACCACAGCGACGCGCCGGTGAACACGACCAGCCCGGCGAGGAACACGCGCTTCGGGCCGAAGCGGTCACCGAGGCGGCTGGTGAACAGCATCGGCACGGCGTAGGTGAGCAGGTAGACGCTGATCACCCAGACGACCGAGTTCAGTCCGGCGTTCAGCTCGCGCAGCATGGTCGGGATCGCGATCGACACGATGGTTGTGTCGAGCAGGATCATGAAGAAGCCGAGGCACAGCGCGCCCAGCGCGGCCCACGGGTTAGCTTGTCTTGCGTTCATCGTCGTCTTCCTTGGTGATGAGCGTGAGCCTGGGTTGTTCGCAGTCCTGGAACGGGATCCGCCCGGACGCGAGGTCGTCGACGAGCCGCTCGGTCCACTCGAGCTCGAACTTCCGCTGGTCGCACTTGAAGCGCCAGTCGAGCCAGTAGATCGGCGGCGTCGCGTCTTCGGCCAGCCGCTGCAGCACGGCCTGGTCGGCGGCCACCGCGGCGCGCAGCCGCGTGACCCGGTGGTCGAGCTCGATCAACGAGGTTTCGCGCCCCAGTTCGTCGATCACGGCGAGCCCGGAAAGGTAGGCGGGGAACTCCTCGACGAGGTCGCCGAGCAGTTCGCGGCCGCGCTGGTTGAACGCGTCCAGGCCCGCCTGGGTCATGCCGTAGACGGTCCGTTCGGGCCGCCGTCCGTCACGCTGCGTGTCGACGACCTCGACAAAGCCGTCCCGGTGCAGGCGTTCGACGGTGTGGTAGAGCGAGCCCGCCTTCACGTTGACCCGCGTGCTGACGTACCGCTCCCGCATGAGCTGGGCCATCTCGTACGGGTGCATGGGCTTCTCGTGGAGCAGCTCCAGCACCGCGATGCCGAGTGGGGTCAGCTTGGCCGAGGCCATGATCGTTGGTCCCTCCGGATGACTCCAGGTCGTTTATTCCACGTGGACTATACGGCGCAGACTATGCGGGAGTCCACGGTCGGTTCTGTGACCGTGCGTACACGGTCTGGAAGCTTCCATGATCCGGTGTCGGGGCTCCGGTGGCTTCTCTCGGAACGCTTAGGGAGTGGTCGATGGAGGACCGACCTCTGGCCACGGTGACGGACTCGCAGCCCTGGCTGGATACGAGAGCACGTTCACGACCGGGGCAGCTGCACCGAGTGCTGGGCCGGCGCTCGGAGGAGGAAATCCGGAAGGTCGACAAAGAGACGAGTCGTGCGTTGAGCGCTCTCCTGAACATGAAGACCAAGGCGGGCTGCACCCACGCTTCCCTCGCAGTGGAGGAAGTGAAGCGGGCAGGGCGGAGCGTGGAGACCCTGATGGTGCGTGCTCGCCGGAGGGTTCCTGTCTGAGTCTCAGTAGTTCGTGCTAAGAACTATGTATAGTCAGTTCGTAGAGCGAACTAAAACTGGGAGGAATCATGGTGCACTTCGGGATCGGGGTGTCAACGGCCGTTGCCGCCGTTGAGAAGACCCTGCGGCTCGCCGTCCAGGTCGACCGGGCCGGGCTCGACCTCGTCACCGTCTCCGATCACCCCTACTACGTCGACCGGCTCGACGCCTACGCCGAGATCGGCGTTCTGCTCGGGCGCACCGAACGGGTCTCCGGCCTGGTCAGCGTCACCAACCTGCCCACGCGCCACGCGCCGATGCTCGCCAGGACCGTCACGTCCTTGTCCGCGCTGAGCGGCGGGCGGATCGTGCTCGGCATGGGCGTCGGCGGGCTCTGGGACGACATCGCCCGGCTCGGCGTCGCCAAGCTGACGCCCGGGGCGGCCGTGCGGGCGTTCGAGGAGGGGATCCGGCTGGTGAAACTGCTCGGCGGGGGCGGTGGGCCGGTCACCTTCGACGGCGAGTTCTACCAGGTCGCGAACCTGGAGCCGGCCGAGGAACCCGTGCCGCCCGTGTGGACCGGGTCCGTCGGGCCGAAGTCCCTCGCCGTCACCGGGCGGGTGGCCGACGGGTGGATGCCCGGCCGCGCCGCCGACTGGCTCAGCGAACGCTATCGCACCTCGCGGCCGGTGATCGACGAAGCCGCGGCCGCCGCCGGACGCGAGCCCGCCGACGTTGTCACCGTTTACAACTTCCCCGGGCGGATCAGCGAAAAGCCGCTGGCGAAGACCCGCGCCGACGACGGGCGCTGGATCGGCGGCTCACCGGACCAGTGGATCGAGGAGCTGACCGGCGCGGTGCTGGAGCACGGCGCCGCCGGGTTCGTGCTCTTCGGGCCCGGCGGCAGCACTCCCGACGAGACCGCCGCCGCCCGGTGGGCCGAGGAGATCGCGCCCGCCGTGCGGGAGGCCGTCGCGAAGTAGGCTGGTGTGATGGGGAAACGCGGGGAGGACCTCGGCGTGGTGGCCGGGCTCGTGCGGGCGTCGTTCCTGGTGAACGCCGTCTACGCCGAGTCGGCCCGTGAGTACGGGCTCACCGTGCAGCAGGGTCAGCTGTTGTGCGTGCTGATGGGCCGGCCCTACGGCATGGGCGACCTCGGCGCGACGCTCGGCCTGGAGAAGTCCAGCCTCACCGGGCTCGTCGACCGCGCGGTCCGGCGGGAGCTCGTCCGCCGCGAACCCGATCCGGCCGACCGCCGCGCCGTGCGTGTTGTGCTGACGGCCGAAGGTCGTGTCCTGGCGGAGGACTTCTACGCGGCGACGTGCCGCCGCGTGGACGACCTGGCCGCGAGCCTGGGCACCGAGGACCGAGACCGGCTGGCCGCGCTGCTCGGGACGGTCGTCCGCGAGAACGAGGTCCCGACCGTGTTCCTCGACGCTCTTTCGCGCTAGGAGCCGGGCAAACCCGAAGCGCGCCAAGCACCTTCGCCGTGGTGAAGGGGCTTCCGCAGCGCGGTCGCGTGGTCGCCCCACCAGGACGTACGCGGCTTCGGCTTCTCCGAGGACGCCGGAGCCGAAGCCGCCGCGGCGACGACCGCCGTCAGCGCCGCCAGCTCGGCGTCGCTCGGGTTTCCTCGGACCACCCGCAGCAGGGGCTTGCGCTCCTCGCTCACAGCGGGATGTTCCCGTGCTTCTTGGGCGGCAGCGCCTCACGTTTGTTGCGCAGCAACGACAACGCCCGCGCGACGTGCCCGCGGGTGTGCGCCGGCACGATCACCGAGTCGACGTAACCGCGCTCGGCCGCCGCGTACGGGTTCAGGAGCGTGTCCTCGTACTCCTGGATCAGCTCGGCCCGCAGCGCGTCGACGTCGCGGCCTTCGGAAGCGGCGTTCGCCAATGTCTTGCGGTGCACGATGTTCGCCGCGCCCTGCGCGCCCATCACCGCGACCTGCGCGGTCGGCCACGCGAGGTTGATGTCGGCGCCGAGGTGCTTCGACCCCATGACGTCGTACGCGCCGCCGTAGGCCTTGCGCGTGATGATCGTGACCAGCGGGACGGTCGCCTCGGCGTAGGCGTAGATCAGCTTCGCGCCACGGCGGATGATGCCGTTCCACTCCTGGTCGGTGCCCGGGAGGAACCCCGGGACGTCGACGAAGGTCACCACCGGGATGTTGAACGCGTCGCAGGTGCGCACGAACCGCGCGGCCTTCTCGGACGCGTCGATGTCGAGGCAGCCGGCGAACTGCGTCGGCTGGTTCGCGACCACGCCGACACTCTGGCCGTCGACCCGGCCGAACCCGACGATGATGTTCGGCGCGAACAGCTCGTGGACCTCGAGGAACTCGCCGTCGTCGACCACACGGGTGATGACCTCGTGCATGTCGTACGGCGTGTTCGGCGAGTCCGGGATGATCGTGTCCAGCTCGCGGTCGGCGTCGGTCACGTCATCGAAGAACCCGGCCGGCGCGTCCGACGCCTCGAACACCGGCGCGTCCGACAGGTTGTTCTGCGGCAGGTAGGAGAGCAGCTCCTTGACGTACGCGATCGCGTCTTCGTCGTCGGAACCGAGGTAGTGCGCCACACCGGACTTCGTGTTGTGGGTCCGGCCGCCGCCGAGCTCCTCGAAGGTGACGTCTTCGCCGGTGACCGTCTTGACGACGTCCGGGCCGGTGATGAACATCTGCGACGTCTCGTCGACCATCACCACGAAGTCGGTCAGCGCGGGGGAGTAGACGTGCCCGCCCGCGTTCGCGCCCATGATCAGCGAGATCTGCGGGATCACGCCGGACGCCTTGACGTTGCGGTTGAAGATCTCGCCGTACAGGCCGAGCGAGACGACACCCTCCTGGATGCGCGCGCCGCCGCCTTCGTTGATGCCGATGATCGGGCGGCCGGTCTTGATCGCCAGGTCCATCACCTTGACGATCTTCTCGCCGTAGACCTCGCCGAGCGCGCCGCCGAACACCGTCACGTCCTGGCTGAACACGCAGACCGGGCGGCCGTCGATGCTGCCGTAGCCGGTGACGACGCCGTCGCCGTACGGGCGGTTCTTCTCCAGCCCGAAGTTGGTCGAGCGGTGCCGGGCCAGCTCGTCGAGCTCCACGAACGAGCCTTCGTCGAGCAGCAGCTCGATCCGTTCGCGCGCGGTTTTCTTGCCCTTGGCGTGCTGCTTCTCCACCGCGCGGGCCGAGCCCGCGTGCACCGCCTCGTCGTACCGGCGGTACAGGTCGGCCAGCTTGCCGGCCGTGGTGTGGATGTCCGGTTCGTCCTCGGGCGGCGTCCCGAGCGGCTCCGTCGCACTGCTCATGCCACGGGAGCTTAGCTACTTGCCGGTCACTTCGCGTGTGGCGTAGGCAACGTCCATGGAGATCCGGTTGCTGACCCCCGCGGACCTGCCCGCCTGCTCCGACCTGGCCGAATCCCGGTCGTGGCCGCGCGAGCCGCCGAAGTGGGCGATGCTGCACGACGTCGGGCAGGTGTTCGGGATCGACGCGCCGGACGGCGACGGTCTGGCCGCCTCGGCCGCCCTGGTGTCCTTCGGCGCGGTGGCGTCGATCTCGATGGTGCTGGTCGCGCCCCGCTACGAGCGCCAGGGCCTGGGTCGCGCGATCACGGCGCAAGCGCTTGCGGCGGCAGGCGACCGGGTGGTCTGGCTCCACGCATCGAAGTCCGGGCAGCCGCTGTACGAGTCGATGGGCTTTGTCCTCGACGGCGGCTGCCAGGGCCACGTCGGCACCTTCGCCGACGACGGCGGGCCGGGCGCTTCGCCGGGTTCGTTACCGGACGTCTTCCCGCTGGACCTGCGCGCTCAGGGCGTGGACCGGCGGCCGCTGCTGGAGCGGCTGGGGACGCCGTTCGTCGTGGCGGGCGGTTTTGCGTTCGGCGTGGACATCGGGCACGTGACCGTGATCGGCCCGGTGGTCGCGGACACGGAGGAGCAGGCGAAGGCGCTGATCCGCGGGGTGGCGCGGTCGGCGTCCGGCGAAGTCCGCGTGGACCCCGACTTCCGGTTCCCGGCGCTGACCGCGTGGATCCGCGAACGCGGGCTGGTCCCGGGCGCCCTCGCGCCCCGGCTGGTCCTCGGTGGCCGCACGCTCCCGGGTGACCCGGCACGGAGGTTCGCGCCGTTCACCCGGGCGGTGGGCTGACCTACCCGGTGGCCGCCGGGATCGGGTACTCCGGCAGCGTGATCGCCTCGGCCGGCGGTGACATGAACTTGCCGGCCAGCCCCGACACCCGGCCGAGCACCGGTGACGCGGCCACGCGCACCGCCGTCCGGAACGCGGTGAGCTGCAGGCGGGAACGGGGGTGGGCGATCTGCGGCGCCCCCGGCGGGAGCTGCTGCGCCTTCGTGACCAGCGGCCGCAGCACCTGTTCGTAGCGGGCGAAGGCGACGCGCGGATCGTCGTGACCGGCGAGCTCCCCGGCCAGGACGTAGGCGCCGGCCAGGGCCAGCGTGGTGCCCATGCCGCTGATCGGGGACGCGCAGTACGCGGCGTCGCCGAGCAGCGCGACCCGGCCGCGGCTCCAGGTGTCGAGCTTCGCCTGCCCGACGTCCTCGAAGTACAGGGAGCCGTTGTCCAGCTCGGTGAGCACGCGCGGACCGGCCCAGCCGACGTCGGCGAAGGTCGCCCGCAGGACCGCGACGACGTCGTCGCGGTCGAGCCGGTCCAGGCCGCGCACGTCGGAGATGAAACCCAGGGACGCCTGGGTGGTGCCGAGGTTGTCCGGGCGCAGGGAGAGGGTCCGCCCTCGTCCGCACGCCAGCACGCGCCAGCGGTCGGTGTCGTCGCCGGTGCGCGGGATGGCGAGGAAGGCGCTGTAGAGGCCCAGTTCGTCGATCCGGGCGTCGGGCATGACCAGCGCGCGGCTGCGTGAGCGGAGGCCTTCGGCGAGGACGACGGCGTCGAACCGCCGGCTCGCGCCCTGCCGGAACTCGACGTCCACGCCGGAGCCGTCGTCGTGCAGGGCGGTGATCTGGTCCCCGAAGACGTACTCGGCGTCGTTCCTGGAGTGCTCGTAGAGGATCTTGGCGAACTGACCGCGGAGGATCTCCAGCTCGGCCGTGCCACCGGACGTGTCGTCGGTGCCGCCCGCGAAGGTGGCGATCGCGCGGCCGTGCTCGTCGACGAACTCCGTGCCGGTCTCCCCGGTGTGCGCGGCGCGCACGGCGTCCTCCAGGCCCATCCGGCGGATGACCTGGCGCCCGACCCCGCGGACGTCGATGTTCTGGCCCTGCTCGCGCACGTGGTCGAAGCGTTCGACGACGGTCACGTCCCAGCCCGCCCGCGAAAGCCACGAGGCCAAGGTGGGTCCGGCGATACTGGCGCCGGAAACGAGGATGCTGCGACTCAAGGTGTACCTCCCTCCAACCCACCGTAGCCGTCCTGAGCCTCAGCCCGGGCGGACCAGCCCCGACTCGTACGCCGTGATCACGAGCTGGGCCCGGTCGCGCGCCGCGAGCTTGTGCAGAAGGCGGCCGATGTGGGTCTTCACCGTCGCGATGCCGAGGTGCAGGCGCGCGGCGATCTCGTCGTTCGAGAACCCGCGCGCGATCAGCGTCAGCACTTCCTGTTCGCGCGTGGTCACGCCGTCCAACCGGGTCACCGGGCCGGCCGGCAGCCGCGCGAACTCCGCCACCAGCCGCCGGGTCACCGACGGCGCCAGCAGCGCGTCGCCGGAGGCCACCACGTCGATGGCCGCCAGCAGGTCTGCCGGGCGGGTGTCCTTCAGCAGGAAGCCGCTCGCGCCCGCGCGCAGGGCCGCGTAGACGTACTCGTCGAGGTCGAACGTCGTCAGCATCAGCACCCGGACGTCGGTCTCGGCGCAGATCCGGCGGGTCGCCTCGATGCCGTCCATCTCCGGCATCCGGACGTCCATGAGCACGACGTCCGGCTTCTCACGCCGGGTCAGCGCGACCGCCTCGACCCCGTCGGACGCCTCGCCGACCACGCTCAGCCCGGGTGCGCTGTCCACCAGCACGCGGAAACTGCCGCGCAGCAACGCCTGGTCGTCGGCGATCAGGACGCGGGTCATCGGGCCACCGCCGTTTCGTAGGGGAGCTGCGCGAAAACGCGGAAGCCGTGGTCGCACGGGCCCGCGCTGAACTCGCCGCCGTAGACGGCGACGCGTTCGCGCATCCCGATCAGGCCGTGGCCCGGGGTCGCGACGCCGCCGCGGCCGTTGTCGAGCACTTCGATGCTCACCTCGCCGTCGCCGCCGGTGACGTGGATGCGGCACGTCGTCGCGCCCGCGTGTTTGACCACATTGGTCAGTGCCTCCTGCACGATCCGGTACACGGACTGGCCGACACCGTTCGGCAGCTCGTCGAGACCGTCGACGACGAGGTCGACGGCCGGGCCCGCGATCTGCGCGCGTTCGGCGAGCGCACGCAGGTCGTCGAGCGTCGGGGCGGGCGCCAGGGCCGGGACGCCGGTGCCGTCGCGCAGCACCCCCAGCATCCGCCGCAGCTCGGCGAGCGTCTCGCGGCTGGTGTCTTCGATGACGCGCAACGCGTCCCGCGCCTGGTCCGGCTGCTCGAGGGCGACGTGGTTGCCGACCGCCGCCTTCACCGCGATCAGGCTCATGCTGTGCGCGACGACGTCGTGCATCTCCCGCGCGATCCGCAGGCGTTCGGCCGAAACCGCTTGGCGCGCATGGTTTTCCCGTTCGATCACGGCGTACTCGCGACGGGTGCGGACGGTGATGCCGAGCACGAACCCGACCACCAGCGCCGACACGCTGAAGTTCACCGTCGTGGCCGCGCTCGGGTTCGACAGGACCAGGGCCAGCACACCCAGCTCGATCATGCCGGCCGCGAGGCCGATCTGGCCGAACCGGCGGTTCAGCCGGACCACCACGACGTAAAGCGCACACCCGGCGCCGACCACGGCGACGCCGAAGACCGGGCCGCCGATCGGGACGGCGGCCGCGGCCAGCACGAGGCTGAGCACGTAGCTGCCGAGCGGCCACCACCGCCGGAGCACGATCGGGAGAACGCTCGTCAGCAGGATCGTCCAGCCGAGCCAGGCGGGCAGCCACACCGGGAGCGTCCACGCGCCCGCGGCGAGGTTGCCGCCCGCGCCGATCCCCAGCACGAGCGCGGCCAGCACGTCGAGTGCCACGCGGATTCGCATGGACCGAACGTAATGCGGCCGCGCGGGGGAAGCGTCAACCCTGGGTCGGACGCTCCGCGTACTGCTTCTTCACGTACTCGACGCGGTCGGGCGTCCAGTCCGGCAGGTCGACGCCGTGGGTCGCGGCGAAGAGCTTGTCGAGCTGTTCGTGCCGCCTGGCCAGCTGCGCGGGGACGTCGGCCTCGGCGGCTTCGGTGAGCTCGACGCGCGTGCCGTCGAGCGGGTCCTGGAGCACGTGCCAGCCGGGTTCGCCGGGCAGCAGCGCCCGCACCTCGTCGACGGGCTTCCAGACCAGGTCGCGGCGGAAGCGGATGGTGCCGTCCGGCAGGACTTCGCCCGTGTCGAGGCCGAACTCCGTCACGTAGGACGCCATCCGGTCGTGCCACTGGCCGGGCTGGGTGAAGGAGCGGCCGGACAGCCGTGCGTCGAGGGCGTCGAGGCAGACGTCCCAGCCGGCGGCGTTGCGGCCCGCCGCGAGCCTCGCGATCGCGGGGTCGCCGCGGCCGAAGGTGTGCGTGAACTCCAGGAGGCTGCCCTCGCCGTCCGGGGACACCAGCCAGCGCAGGGTGTCGTCGTTCCAGACGAAGGTGAACTCGTGCGGCGGGTCGGCGGTGACGACCCGGCCGGTCGTCGTGTCGTCCTCACCGGGGAAGGTGAACCGGATGGCGCCGCCCGCGCGCAGGTCGACGTCCACCTGCGCGGGGAACCAGTGCGCCAGCTCGGCGGGGTCGGTGAGGGCGTGCCACACCTTCTCGGGCGGGTGCTCGAGACGGCGTTCCAGCCTGAGCACGGGGCGATCGTCGGCGGTCAGCAGCTTCGCGGGCACGGCGTCCTCCTGTCAGGGTGCCTGTGCCCGTATATAACCACCGTGGCATATTCGGGTCAAGCGCCGCGGACGGCGGCGACCGCGGCGGTGAGCTCGGGATCGCCCGCGGCCTTGTCGAGCGCGGTCCGCAGCACCGAGCAGTACGTCGGCTCGGTCTCGGCGTAGCGCTTGCGGCCGGCGTCGGTGATCACCGAGTAGACGCCGCGACGGTCGTCTTCGCACAGGTCGCGGATGGTCAGGCCGGCGTCTTCGAGGCGCGCGCACATCCGGCTGACCGAGCTCTGGTTGAGCCCGATCGCCTCGGCGAGCTCCTGCATCCGCAGGCCGCCGCGCGGGCCTTCGACCAGCTTGCCGAGCGCGCGGTACTCGGACAGGCCGAGCCCGTGGCGGCGGTGCAGCGCCTTGCCGAGCTCCTGCTCGATGCGGGCGTGCAGGACGAGAACGCGTCCCCACGCCTGTTCGTCGACGGTCATGTGCGGCCTCCTCTTGACATCAGGATAGCTGTAGGGACAGTCTTTATATGTACATGCAAGTAACTGAGGGGACTCTCATGACGCGGAACTTCCTCTTCCTGGTCGGCGCGGCGCGGGCCGGCGGGAACACGGAGATGCTGGCCCGGCGAGCGGCGAAGGAGCTGCCCGCCGACGCGGAGCAGCGGTGGCTGCGGCTGCCCGAGCTGCCGCTGCCGCCGTTCGAAGACCGCCGCCACGGCGCCGGCGAGCACCCGGAGCCGGGGCCGAACGAGCAGCTGCTGATGGACGCCACCTTCGCGGCGACGGACATCGTGATCGTGTCGCCGGTGTACTGGTACTCGGTCGCGGCGAGCGTGAAGCTCTACCTGGACTACTGGTCCGGCTGGATGCGCCTGCCGGTCGAGTTCAAGCCGAGGATGCGCGGCAAGTCGCTGTGGGGCGTGAGCGTCCTGAGCGAGACGGCGCGGGAAGCCCAGCCGCTGATCGGCACGCTGGAGCTGTGCGCCGAGTACCTGAGCATGAACTGGGGAGGAGTGTTGCTGGGCAACGGAAGCCGTCCCGGTGACGTCCTGCTGGACGCCGACGCGATGACGGCGGCGGAGACGTTCTTCAGCAAGGCTCTCGTGACCGCTTAGGCGTCCGCCGCGATCAGGCGCAGGCCGCGGACCAGGTCGGCGCCCGAGGGGGCGTGGTCCGGGTCGACCAGCCACTGGAGCATCACGCCCGAAAGCAGGGCCTGGTGCACCGTGCCGGCGGCCCGGGCCTCGGCGCCGCCGTCGTCGAGGCCCTGGAAGAGGTTCGCCAGGCCGAAGCGGGCCAGCTCGAAGGCGTTCGCCAGCTGGGCCCGGACCTTATCGTCGAGATCCGGCTGCGAGCAGGCCTCGAAGGTCATCGCCCACATCCGGCGGTGCGCCCCGAACGACTCGATGACGCGCTGCCAGATCAGCTCGAAGCGCTCGGCCGGTGACGCGTCCGCGGGGGTCTCGGCCTGCAGGACGCCGGCCAGCGTCTCACCCCACTCCTCGTTCGCCTCGATCAGCGCGGCGTTGAGCAGCGCCTCCCGTGAGCCGAAGTGGTACCCGATCGCGGCCATGCTGACGTCCGCCGCCGAGGCCAGGTCGCGCACCGTCGTGCGGGCGTACCCCTTCTCGTTCAGGCAGCGCTTCGCGCCCGCCAGCAGTGCTTCCTTGTTGCCCATGCCGAGAGTCTAGCACGATCGTCTTAGGCGAACGCATTGCGCGATCGCCCAAATCGAGGTTATGGTTCTCGGCATGCAGAACAGACGAGTCCTCATCTCCGGCGCCGGCGTCGCCGGCCCTGCCCTGGCCTTCTGGCTCCGCCGCCACGGCTTCACGCCGACGGTCGTCGAACGCGCGCCCCGGCTGCGCGATGGCGGCTACGCGGTCGACTTCCGCGGCGCGTCCCTCGACGTCCTCGACCGGATGGGCCTGATCGGCCAGGTCGAAGCGGCGGCGACGCGGATGGGCGACGTGTCCTATGTGGACGGCGACGACCGGACGCTGGTGGTCACGCCGTCGACGTTCCAGAGCGGTGAGCTGGAGATCCTGCGCGGCGACCTCTCACGCATCCTGCACGAGGCGACCGCGGACGACGTCGAGTACGTCTTCGGCGACTCGATCACCGGAATCACCGAGCACCGCGACGGCGTCACGGTCACCTTCGAACACGGCGAGCCGCGCGAGTTCGACCTGGTCGTCGGCGCCGACGGGCTGCACTCGAACGTCCGCTCGCTCGTCTTCGGCGACGAGTCCTCCTACCGGCGCGACCTCGGGTACTACGTCTCGATCTTCACCGTGCCGAACCACCTCGGCCTCGACCACGTCGGCCGCTTCTACAACGAGCCGAACCGCACTGTCGGCGTCTACAGCGCGCGGGACAACAGCGAGGCCAAGGCGTTGTTCTGGTTCGGCTCGGACCCGCTCGGCTACGACCACCGCGACGTCGAGCAGCAGCGCCGGATCGTCGAAGAGCGCTTCGCCGATGTCGGCTGGGAGACGTCGACGCTGCTCAAGGCGATGCGCGAGGCGCCGGACTTCTACTTCGACTCGGCCAGCCAGATCAAGCTCGACAGGTACTCGAACGGCCGGGTCGCGCTGGTCGGCGACGCGGCGTACTGCGCCGCACCGCTTTCGGGCATGGGGACGAGCCTCGCGATCGTCGGCGCATACGTGCTGGCCGGCGAGCTCGCGGCGGCCGGCGGTGACCACCGGAGCGCGTTCGGCGCGTACCAGGAGGAGATGCGCGAGCTCGTCGCCGCGTGCCAGAAGCTGGCCGAGGGCAACGGGAAGTGGTTCGTCCCGCCGACCCGCGCGTGGATCCGCATGCGCAACCTCAACTACAAGCTGCTGCCGTACCTGCCGTGGCGCAAGCTGATCGAGGAGCTGCCGCTCAAGGCGGGCAACACGATCAAGCTCAAGCGCTATGCGGCGGCGCCGGCGTGACACCCCGGCGGCTCGCGATGCCCGCCATGTTCTCCTCGCCCCAGTCGCCCAGGGGCAGCAACGCGGTGTTCAGCCGCTGACCCAGGCCGGTCAGCGAGTACTCGACCTTCGGCGGGACCTCCCGGAACACCTCGCGGTGCACGATCTCGTCCGCCTCCAGCTCTCGCAGCGCCTGGATCAGCATCTTCTCGCTGATGCCCGCGACCTTCCGCTTCAGCTCGCCGAACCGCAGCGGCTCGGCGTGCAGCGCCCACAGGATCAGGGCCTTCCAGCGGCCGCCGACCACGTCGATGGCCGCGTCCAGTCCGCAGCGGTAGGTTCTCGCCAGCATGCGCCGATCCTTACCTTTTGGTGAGTACCCGACTTATTAGTCGGTACTTGTCCATTGTAAAGCGCGTCAGCAGCATGGAACCCATGGGAGAAAGCACAAAACAGGTGGGCGTGCTCGGCCTGGGGCGGATGGGCGCCGCGCTCGCGGGGGCCCTGCTGGGGGCGGGCCACGACGTGGTGGTGTGGAACAGGTCGCCGCTCAAGGCGGGCCCGCTGCTTGACCGGGGAGCACGGCTCGCGGCCACCCCGGCGGAAGCGGCCTCGGCGGACGTCGTCATCAGCTGTCTGTCCACATACGACGTCCAGCGGCCGGTGCTGGCGGCGGCCGAGCCGAAACTGCTCGTCAACCTCACGTCCGGAACGCCGGAAGAAGCTCGCGAGACGGCGAAATGGGCGTCGTCGCAGGGAATCGACTACGTGGACGGCGTGATCATGGCCGTGCCACAGGGCATCGGCACCGCGGGCGCGCGGGTTCTTTACGGCGGTTCCGAAGCGGCGTTCACGGCGGGGCGGGACGTGCTGGAAGTGCTGGGAAAGCCGGTGTTCCTCGGCGAGGACGCCGGACTGGCGGCGCTGTACGACCTGGCGTTGCTGGGAATCATGTGGTCGACGATGGGCGGTTACCTGCACGCGCTGGCACTGGTCGGAACCGAGGGGGTCACGCCTGAGAAGTTCACGCCGATGGCGCTGGGCTGGCTCTCGGCGGTGGGAGGATTCCTGCCCGGCATCGGCGCGCAGGTGGCCAGCGGCGAGTACGAGACCGACGTCTCCGCGCTGGACATCAACGCGGCCGGGCTCGGTTTGCTGGTGGAGACGAGCCGAGCGCAGGGGATCGGTGTCACGGTCCCGGCCGCCCTGCACGAGCTGTTCGACCGCGCGGTGGCATCGGGCCACGGCGCGCACGCGATCGCGAGTGTCATCGAGGAGATCCGGTGAAGTACCTGGGCAAGAAGGCGGTGGTCACGGGCGGCACCCACGGAATGGGGCTGGCGGTGGTGAAGGCCCTCCTCGACGGCGGGGCCGAGGTGCTCCTGACCGGCCGCGACGTCTCGTCGCTGGAGGGGAAACTGCCGGGAAAGGCGCACGTGCTGTCGTCGGACGCTGCGTCTCTTGCGGACGTCGACGAGCTGGGTGCGGTGGCGGCGGAGACGCTTGGTGAGCTGGACCTGGTGTTCGTCAACGTGGGGTTCGCAACGCTGACCCCGTTCGCCGAGACGACACCGGAGATCTACGACCGGACGTTCGCGGTCAATACCCGGGGCGCGTACTTCACGGCGCAGCGGTTGGCGGGGTTGGTGCGGACTGGGGGATCGTTCGTGTTCACGACCTCGGTGGCGGCGGAGGCCGGGATCGCCGGGATGGGGCCGTATTCCGCGGCGAAGGCGGCGGTTCGGTCGTTCGCCCGGACGTACGCGGCCGAGCTGGCGCCGCGCGGGATCCGGGTGAACGTGGTCAGCCCGGGTTACACGGACACCCCGACGATGGGGGTGACGGGGGTGCCGTCGGAGGTGCTGGCGGCGTTCAAGGAGACCGGTGATGTGGTGACCCCGCTGAAGCGGCACGCGACTGCGGAGGAAGTGGCGGCGGCGGTGTTGTTTTTGGCTTTCGAGGCGACTTTTACGACGGGAGCGGATCTTCCGGTGGACGGGGGGTTGGGGCAGCGGCTGACGTTGCCCGCCTGAGGCGCGACTGGGCCGTGTGGCGTGGCTGGGCCGGTGCGTCACCCTGCCTGGGTGAGGTGCGCGGCCAAGCCTGTCACTCCGGGCGCGCGGTCAGGGCGGAGGACCAGGTCGTCGTCGTAGTCGCCGCCGTTCTGGGTGCGGAACGGGATTGGCTCCGTCGTTTCCAATGCGTCCAGGCGCTTTCGCAGTAGTTCGCGCGCCTCGGTGAAGTCGTTGTCGTACAGGCGGTCGGCGCCGTAGACCGCGAGTGGGGGTAGGACCGTCATTCCCGCGTAGAAAAGCGTTCCGTGGTGCAGTGGGAACAGGACCTCGTTCAGGGCGCCGTTCACCCCGCGTGGGCCCATGGCCGGTTCGCGGGCGCCCGCGTGAGGACCGTCATTGCGCGCTTGCCCGTGAGGCGGCCTTCGCCGTAGCGCAACGTTCGGCCGCCTTCTGCTCGGATGCCGTAGGCGAAACCCTTTACGAAGACGCGGTCGAACCAGCCCTTCAGGATCGCCGGCAGGCCGTACCACCACAGCGGGAACTGCACGACGAGCGCGTCCGCCCAGTCGAGTTTTTCCTGCTCCGCCAGGATGTCGGGGCTCAGCTCGCCCCGCGCGTGCGCCCGCGCCGACGTTGCTCCGACCACCAGGCGCTCGTCGCCGGCTTCGGCGCCGAAGTCGGCTGCGTCGACCACTGGGTTCCACTTCATCGAGTACAGGTCCGACTCCCGGACCTCGTGACCGAGCTCGCGGAGCGTCCGGAGCCCGTCGTCGCGGAGGGCGCCGCTCAGTGAGCGGGGCTCGGGATGCGCAAAAACCCACAACACGTCCATGACCTCGATGGTCACTCGATCTCCTCGGCCGATCGAGTGGCCTGATAGCCAACATGTGCAAGAATCGAGCCATGGCCGAATTTGTGCACCCCGGGCGTCACCACGTTGCCGTGCTGGTCCGGCACGGTCTGCTCGTGATGGAGCTGGGCATCGTCCACCGGCTGTTCGGGCAGGCCCGCTCGGCGTCGGGCGAGCCGCTGTACGAGGTGGTGACCTGCACCCTCGAACCGGGCCCGGTGCGCACCGACACCGACTTCGCCATCCCCATCGACCGTGGTCCCGAGGTGCTGGCCGAGGCCGACACGGTGATCGTCCCGGCGTCCTCGGCCGAATACGAGCCGATGGCGCGGGTGCTCACCCCGCCGCTGGCCGCGGCCCTGGAGCGCATCCCGGCGGACGCCCGGATCGCGTCGATCTGCACCGGCGCGTTTGTGCTCGCCGCCGCCGGCCTGCTCGACGGCCGGCGCGCGACCACCCACTGGCGATCCGCCGAGGAGCTGCAGGACCGGTTCCCCGAGGTCGACGTCGACCCGTGCGTGCTCTACACCGACGAGGGCAACGTCCTGACCTCCGCGGGGGTCGCTTCGGGGATCGATCTCGTGCTGCACATGATCCGCCGCGACCACGGCACGGCGGTCGCCAACGAAGTCGCCCGCGGCACCGTGGTGTCCCCGCACCGTGAAGGCGGCCAGGCCCAGTTCGTCCGCCGGCCGGTGCCCGAGCCCCGCACCTCCTCCACCAAGGAGGCGCGCGCCTGGGCCCTGGAGAACCTGCACCGGCCGCTCACCCTGCGCGAGCTCGCCGCCCGCGAGGCGATGAGCACCCGGACGTTCACCCGCCGCTTCCGCGAGGAGGTCGGCATCTCGGCGCTGCAATGGCTGACGCAGCAACGGATCGAGCGCGCCCGCCAGCTCCTCGAGGAGTCGGACCTGCCGGTCGACCGCGTCGCCACCGAGGCCGGGTTCGGCACGGCGGCGTCGCTGCGCCAGCACTTCCAGGTGGCCCTCGGGGTGTCACCGAGCGCCTACCGCTCGACGTTCCACGGCGAACTGGCGACGCAGGCGGGCTGAATCCGGCTAGCGTGGTCGGCCATGGACGACTTCTACGTCAGCCACAGCCGGTTCACCGACCCGGGAGCCCAGTCGTCCTGGCTCGACAGCACGCCGGACGACCTCGCGGCCTTGCGCCTCGCGGCGTCCGAGCTGGTGTTCCACTACTGGGCGCAGGGGGACATCGCCGAGCACGGCTTCCCGTCGGCACGGCGCGAAGAGATCAACCTGCGCTACGCCTCGGACATGTTCGCCCGCCTGCGCGAGCTCGACCCGGCACCGCCGGGCGGCCCGCGTCAGCCGCTGCAGCGGATCGTCGGCTGCTGTCGTGACTTCACCCTCCTGTTCGTCTCGATGGCACGGCACCACGGTTTCCCGGCCCGCGCCCGCGTCGGGTTCGCGAGCTATCTCGTGCCGGGCTGGCACCTCGACCACGTGGTCGCCGAGATCCACGACGGCGCCGAGTGGCACCTCGTCGAACCGCAGTTCCCTGCGGGGTTCGGCGAGTTCGACCTCCTCGACGTGCCCCGCGACCGCTTCCTGACCGGCGCCGACGCGTGGACCGCGGCCCGCTCCGGCGACGTCGACCCGGACCGGCTGGTCGTCTCCCCGGACCTGGACGTGTCCTTCCTGCGCGGGCTGCCGTACGCGTGGCACAACCTCGTGCTCGACCTCGCCGCGCTCAACAAGCACGAGATGATCCTGTGGGATCTCTGGGGCGGCCTCACCGAGGACGCGACGCTCTCCCCGGCGACCCTCGCCCGCGCCGACGAGCTGGCCGAGCTGATGGCCGACGCCGACGTCGAGCAGCTGCGGGTGGCGTTCGAGGCCGACGACGTCCGCGTGCCGCCGGTGATCCGCTCGGTCACCCCGCCGGGACAGCTCCCGGTCGAGGTGGTGCTCCGCTGACCTCGACGGCCGTCCGCACGAACCGCGCGATCCGCGGGTCCCGCGCGTCGGTCGGCCACACCAGGACGAGCGAGTACGGCGTCGCGTCCACCACCGGCCGGTAGACGACGTCGGCCCGCACCCGCTGCTCGGCCACCGACACCGGAAGCAAGGCGATCGCCTGCCCGAGCGCGACGGTCTCCAGCATCTGCTCGCTGTTGTGCACCACCGGCCCCGGCGTGGCCGCGCCACCGGTCACGTCCTGCCCGGACCAGTACGCCCGGTCCGCGGCGGACGCGTCCGGCCACCACGGCGTCGGCCGCCCGGCGAAGTCCGCGCAGGCCAGCGCGGCCCGCCCGGCCAGCTCGTGCCCCGAGGGGAGCGCGGCGACCCGCGGCTCGCTGAAGAGCACCTCGACGTCCAGGCCGTCGTTGTCGGCCGGGCCGCCGACCACCGCCACGTCCGCGCGGCCGTCCCGCACCATCTCCGCCTGCTCGCCGAACCCGCTGATGCGGATCTCGACCCGGTCCGGGTACCCCTCGGCGATCCGCCGCAGCAGTTCGGTGGCGACCCCGGGTTTGGCGGTGACCACGAGCGGCGGCGCGTCCTGCGCCGCCCGGCGGGTGCGCCGGACCGCCGCGGTGACGGCGTCGAGCGCCTTCGCCGACTCCGCGAACAGGACGTTCCCGGCCGGTGTGAGGGACACGTGCCGGCTGGTGCGTTCGAACAGCAGGACCCCGAGCCGCCGCTCCAGCAGCCGGATCGCGCGCGACAGCGGTGGCTGCGCCATCCCGAGCCGCTCGGCGGCCCGGGAGAAGTTCAGCTCCTCGGCGACCGCGCGGAAGTACCGCAGCTCACGGACCTCGACATCGTCCATACCGCAACGGTATCGCGGCAGCGTCCATCGGTCTTTCCCTTCCCAGGTCGCGAATGACGGGATTCAAGTCGTCTGCTCTACAGAGGACGGACCGCGCCGACGGGTGGTGCGGGTGCGGGTGCGGGACCGAGGGGCTAGGGAGCGATGCCGTGGAGCACGGCCTCGACCACCGACTCCGGGCTCGGCGGGTCGAGGGGGCTCGTGTGCGGGAAGACCGCCGCCATCACCGAGTTGTGGCAGTAGCCGACCAGCAGCGCCGCCGAGGCGTCCACTTCGGACTCCGGGCGGAGGCGGCCCAGGTCCCGTTCCGCTTCGAGGTAGGCCAGCAGGCGGTCGCGCCAGTCGCCCGAGTTCTCGCTGATCGCCGCGAACTGCTCCAGCACGGTCGGCTGCCCGACCAGGCCGCTGAACGCCGGGACGATCGCCCGGTGCAGCGTCAGGCCGAACTCCAGGTGACGGCGGAGGTTGCCGGCCACCGTGCCTTCGCCGGGTGTCGGGAGCTCGCCCAGCGTTTTTTCCGTGTGGCGCACGTACTTCAGCAGCGCGTAGGCGATCAGCTCCTCCTTGCCGGAGAAGTGGTTGTAGAGCACCCCGTCGGCGACGCCCGCCGTGCGCGCGATCCCGCGCACGGTGAGGTTCGCCGTGCCGTTTTCGGCGATCAGCTTCTCGCAGGCTTCGACCAGGAGGTCGTACAGGGACTGGCCGTCCCGCTGGGCCGCGGCTTTCCTCGGTGACATCGCCGCCATCGTAGGCCCGTCAGGTCCTCCTTCCCGTGACCAGCCACGCCGCACCGCGCAACCGCACCGCGTCCGGGGCGGCGAACGGCTCCAGCGCCGCCGCGAGCGCTTCGGTCGCTTGGGCGGCGGAGGTCTTGTCGACCAGGCTCAGGTGGTGGCGCACCGGGCCCCAATCGGAGATGAACCGCACCGCGTCCGGGACGTCCCGGCCCCAGATCTGGTCGGCCTCGACGTGAGTGCACGTCACGTCTTCGAAGCCGGCTTCGGTCAGCACCGCCTTCGTCCGGTCCGGGTCCGCGAACGACGTCGGGCCGCTGCCGTCCGGCCCGGTCGGCTGGGGCAGGTACGCCGCCATCGCGCCGAACACCCGGCCCAGGTCCGTGCCCGCCAACGCGGTCAGGCACAGGAACGCGAGCCGGCCGCCGGGGCCCAGCGCCCGCCGGACGTTGGCGAACGCCGCCACCGGATCGGCGAAGAACATCACGCCGAACCGGCTGACCGCCAGGTCGAACCCGCCGTCGGGGAACGGGTGCACCTGGACGTCACCCTGCTCGAACGTCACGTCCGACCCCGCCCGGGCCCGCGCGGTCTCGAGCATCGGCCCGGACAGGTCGACCCCGAGCGCGGACCGGCCCCGCGCCGCGGCCAGTCGTGTCAGCTGACCGTTGCCGCAGCCGATGTCGAGCACCCGGTCTTCCGCGCCGACGCGGTCGAGCAGGAATTCGTTGAACCCGCTGTTCACGCCGTCGTAGCGGTCGGCGTTGGTCGCCCAATGCTCCCCTTCGTAGCTGTTCCACGCCTCCGCCTGCGCGGTGTTGACGATCCCGCTCATCTGCATCCCCTTCGTTGTGAACACGCGTTCATGAACACACGTTCATAGTTCCGGGACCGCCCGGCGCTGTCAAGGCATCGGCCACCCCGTCACCGGATGTCAGCCAGGTGGCAGATCTTCCGGGAGCGCCGCCGCGGAAGACTTCTCCTCAGCAGGGAAACCGCCCCTGACCAGCACAAAGGAGCAAGACAATGGCCCAGGTCATCGCCAACATGTCCATGTCCCTCGACGGCTTCGTCGCCGACCCGGAGGACCGCACCGATCACCTGTTCGAGTGGTTCGGCAACGGTGCCGTCGAGGTCCCGACCGCCGCCGAGTGGGCGACCTTCAAGACCTCCGAAGCCAGCGCGAAGATGCTCAGGGAAGCCCTCGAGAACGTCGGCGCGCTGATCACCGGACGCCGCCTCTTCAACCTGACCCAGGGCTGGGGCGGCACGCACCCGATGGGTGTGCCGGTCTTCGTCGTCACCCACGACACGCCCATCGACTGGCCGCACCCCGACGCGCCGTTCACCTTCGTCACCGACGGCCTCAAGAGCGCCGTCGACCAGGCCAAGCAGGTCGCCGGTGACAAGATCGTCGCGGTCGCCAGCACCACGATCGCCCAGCAGTGCCTGAACCTCGGCCTGCTCGACGGCATCCAGGTCGACCTCGCCCCGGTGCTGCTCGGCTCCGGCGTCCGGTTCTTCGACAACCTCGACGCGATGACCAAGCTGGTCGGGCCGGAGATCATCGAAGGCACCGGCGTGACGCACCTGTCCTACCGGATCGACCGGTGAGGGCCGGGCCGGTCGCGCCAGTACTGCCGCAGGCTTACAGGAGCGTGATCCGCAGGGCGGCGAGGCGGGCGGGGTCGGCGATCACCTCGTACGACGTCACCTGCGCACCCTCGACGGTCACCGCGAGGGCGAGCAGCAGCCGTCCTCGCGGGGCGACGACCACTCCGACTGCACCGTCTACCAAGGCCGTCTCGGCGAAGCGGGCCCGCTTTCCGAACACCTGCGTCTCCTCGGCGACGGCGTGGGCGCCGCGTGCTTCGAGGCATGCTCCCGAAGGGAGCGCCGCCGGGTCGGCGCGGCGCACGACGTCCGGGGCAAGAACGTCGAGGAGCTCGTCCAGGTCACCGCCGCGGGCCGCGGCCAGGAACGCGTCCACGACCCGGCGGTGCCGCGCCAGGTCGGCCGGCGGCAGCGGGGACGTGCCCCGCACCCGCTGCCGGGCGCGGCTCGCGAGCTTCTTCGCCGCCACGGGCGTCCGGTCCAGCACCGGCGCGATCCGGTCGAACGGCACCGCGAACAGGTCGTGCAGCACAAACGCGATCCGCTCGGCCGGGCCGAGCGTGGCCAGCACGACGAGCAGCGCGCGGCCCACCGAGTCGGCCAGCTCCACCTCGCCGGCCGGGTCGGCGCCGTCCACCGGCTCCGGCAGGACCTCGAACGGATCCTCCCGGCGCGCCTTCCGCGAGCGCAGCACGTCGAGGCAGACACGGGAGACGACCGTCGTCAGCCACGCCGCCAGGTTGTCGACCGGCTCCGCGCGGTTCAGCCGCAGCCACGCCTCCTGGACGGCGTCGTCCGCTTCGGCCGCGGAGCCGAGCATCCGGTAGGCCAGCCCGCGCAGCCGGCCGCGCTCGGCCTCGAACTCCGCCGCCAGGTCGTCCATCGGTCACCTTTCGCCCGCCGTCACCGTCGCTCCTTTGACGAATCCCCGCGACCGGAGGTGACCGGATGAGCTTGCTGACCCCTGCCGACCTGGGTGGCTGGCGGGTGCCGAACCGGGTGGTGGTGGCGCCGGTGACGCGGGCGCGCGTCCCCGGCGGCGTGCCGGGCGAGCTGCAGGCCGCCTACTACGCGCAGCGCGCGAGCGCCGGGCTCGTCGTCACCGAAGGCACCTGGGTGAGCGAACGGGCCGTCGGGCTCGCCGACGTCCCCGGCATCCACACCGACGCTCAGGTCGCCGGGTGGCGGCGGGTCACCGACGTCGTGCACGCACTCGGCGGCCGGATCGTCCTGCAGCTGTGGCACACCGGTGCGGTGTCGCACCCGGAGTTCCTCGGCGGACGGCCGGGCGGGCCATCCGCGGTGAACCCGGGCGAAACGGTGCACCTCGCGAGCGGGCGACGGCCGACGCCGACCCCGCGCGAGATGAGCGTGGCCGAGATCCGGGCGACTGTCGTGGACTACGGCACGGCGGCGGAAAACGCGCGCCGCGCCGGGTTCGACGGGGTCGAGGTCGCGGCCAACGGCGTGTACCTGCTCGCGCAGTTCCTGCACCCGCGGCTGAACCACCGCACCGACGCTTACGGCCGCTCCCGGGGGAAGCTGCTGCTCGACGTCGTCGCCGCCGTGCGCGAGTCCGGGCTCGCGGTGGGCGTGCGGCTTTCGCCGTGGTGGACCGGCGGACTGTTCACTGTGGACGAAACACTCCGCGCCGAGTACGACGAGCTCGTCGCTTCACTGGATGTGGCGTATCTGCACCTCCGAGGAGCCGATGACGGACCGGACTTCGCCGCTTTCGCGCGCTACCGGCGGTTGTTCGCCGGGCCGCTGATCGTCAACAACGGCTTCGACCGCGACTCGGGCAACGCCGTGGTCGCGGCCGGGATCGCCGACGCCGTTTCCTACGCGCGGCACTTCATCGCCAACCCCGACCTGGTGACGCGGTTCGCGCTCGGCCTGCCGCTCGCGCCCGGCGACCCCGCCACCTACTACGGCGGCGGGGCGGCGGGGTACGTCGAGCTGGCGTCCTAGTGTCATTCCGGGCACCACACCGCCAGTTCGCTCCCGCCGGGTTCGCGGAAGTGGAACCGCCGCCCGCCGGGGAAGGCGAACGGTTCCGTCGTCACCACACCGCCCGCCGACTCGACCGCCGTCCGGGCCGCGGCGAGGTCGTCGGTGCGGATGGTGACCAGCGGTGCGCCGGTCTGCTGGGCCCGGTCCGCCTGGAAGCCGAGGGTGGGTCCCGCGGTCCGGACGTCCGTGTAGTCCGGGCCGTAGGCGGTCGCCGCCCAGCCGAACGCGCGCTCGAAGAACTCGCCGGACGCCACTGCCGACGCCGACGGGAACTCCACGAAGTCCACTTCGTACATGCCGGCGACGTTAGCGGTGACCACCGACAAAAACGGCGAGCTCAGTCGACGACGAACCAGTTGCCGCCGCGGTACTCGAGCACCGCGTCGCCCAGGTCGCCTTCGGTGAACTTGACGGCCGCCTTGATCGCGCTCGCCGGGATCTGGACCTTCGTCGCGCTGTCCTCGCTGACGCGGGCCCGGTCGACCGTCGCGCTCTGCAGCGCTCGCTTCTGCGCCGCCGAGATCAACCCGAACATGACCGGGATCGTCTGCTCGCACGGCCCGAAGCCCTCGTCCTCGGCCTTCTTCGCGGCCGGCGCGGCGATCTCGCAGACCGTCGCGACGTCCTGCTTGCCCACCGCGTGCAGGTACGTCTCGTACCGCGCGATCGCCCCGGCAGCCGTCTTGACCGGAGCTGACGAGGGCGAGGACGGCGTGCTCGACGGGGATGGCGCGGGTGTGGAGGACACGGCCGCGGTCGACGACGACGGCGTGGGCAAAGCCGAAGCCGAAGTCGAAGCCGGGGCCGCCGTGCCGCCGACGCCGCTCGAACAGCCGGTGATCACCAGGAAGACGCCCGTGGCCAGGACCGATAGCGCGCGAACGGACATAAAAGTGCCTTTCCCCTCGAAGAATCCGGAGGGTAATCGACACCGGCCCGGCGGCGGGGCGGAACCGGAAACGCGAGACGAAAGAGTCAGGCGGGGCGGCCCGCGCCCGCGTAGTCGTCACCTTTCGAGTGATACGTGTGGATCTGGATCGCCTGGCCCTCGGTCGGTGCGTTGATCATCAGGCCGTTGCCGAGGTACAGCCCGACGTGGTGGATGCGCGTCGCCGGGCTGCCATAGAACACCAGGTCGCCCAGGCGCGGCTCCTGCGAAGCCGGCACCGGCGGGAGCGCCCGGAACTGGCTGTCCGCCGTGCGCGGCAGGGACACACCCGCGCTGTCGTACGACGCCTTCGTCAGGCCCGAGCAGTCGAAGCCGGCCGCGCCCGCGTCGGGGCCGTTGCCGCCCCAAACGTACGGGAGGCCGAGCTGGCCCAGCGCGAACCGGGTCGCACGGACCGACGGCGACGAGGCCGACGCCGGGTCGAGCGAGAGCGTCGCGTACAGCTGCGCCGTGCCGAGCACCCGCTGCCGGAACAGCTCGGTCTCGCTGCCCGGGTGGTACGCCGCGATCGCCTTCCACCAGCCGGGGCCGGCGCCGAGGTCGGTGCCGCCCGCGCAGAGCGCCCGCCCGGCCGCGACCGGCGCGTCGGCGCCGTACTTCTTGGTCTGCGCCGCTGTCAGCCCCAGCAGGTTCCCTCCGCCGCGGCCGTGGTCGGACGCCGCCGAGCCGACCCCGGCGAGCGTGACCCACGAGAGGTGGCACGACGGCTGTTCGCTGCGCAGCGCCAGCTCGCCGTTCGCGTAGCCGACCAGCGCGTCCGCGGGGATGTCCAGGGGCCCGGACAGCTGCTCGGCCCACTGCTGGAGCGGGCTCTTGCCGCCCGCGCCGGACGCGCCCTGGCCCGGCTCCTGCGCCTTCACCGGTGCGCTGACCTCGAGGACCGATGGGCCCGACGCCGCCGCGTCGCGCGCCACCGGGAGCGGGGCGGGCGCGGGTTCGGGGGAGCGGTCGGCCAGCAGGAAGCCCGCGGCCACGAGACCCGCGACGAGCGGCAGCGCGACGAGGCCGCGCAGGGCCGCACCACGAGCCCAGGAGGTCGGCTTGGTCGTCACGGGGTCCAACTTAGAAGAGCGCACCTCTTAGTGAACGACTGAGTAGCTTGCACGTTAGGGGGACTCCCATATGGTGGGCACATGCCTGAGATCGACGCTGCCCGCCTGAGCGCGGAGCTGCAGGATCGGTACGCGAAGATCGACGTCGTCGAGCGGACCGGCTCTACCAACGCCGACCTGCGGAAAGCCGTCGACGACGGGGCTGCCGACCGCACCGTCCTGCTCGCCGAGGAGCAGACCGCGGGGGTCGGGCGGCGCGCGCGGTCCTGGAGCTCGCCGAAGGGCGCGGGGCTGTACCTGAGCGTCGCGCTGCGGCCGTCGGGCGTGTCGTTCTCGGCGCTGGGCTCACTGTCCGTCGTCGCCGGGCTCGCCGTCCGGGCGGCCGCCGCCGGGGTCGGCGTCGACGCCTCGCTCAAGTGGCCGAACGACGTCCTCGTCGACGGCGCCAAGTGCGCCGGCATCCTCGCCGAGGCCGTCGCGGGGGCCGAAGCGTCGATCGTGCTCGGCATCGGGCTCAACGTGCTGCCGCTCGGCGACGTCCAGCCGGGGCCCGGCGGGCTGCCCGCGACGTCGCTGGCCGAGCGCGGCGCCACGAACACCGACCGCACCGACGTCGCGATCGCGCTGCTCACCGAGCTCGACGAGCTCGAGCGGCGCTGGCGGCTCGCGGGCGGCGACCTCACCGAAGCGGGCCTGCTCGGCGACTACCGCGCCCACTGCGCGACCCTCGGCCAAGACGTCGAGGTGCAGCTCCCGGACGGCACGTCCCTCGTCGGCCGGGCGGCCGACATCGACGCCGCGGGGCAGCTGCAGGTCGACATGGCGGGCGGCCAGCGCCACACCGTCTTCGCGGGTGACGTGGTGCACGTCCGCCCGGCCTGATTCTTCGGGGCGTTGCACTCACCGGCCGGGCGTCTCGCCGGTACGGTGAGACGACACCGCCGCACCGACCTTGGGAGCGTCCGCCGTGGCCTATCCGGACGATTTGCTCAGCGAGCAAGAGCACGTCGTGGTGCACAGTCACCCGCACTTCAAGATGCTGATCTTCCCGACGCTCGCGTTGCTGGTCACCGTGGGCGCGGGCATCTGGCTCGCCCTCCTGGCGAAGGACGCCGGCTCGCCGTGGGACTCCGTCGGGCTGATCGCCATCGGCGTGGTGGCGCTCGTGCTCGTCGTGTGGCTGTTCCTGGTGCCGTTCGTGCGCTGGCGCACCACCCACTTCATCGTCACGACCGACCGGCTGATCGTGCGCGAGGGTGTGCTGAAGCGCACCGGCATCGACATCCCGATGGGCCGCATCAACAGCGTCCAGTTCGAGCACGGCCTGCTCGACCGGGTCTTCGGCTGCGGCTCGCTGATCATCGAGTCGGCGTCGGACGAGCCGCTGCGGTTCGAGGACATCCCGCACGTCGAGAAGGTGCACTCGGTGATCTACCGCGAAGTCAACGACAACCCGTACGACGACTACCGGCCCGGCGGCGCGCCGGCTCCCCAGCAGACCGAGCCGCTGCCGCCCCAGGGCGGGCACCCGCCGCGCGGCGATCGACGCCGCTGATGGGCACGCGCGAACTCGGTCTGCCGGAGCGGGTCCCCTCGGCGGGTGACCTGCCGGAGCGGGTCACGATCTGGGAGGTCGGCCCGCGGGACGGCCTGCAGAACGAGAAGACGATCGTCCCGGTCGAGGTCAAGCTGGAGTTCCTCGACCGGCTCGCGGGCGCCGGCCTGACCACGCTGGAGGCGACCAGTTTTGTGCACCCCAAGTGGGTGCCGCAGCTGGCCGACGCCGAGCAGCTGCTGGCCGGGCTGGACCGCCGCGAAGGCGTCCGCTACCCCGTGCTGGTGCCGAACGAGAAGGGCCTGAACCGGGCCCTCGACGCGGGGGTCGAGCACATCGCGATCTTCGCCAGCGCCACGGAGACGTTCGCGCAGAAGAACCTCAACTCGTCGCTGGACGAGCAGTTCGCGATGTTCGAGCCGGTCGTCACCCGGGCCCGGGAAGCCGGCCTAGATGTGCGCGGTTACCTCTCGATGTGCTTCGGCGACCCGTGGGAAGGCGTGGTGCCCGCGAAGCAGGTCGCCGACGCCGGGCGCCACCTGCTGGACATGGGCTGCTCGCAGCTTTCGCTGGGCGACACCATCGGCGTCGCGACCGCGGGCCAGGTCGAGAACCTGGTCGGGCTGTTCGGCGATGTCGGTACTTTGGCCGTGCACTTCCACGACACCTACGGTCAGGCTCTCGCCAACACCCTGGCGGCGCTCCGATGTGGAGTGTCGACAGTGGACTCTTCGGCGGGCGGACTGGGTGGCTGCCCGTACGCCGAGTCGGCGACCGGGAACCTGGCCACCGAGGACCTGGTGTGGATGCTGGCCGGCCTCGGCGTCGAGACCGGCGTCGACCTGGACGCGCTGGTGGCGGCCAGCGCGTGGATGGCGGGACAGCTCGGCCGCCCGAGCCCGTCCCGCGTGGTGGCCGCGCTGAGCTGACCTCGCCTGCGCACGCACCCGGAGGGTGCGGTATCAAGGGGGACCGGCCGCGGCCGCGTCGAACAGTGTGCCCGCGGGCACCGACCGAGCCGGAGGATGGGTGTGACCGAGCCTTCCGAGGCGGGCTCCGAACCGGTCGAGGCCGACCTCGACACCGGGCCGATCCGGCTGCCCGGGTACGGCTTGCCGGACTCGGGCGCCTTCGAAGAGGCGCCGACGCCGCCTTCGGGCAATCCCGCCGCGTGGCCACACGCGGTGTCGCCGCTCCTGCCGCCGTTCCCGCTGCCCCCGGCCCCGCCGGCACCGGCCGGGCCGCCGCCGCCCGTGGCGGGCCCGCCGCCGAACCCCGGCTCGCCCGCGCCGCTGCCCCCGCTCGGCTCGCCGCGCGTCGAACGGGAAAGCGTTGTCGCGCTGTTCCTGGTGCACATGTTCCCGATCGGGCACCTGCCGGTCGCGATGGACAAACCGGCGCTGCAGCTCGACCTGCCCGAGGGCGACCCGGACGGCTTCGGCCCGAACGACCACCCGGACGCCCGGCTGATCTTCGACGACCAGGCCCTCACCAACGTCACCGCCGGGTTCCGCCGGTCGCCGACCGCGCCGCCGCGGCCGGTGCCGGCGCACCTGACCGAGCACTACGTCCCGTACGCGCGGGCGACGCAGGCGGTGTGGATCCGCCGGTTCGTCGTCGGGCACAGCGAGCTCGGGCCGGAGTACGCGTGGCCGCCGGGGGAGATGTTCCCCGAGGGCGGCGTCGACCACGCCGAGCCGGTGATGGTCCCGGCCAACACCGTGCTCGACCGCTTCGGCCCGGCATACGGCCGGGTGTTCTTCGCCGACGGCACGCCGTTCGCGGAACGCTCGCTGCCGCCCGGGATGCTGGACGCCGAGTACCGCCGGTACGTCGTCGTGCGCGCGGTGCCGATGTGGCGGTCGGAGACCGCGAACTGGTTCGGCCAGGTCGGCGGCGGCGCCCGCTACCGTGCGCTGCTGGCGGCGGACGAGCTCGTCACCCTCGGTTATCTCGCCGAGGCCAAGGGGGAAGAGGACTGATGAACACCCAGTCGATCCAGCGCTGGCTCGGCGTGCTGGGCGTCCCGCCGGAGGTGGTCTCGCTCGGCGCCGAGGTCGACAACGCCTGGTGCCTGATGCAGGGCGAGGACGAGGCGTGGGAGGTGTTCTGGCGGGAGCAGGGCAACCGCTACGACTGGGCGCGGTTCACCAGCGAGCAGGTCGCGTGCCACTACCTCTTCGGCCGGCTGGCGTGGGCGCAGGTCGCCCGCGGCGCCGTCGGCCTGCTGCCGGGGTCGTGACGAAGCGGGAGCTGCCCGGGAAGGTCATGCGGTGGGTGCCCGACGCGGTCGGGTGGCTTCGGTCACCGGCCTGTGGGAGGGAGCCGATCCGCGGTTGCTGAGGTTCGACGGGGCCGACGCGGCCGTGCTGCGGCTCGGGGACCCCGCTGATCCCGATCATCGCCGTCGGTTCGCGACCGAGGCGGCGGCATTGCGGGTCGCCGGTGACCACGGGCTGCACCTGCGGACCTGCTCGATCGCGGACGTCGACTTCGCGGCCCAACGCCGGGAAAAGGGCACCACCGCACTGCTGGCCGCCGCCGAAGAACGGCTGGCCCGCCTGCCGAGGCCCGGCGGCCCAACCGTCTTCGTGCACGGCGACCTGTGGTTTGGGAACGATCTCAGCGGGGCGCGCTTCGACGCGGCTTTGATGTTCGGGCTGCGGGCCGGCGGGCGGACGACGTCGCCTACGCCGGGACGCGTTCCTCAGCACCGCATTGGACCGGCTCGCCTAGCGCTTGAGGATCCCCAGCGCTTCGTCGTGCAGCAAGCCGTTCGTCGACAACGCGCTCCCGTTGTCGTACCGGCCCAAGCCGTCCAGGTCGGAGAACCGGCCCCCGGCCTCGGTCACGATCACCTGCGCCGCCGCGACGTCCCACGGGTTCACGATGCACTCGGCCGCGACGTCCAAAGCGCCCTCCGCCACCAGGACGTGGTGCCAGAAGTCGCCGAACGCGCGGGATTCCCAGCACGCGCCCACCAGTTCGAGGTACTTCTCCCGCGAGTGGTGCTCTCCCCACGAGTTCAGGTCCGTTGTGGACAGATAAGCGTCCGAAAGAGACGAAACCCCCGAAACCGCCAGCCGGCGCGTCCCGGCCGAGTCGGACGAGAACGCCCCGGACCCGGTCGCCGCCCACCAGCGGCGGCCCAGCAGCGGTGCGGTGATCATGCCGACCACCGGGTCGCCGTCGACGACCAGCGCGATCAGCGTCGCCCAGACGGGTACTCCGCGGAGGAAGTTCTTCGTGCCGTCGATCGGGTCGAGCACCCAAGCGCGGCCCGTCGCCGCGGAACCGCCGCGTTCCTCGCCCAGGACGGCGTCGGACGGGCGTTCCGCGGCCAGCACCGCGCGGATCGCGTCTTCGACCGCGGTGTCCGCGTCGGTCACCGGGGTGCGGTCGGGCTTGCGCTCGATCCTGAGGTCCAGGGCGCGAAACCGCGCCGCCGTGATCGCGTCGGCGGTGTCAGCCAGCCGGGTGGCGAGGTCCAGATCATCTCCGTAGCCAGGCACGGTCACGATGGTTTCACGCCGCACCGCCGTAGAGTTGACCAGGTGAGCATGGTCCTACTTGCCGAAGACGATCCGGCCATCGCCGAACCGCTCTCCCGCGCCCTCGAACGTGAGGGATACGAGATCCACGTCGTCACCGACGGCCCTTCGGTGCTCGACGCCACCGCCGCCCAGCGCGTCGACCTGCTCGTGCTGGATCTCGGCCTGCCCGGGATGGACGGCTTGGAGGTGTGCCGGCGCCTGCGCGCCAACGGGACCGAGCTGCCCGTCCTGATGCTCACCGCCCGCACCGACGAGGTCGACTTCGTCGTCG
Source organism: Amycolatopsis sp. NPDC104819 (assembly GCF_055583145.1). Classification (NCBI taxonomy): domain Bacteria; kingdom Bacillati; phylum Actinomycetota; class Actinomycetes; order Pseudonocardiales; family Pseudonocardiaceae; genus Amycolatopsis; species Amycolatopsis sp. NPDC104819. The sequence goes on along the minus strand of NZ_JBVJON010000003.1, from coordinate 267,284 downwards.
GCCTGGACGCGGGCGCCGACGACTACGTCGCCAAGCCGTTCCGGCTGGCCGAGCTGCTCGCCCGGATCCGCGCGCTGCTGCGCCGCCGGGTGCCCGAGGTGCTCGAGGCCGGCGGGGTCCGGATGGACCTCGGCGCGCGGCTGGTCACCGTCGACCTGCACGAGGTGCAGCTGGCGAACAAGGAGTTCGAGCTGCTGCGCGTCCTGATGAGCCGCGCCGGGCAGGTCGTCAGCCGCGACGAGATCCTCGCCGAGGTCTGGAACGACCTCGAGTCGAAGACGTCGAAGACGCTCGACATGCACATGTCGTGGCTGCGGCGGAAGCTCGCCATCGCCGCCGACGAGGCCGCCGGCCGCAGCAGCAAGACCCACGACGGCGAACGGCGGATCGCGACCGTCCGCGGCGTCGGCTTCCGCTTCAACGCCGAATAAGCCGTGCGCCGCCGCATCCTGCTGGCCATCCTCCTGGCCGTCGCGGTCACCGCGGCGGTCCTCGGCATCCCGCTGGGCATCGTGGCGAGCTGGCAGATCGAGTCGAGCTACCGCGAGACCCTCGCCGAAAACGCCCGCGCGGCGGCGGCGATCCTCGACACCGAGATCGCCAACGGCCAGGCGATCGACCTCGACCAGGTGCGCGCGGCGGTCCCGGCGAACGGCCTGCTCACCGTGTGGTCCAGCGGCCAGGGGGAGAAGCGCTACGGCAACGACCCGGGCCCCGACATCGTCGGCGAGACGGCCGACCTGGCCCGCGACGGCAAGGTGGAGATCGCCGTGCCGGCCGGGCCGATGCACGAACGCCAGACGACCGTGACGCTCGTCGTCGTCCTGCTGGTGCTGCTGTCGATCGGCACCGGCGCGGTGGTGGCGATCGCGACCGCGCGGCGGCTGGCGAAGCCGCTGCGGCACGTCGCCGAACGCGCGTCGCGGCTCGGCGGCGGTGACTTCCGGCCCGACCCGAGCCGCTACGGCGTCGGCGAGCTCGACATGGTCGCCGAGGCGCTGGACGCGTCCGGCACCGCGCTCGCCCAGCTCGTGCAGCGGGAACGCCAGCTCGTCGGGGACGTCTCGCACCAGCTCCGCAGCCGGCTGACGGCGTTGCAGCTGCGGCTCGAACCGCTCACCGTGCACCCGGACGACGAGGTCGCCGTCGAGTCGAAGGCCGCCCAGGAGCAGGCCGACCGGCTCGCCGAAGCCCTCGACGAGCTGCTCGCGGCGGCGCGTGCGGCCCGTGAGGTCGGCGCGGAGCCGGTGGACCTGCCGACGCAGCTGCCCGAGATGGCGCAGGAGTGGCGTGAGCTGCTCCGCTCGGAGGGCCGCAACCTGCGCATGCGCGTGGCCGACGGCCTGATGGCGCGGGCGACACCCGGCCGGCTCCGCGAGGTCATCGGCGTGCTGCTGGACAACGCGTTGCGCCACGGCTCGGGCACGGTCAGCCTGGTCGCCCGCCGCGGGGACGCCGAGGGCACGGTGGTCATCGAGGTCAGCGACACCGGCTCGGGCGTGCCCGACGAGCTCGCCCCGCACATCTTCGAACGCGGCTTCTCCGGCGGCGGCTCCACCGGCGTCGGGCTGGCGCTGGCCCGCGCGCTGGTCGAGGCCGACGGCGGCCGCCTGGAGCTGTCGAACCGCCGGCCGGCCGTGTTCAGCCTGTTCCTCAAGGTCCCGCGGCCCAGCGACGTGCCCGAGGTGCGCTGGCCCGCCGAACGCGTCCCGCGCTGAGTCAGGCCTGCCCGGTGAGCAGGGCGACCAGGCTGTGCGGTGTGTTCTCCCCGAAGCAGAGCTCGAAGTCGCTCGCGGCTTCGGTGGCGGCTTCGAGGCTCCGCGGGAACAGGGCCCGCTCGTACTCGGCGAGCGCGGCCTCGACGTCGTCCGGGTGCGCGGCGAGGGCCTTGCCCAGCTCGGCGCCGTCGGCCATGGCCAGGTTCGCGCCTTCGCCGTTCGGGACCGAGAGGTGGGCGGCGTCGCCGAGCAGCGTCACGCCCGGCACGCGCTCCCACCGGTGGTTCGCCGGCAGGGTGTTGAGCGGGCGCAGGACCGGGGCGGTCTCGCCGTCGGTGATCAACGCCGTCAGCTCCGGGGCCCAGCCGTCGAACTCCTGCACGATCCGCGCGGAGGCCGCGGCCGCGTCGGTGAAGTCGATCTCGGCGAACCATTCCTGGGACTCCGACAGCACGACGTAGGTGTGCAGGTTCCCGCCGCTTTCGCGGTGCGCCTGGATGCCCTTGCCCGGCTCGAGCGAGAACAGCGCGCCGCCGCCGACGGCCTTCGCGCTGGCCGGGTGGCGGGTGTCGCTGTCGAACAGGTACGTCTCGACGAACGACGTCCCGGCATACGCGGGCACGGCGTCGGAAAGCAGGGGCCGGACCTTCGACCACGCGCCGTCCGCGCCGACCAGGACGTCCGTGGTGACGGTGGTGCCGTCGGCGAAGGTCACCTCGTGGCGGCCCTCGCTGAGCGCGCGGACGCTGCTGACCTTGTGTCCCCATCGGACGGTGTCCGCGGGGAGTGAATCGAGCAGGAGCTGCCGCAGCTCCCCGCGTTGCACTTCCGGACGGCCGCCGGTGCCGTCGTCGGGTTCGTCGAGCAGCACGGTGCCGTGCCGGTCGAGGATCCGCGTCGCTTCGCGGCCCTCCAGGACCAGGCCGCGGAACTCCTCGAGCAGGCCGGCCGCTTCGAGGGCGGGCTGGCCGTTGTGGGCGTGGATGTCGAGCATCCCGCCCTGGGTGCGGGCCGCCGGGGAGGCCTCGGCCTCGTAAACCGTGGCCGGGATGCCGTGGACGTGCAGGACCCGGGCGAGCGTGAGGCCGCCGAGACCGGCGCCGATGATCGTGATGGGGGTGCGCATGGTGGTGCTCCTCTCTGGAATGTCATTCCATATTGGAACGGCGTTCCAGTCATGTCAAGATGGAGCCATGGTTGCGCGGCGCACAGAGGCTCTTTCCCGGGATCGCATCGTCGAAGCGGCCGTCGAGGTGCTCGACGAAGCCGGCGAGAGCGGCCTGACGTTCCGGGTGCTGACCGAGCGGCTCGCGACCGGGGCCGGGGCGATCTACTGGCACGTCGCGAACAAGGGCGAGCTGCTCGGCGCCGCGACCGAAGCCGTCGTCGAGGCGGTGCTGGCCGCGCCGGCGGACTCCGCGAGCTCACCGCGGGACGGGATCCGCGACGTCGCGCTCGGCCTGTTCGTCGCGCTGGACGAGCACCCGTGGCTGGCGACCCAGCTCTCGGCGCAGTTCTCCCGGAACCCCTCGGGCCTGGTCGCGCCGCGGGTCTTCGAAAGCTTCGGCCGGCACGTCCAGGCGCTCGGCGTGCCCGAAGCCGGCTGGTTCACCGCGACGTCGGCGCTGGTGCACTACGTCCTCGGCGCCGCCGGCCAGAACGCGGCGAACGCGCACACGCCCGGGCTCACGGTGGGCCGCGCCGAGTTCCTCGACACCGTGGCGACGGCGTGGGAAGCGCTCGACCCGGCCGGCTTCCCGTTCGTCCGGGCCATCGCGGGGCAGATGCGGGAGCACGACGACCGTGAGCAGTTCCTCACCGGGGTCGACCTCGTGCTCGCGGGCATCACCACCGCGCACTCACTCGGTGTCGGCGGTGACGAGCAGGACGAACCCGGCTCGCGCGGGCATGCCCAGGCTGGTCCACAGGGCCGTCGGGTCGGTGGCCGCCAGCCGCGGGCGGACCGGTGAGCCCTCGTCGGCGTCGAGCACCGCGTGCAGCGCGGCGTCGAGCAGATCGTGTTCTTCGCGGACCTTCGCGGCCCGCGCGGTGACGAGGTAGGAAAGCGCGCAGCGGCGAGCCGTGCGCTTCCCTCCCCCCTCGTCTTCTTCGCCGACGGCGTCGTGCAGCGCGAAGAGGAACAGCTCCACGCTCCGCACCTGCGACTCCGTCTGCCAGGTCGGCTTCGGCGGATCGAGCCGGATCTGCGTCCCCGCCGGCAGGTGCGGCCGCAGCAGCCGGCACAGGGCCTCGTCGACCTGGGCGATCATGGGTCAGATCAACCCTTCACGCAGGGCGTACGCGACCGCGTGCGAACGGTTGCGCAGCTGGAACCGGTTGGTCACGTCGTGCAGGATGCTCTTCACCGTGCGCTGCGAGTAACACAGCTGGTCGGCGATCTCCTGCGTCGAACAGCCCGCCGCGACCAGCCGCAGCACCTCGGTCTCCCGGTTGCTCATCCCGCCCAGGTGCAGCCCCCGCGGCTGGAGCACCTGGCGCTGCAGCCGGGAAACCCGGTTCAGCAGCCGCCCGAGCAGGTCGGGCGGCAGCGCGCCCTCCCCGGCCGCGGCGGCCTTGACCAGCCGGACGAGCACCTCCGGCCCGGCGTCGGCGCGGCGGGCGACCGCGCAGACCCCGTGCTCGACGGCGTTGAGGATCTCGTTGTCGTCGACCTCGCCCGCGACCAGCACGATGCGGGTGAAGCCCTGGTGGTGCAACGCGGACAGCAGCTGGGTCATCGACTCGTCGAGCCGGTCGGCGACCAGCAGCGCGACCACGCCGGAGTCGGCCGCCTCCGCGTCCACCACCCGGACGTCGTCGCGCGAACGCAGCGCCATGCAGACGCCGTTGTGCAGGATCGGATCGGTGGCGCGGACCACCACCGGCGTCCTGTCGGATTCGAACATCGTCACCCATTCCCCTCGAACGGTGCAGGCCTTCAGCCTGCCCGCCGAGGTGTCCCGGGCACATGGGACCGGCGTCCCGATGTTGCCCGGAGGGCCGCCTCTCAGGACCGCCCGAGGCCGGCGTCCCTGGCCCGGACGATCGCCTCGGCCCGGTCGGCGACGTGCAGCTTGGCGAAGACGTTCGAGATGTGGTTGCGCACGGTTTTCGGGCTCAGGCACAGCGTGTTCGCGATGACGCCGTTGCTGTGCCCGGCCGCGATCAGCGACAGGACCTCACGCTCGCGCCCGGTCAGCTCCGGGAAGACCGGCTCGGTGGCCGGCGGCTGGTTGAAGAAGCCGAGGACGCGGTTCGCGATGTCGGGGCCGAAGATGGCTTCACGCCGGGCGACCGCCTGGACGGCGCGGATGATCTCGGCCGGCTCGGCGTCCTTGAGCAGGTAGCCGCGGGCACCGGCGCGCATCGCCGCGAAGACCGACTCGCTTTCGTCGGCCATCGTCAGCATCAGCACGCCGGTGTCCGGGCTCGCGGTCACGATGTGCCGGGTCGCCTGGATCCCGGAGAGGTCGGGCAGGTGGAGGTCCATGACCACGACGTCGGGCCGCAGCGCGGCCGCGGCTTCGACGGCGTTGACCCCGGTCGCGGCCTCGCCGACGACCTCGATCCCGGCTTCGGCGTCGAGCAGCGTGCAGACGCCGAAGCGGAAGAGGGGGTGGTCGTCGACGACGAGGACACGCAGGCCGTCGGCCATCCGGTCACCTCCCCGCCGTCACCCCCGGTAATGGTAGGTGAACGCGGCCGCATTCTCACGCGCCCAGTCCGCGAAGGTCCGCGGCGGCCGGCCGAGCAGCCGCTCCACGGTGTCGAAGACGACGTGTTCGTGGCCGGCGGACTCGCGCTTGAGGGCGAAGAGCCCGTCGACGGCCTGGGCGGGCCAGCCGAACATCCGAATCATGCGGTCGCGCGCGGCGCTTTCGGGCTCTTCGACGTACTCGATCGGCCGGCCGAGCACTTCGGACAGGATCTTCACCTGCTGCTCGGTGGTGAGGGCCTCGCCGCCGGTGAGCTCGTAGGTCGCGCCTTCGTGGCCGGACGTCGTGAGGACGAGCGTCGCGACGTCGGCGATGTCACGGACGTGGACCAGCGCGGACGCCGGGTCGGTGTCCGGCGCGTACACGGCGTTCTCGCCGCGGATGGTTTCGCGCCAGGCGAACCGGTTGTCCATGAAGGCGCCGGGCCGCAGGATCGTCCACATCGGACCGGCCGCGCGGACCGCCTGCTCGGCTTCGGCGTGAGCGCGTGTGATCACGTCGTTCTGTCCGAAGTGGACACCGGTGGTGGACAGCTTGACGACGTGGGTGACGCCGGCCCGGGCGGCGGCTTCGGCGACGGCCCGTTCGCGGTCGGCGGCGTGTCCCTGGGTCAGCACGAACACGCGGTCCGAACCGTCGAGCAGCGCGGGGAGATCGGCGGTGTCGAGGTCACCCTGGACGACTTCGGCGCGCGGATCGATGCGGGCCTGCCCGGGATCGCGGGTCAGAGCGCGGACGGCGGCGCCGGCGTCGAGCAGGGCGGGGACGAGGGCGCGGCCGACCTTGCCGGTGGCGCCGAGGACGAAAATCATCGGGATTCTCCTTTGAGGGGGACGTGCGGGAGCGCGAACGCCGTGACGAGGGCGAGCGCGAGGACCGGCAGCAGGGCGAGGAAAACGCCGTGGGCGCCGGCTCGGTAGGCGAAGCCGAGCGCGACCGGGCCGAGGGCCGAGCCGAGCGCGCGGGCGAGGTTGACGGTGGCGGCGACCGCGCCACGGTCTCCCGGCGGCGCGGTGTTCTGCGTCGCCATCGCGAGGACCTGCAGGTTGAGCCCGGCGGCGAGCCCGAAGACGACCAGGCAGAGCAGGGCCAGCGGCAGCCCGTGGACGACCGTGAGGCCGAGCACGGCGAGCAGGCCGAGCGCCATGCTGAGCCGAGGCGCCCAGCGATAGGCGCCGGTGCGCGCGATGACCCGGCTCGCGACGGCGGACGCCACCGCGACGGCGATCGTCATCGGCACGAGCCGTAGCCCGCCTTCCGCCGGGCCGGCGTCGGCCTGCAGGAAGACCGCGACGTAGTTGATCGAGCCGAGGAAGGCGAACCCGGCGAGCACGCTGAGCACGACGGACACGGTGAACGTCCGGTCGTTGAAGAGACGTAGCGGCAGCACCGGCGCTTCGGCTCGTCTTTCGACGAGGACGAAGGCGACGGCCGTGAGCGCGCCGAGCCCGATCGACCACGGCGTGAGCAGGGTGAACCCGGTGATCGTGATCCCGAGCAGGACCACGCCGGCGAAGTCGAACGGAGCTTGACGACGGCGTCGGGGCAGTTCGAGGTGCTTGAGCAGCACCAGGGCGACCAGGCCGAGCGGCAGGTTGACCAGGAAGATCGACCGCCAGCCGGCCAGATCGGTCAGCAGGCCGCCGAAGACGGGGCCGGCGAGCGAGGCGACGGCGAAGCAGATCGAGAACCACCCGAAGTACTTCGCGCCTTCGCGGGGCGTGAACATCTCGCCGAGCGAAGCGCCTACGGAGACGAAGAGGCCTCCGGAGCCGGCGCCCTGCAGGACGCGCCCGGCGATCAGCAGTGCAGCCGACGGCGCCAGGCCGCAGGCGAGCGAACCGAGCAGGAAGAGACCGAGGGCGCCCAGGAGCACACGTTTGCGCCCGGCGACGTCACCGAGCTTGCCGTAGAAGGGAGCGGTGACACTGCCGGCGAGCAGGTAGGCGGTGGTGACCCAGGCATAGGCCCCGGCGCTCGTGAATTCGGCGGCGATCCGCGGGAGTGCGGTGGCGACGACCTGGGCGTCGAGCATGGCGAGGAAAACGGACAGGAAAAGGCCCGCGAGCGCGGGTGCTTTGCCATGTTTCAGCTGAGCGCGTTTCAGCGCGGTGGTGCTCAAGAAAGGGTCCTTGTTTCGTCAGAAGGGACGAGAGATGCGGACGCGGCTGGGCACGCGTCCCGTCGAGTCGGGAAAAGGCTCCATCGTCACCCGCGAACGGGTGCGACCTCTTCGCGCTCGGAAACCACCTCGAATCGTCCCGCTCGCCCGGCCGAACCCGGACGGCGTCCTCACGGAGGAACACTGACGAGGATGACTGTAGACAACTACATGTCAGAAGACAAGTAATTCCGCGAGATCCGCCGGGAATCACGCGAGATACGGCCCCGGTCACGCGAGATCCGCCGGGAATCATGCGTGATCCGGGAGGCATCACGCGTGATCGAGAGGGCATCGGGCTGATGCCTGCCCAGACACGCGTGATGCCCGCCCAATCACGCGTGATGCCCGTGACCAGAGCCGGTACTCACGTGATCCGGGACGGAACTCGCGTGATCGGAGCCGGAACTGGTCAGCGCAGGCGGGTCACGTCGCCGGTGTCGCGCCGGCGCTCGCCGAGCTCATCCGGGAAAACCCACTTCTTGAACCCCCAGAAGCGGAAGAACATCGCCAGCAGCATGCCGATGATCGACCCGCTCGCGAAGTCCGCCACCTCCTGCACCAGCCGCGTCACGTGCGGGACCTCCAGGTCGAGCACGTACCGCGAGACGTACAGCGGGATCAGGTTCACCACGACCGCGATGCCGCTGATCACGAAGAACAGCGCGGCCTCGTGGTGGCGTTCGCGGCCGCCGCGGGTGCGGAACGACCATTCGCGATTCAGGATGTACGACACGATCGTGGCGACGATGATCGCGATGGCCTTCGCGGTTGTCGGTTTCGACTCGAGCACCGACAGCTTCAGGAAGTACCAGACGCCGTTGTCGACGAGGAACGTCGTGCCGCCCACGATCGCGAACTTCAGCAGCTCCCGGTGCTTGATCAGCACCGAACGCAGTGGTTCCGGCGTGCGCTTGAGCACGGTTTCCACAACGGTCACGCACCCCAGTCTAGGAGCACACCGCGTTGACCTGTGGTTCAGGCGGCCTTGCGGCCGGGAATGTCCGGATCGTCCGCGACGGAAAGGGACACCCGGGCGTCTTCCTCCGGGAACACCCACTTCTTGAACGCCCACCAGCGGAACGCCGTCCCCAGCAGGGTGCCGATGACGATCCCGCTGACGAAGTCGGCCACCTCGACGCCGAACGCCGTCAGGTGCGGCGCCTGCAGGTCGAGCACGTACCGCGAGAACCACTGCGGCAGCGCGTTCAGGCCCAGTGCGACACCGCTGATCAGGAAGAACAGCGCGGCCTCGTGCGCCCGCTCGCGGCCGCCGCGGGTGCGGAACGACCACTCGCGGTTGGCGACGTAGGAGAAGATCGTCGCGACGAGGACGCCGAGGATCAGCGCCGTCACCGGGTGGGTCCGCAGCACGGTGAACTTCAGGCCATAGTTGACGGACATCGTGATCACGAAGCTGATCCCGCCGACAACGGCGAAGCGGAGGAGCTCGCGATGCTTTTTCAGCAGCTCGCGCACCGCGCGGACGCTACCCGGTCAGCCACCCGAAAGCCCGTTCGGGGGTGACGGTCGGCGGCTGGTCGCCCGGCTTGCCGGTCGGCCGAGGCGGCGCGCTCGTCGTCGTCGAAGACACCGGGGGCTCGGTGGTCGGCTCGGTTTTCGACGTGGTCGCCGGCGGAGTCGTCGACGTCGGCTTCGAAGGCTTTGTCGGCTTCGTGGGCGTGGTCGACGACGTCGGCGGGGTGGTCGTCGGCAGCGGGTCCTCGCCGCACCAGTGGTGGTAACAGCCGAAGTCCACGGTCACCGGCGCCGCCGTGGCCTTGCCGAGTTTCGCGTTGATCGTGACGCGCCCGTCGTTGGGACGGCCCTTCAGCCGCACCCACAGGTTGACGTGCTGGCCGGGGGCCAGCGCGCTCTTCGTCGTGCAGCTCGCGCCGTCGCCGGTCGTCGTGCAGGGGAAGCCGCGCAGGCTCCACCACTGCCACAGCGGGTGGTCGAAGGTGACCGTGACCGGCTTGGTCGTCTCGCCGGTGTTGCGGACGCGCACGTAGACCAGCGGGTTGCGGGTCCAGGGGAACGCCGAGAGCCCGTCGCCCTGGGCCTCCAGGACCACGGCTTCCGGCGGCAGCTTCACGGTGACCTTCACGCTCACCGCGACGTTGATCTGCACGCCGGCGGTGACCGATCCGGTGACCGTGCCGCCCTGGGCGTCCTCGTCGGCCTGGAGCCGGAAGTTCAGCGTGGCGCTCTGGCCGGGCTGCAGGCCGGCGCCGGTCTTGCAGACGACCGTGCCCTCGCCACCCGGGCAGTTCACCGAAATCGGGGCGCCGTCCTGGGCGAACGCCATCGGCGCGCCACCGCCGCCCGCGTCGACCGCGCGCACGCCCGGCGGCAGGTTCAGCGCGGCGGCCACCGGTTCGGACGCGCTGCCGCCGTCGTTGCGGACGGTGAGCGGCAGGTTCAGCGCGGTGCCGGGGCTCAGCTCCAGCCCGCCCGGCGGCGTGGTCGCGGACACCGACGGCGGTGCCGGGGTGGGCGGCGCCAGCGGTGCGGGAGCCGGCGGCTCGACCGTCGGCGGCGCGGGCTCGACGGGCGGCGCCGGTGGTGCGGGAGGCGCGGGCGGTGCCGGTGGCTGCGCGGGCGCCGGAGGGGCCGGCGGCTGCGGCTTCGGCGCCGGCGGCTGGACCGGCTGGGTCGCCGGCGGCGGCACCTGGGCCGCGACGGGGATGTCCTGCGCTCCGCCGCCCGCGGTGAGCGCGATGATGACGGCCGCGACGACCGCCGTCCCGGACGCGGCGACCCCGGCGAACTGGCGGGGTCCCGCGGCGGCGGCCCCCGCGGCCGCGCCGGCCTTGCCCCCGGCCGCGGCGGCGCCGGCGGCGGCCGCCCCCGCGGTCGCGGCGGTGGCGGCGCTGGCCTTCGCGGCGCCGATCGTGGCGAGGTAGCCGAGTGCCGCGCCGCCCAGGACGATCGGGGCGATGATCGCGCGCAGCCCGCCGTTGACGTCGGCGAGCTCCGCGGCCAGCGCGCGGCAATTCTCGCACTCGTCGAGGTGGCATTCGACCTGCGCGCGTTCCCGCTTGGACAGCCCGTCGCGGGTCCACGCGCCGAGGCGTTCGGCGCAGGCGCGGCAGCGTTCCTCTTCGTTCTCCTGCAGGTGGACCTGCAGATACGCCTGCCGCAGCCCTTCACGGGCGCGGTAGGCGAGCGCGGAAACGCCGTTCGCGGTCAGGCCCAGCAGCGGCGCGACCTCGGCCGGGCTCTGCTGCTCGATCTCGGTGTGCCAGAGCACCGCGCGCCAGCGTTCGGGCAGCCGCGCGAAGGCCTTCGCGGCCATCGTCCGCTCGAGCCCGGCGACGGCGGTGTCGGAGAACTGCACGGTCAGCGCCTCGCCCGCCGCGCCGCCGACGTCGGTCATGTCCTCGTTGAGGTCGACCCGGCGTTCCTTGCGGGTGCGGTCGTACGCAGTGTGACGCAGCGCGGTCAGCAGGTACGCCCGGAAGGCGGTGTCCGGTCCCTTGCCACCACGGAGAGTGTCGAGCACCTTGGCGAACGCCTCGGACACGAGGTCGTCGGCTTCGGAGCTCGAACGGGCCAGCTGACGGGCGAGATTGTGCGCCGCGCCGGTGTGCCGTTCGTAGAGCGGCCCGTACGACTCGATCTTCCCGGCGCGGACCTCGGCGATCAGCTCGGCGTCACTCTTTCCGCTGAGATCGGCGGGAACGGTGGACACGGCACTCCTCGGTCGGCTAGGGCCAGGACCTGCCATTACAGGCGAGCCCGCGGCGCGAGACAAGTGTGACTGACCCACCCCGGGCCGTCACGTCGTGGTGGGGGTGTTGACTCCGTCGGCGGAGCAAAATCACCCACCTCCGGCCGGCGCCGGGGAAAACCTTCTTAACAAAAACTCGCCAGTACGCGTCACGGCGTCCGCCGGGGTACGTCCTCACCGTGAAGCACCGACCAAGATCGACACGGACCGGACGAAAGGGGCGGGTGGCCAGTGGATCTTCCGGCTACGCGATCCGGCTCCGGTGACGTCCCGCCCGCCTCCGCGCACGCCGAGCGCGACCACGCTCTCCGCACGTTGCGGGCGCGCTGGCGCACGGCCAGCCTGGCCTCCGGCTGGCGCTTCCCGAGCGACTGGGCCCTGCCCGAGGTCGACGCCGTCTGCGCGGCGGTGACGGCCAAGGGCCGGATGGAAGCCGCCGAAACGGCGTTGGCCGGGTTGGCCAGGGCCCGGGCGGCCGCCGGCGCGGGGCTCGCCGAGACCCTCGCCGACCTCGCGGCGCTGCACGCCGTCGTCGACCACGGTGGCGACGGGTTCGTCTCGCCCGACGTCGACGCGACCCCGGCGCGGCTGCTTCGGACCACGGCGCTGGCCTGGGCCGACGTCGCCACCGACCAGCTCGTGCACACCGAGGTCACCGACCCGCTCACCGGCCTGCCCTCGGCCGCGTACCTGCGCACCCGGCTCGTCGAGGTCTACCAGGCGGCCGCCGCGCGGGAGCGGCCGGCGGCCGAGGACCACGTGCTGCTCGTCGTCTCGCTCGACCTCCGCACGGTCGCCGGGTTCCCGCGGCTGACCGGGATGATCCTGGTCGCGGACGCGCTGCGGGCGGTGTTCGACAGCGGGCAGAGCGTCGCTTCGCTCGGGCCGTCCGTCGTCGCCGCTCTGGTCCCGAAGGGCGAGGGTGTCGCTTCGCACGGCGTCGCGCTGCGAAGAGCGCTGCACGAGCGGCTTTCGGTCGACAGCCAGCTGGCGGACGCGGGCCGCCCCCGGGTGTCGGCGGTGCGGCTGCCCGCCACCCACGAACTGGCGTGCGACCTGCTGGCCCGTCTCGCGCGGGCGTAGAACGTCCGGAAAGCCCGGTTCGCGCGGACCCTTCTGACCCCGGACGGGACCGGCCATGATTTCCTGGTGAGGTGACCCGGACCGTACCCACCGACGTCGACGGCGAAGTCGCGGCCAGATCCCAGCACCGCCTGGCCCTGCGCAAGTCACTCGCCCGCCTGTCCGTACGCCCGCGGTCGATCCTGATCCTGCTGGTGATCCCCGTGATCGCGATCGGGTACGGCATCTACGGCTGGCAGCACGACTGGGTGCTCGGCGTCGACAGCGCGGTCTACCGCGCCGGCGCGCTGACGCTGCTGCACGGCGACTCGCTCTACGACTCCAACACCCTCGCCAACGAGCCGTGGTGGGCGCTGCTGCCGTTCACCTACCCGCCGACGGCGGCGCTGATCTTCGTCCCGCTCGCGGCGTTCCCGACGCAGATCTCGTGGGGCCTGATCACCGCCGTCTCGCTCGGCGCGATGGCCCTGTCGATCCGGATCGCGATCGGCGCGCTGCCCCGCCCGGCCGACGACGGGCCGCGCTGGTGGGCCTCGCCGGCCCGCTCGACCATCGTGTTCTTCCTGGTCTTCCTCGGCCTCGAACCGGTCTGGCGGACGATCTTCCTCGGTCAGATCAACCTGATCCTGATGGCCATGATCCTGCTGGACATGCTGGTCATCGGCGCGCGGGGGAGCCGCTGGGGCGGCGTGCTGGTCGGCGTCGCGGCGGCGATCAAGCTGACCCCGCTGGTGTTCCTCGGGCACCTGTTCATCACCGGCCGCCGCAAGGACGCGCTGCGCGGGCTCGCGACGTTCGTGCTGCTCCAGGGTCTGATGTTCCTGATCAATGCCCACGACGCGGCCAAGTACTGGACCATCACGCTGCCCGACACCGGCCGGATCGGGCCGGTGCACTGGGCGGGCAACCAGTCGCTCAACGCGCTGATGAACCGGGCCACCGACCTCGCGCCGTGGGCGTCGAAGGCGGCGATGGGCATCGGCTTCCTGCTCGCGATCCCGGCGCTGTGGCTGCTCATGCGGTTCCACCGCAAGGGCCAGGCGCTGGCCGCGGTGCTGGTCACCGCGTTCTGGACGCTGCTGATCTCGCCGATCTCGTGGACCCACCACTGGGTCTGGGTGGTCCCGCTGATCGTGCTGCTCGTGTCGCGGCTGCCGAAGACCACCCCGGCGACGGCGTGGAAGCGCTGGGTCGGGACGTTTCTGGTGGCGTTCGTGTTCCTCAGCTGCGTGCTGCTGATCTTGCCCAACGGCCGCAACGTCGAGCTGCACTGGAAGGTGTGGCAGAACATCCTGGGGGACGCCTACATCCTGATGCCGGTCGTGCTGGCCGCGGCGCTGATCGTGCGCTGGGGCCTGCAGCGGCGGGCGCGGAAGAAGGCCGCCGCGGACGAGCATGTCGACGTCACGACCGGCGTCTGAGACCCGCACCGGCTGGGTGCTCTCGGGCCTTCTCGCGCTGCTCGTTCTCGCTCTGGGCGTGGTCGTCTGGCTGGCCGGCTGGCACCTGGGCGCGGACAGCGCCGTGTACCGCGCGGGGGCGTTGACGCTGGTGCACGGCGACCCGCTCTACACGCGGGACGTGCTGACGGCGCTGCCGGACTGGGTGCGGCTGCCGTTCACCTACACGCCGGCCGCCGCGCCGCTGTTCCTGCCGCTCGCGCTCGTGCCGTCCGGCCTGGTCTGGGGCGTGATCGCGTTTTTGTCGGTGGTCGGCCTTATGGTCGTGATCACGGTGGTGCTGTCGTCGCCGGGGGGCTCGTCGCTTCTGGGAAGAAGCTGGTGGGCGCTGCCGGCGGGAACGGCCATCGCGCTGGCGCTGGAACCGGTGTGGAAGACGCTGTTCCTGGGCCAGATCAACTTGATACTGATGGCGTTCGTGGTGCTGGACGTCCTGGTGCTGTCCGCGCGTGGGTCGCGGTGGGCGGGCGTGCTGATCGGCGTGGCGGCGGCGATCAAGCTGACCCCGCTGATCTTCGTGCCGCACCTGTTCTTCACGGGCCGGTGGAAGGACGGGCTGCGCGCGCTGGGCACGTTCGTGGCGCTCGAAGCGGTGATGTTCGTGGTCATCCCGGTCGACGCGGCGCGGTTCTGGCGGGATTCGGCGACCGACCCGAGCCGGGTCGGGTCGGTGCACTGGATCTTCAACCAGTCGCTGAACGGGCTGGTCAGCCGGGCGTCGCAGCTGGCGCCCTGGTCGCTGGCGGTGGCGGTCGGGGTGGCGGCGGTGCTGGCCGTGCCCGCGGTGTGGCTGGTGGTGCGGCTGCACCGGCGCGGTGAGGATGCGGCGGCGTTGCTCGTCACGGCGTTCTACGGGCTGCTGCTGTCGCCGGTGTCGTGGTCGCACCACTGGGTGTGGTGCGTGCCGTTGCTCACGCTGCTGGTGGTCAAGGGGTGGTACCGGATCGCGGCGGCGGTCGCGGTGCTGTTCGTCTCGCAGATCGTGATGCTGGTGCCCAACGGCGGCGACACGGAGTTCGGCTGGGGCCCGGGCTGGTCGGTCCTCGGCAACGCCTACGTGCTCGCGGCGGCGGCCGGGATCGTGGGCCTCGCGGCGCGCGAGGTTCGCCTGGTCCGGCGGTCACCGCAGGTCGTCACCGTTTAGGCTGAGCGGCGTTATGGACAAACACACTGGTCTGCCCGTCGTGGGCATGGTGGGCGGCGGGCAGCTCGCCCGGATGACCCACCAGGCGGCGATCTCCCTCGGTCAGTCCCTGCGGGTGCTCGCCGCGGGGGAGAACGAAGCCGCCGGGCTCGTCGCGGGCGACGTCACGCTGGGGCACCACACCGACCTCGAGGCGCTGCGGAAGTTCGCGGCCTCGGTCGACGTGCTCACGTTCGACCACGAGCACGTGCCGGGTGAGCACCTGCTGTCGCTCGCGATGGAGGGTTTTGTCATCCGGCCGGCGCCGTCCGCGCTGGGCTTCGCGCAGAACAAGCTCGTGATGCGCGAGATGATGGCCGGTCTCGGCGTGCCGGGCCCCGCCTTCGCCGAGGTGTCCACTGTGGACGACGTGGTGAAGTTCGGCGGCGCGCACGGCTGGCCGGTCGTGCTCAAGGCGTCCAGCGGCGGTTACGACGGCCGCGGCGTCTGGATGCTGGACACGGCGCAGCAGGCCCGCGAAACGGTGCCCGAGCTGCTGGCGGCGGGCACGCCGCTGCTGGTCGAGGAGAAGGTGGTGATGCGGCGGGAGCTGGCCGCGCTCGTCGCCCGCTCGCCCTTCGGCCAGGGCGCGGCGTACCCGGTGGTCGAGACGGTCCAGTCCGGCGGCATCAACACCGAGGTCCTCGCCCCGGCGCCGGGCCTTTCGGACGCGCGGGTCCACGAGGCGCAGGACCTCGCGCTGCGCGTGGCGTCGACGCTGGACGTCACCGGACTGCTGGCGGTCGAGCTGTTCGAGACCAACACCGGGCTGCTGGTGAACGAGCTCGCGATGCGCCCGCACAACTCCGGGCACTGGACGATGGACGGCGCGCGCACGTCGCAGTTCGAGCAGCACCTGCGCGCGGTGCTCGACTACCCGCTGGGCCGGACGGACCTGGTCGCGCCCGCGTGCGTGATGGCGAACGTGCTGGGCGCGTCGGAGCTGCCGGAGATGGGGCCGGACGAGCGGCTGCACCACCTCTTCGCGCGCTACCCGGAGGTGCGGGTGCACCTCTACGGCAAGCAGGAGCGGCCGGGGCGCAAGCTCGGGCACGTCAACTTCACCGGTGAGCGCATGGAGGACCTGCGCAACCGCGCGCTGCTGTCGGCGCACTGGCTGTCCCACGCCGTCTGGCTCGACGGCTACGAGATCCACTGACGGGAGTATCGGGTATGGCGCCGCAGGTGGGCGTGATCATGGGCAGCGACTCGGACTGGCCGACGCTGGAGGCGGCCGGCGCGGCACTGGACGAGTTCGGCGTCGAGTACGAGGTCGGCGTCTACTCGGCGCACCGCACGCCCCAGCGCATGCTGGACTACGCGACATCGGCGGTGGCCCGGGGAATCCGCGTGATCATCGCAGGCGCGGGCGGTGCGGCCCACCTCCCGGGCATGGTCGCTTCGGCAACGGTCCTACCGGTGATCGGCGTCCCGGTCCCCCTCAAGTACCTGGACGGCCTGGACTCACTGCTGTCGATCGTCCAGATGCCGGCCGGCGTCCCGGTGGCCACGGTGTCAGTGGGTGGCGCGCGCAACGCGGGCCTCCTGGCGGTCCGCATCCTGGCGGCGTCCGACGAGGAGCTGCGCACGAAGATGGCGCGTTTCCAGCAGGACCTGGAGAAGCTGGTCCTGGACAAGGACGCGGCCCTGCGCGAGAAGACCGGCCACTAGCTACGTCCCTGTGGCGGCTGATCCACTGAAAAAGACTTTTGAGTCTCGAAATCGATAACGGGCAGCTTGTGCATTCACTTGAAATTCTCTTCAAAGAACGGCAGAAGTGACGAGTCGATGTGCGCGTTCTCGCTCAATCGAGCCACGATCGGGCGACCGCTCTGAGTGGTACTCAAGACACGGCCACCCCTGCCATTGTTGAGCTGGACATGTCCAACGGAAATCAGGAACTGAACAAATCTCCTCGCAAGTTTGATATTGCGCTCAGAAGCACCGCGTTGCTCAAGGCCGTATCTCTGGTGAGGTGCTCCGTCAAGTAGTACCCTGCATATCTTCTCGCAGATCTCAAAGTTTTTTTCAAAGCAGTACATGAAGTACGGATCAACCGGATCCGTAATGGCACCTCGCCGTTTGAGGTAACCTCGAATTCTATTCGAGTCTAAAATCAGTACCTCTCTTCCGGTCTTCGCTACTGCGGTTGAATCCTTGTCGAGATTGCTGAAGTTGGCTTCACTGCAACGCAGATCTGTGATTTCGGTGTCTAGCATCAGTAGATTCGAGAAGTTTGCTCCGCTCACGTCGGCATGCTGCAGTTCACATGCGTCAATGGCGCAATCCGAGAAGTCTGCCCCTGAGAGGTCGGCATTCGCGAAATTGATGTCGGTTAGTATTGAACCGCACATGTTTAAGTCGCGCAAGTCGGGGCTTTCTTCGCCGAAACCGAAGTTTATCCCGTTCAGCGTGCAGCTCGTCAGATCTGGTTTATTTCCGATGAGGCTACGAAGTGTTTCGGCGACTCTTTTAACTTTACGTTCTTCGTGTCGCTTCGCACTCCACAGCAAGGTTAGCATTTGGTCGAGCCCAGGACGAGCCTTTCGCGAAGGCCAAAGAGCTGAAAGTTGTGTATAAGCGTCTTGCAGTTTGGCCGTCGGCATAGAGTTTACAAATGTGAGCACGGTATCTGTAATTGACACAGATTTGGCTACCGGGTCGCCTTCGATAAGTCTGTCGACGAGATATCCGGCGAGGAGAAACTCGCGGAGGGAGTTATGAGAGAATTGCCACTGCGCGATGCCTTGGTCTGAGCATCGCGTCAGCGTGGTCGAGGACCTCAAGTCATCAAAAAAAGCATCTTCGGCATCGACGGCTCCTTCCGCTCTTCGTCTAACGATTTTTGATTCAAAAACGGTCCTGACTATCTCGCGAAAGCTGGCTTCGTTGACCATTTTTCGCTGAGAATACGAGGTATAAAGCGAAAGTTGTTGAAGGAACTGATACCGTTCTGTCGGCAGCAACGTCGACGTTCGGGCCCAGTCGCGAAGCATCAGCTTGCTAACGATAAGATCGTAGATGTCCCATTCTGACATTCGTTGATCAAGTCCGCTTTGTTCGTCTCTCTTCAGCTCCTCGACGACCTCTAGGAGATAAGTGATGATCACCGGCTTCCCGGAAAGTGATACATCACCGTCTTCGTCGTGGCGAAAAACCTTCGACAATAGCCTGGTAACTACTTCTGCGCCTTCGATGTCATCTTGTAGTCGGCGACGGACAAGGTCGATTGTCTGCTGATATGTGAGATCTCTCAAGCTACGTTCGACGCGATTGAGGACGAATCTCTCAAGTAGTGAGTCGACTTCTCGTTCGTGTTCGACAACTGTGCGATCTAGAATGTGCACCTGCTGGTGAGCTGCGATCTTCTGGTAGAGCACCTCGAAGACTCGAAGTTCTTCAGCTTCAGTAAAGTAGTTGGGTCGACTCGTGAGTATACCCTTGGCCCCGTTGCGAGCTAAATCTGCAAGGGCTTCCAGGCAAGCACGTCGCTCGCGCACGTTTAGGTACTGTGCCATTTCGTCGTAGCCGTCGAGTAGCAATACGACGCGGCCGTTAGAAATCATACTCTCAACGAAGGATACTGGAAGGTGTGATAACTCATTTCTGTCTAAGAAATGATGAAGCAGGCCGCGAGAGTCAAACTGCTTTGCAAAGTCACGAAGCTCAATTCGAAAAGGGATACGAGGGCTTTCTGCTTGCCGGTATAGTTCCGCCCATCTTTTTTGGAGGATCTCGGTAAGAGCGGTCTTGCCGGTTCCGTACTCGCCTACAACTATAAGCCAAGAATGGTCGTGACCGTCGTCCTTGAGCCAATTGGTCAGATGCTCCGTAGCCCACTCATTACCGTGCATATCTTGGAAGTTGGGCTCTTCGTAGACTGCGTCGAGTGCCTTTAGTTCCTTCGCTTGAAGCGAGTTTCCGAGAATGTAGGTAAGGTAGGGCTGCACGCGCTCAAAGCTTGCGAAAAGCTCATCGTAGGTGAACGTGAGTATTCCTTCGACCTTGGCTCGTTCTTTAACGCTCGGCGTAAACCCAGTCGAAGAAACAATTATCCTCTGAGCTCCGGGCTCGTTTCGAAACATTGTCAGCTTGGTGAGGTCTTTCCCGTATTTTGTGTTATCGACATACTGAATAGTCGCTTCAATGTAGACCTTTTGTTCGGTGAATCCGGAAAGCTGCGTTGCGATGAGATCGACTTCGGCCCCGTGGATCTCGACAGGACCGACGACCTCGTATCCATTGGTTTCGAAGAGCCAGCGCACGGCCGTCGGGAGACTATTTTCTGTGAATTGCTTTTCCATGCTGCCCCCGTTGGCTACCCGCCGGTTCGATACAACAAAATTTGCACTATCCTAGCTGCGTTCGTCTCAGATGAAAGTGGTTCGTTCTGGGGAGACTTTTGTTACTCATGTACCGATCGTGACATATAACCGATACGCGATCGTAATCAGAGTTCGTGCGTGGAACTCCGACAAGGTTCCTGACTAGGTTGATATTTGCAAACTACGTTCCAGTTGGAATATTAGGCATATATGATGACCGCGTCTCGCTGTAGAGAGCGAAATGGGGACTGCCGACAACTCCAACGGCTGTTGATAGGCCAGTGGTGGGTTCTTGAAATCTCGTGCCTAGTCCTCCGACGGCAGCTCGCCGCTCAGCTGCTCCCGCAGCTCCCGCTTCAGCACCTTCCCCGCAGCAGACACGGGGATCTGCTCGACGACGTGCACCTCCCGCAACCGCTTGTACGGCAGCACCTTCTCGTTCACAGCGGCCATCAGCTCGTCGGCGTCCAGTTCGCCTCGCGGCACCACGAACGCCACCGGCAGCTCGCCGACCTCGGTGTCCGGGCGGCCGACCACCGCGGCCGCCGCGACGCCCGGCATCGTGATGAGGAGCTCCTCGAGCTCGCGCGGGAACACGTTGTATCCCTTGTACAGCAGCATGTCCTTCTTGCGGTCCACGATGGACAGGTAGCCGTCCGCGTCGAGGATGCCGATGTCGCCCGTGTGGAGCCAGCCGTCGACCAGGGCGGCCGCCGTTTCGTCGGGGCGGTTGCGGTAGCCGAGCATGATCTGTGGTCCGCGGAGGCAGACCTCGCCTTTCTCGCCTGCCGGGAGCGGGTCCTCGCCGCCTTCGGCCGGGACGATCTTGACCTCCGTGTCGAAGATCGGCAGGCCCACCGAGCCGACCTTGCGCGTGCCCGAGACGTACGTCGGCGAGATCACCGCGCCCATTGTCGCCTCGGTGAGGCCGTAGCCCTCGCTGACCACCACGCCGGGGAAGCGCTCGCGCAGCGCGTTGATCATCGCGTGGTTCATCGGCGCCGCGCCCGAGCCGAGCGTGCGGACCGAAGACAGGTCGGCCGTGTGGAACGCCGGCGTCGCGAGCAGGGCGGCGAACAGCGCCGGCGCGCCGCCGATCCCGGTGATGCGCAGGCGCTCGGCGTCGGCGACGTAGGCCGCCGGGTCGAAGCGCGCGTGCAGGACGATCGTCGTGCCCGCGATCACCGCCGCGTTCAGGCCGCCGATGATGCCCATCGCGTGGAACCACGGCGTGAGGTTGATCGCGACGCCGGTGCCCAGGCGCGTCTGCCACTCGTCCTCGCTGCCGACCTGGTCGAGGGTGATGTCGCCCTGGGCGTCGAGCGCCGGCACCGAGCCGCTGCCCCAGCACGAGTGCTGCAGCGTGTTGACCACGACGTTGCGGTGCGAGAGCCGCACGCCCTTCGACCGGCCGGTGGTGCCGCCGGTGTAGGCGAGGTGCGCGAGGTCGTCGTGCAGGGCGAGCTCGACGTCGGGGCGCGTCTCGGGCTGGCCGGCGTGGAACGCTTCGAACTCGGCGACGCCCTCGGGCAGGTCGGTAGTGGGGTTCACCACGACGGTCAGCCGCGCCGGGATCCGGTCGGCGACGCTCGCCAGCACCCCCGCGACCGGGCCGAACGTCACGACGGCCGCGGCCTCGCAGTCGGCGAGCTGGAAGGCGAGGTCGTCCGGCGGGAGCAGCGGGTTCGCCGGGCTGAAGGTGGCCCCGGCCAGCAGCGTGCCGTAGTAGGCGATCGGGAAGGCCAGGCAGTTCGGCAGGTGCAGCGCCACGACGTCACCGCGGCCGATGCCGCGCTCGCGGAGCGCGTTGGCGAACCGGCACGCGGCCCGCCAGGTCTCGGTGAAGGTGAGGCTGTGACCGTCCATGGCGAAGGCGGTCCGGTCGCCCCAGCGGGCGGCGCCCGCGGCGAGGATCGAGCCGACCGGGACGTCGGGGTAGTCGAGGGAGGCGGGCAAACCGGGCGGCGTCGTCGGCGCGGTGAGCGGCATCACCCGACCGTACGATTTCTGCGGCCAACGACACAAGGACGCAGGCTGTGAACGAGCGCTAACATCGGCAGAACCCTCCCGACGTCGTAGAGAAGGTGACCGGAAGTGACCGAAGGCCTTTACCAGCTTGCCGAGGAGCACGAGGAGCTGCGGGCCGCGGTCCGGGCCCTGGCCGAGAAGGAGATCGCGCCGTACGCGGCGGAGGTCGACGAGAACGAGCGCTACCCGATCGAGGCGTACAACGCGCTGGTCAAGTCCGGGTTCAACGCCGTCCACATCGGCGAGGAGTACGACGGCCAGGGTGCCGACGCCGTCGGCGCCTGCATCGTGATCGAAGAGGTCGCGCGGGTCGACGCGTCGGCGTCGCTGATCCCGGCGGTCAACAAGCTGGGCACGCAGCCGATCATCCTGTCGGGTTCGGAGAGCGTGAAGAAGCTGGTCCTGCCCGCGATCGCGTCGGGCGAGGCTTCGGCGTCGTACGCGCTCTCGGAGCGCGAGGCCGGCTCGGACACCGCGTCGATGCGGGCGCGCGCCCGGCTCGACGGTGACCACTGGGTGCTCAACGGCACCAAGTGCTGGATCACCAACGCGGGCGAGTCGTCCTGGTACACGGTGATGGTCGTGACCGACCCGGACGCGGAGAAGAAGGCGAACGGCATCTCGGCGTTCGTCGTGCACAAGGACGACCCGGGCTTCTCGGTCGGCCCGAAGGAGAAGAAGCTCGGCATCAAGGGCTCCCCGACGCGCGAGATCTACTTCGAGAACTGCACGATCCCCGAGGATCGGATCATCGGCGAGCCGGGTACCGGGCTGAAGACGGCGCTGCGGACGCTGGACCACACGCGTCCAACGATCGGGGCGCAGGCGCTGGGCATCGCTCAGGGGGCGCTCGATGCGGCCGTGGCGTATGTGAAGGATCGTAAGCAGTTCGGTAAGTCGATCTCCGAGTTCCAGGGTGTCCAGTTCATGCTGGCCGACATGGGGACGAAGATCGAGGCTGCCCGTCATCTGGTGTACGCCTCTGCGGCGGCTTCGGAGCGTGGGGACAAGCGGGCCGGGTTCATGGCTTCGGCGGCTAAGACGTATGCGTCCGACATTGCCATGGAGGTGACTACGGATGCCGTTCAGCTCTTTGGTGGGGCTGGGTATACCCGTGACTTCCCTGTCGAGCGGATGATGCGGGATGCCAAGATCACGCAGATTTACGAGGGGACCAACCAGATTCAGAAGGTTGTCATGGCTCGGGCCTTGCTCAAGGGTTAGTCCTCCGGCACCCCGAAGCCCCGATTGTGACTACGGCCGGCGGCACCGCGTCAAGGCGGGAAAGATGCCTTGACCCGGCGCCGCCGGCCGTGTTCTGGCTTCGGATCGGGGTGCGGGGGGTCTGGGTTCTCGTCCGCCTCGGTTCTCGCTGACCGTCGCTGGTGGCCCCCGGTGCGGGTTCGTGCCGGGGGCTTTGTCATGCGTATGAGTGGCACTTCAGTCGCCGCGTGTCACTCATAGCAGGTCAACATCCGATAGAAAATCACTCACCAGGGGGAGTGTCCGGACATGTTACCCGCGCGTTAATAAAGGCGGTGACGCGGATCACCATCGGTTCACAGAGAGGTGAAACGGATGGGCGCAACGACGCGCAGGTGGCTCACGGCGGCCGTCGCTACGGTGGCGGCGCTGGCACTGGGGGCCGGTACCGGGCAAGCGGCCGAGAAGGAACCCACCGGGCCCGTGCAACCCAACATCCTCACAGCCGCGCTCTACTCGCTCGGTGCGCCCACCATCGCGCCGCCCGGGGCGAACGACTGGAACTGCAAACCCTCCGACAGGCACCCGAACCCCGTGCTGCTCTCCAACGGGACCACCGCCAACGCCTACGAAAACTGGGCCAACCTCTCCAAGAAGCTCGCCGACGCCGGGTACTGCGTCTTCGCCGGCAACTTCGGGGGCGCGCCCGGCAGCTTCCTGCAGACCGTCGGGCCGATCGCCGACACCACGAAAGCGCTTGCCGCTTTCGGGGACAAGATCCTCGCCGCCACCGGTGCCAAGAAACTCGACGTTGTCGGGCACTCGCAGGGCGGGATGAACATCCGGTACTGGATCAAGTACCTCGGGGGCGCGGACAAGATCAGCCGGCTCGTCGGGCTGTCGCCGTCCAACCACGGGACCGACCTCTTCGGCCTGCTCAGCACCCTCGAAATGATCCCCGGGGTGCCGGCCGCGCTCGGGACCGTCTGCCAATCGTGCAACGAACAGGCCGTCGGATCCGCCTTCCTCACCGATCTCAACGCCGGTGGCGAGACCGTCGACGGCATCGAGTACACCGTCATCCAGACCCGCTACGACGACGTCGTGACGCCGTACACCAGCGCCTTCCTGGCGCCGGCGCCGAACGTCAAGAACATCCTGCTGCAGAACGTCTGCGGGCTCGACTTCACCGACCACCTCGGCATCACCTACGACCCCGTCGCGCAGGGGCTGGTGCTCAACGCGCTCGACCCCGCGCACGCGAAGACGCCGCCGTGTGTGCCGGTGCCGCCGGTGATCAGCTGAGCTACGCCACATGAGACATAACCCACCGCCGGGGCGGATTTCCGCTCCGGCGGTGTCACGCTCGAAGCATGTACTGGCCGGTTCCGGCGTCCTGGACGCCCCACGACGAAGCCGAGCTGCTCGCCGGCTGGCGGCTGTGGCTCGAGCTGTCCGACCGCGCCTGGCCGACCGCCGCCTGGGACGGCACGCCGGCCGATGCCGTCCGGCAGCTGCGGGAGCTGCTGGCCGCGTGTGACGACATCGAGACGGCGTACCGGGACACCGCCGAGGAGCCGTCGCCCGGGTTCCGGCGGCTCGTGCAGGGCCTCGTCGTCACGGCGGGCGCGGCGATCGGGCTCTGGTGGGACGACTTCGAGCAGCTCGACAGCGAGCGCGCGGCCCTGCTCCACGACGACCTCGCGCGCTTCGCCGAGCAGGCGGAGCAGGTGCTGACGCTGCTCGCCGTCAACGGCGGCTGGACCGGGCTCGACGAGGTCCGCCGCCGGTCCGCCTGACGGAACCGGCCCGTCACCCAGCGCGATTGCGCCGCTTGGCCCAGCCGGGAGCCGTCCGGGGTGGGTACCCACCGGGTATGAATCGGACATCAGAGGGCGCGAACCGGGCGGCGCAGGGCGCGCGGCGGACCGGGGCCACCGCCAACCGGGGCGCGAAGAGCGACACCGCGCAGTGGCTCGGCCGGGCCGGGATGGCGTGTTACGGCGTGGTCCACCTCGTCCTCGCCTACCTCGCGCTGCAGGTCGCCTTCGGCGACAGCGAGCAGGCCGACCAGAAGGGCGCCCTCCAGCAGGTCGGCTCGACGGCGTTCGGGCAGGTCCTGCTCTGGGTGCTCGCCGTCGGCTTGGTCCTCTACGGCCTTTGGCAGTTCCTGATGGCCGCCACCGGCTACGAATGGGTCAGCGGCGGGGAGCGGACGCGCAAGCGGATCGGCGCCGCCGCGCGCGGGGTCACCGTGCTCGCGCTCGGGTTCTCCGCCATCAAGCTCGCCACCGGCAGCGGGGGCGGCGGGTCGAGCAACCAGACCCAGCAGGAGTTCACGGCCAAGCTGCTCCAGCTGCCCGCCGGGCCGGCGCTGGTCGTCATCGCCGCCGCGGCCGTCCTCGGGGTCGCGATCGCCGCCGGGGTCAAGGGCTTCAAGAAGAAGTTCCTCGAAGACCTCGACACGAGCGAGCTGCCCGGGAAGACCAAGCACTGGATCGGCTGGGTCGGCATGACGGGCTACCTGGCCAAGGGTGTCGTCTTCGCCGTGGTCGCGATCCTCCTCGCCATCGCCGGGTTCACCGCCGACCCGAACAAGGCCGGCGGGCTGGACGCCGCGCTCAAGACGCTCGCCGCCCAGCCCTTCGGCACCGTGCTGCTGACCGTCGTGGCGCTCGGCCTCGCCGCGTTCGGCGCCTACTGCTTCGGCGCGGCCTGGGCGCACAAGCGCTAACGCCGGGCCACCCGCGCGAGGTATTCCTTGCGGTCCAACGGGTTCTCGCCGGTCCGCGGCCGCGTCGGCGGCGGGCCGGGGTAGGGCCGGTAGTCCGCGAACTCGCTCAGGAACACGCCTTCACCCTGGCTGAGCGCCGGGAGGGCCTGCTCGAACGTGTGGACGTGCTCCGCGGGGATCGTGCCGTGCAGCGTGCACGACACCGGCCCGACGACGGGTTCGCCCGGCACCGCGCGCAGCTCGCCGAGCTTGAGCAGCACCGCGCTGACGGCGTTCGCCGGGATCTCCAGCTCGAAGCGGTGCACCGGCTCGTGCACCCGGGTGCCGGCCCGGTCCAGCGCCGCCATCAGCACCAGCGGGGTCATCTTCCGGAAGTCGCCCGCGGCGCTGATCGGGCTGAAGTACGCCGTGTGGGTCAGCGTGACGGCGCAGTCGAGCACCTCCCAGCCGTACAGGCCCTGGTCGAGGGTGGTGTGGACGGTCTCTTCGATCGCCTTGTGGAACGCCAGCGGCAGCGAGCCCAGCTGGACCGAGAGGCCGAACGTGACGCCGGGACCGGGCGCCACCCGCAGCCCGACCGTCGCGAAGAAGTACAGCCGCTGCTCCGGATCCATCTCCTCGAGCGCTTCCCCGCACCCGATCGGCTTCTCGACGTACAGGGTGCGCGTCTCCTCGAACGTGACGTCGAGGCCGGCGCCGTCGGCCAGCATCGAGCGCAGCACCTCCTTCTGCACCTCGCCGTAGAGCCGGACCGAAAGGTCGTGGCCGTGGCGGCGGACGTCGATCAACGGGTCCTCTTCGGACAGCCGGGTCAGCGCCGTGAACAGCGCCGAGGCCTGCTCAGGCCGGACCGGCCGCACCACGGTCTCCAGGCTCGGCGGCGCGAACACCCCCTCGCGGGCGTTGCCGGGGGCGCCGAGCCGGTCGCCGATCCGGACGTCCCGCAGGCCGCGCACCCGGGCGACGTCACCGGCGAGCGCGACGTCGTCACCGGCGACCTCGACCGCCGAGACGCGGCCGGTGAGCTCGGTTTCCCCGCGGTAGAAAGAAATCCGCTGCCGGGGCGCCAGGGAGCCGGAGAACAGGCGTGCGTAGGCGATCTTCTCCCCGGCGCGGCCGCGGTCGATCTTGAACACCGTGGCGCGCAGCGGGCCGTCGCCGGTGCGCTCGGTCGCCGGGAGGAGCCCGGCCATCGCCGTGACGAGGTCCGCGACGCCGGCGCCGGTGATCGCGGAGCCGGCCAGCACCGGGTACAGCGCGCCGCGGGCGACCTGCCGGAGCAGTTCGGCGTGGCGGGCCGCGGGATCGACGCGGTTGTCCACATAGGACTCCAGGAAAGCGTCGTCGCCGTCGGCGAGCAGCTCGGCCAGCTCGTCGGGCGGGGCGTTCAGCGCGATCGCCCGCGGCGCCAGCCTGGCCCGGATCTCGCCCAGCAGGTCACGCGCGCCCGGCCGGTCGGTCTTGTTGACGAAGATCAGCGCCGGGATGGCGAGCCGGCGCAGCGTGCGCATCAGGACCCGGGTCTGGGCCTGCACCCCTTCGACGGCGGACACCACCAGGACCGCGCCGTCGAGCACCCGCAGCGCGCGCTCGACCTCGGCGATGAAGTCCGAGTGGCCCGGGGTGTCGATCAGCGTGATCCGGGTGTCGCCGGTCACGAAGGACGCCACCGCGGACCGGATGGTGATGCCGCGACGGCGTTCGAGCTCGAGGGAGTCGGTCTGGGTGTCACCGCGGTCGACGCTGCCGAGGTGGCTGATGGCGCCGGCTTCGAAGAGCAGGCGCTCGGTGAGGCTGGTCTTACCGGCGTCGACGTGCGCGAGAATGCCGATGTTCAGGGTTTTCACGGGAGATCCTCTGGGATGCGGGGGACAGGCCGGGTCGGACGGTCTGTCGGCGCATCGGGATCTCCTCACGGTCGTGGACGCAGGTCAGGGCAAAGATAACGCCGCCGCGGGGCGCGCGAAACCGGTTTTCGCCGCCGCTGTCGTCCCTGTCGGTTCCCTGTCGATCACGCTCCGGAGCTTCGGGCGGGGGTGCCGGGTGCCCTACTTTGGGTCGGGTCAGTTGAAATTTCACCTACCGGGGAGCTGAAACCGGATGTTCGGACGATTCAAGGACGTGGCCCTGGTGCTGGGGAGGATCGGCGTCGCGGTCGTCTTCCTCGCGCACGGGATCCAGAAGTGGAACAACGGCGTCGACGGCACCGCGAAGTTCTTCGCCATGACCGGCATCCCCATGCCCACGGTCGCCGCGATCTTCGCGATGACCGTCGAAATCCTCGGGTCGATCGCGTTCATCGCCGGGTTCCTGATGCCGCTGGTCGGCGTCGGCTACGTCGTGATCTCGGTCGGCGCGCTGCTCTCGGTGCACATCGACAACGGGCTCACCGGCCAGGGCGGCTACGAGCTGGTCCTGGTGCTCGCGCTCGCCGGGCTGGCGCTGGGCTTCAACGGCGGGCGGCTGTCCCTGGACCACCTGCTGTGGGGCCGCCGGCGCGCCCGCCGCGAAGCCGAGGTCGGCGAGCTGCAGAACGCCTAGGCCGGGAGGTCCGCCGTGGTGCGTTCGGCGCCGCGGCGGGCATCCAGCTTGGCTTCGTCCGCGTTGCTCACGTGGACCAGGTGGGCGCCGGCGGCCAGGGGGACGAGCAGGCCGTCGAGAATGCCTTCCGGGCCGCTCCAGTCTCGAGTGGACAGCACGCGGTCGTCCGCGCTCAGGCCGAGTTTTCCGGCCCGGGCGCGGGCTTCCGCGAGCAGCTCGTCCACAGTGGAGTCGAAGAGCGCCGCCGTGTCGCCGGGGACCGGGAGGAGCGGGCTGTACTGGTCGCCCGCCGCGCGGGACTCCGTCAGGTAGTCGAACGCGCCGCCGCCCGGGGGCTCGTCGAGGCCGCGGCCCATCGGGTCGAGCGTCACGACGGCGGTCGCGGTGGCGCCGGTCGGCTCCGGGTCGTCCGGCCCGACGAACGCCACCCGCGCGCCCGCGCCTTCGGTCACCACGCGGGCGCCGCACCACCAGGCCCCGAGCAGCACGCCGACGGTCTGCCAGTGCGCCGGGAGCTGCACGGCCACGGCGTCGCCGGGCTCGATGTCGAACTCCTCGGTCAGCCAGTTGGCCGTTTTGGCCGCCCAGTTGGCGGTGGTCGCCACGGACAGCTCGACGCGGCTGCCCAGCTGGTCGTCGTAGTGGGTGATCAACGGTTTGGCGGGCGAGGCCAGCAGCGGGCGCAGCAGCTCGTCGGTCAGGCTCATGCGGACAAGGCTAAAGCGCGGACCACGCGCCTCGCCGGTTGACACCGCGAGTCCAGGCTGAGTAGCTTTGCTTTGAAAGCAAAGCTATCTCGGAAGCTGGGGGACAGCCATGACCATCCTCGTCACCGGCGCCCGCGGGCACGTCGGGCGCGCTGTGCTGGAGGCGCTCGTCGCCGCAGGTCAGGACGTGCGCGCGTCGTCCCGCGACGCCACCACGCTCGACGTGCCCACCCCGAAGGTGAGCGCCGACCTGGAGGATCCCTCCACAGTGGACGCCGCGCTCGACGGCGTCGACGCGGTGTTCCTGTACACGCGGCCGTCGGGGATCGAAGGGTTCGTGAAGGCAGCCGAGGCGGCCGGCGTGCGGCACGTGGTGCTGCTGTCGTCGGCGGCCACGCTCGAGCCGCGGTCCGCGCAGAGCCGGATCGCGACGCTGCACCGCGCGGTCGAGGAGGCACTGGCCGCGGCGCCGTTCGCCTCGACGGTGCTCAACCCCGGCGCGTTCGCGACGAACGTCCTGGGCTGGCGCGCGGACATCGTGTCGGGCGTCGTCCGCATCGCGTACCCGGACTCGCGGATCGGGGCGATCCACGAGCGCGACATCGGCGACGTCGCCGCGCGAATCCTGGTCGACGGGTCGCACGCGGGGGAGGCGCTCGCTCTCACGGGCCCGGCGCCGATCTCCTTCCGGGAGCAGGTCGACGTGCTCGCGGACGTCCTCGGCCGGCCGCTGCGGGTCGAGGAGGAGACGCCGGAGCGGTCGGCCGGGAAGATGGTCGCGCTGGGGTGGCCGCCCGAGGTGCCGCCGGAGGTCCTGCGCGCGTGGGAGCGCACGACGCGGGAGCCGTCGCTGGTCACGGACATCGTGCGCGAGGTGACGGGGAACGCGCCGCGGACCTTCCGGCAGTGGGCGGAGGACCACCGCGCCGACTTCGCCTGACCGAGCTTTCACGTGAAAGCTCGGACCAGGGGATGGAGCTTTCACGTGAAAGCTCGGTCAGTTGACGCAGGTGACGCCGGGGGAGGCTTGGCGCAGCGGTGCCGCGGCGGGGGCGGCGCCGCTGCCCGAGCCGCCGCCGGGGAGTCCGGCCGCCGCCGAGCCGCCGCCTGTCGGGGCGCCTCCCGGGGCCTTCGCCGCCGCTGGGGCCGGGCGGCCCGCCAGGCCCGCCACGAACTCGCGGACCGCGTTCGGGTCGACTTCCACGATGCTCTGGCCGTCCGGGCTGCGGCCGTTCGCCGTGATCACCGGGATCGTCGCGAACGTCAGGTCGCCCGAGGCGATCCCCTTGGCCTGCTGCGCGAACTGCAGCAGGTCGAGCCCCGGGTCGAGGGTCAGCGACCGGTGGACCGCGTCCATCAGATTGCCCATCGTGCCCGGGCTCGCCAGCGTGCCCGCCGACAGGACCTGGTGCAGCGCCGAGGACAGGAACGCCTGCTGCCGGACGATCCGGTCGAGGTCGCCGCGCGGGAGGTTCTTGCGCTGGCGGACGAACGACAGCGCCTCGCCGCCGGACACCGTCTGCTCGCCGCGGCGGAAGTCCGCGCCCGAATCCTTGTCCTCCGTCGCGTGGTTCAGGCACACCTTGACGCCGCCGAGGGCCTCGGTGAGCAGGTAGAACCCCAGCAGGTTGACCTCGGCGTAGTGGTCGACGCGCACCTGCGTGAGGTCCTGCACCGCCTGCACCAGGATCCGGCGGCCCTCGGTGTCCGAGTCGCGCTCGATCTTCGCCTGGTCGCGCTCGCCCTGCGCGCGCAGACCCTGCGCGAAGTGGGCCTTCGCGATGCCGTACGCCGAGTTGATCTTCGCCTTGCCGCGGCCGGGGACGTCGGTCCACGTGTCGCGCGGGACCGAGACCGCCGACGGCTTCGAGCCGTTCTTCGGCACCCGCAACAGGATCATCGTGTCGGTGTTGACCGCGCCGTCGTTGGACTCGGTCCGCAGCTGCTTCAGCACGCGCGCCGGGAGCGCGTTGCCCTGGGCGTCCGTGCGGGCGTCGCTGCCGACCAGGAGGATGTCGTCGGCGCCGTCGTCGGCCGGCGGTGGCGCGGGCTCGCCGGCCCGCGGGGTGAGCGCGTCGGTCGTCGGGACGTTCTGCTGCAGCTTGTCCTTGGTGACGTACGCGTAGCCGCTGGCGCCGAGCGCGAGCAGCGAGACCAGGCCGATCGCGACCCGGCGTGTCACCCGCCCGGCGCGCCTCGTGCGCGAAGGGGCTTCGACCACCGGGGGCTGTCTCGGGAAGGGCGACGGCTTCCAGTCGGGATCGTCGCGCTGCGTCACCGGCTCGGCGACCGGCTCCGGCCGTTCCTGGTCGTCTTCCACCCTGCTCTACCTCCCCCGAACACCCTGCGTACTCAGTCTAGTTGACGCAGGGGACGTCGCCCGCCGTGATCGTCGGCGCGGCGGGGGTGGAGCTCGCGGTCGTCGAAGGCGGTGCCGACGGCTTGGTCGCCGTCGGCGCGCCGCCCGGACCGGCGGAGGCGCTGCGGAAGTCCTTGCCCAGGAGCACGCGCACGTGCCCGGCGGTGACGTCGCGGTCCGGTTCGGCCTGGACGCTGGTGCCCAGGGCCTGCTTGACCAGGTCCAATGCGGCGGTGTCGGCCGGGTTGTAGCGGACGACGGTGGTGTTGCGAGTGCTCAGCCGCTGGTCGGCGGCGAGGGTGAAGCCCTTGCCCTGCAGCACCGTGTGGGTCTGGCCGGCGACGGTGGTCGAGCCGGTGCCGTCGAACAGCTCCACCGTGACGGCCTTCGCGCCGGGCACCTGCGCCGGCGTCGGGGTGGCCGGGGTGTCACCGTCCGAGGTCAGCCGGGTCACCTCGGCCTGGACGGCGGCCTGGTCGACGCGCAGCACGTCGGCGCCGCCGATCACGGCGTTGCCCTGCGTGGGGATGGTGTGGAACTCGATGTTGCCGCCGGTCAGGCCGCGCATCTGCTCGGCGAACTCGGTGAGGTCCCAGCCCTGCGACAGCACGACCGACTTCTTCACCGCGCTCACCAGGTCGGCGATCTTCCCCGGGCTGGTCAGCACGTCGGACGAGATCACCTTGCGGGCGAGCCCGGAGAGGAACGCCTGCTGGCGCGCGATCCGGTCGAGGTCGTAGTTGGGCAGGTCGTACCGCTGCCGGACGAAGGCGAGCGCCTGCACACCCTCGATGGTCTGGCGGCCGCCCGGCAGGTCCACGCCGGACTTCGCTTCCTTGACCGGCCCCTTGAGGCAGACCTCGACGCCGCCGATCGACTTCGTGATCTCGTAGAAGCTCGCCAGGTTGACCTCGGCGTAGCGGTCGATCATGCCGGGCTTGCCGATGAACTTCTCGATCGTGGCGATCAGGTTCTTCCGCCCGGCGACCTTCGCCTGCGCGTCGGCCTGCTTGAGGTCGGTCATGCCCTGGCGCTGCAACGTTTTGTAAGTGTCCGTGTACGCGTAGACGAACGCGCTGTTGAGCTTGTGCTTGCCGTAGCCGCCGGCCAGCTCCACCCAGGAGTCGCGGGGGAAGGAGATCGCGATCGCGTGCTTCCCGTTCTGCGGGATGTGCACGAGGATCATCGTGTCGGTGTTCAGCTCGCCGTCGGAGACGCCGGCGTGCAGCATGTCCAGCACCTCGCGGGGCAGCGGGTTGCCCTGCGCGTCGGTGCGGCTGTCCTGGCCGACCAGGAGGATGTCGATCGCGCCGTCGAGCGGCTTCGCGTGCGCTTCGGTGTCGGCGAACACGTTCGTGGTGGTCAGGCCGGTGTTCGGGTCGCCGATGAAGTGCCAGGCGTACCAGGTCAGGGCCAGGACGGCGACCGACAGCAGGGACACGACGACCTTGCCGCCGCGGCGTGCGAAGACCGCGACACCGTGGTTGCGGCGCGCCGGGACGGGCGGCGCAGGCCATTCGGTCACGCGCTTCCTCCCCTGTGAAACCCCGTGCTTCCCCCAGGGCACCCCTGTGCCTCCAGCAAGACTCTACTGAGGGTCCTGTAGGACCTCCGTAGGCTGGGGGCCGGTTGCCCCGCGCGGGGGCCGAGGAAAGGCGGGAAGATGCGGGTCCTGGTCACCGGTGGTGCCGGCTTCATCGGGTCGCACTACGTCCGGCAGGTGCTGACCGGCGCCTACCCGGAACTGCGCGACGCCGAAGTGGTCGTGCTCGACAAACTCACCTATGCGGGCAACGAGGCCAACCTCGCCCCGGTCGCCGCCGATCCGCGGCTGCGGTTCGTCCGCGGTGACATCTGTGACACCTCCCTGGTCGCGGAGGTGGTGCGGGGGGTGGACCTGGTGGTGCACTTCGCCGCCGAGTCGCATGTGGACCGCTCGATCCTGGGCGCCGCCGACTTCGTGTTGACGAACGTGCTCGGCACGCAGAACGTGCTGCAGGCTTCGCTGGAGGCCGGGGTCTCGAAGTTCGTGCACGTGTCCACCGACGAGGTCTACGGCTCGATCGAGACCGGCTCGTGGACCGAGGAGCACATCCTGGAGCCGAACTCGCCGTACGCGGCGTCGAAGGCGTCTTCCGACCTGGTCGCGCGGTCGTTCCACCGCACCCACGGGCTGCCGGTGTGCGTCACGCGGTGCTCCAACAACTACGGTCCGTACCAGTTCCCGGAGAAGGTCATCCCGCTGTTCATCACCAGCCTGCTCGACGGCGGGAAGGTGCCGCTCTACGGCGACGGGCTCAACGTCCGTGACTGGCTGCACGTGGACGACCACTGCCAGGGCATCCAGCTGGTCGCGCACCGCGGCCGGCCCGGCGAGATCTACAACATCGGCGGCGGCACCGAGCTCACCAACCGCGAGCTCACCGGGAAGCTGCTCGACGCGCTCGGCGCGAACTGGGACAGCGTCGAACCGGTGCAGGACCGCAAGGGTCACGACCGCCGGTACTCGGTGGACATCACGAAGATCGGCGCGGAGCTGGGGTACGCTCCGCGGGTGTCCTTCGAGGACGGTCTGGCCGCGACAGTGGCCTGGTACACGGACAATCGCGCGTGGTGGGAGCCCTTGGCGGAACGGGCCGCGCTCAAGGAGTAGAGGATGTGGCGGTGCGGCTGACGGTGCTCGTGCCCGGTGGTTCCGGACAGCTCGGGCGGGATCTCGCCGCCGCGGCCGGGGGTGACCTGGACGTCGTCGCGCCCGGTTCGGCGGAGCTGGACGTGACGCAGACGGGCCAGGTGCTGGCGGCGGTCGGCGCGCTGGCCGACCGGGCGCGGGAAGCGGGTTCGGCGCCGGTGGTCGTCAACGCGGCGGCCTACACGGCGGTCGACGCGGCGGAGCAGGACGAGGAACGGGCGTTCGCGGTCAACGCCGACGGCCCGCGGGTGCTCGCGGCGGCCTGCGCGGCCCGCCGGGTCCCGCTGATCCACGTGTCGACGGACTACGTCTTTTCGGGCGACGCGTCTTCTCCTTACGAGCCTTCCGACGAGCTCGGGCCGCGGAGCGCCTACGGCCGCACCAAAGCGGCGGGCGAGGACGCGGTGCTCGGCTCGGGCGCGTCGTCGTGGGTGGTGCGCACCGGCTGGCTGTACGGGCGGTCGGGGTCGAACTTCGTGAAGACGATGGCGAAGCTGGAGTCCTCACGCGCCGAGCTGTCCGTTGTGGACGACCAGCTCGGCGGTCCCACGTGGACGGCCGACCTGGCGGCGGGGCTGCTGGAGCTGGCCGGTCGCGTGGCCGCGGGCGACGGCCCCGAGCGGCGCATCCTGCACTGCACGAACGCGGGTTCGGTGAGCTGGTACGGCTTCGCGCGGGCGATCTTCGCACGGCTGGGCGCGGACCCGTCGCGGGTGAAGCCGTGCACGACGGAGGAGTTCCCGCGGCCCGCGGAACGTCCGGCTTACTCGGTGCTGTCGCCGGCTGCGTGGCAGGAAGCCTGGCTGACGCCGATGCGGCCGTGGGAAGAGGCGCTGGACGCCTACTTCGCGGCCGAGTCAGTGCCGGCCTGAGGCCAGCCGGTAGGCGCCGACCGTCAGCTCGGCGCACGTGCGCCACGTGAAGTTCGCCGCCTGGGCTCGGCGGGCGGCCGACGTCGCCACCGCGTGCGGGTCGGTCACCGCCATGCGCAACGCCTCGGCCAGGCCGTCGACGTCGCCGTACGGGACCAGGCTCGCGCAGTCGCCCGAAACCTCGCGCAGGGCCGGGATGTCCGTGCAGACCACCGGAACGTCCGAAGCCATCGCCTCCAGCACGGGCAGCCCGAACCCCTCGTCGCGCGAGGGCAGCACCACCGCCGACGCGCCCGCGACCACCGTGCGCAGGTCCACATCGGACAGATAGCCGGTCTGGCTCAGCCGGGCGCCGCGGGGGAACGGGCCCGGGCCGGCGAACACCAGGTCCGGGAGGTCGGGCGCCGCGTCGTGGGTGCGGGTCAGCCAGTCCAGGCCCTTGCGCGGGCCGGCCGCGCCGGCGAACAGCAGGTACCGAGCGGGCAGGCCCAGCCGGGCGCGCCGCTCGTCGTCCGGGGGCCGCGCGGTGAACCACGCCGGGTTCACACCCAGCGGCGTCACCACGATCTTGTCGCGTGAGACGTCGAGGCGCTCCGCCACCGAGTCGGCCACCGCCGCCGTCGGCGTGCAGATCACGTCCGCGCGGTGGGCGCCGCGGCGGACCAGCTCCGGCAGGCCGCGGTCGCTCGGCGCGAGCTCCCCGGGATTGTCCAAAAAGGCCAGATCGTGGATCGTCACGACCCCGGCGGCGCGGAACCGGCCGGGCAGCACGAAGTTCGTGCCGTGCACGACGTCGGTCGGACCGGCGAACAGCTCCACCGGCGGGAAGTCCGAGCGCAGCCACGCCCGCCGCAGCAGCCGGGCCGCCACCGGGATCCCGCGGGCCCGCGCGCCGTACGGGAGCACGTGCCGCAGGCGCCGCCAGCCGCGCAGCGTGAACGCCACCGCGCGCGTGTCCACCTCGGGGATCGACACCAGCTCTTCGCTCAGCGCCGCGGTGTACCGGCCGATGCCGGTGCGCGCGCCGAGCAGCGGAGTGCCGTCCAGGAGGACCCGCAGCGACCTAGCCACGGCGGAGCCGTTGCTTCGCGACCTTGATCGCCCGGCCGCCGACGCGCCGCGCCAGCTCACGCGGCCCGCCCGCGTTGAGGTACTCGCGGATCAGGTCGGCGTCGCGGCGCAGCATCGCCCGGCCGCGCACCGCCGGTGTGGTCGTCAGGTCCGCCGACCCGGGCAGCCGGTCGGCCGCCGGCCGCGGGTCGCGGCAGAACTCCACCAGCGGCTTCAGCGCTTCGGGCCACGCGAACCGCTGCGCGACGACGGCGATCCGCTCGACGCAGCCCGCGGCGAACTCCTCGTCGTACAAGGACTTCTCGAGTGCGTCCGCCAACGCGGAAGCGTCCTCCGCCGGGACGACCACCCCGAGCTTCTCCGCCCGCACCAGGTCGGCGAAGGCGTCCCCGTCGGTGGTGACGATCGGCAGCCCCGCCCACAGGTAGTCGAGCACCCGGGTGCGGAACGCGAACGTCGTCTCGACGTGCTCGTAGTGCGTGGTCACGCCGCAGTTCGCGTCCAGCAGCCAGTTCTGGCGCTCGTGGTAGGGCACCCACTGCTCGTTGAAGTAGACGTGCTTGCCCGTGAGGCCCAGCGAGTCGGCCAGCCGGATCGTCCGCGCGCCGATGTCCATCTCGGCGACCTCGGGGTTCGGGTGCTTCATCCCGAGGAACACCAGCCGGACGTCACCGCGGCGGCGGCGCAGCTCGTCGATCGCGCGCACCAGCGTCAGCGGGTCGAACCAGCTGTACACCCCGCCCGCCCAGAGCACGACGTGGTCGGTGCCGCCGATGCCGAGCGACGACCGCAGGCCCGGCCCGGTCCGCGTGGGCGCCTCCGGCGACAGTCCGAAGGGGACGACCGCGAGCAGCGACTGCGTGGTCGGGTCGGCGTCGTAGAGCCGCGGGGAGAGCCGGCCCATCGCGGCCAGGTGCCCGAGCCAGAAGTGCCGCTGCCGCTCGGACGCGCAGAGGAAGAAGTCCCCGCGCTCGAGCTGCGCGTCGAGCACCTTCGTGACGCCGGCGAGGTCGGCCGCGCGCTTGTCGTCGGCGACACCCTTGCCCTGCTCCAGCAGCTCGAGGTGCATCGGGTCGTAGAGGTCGGCGACGACGATCTTGCCGCTGTGCTCCTTCTTCAGCGACGGCGCGAGCTCGAGCACGTGCCCCTGCAGCACGACGATGTCGGCCCAGGCGACCGGCGCCTCCAGCTCGCGGTGCTTGCCCGCGCTGACGCGGAACGGCGCGGGCGGCGGGGTCGCGAGGGGGTTGGTCGTGACGAGGTGGACGTCGTGCTCGGCGGACAGCGCCAGCGCGATGTTCCAGGCGCGGATCGCCGGGCCGGCCATCCGCTCGGTGAGCGCGTCGCCGGTGATCACCAGGATCCGGCGACGCTGCCCGAACGCCTTCTCGATGCCGAACGCCTCGACCAGGATGTCGTGCGCGGCGAGGTAGCGCGGCAGCGGGTAGGCGGGCTCCAACGCCTTGCGCAGCAAGGGAAGCAGGTCGGCGTCGGTGCGGACGCGGGCGGCCTGCTCGACCGCGCGGGACGCCGCGAGCGACGGCAGCTGCTCGACGAACTGGTCGATCGCCAGCAGCCCGGCCAGCGTGGTCCGCGGGATCGCGACGTCGCCGGACTCGATCGGGCCGACGCCTTTTTCCAGGTCGAGCTGGGTCGCGTCCAGCTCACCGCGGGCGGTGGCCCGGCGGACGGCCAGGGCGAGCGCCGCGGGCAGCGCGCGGGCCAGCGTCTCGTCGGAGAGGTTCTTGTAGAGCGCGGCCAGAGCGTTGCGCTCCAGCAGGAACGTCTCGCGGCCGGTCTCCGGCGCGTCGACCGCGGCCATCGTGCCGTGGTGGCGGTGGTAGGTCAGCGACTCCGGCACGTACCGGACGCGCCAGCCGCGCAGGGTGAGCCGCCAGCCGAGGTCGACGTCCTCGTAGAACATGAAGAACCGCTCGTCGAAGCCACCGAGCTCGGCGAACACCGAAGCGCGCACGAACATCGCCGAGCCGGTGCCGAACAGGACGTCCTTCGCGACCTCGTGCTCGGCCGCCGGGACGTCGGCCAGCGGCGAGCCCGCGTGGCGCTTGTAGCCCATGCCGAACCAGGTCAGGCCGCCGTCGACGAAGTCCGTGCCGGTGCCGTCCCAGTCGAGGACCTTGCTGGCCACGGCGGCGACGCGCGGTTGCGTGCGCAGCTCGGCGACCGCGGCGGAGACCCAGCC
This sequence comes from Amycolatopsis sp. NPDC104819, assembly GCF_055583145.1. NCBI lineage: Bacteria > Bacillati > Actinomycetota > Actinomycetes > Pseudonocardiales > Pseudonocardiaceae > Amycolatopsis > Amycolatopsis sp. NPDC104819. Next base: position 229,495 of record NZ_JBVJON010000003.1, on the reverse strand, counting down.
GGGCGCCGGGCGGGCGTCGTTGTTGAGGAAGCCGAGGACGGTGCCCTTCGCGTGGCTCGCGCCGAGGTTGCAGCCACCGGCGAACCCGGTGTTGCGGCCGGCCTCGATGACGCGGGCCTGCGGAACGGCCTCGCGGATGCGCGCGGCTTCGTCGGAGTTGTCGACGCAGATCAGCTCGAGCTCGGCGTAGTCGTGCTCGGCGAGCGCGCGCAGGCAGGTGATCGTGTCTTCGGCCCCGTGGTAGTTCACCACGATCACCGAGACGAGCGGTTGCGGTTCCCCCTGCGCCAAAGCCAGCTCCTCGTCGTCGGGTCGTCCGCAAAGCTTAAAGGCCTGCCCATGCCTCCCAGACCGCGCCTCGGCCCAGCGCCGCACGGCGGCCGATCTTGCGCCGCGCCCGCAACGCCGCAGGTGACCGCGCGACGACCTCGGCCAGCACCCGGCAGCGCAGGCCGAACCGGAAGTTCGCCGCGGCCGGACGGCCCGGGCGCAGCGGCAGCACCACCGTCAACACGGCGAACCTGACCAGCTGGTTCACCGCGACTTCGCGGGGCGCGCAGCGCAGCAGCATGAGCAGCCGGTTGCGCTCGTTCCAGCGGTGGAACTCCGGCGAGCCGGGCTTGCTGCTGGCGCCGTGGGCGTGCCGGACGCGGGCGTCCGGCGCCGCGACGACGTCCCACCCGGCCAGCCGCAGCCGCCACGCGGTGTCGGTGTCCTCGTAGTAGCAGAAGAACGCGGCCGGGACGCCGCCGACGTCGCGCAGGGCGTCGGCGCGCAGCAGGGCGGCGCCGCCGCAGAAGGCGAACACCTCGTCCGTGGGCTCGGTGAGGTCGGCGCCGTGGCCGTCGGCGGTCAGCCGGACCCCGGCCGACTGCGTGCTGCCGTCGGGCCGCACGAGCAACGCCGTCGCCGCGGCGGCCAAGGGGGCCTTGTCCAGGGTGTCTTCCAGGGTGGCGAGCCACTCCGGCTCGGGTTCGGCGTCGTCGTTCAGCCACGCCAGCAACGGCGTCTCGACGCTCTTCGCGGCGACGGCGAGCGCGCCCGCGTAGCCGGCGTTGCGGGGGAGCCGCAGCACCGCCGGGTGCGAAGGATGGGCCGCGAGCAGGGCGGCGGTGCCGTCGTCGGAGGCGTTGTCCACCACGATCGTCCGATGTGGACGCGTCTGCGCGGCGAGCGCGTCGAGGCAGGCGGTGACGTGCCCGGCGCCCCGCCAGGTCACGACTACCACCGTGGTGGCGGGATTCGGCGTCACGTCCCGCACAATAGCCGCGTGCCCGAACTGGTCGTGCTCGCCGAGCAGCTCCTCGCGCCCGTGCCCGGTGGCACCGGGCGCTACACGGCCGAGCTGCTGCCCGCGCTCGCGAAGACCGCGCCGCCGGGCTGGACCGTGTCCAGCGCCGTCGCGCGGCACGCCGACGTGGCCGCGGCCCGGCTCGACGGCGTCGACGGCCCGCGGGTGCTGCGGTACCCGCCGCGGGTGCTGGTCGGCGCGTGGCAGCTGGGGATCCCCTGGTGGCCGGGCGGCGACGCGGTGCACGCGCCGACGCCGTTCGCGCCGCCGCGCGCGCCGGCCGGGCGCACGCTGAGCGTGACCGTGCACGACACCGTGCCGTGGACCCACCCCGAGACGCTCACCGCGCGCGGGGTCAGCTGGCACCGGTCGATGATCGCGCGGGCCGCGCGCCGCGCGTCCGGGCTGGTGGTGCCGACCCGGGCGGTCGCGGACGAGCTGGCGGTGCTGGTCGACGTCGACGTCCCGGTGCGCGTGGTGCCGCACGGCGTGCGGGTGCCGTCGGGCTCCGCTTCGCTGGACTTGCCTTCGGAGTACGTGCTGGCGGTCGGCACGATCGAGCCGCGCAAGGGGATCGACGTGCTGGTCGACGCGGTCGCGGCGCTCGACGGCGTGGCTCTGGTGGTCGCCGGGCAGCCGGGCTGGGGCGGTGTCGACCCGGCCGCGCTGGCACTGGACCGCGGCCTTCCCCCGGAGCGGCTGCGGGTGCTGGGGAAGGTGTCGGACGCCGAGCTGGCGACCGCGCTGCGGGGGGCGAGCGTGCTGGCCGTGCCGAGCCTCGCCGAGGGCTTCGGGATGGGCCTGCTGGAGGCGATGGCGGCCGGGGTGCCGGTGGTGCACACCGACGTCCCGGCGCTGGTCGAGGTGGCCGGCGGCGCCGGGATCACGGTGCCCCGCGGTGACGCGGTGGCCCTGGCCGCGGGGTTGCGGGAGGTGCTGGAGTCACCGACGGTGGCGGCCAAGCTCACCCGTTCGGGGCGCGACCGCGCGAAGGCGTTCACCTGGCGTCGCGCGGCGGAAGCCGTCTGGGCTATTCACCGGCGAGCGCGCGACTGACCGGTTTGCCAGTTCCCCACCATGACACCGGGTCACCGCCGTACCCTGCAGGGGTGAGCGATGATCCCCGGGTCCTGATCGACGCGACCGCGGTGCCCGCGGACCGCGGCGGGGTCGGCCGGTACGTGGACTCGCTCGTCGCCGCGCTCGACGCGGACGGGGCACGCATCACCGTCGTCTGCCAGCCCCGGGACCTGCCGCTCTACGATCGGCTGGCGCCGCGCTCGCGCGTCGTGCCGGCGTCGCCGACGACGACCACCCGCACCGCGCGGCTGACCTGGGAACAGGCGACCCTGCCGCGGCTGGTGCGCCGCCTCGGCGCCGACGTCGTCCACTCGCCGCACTACACGATGCCGCTGACGACGTCGGCCGCGTCGGTGGTCACGCTGCACGACGCGACGTTCTTCACCGACGCCGTGCTGCACTCGTCGGTCAAAGCCCGCTTCTTCCGCGCGTGGACGGCGACGGCCCTGCGCCGCGCGACGCTGTGCGTGGTGCCGTCGGCGGCGACCGCGGCGGAGCTGGCCCGCGTCGGCCCGGTCCGGCACGCTTCCCTGGAAGTGATTCACCACGGCGTCGACAGCGAGCGGTTCCACCCGCCGTCACCCTCGGAAGTCGCGGCGGCCCGGGCGGCCGTCGGACTGGGCCGGACGCCGTACGTGGCGTTCCTCGGGGCGCTCGAGCCGCGCAAGAACGTCCCGGCGCTGATCCGCGGCTTCGCCCGCGCGGTCACCGGCCGCAGGGACGCGCCGGCGTTGGTGCTGGCCGGCCAGCCGGGCTGGGACACGCAGGTGGAGCGGGCCCTGGACGCGGTCCCGCACCGGCTGCGCGTGATCCGGGCGGGTTATCTGCCGTTCGGGACGCTGGCGGGGTTCCTCGGCGGCGCGGAGCTGGTGGCATACCCGTCCCTGGGCGAGGGTTTCGGCCTCCCGGTCCTGGAGGCGATGGCGTGCGGCGCGTGCGTCCTGACCACGCGACGGCTGTCACTGCCGGAGGTAGGCGGCGAAGCGGTGGCGTACTGCGGAGTGGGCGCGGGCGACGTCGCGGCGGCGATCAGCGAGCTCCTCGCCGACCCGGGCCGGCGGGCAGAGCTGGCCACGGCGGCGCAGCAGCGCGCGAAGGAGTTCTCGTGGGCGACGACCGCGGAACGGCACCGGGAGGCGTACGCCAAAGCTTGGTCGCGCCACCTCCGAACCCGCTGATCTTCCTACTTCTTCCAGCGTGCTCTCGGGCCGGGGCGGCGGGACCGCGCAGCGTCACGAGGGGACAATGGCCCGATGACCGATCACTCCCGTTACGGCGACGAACTCGGCGTCGTGACCGTCACCTACTTCTCCGGCGAGACCCTCGAGCGGTTCCTCGACACGCTCGAGAAGGCCACCGAGCGTGATGTCCAGGTCGTCGTCGCGGACACCGTCTCCACCGATGGCGCTCCCGAGAAGGCCGCGAAGCGCGAGAACGTGCACCTGCTGAACATCGGCGAGAACGTCGGTTACGGGACCGGCTGCAACCGGGGCGTCGCCGAGCTGGACGACCGGTACGGCTGGATCGTCATCTCGAACCCGGACCTGGAGTGGGAGCCGGGCACGATCGACACGCTGCTCGACGCCGCGAAGCGGTGGCCGCGCGGGGGCGCCTTCGGGCCGCTGATCCACGACCTCGACGGCACCGTCTACCCGTCGGCGCGGCTGGTGCCGTCCTTCGGGCGGGGCATCGGGCACGCCGCCCTCGGCAAGATCTGGCCCGGCAACCCCTGGACCAAGCAGTACCGGCAGGAGACCGGCACGCCCACCGAGCGCGTCGCCGGCTGGCTGTCCGGCTCGTGCCTGCTGATGCGCCGCGAGGCGTTCGACTCCGTCGGCGGCTTCGACTCGCGCTACTTCATGTACTTCGAGGACGTCGACCTCGGTGACCGGCTGGCGAAGGCGGGCTGGCTGAACGTCTACACGCCCTCGGCCGGGGTCATGCACGTCGGCGGGCACTCGACGTCGCAGGCGTCGAAGAAGATGCTCGCCGTCCACCACGAGAGCGCTTACCGCTTCCTCGCCGACCGCCACCAGGGCCTCCTGTGGAAGCCGCTGCTGGCCGCGACGAAGCTCGGCCTCGCCCTGCGGCTGAAGCTGGAGACCCGGAAGGGCTAGATCCCGTCGAGCCGGCGGGAGAAGTCGGACTTGCCGTTGGTCTGCGTCACCGTCGGCACCAGGCCGGTTTCATCCGGGTCCGGCTCCTTCAGCGGGCTCGTGATCGGCTCGGCCTGGGGCCGGCGGGCCAGCGGAGCCGTGACCGGCTTCGGCGCGGCTGTCGGCATCGGCGTGGTCGGTGTCGGCGTGCTCAACGGCGTCGTGTGCTGACGGCGTCCGCCGTGGCCCTCCAGCCGGCGGGTCGGCGACGAGCCGGCCAGCGGGTGGTCGTTCTCCTCGATCAACGACGCCGGCAGCTGCGTGGTCGTGTCCGGGTCCTGGCTCCGGTCGAGACCGTCGATGGCGGCCCGCGGTATCTGCTGCGTGTTCGAGGCGTCCATCGGCGAGATGGCACTGTCCGGCGTCACCACGAACACACCACGCGCTTGGGCTCGTGCGAGCAGGGCGTCCGCCCGATCGCGGGGGTCCATCCCCTCGGCCTCCCGACTGACCCGGGGGCCCTCTGGGGAGGGGCCCGCCTGTTTCCTGTCTAGGGTAGGCCCTCCGGGCGACCTCCGTCAGGGTTTCCCGCGGCTTGTCGCTCAGCGGTGCGTGATACAGGAGGAGATTTCCGTGACGTCCGAGGTCGAGATCGACGCCGTCGTGCTGGTCGGGGGCAAGGGCACGCGACTGCGGCCACTGACCCTTTCGGCGCCGAAACCGATGCTCCCGACAGCCGGGACGCCCTACCTCAGCCACCTGTTCTCGCGCATCCGCGAGGCCGGGATCCGGCACGTCGTGCTCGGCACGAGCTACCGTGCGGAGGTGTTCGAGGAGTACTTCGGCGACGGCAAGTCGATCGGTCTGGACCTCGAGTACGTCGTCGAGGAAGAGCCGCTCGACACGGCCGGCGCCATCAGGAACGTCCACGACAAGCTGCGTGCCGACCACGTGATCGTCTTCAACGGCGACATCATCTCGGGCGCGGACCTCGGCGCGCAGCTGCAGGTGCACCGCGAGTCCGAAGCCGACGTCACCCTGCACCTGCAGCGCGTCCCGGACCCGAGCCGGTTCGGGTCGGTGCCGACCGACGAGACCGGGCGGGTGCAGGCGTTCCTGGAGAAGACGCCCAACCCGCCGACCGACCAGATCAACGCCGGCTGTTACGTCTTCCGCCGCCCGGTGATCGAGGCGATCCCGGCCGGGCGCCGGGTGTCGGTCGAGCGCGAGACGTTCCCGCGGCTGCTCGAGCAGGGCGCGCACATCCAGGGGTTCGTCGACGCGTCCTACTGGCTCGACGTCGGCACGCCGGAAGCGTTCGTGCAGGGCTCCGCCGACCTGGTGCGGGGCGTGGCGCCGACGTCGGCGCTGCCCGGCCGGCCCGGCGACTTCCTGGTGCTCGACGGCGCTTCCGTCGCCGAAGACGCCCAGCTGAGCGGGGGTTCGACCATCGGCGTCGCCGCCGTCGTCGGCTCGGGCGCGAAGGTCGACGGCTCGGTGCTGTTCGACGGCGCGGCCGTGTCCGAAGGCGCGGTGGTCGAGCGTTCGGTGCTCGGGCACGGCGCGCGCGTCGGCGCCGGCGCGGTGCTGCGCGGGGTCGTGCTCGGCGACGGCGTGTCCGTCGGGGCCGGCTGCGAGCTGCTCGACGGCGCCCGCGTCTGGCCCGACACCGTGCTGCCGGACGGTTCCGTGCGCTTCTCGAGCGACGCGTAGCCGATGTTCTGGCGTCCCGCGTTCGAGGTCGACCTGGGCCGGGTCCTGGGTCCGCTGAAGCGCGGCCGCGGGTCGCTCAACATCCTCACCGACGAACGCGGCATCACCTGGCTCGCGTCGAACACCCCGGACGGCCCGGGCACCCTGGCGCTGCGCAAGCTCACCGACGGCCGGATCGAGGCGGCCGCCTGGGGTGCCGGCGCGGACCGGCTGCTCAGCGGCGTCCCCCGGCTGCTCGGCGCGGACGACGACGACTCGGAGTTCGTCGCGCACCACGACGTCGTCGCGCGGGCCCGGCGGGAGAACCCCGGCCTGCGGCTCGGCGCGACGGGGGTGGTGTGGGACTGGCTGGTGCTCGCGGTGCTGGAGCAGAAGGTGACCGGCAAGGAGGCGATCCGGTCGTGGGCCGAGCTGTGCCGCCGCTTCGGCGCGCCGGCGCCCGGGCCGGGTCCGGACCGCCTGCGCGTGCCGCCGACACCGGTGGCGCTGCGGTCGCTGCCGGACTGGCACTGGCACCGCGCGGGTGTCGACATCAAGCGGCGGACGGCGTTGCTCAACGCGGCCCGCGTCGCCCACCACCTGGAGCGCGCGGTCGAGCTGCGGGGGATCGAGGGACGCCACCTGCTGCGGCACGTGCCGGGCATCGGCGTGTGGACGGCCGCGGAGGTCGCCCAGCGGGCCTGGGGTGATCCGGACGCCGTGAGCTTCGGGGACTACAACATCCCGTCGATGGTCGGGAACGCCGTGCTGGGCACGAAGGTCGACGACGCCGGGATGGCGGAGGTGCTGGCGCCGTACGCGCCGCAGCGGCAGCGGGCGGTGCGGTACCTGGAGGCGGCGGGGCACCGGCGGCCGCGGTTCGGGCCGCGGGTCGAGCTGCGCGAGTACCGGGCGATGTGAGGCGCGCCGGTCAGTACTGGGGCGGGTAGCCGCCCTGCTGGTTCGGCGGGTACGGCTGCTGGCCGGGGTAGCCCTGCTGGGGCGGATAACCGGGCTGCTGGGGCGGGTAACCGGGCTGCTGGCCCGGATACCCCTGCTGCGGGGGATAACCGGGCTGCTGCGGGTAACCCGGGTACTGCTGCGGCGGGTACTGCGGCTTCGGCTTCGCGGCCGCCTTGATCACGACGACGGCCACCGTCACGATGCCGGCCAGCACCAGCAGGCAGAGCAGCAGCACGATCAGGCTCACGGTCGGCTTTCCCCCTCGTCGAGCGCGGCGCGGGCGATGGCCAGCGCCTCGGCGTCGTCCAGGCCGAGCTTACGGGTGAGCTCCGCGTACCGGGCCGCGGCCTGCTGCGCCCGGCGGCGGCTCTGGTCACCCGACGCGGCGACGAAGCTGCCCGCCCGGCCGCGCGTCTCGATCAGGCCGGCTTCCTCGAGCTCGCGGTAGGCGCGGGCCACGGTGTTCGGGGCGATGCCGAGGTCGGCCGCGAGCTGCCGGACGGTGGGCAGCTTCGTGCCGACGGCCAGGCTCCGGTCGTTGATCCGCGTCGCGAGCCCGGACCGGACCTGCTCGAAGGGCGGCACCGGCGAGCTGCTGTCGAAGGGGACGGTCACCAGCTCTGCGGACCCGCTCCCGGACCGGGCAGCGGCTGCTGCGGATAGGGCGCGGTCGGCGAGTACTGCGGCGGCGCGGGCGGGTACCCGCCCTGCTGCTGCGGCACCGGCTGCGACGGCGGGAACCCGGCCTGGTACTGCGGGAATCCGGGCTGCGGCGCGGCGCCCGGCACCGATGCGAACCCCGGCTGCGGGACCGGCTGCGACGCCGGGAAACCGGCCGGTGAGGCTCCGCCCTGCGGGAACCCGGCCTGCGGCACCGGTTGCGCCGGCGGGAATCCGGGCGCGCCCGGCGCGAAGCCCGCCTGCGGCACCGGCTGCGAAGCCGGGAACCCGGCCGGCGACACCCCGCCCTGCGCCGCCCCACCCGCTGCAAACCCTTGCTGCGGCGGGAAGTTCTGCGCCGGGAAGTTCGCCTGCGGGAACTGCCCGCCGTTCTTCATCGCCTCTTCGCGGCGCATCTTCGACACGCGCACCGCCACCACGATCACGAACACGATGATCGCGAGCACGAGCAGCCCGACCACGATGTAGCCGAACACACCGTCGCCGCCGCCACCGCCGGAGTGGTAGTGCACCCGCTCCAGGAACTGCGTTGCCATCCGTTCCTCCCCTGTCCGCGCTCCAGGCTAGTGCCCGGCACCGACAGGAACGGCCGCTTTCACCAGATCGGCGAGATCTTCCGACCCCGCCGGGAGCGCGTCCACCGGCCACCACCGCAGGTCGTCGGACTCGCTGCTGCGCACCGGCGAAGCCCCCGGCGGCGCGAACACCGCGTACCGGACGTCGAAGTGGCGCGTCGGCACGCCGAGCGAGCACGTGATCGGGTGGACGTCCAGGTGCACCGGCGCGGTCCCGATCCGCAGCCCGGTCATCCCGGACTCTTCGGTGGCCTCGCGCAACGCGGCCTCGGCCACCGACGCGTCCTCGGGCTCGCAGTGCCCGCCGAGCTGCAGCCACCGGCCGACCCGCGGGTGCAGCGTGAGCAGCACCTGCGTCGCCGTGTGGTCCAGCAGCACGGCCGACGCCGTCAGGTGCCCGGCCGCGCAGGACCGCTGACAGCTGTCGTCGCGCGCCGCGAGGAACCCGAGAAATGCCTGCCGCAGGGACTCCTGGGAAGCGAGCGAAGGCCGCCACGCGCTCAGCGTCGTGACGGCGTCGGCGTGCAAAGTCACAGCTCCAGCAGCCCTTCACCCGGCGCGGCCGAGAGCCGCGACTCCGGCTCGGTGAGCGGGACGCCGATCGCGACCGAGCCCAGCGGCTGCCAGCGCTCGTCCAGGCCGAGGACGTCGCGGACGATGTCGGCGGCGAAGATCGTCGAGCCGATCCAGCACGAACCGAGGCCTTCGGCCGCCAGCGCGACCAGCAGGCCCTGCACCGCGGCGCCGCCGGCGACGGTGAACATCGTCTTCTCGCAATCGTTGCGGCGCGCGTCGGGGTAGGTGTGCGCGCCGTCCGGCACCAGGAACGGGATGACGATTTCCGGGGCCCGGTAAAGGATGTCGCCGCGGCTGAGCCGCTTCGCGACCTGCTCCGGGGTGAACTCGTCGCCGACGAGGTCGGCCTGCCACGACTCACGCATCGCGTCGAGCAGTTCCTTGCGCTTCGCGCCGTCGCGCAGCCAGACGAACCGCACCGGGTGCGTGTGGTGCGGCGCGGGCGCGGTCAGCGCCGAGCCGACGGCCCGCCGCATCGAGATGGGCGACACCGGGGCGTCGCTGAACTGCCGCACCGACCGCCGGACCGGCACGGCCTCCCGGCGGCCCTGCGCGATGGCTTCGTTGGCGCCCAGCCGGAAGAGGTCCTCTTCGAGCGGCCGGATCAGCGACCGCGCGTTAGAACCGTCGTCGACGAGGTCCAGGCCGCGGACGACCGCCACCGGCGTCCCGCCCAGCTTGCCCTTGACCAGGTCGGCGGCCGAGGCCAGCTCGTCGGCGATCGCGACCTCGGTGACGGCCAGCTCGTTGCCCTGTCCGTCGATCGTGCCGCGGTAGGCGTGCAGCACGCGCAGCCCGGACGCGCCGATCGCGTTGTCGGTCTGCCCGACCCGCCAGGCGCGGCCCATGGTGTCGGTGATGACGACGGCGACCTCGACGCCGAGCCGGTCGCGCAGCCCGTTGCGCAGGGCCAGCGCCGAAGCGTCCGGGTCGGCCGGCAGCAGCGCGACCTCGTCACCGGCCACATTGGACGCGTCGATCCCGGACGCCGCCTGGACGATCCCCAGCCGGTTCTCGGTGATCACCGTGCGCGCGATCCGCGCGACGATCCGCACGGCCTCCTGCTTGACGAGGTCGCGGCGCGCGGCGTCCCGGGCCTCGGGATCGGTCGGCACGCGGACGAGCCTGCCCTCGGCCTTCGAGACGATCTTGCTGGTCACGACCACGACGTCCCCTGAGCGCAGCCACGGCGCGGCCGTGGCGATCGCGCCGGTCAGGTCGTCGCCGGGACGGAACTCGGGCAGCCCGGGGACGGGCAGGATCTCGAGCTTGGGGGCGGCGTGGTCAGTCAACAGGGGCTCCAGCGAGTTCCAGGGCGGCGCGGGCCATCGCCGCGGTCGCGTCCACATCGGACATCAGCAGCGGGACGTCGCGGACGGTCACGCCCGGCACGTCGGCCGTCTCGCCCTCGGCGATCAGCCAGCCGTCGAGGACGCCGTCGGCCTTGCGCGAGCCGTAGTGCCGGCCCACCGCCTCGGCGGACGTCTCGACGCCGATCGCGGTCAGGCACGCGTCGGCCATCCCGCGCAGCGCCTTGCCGCCGATGATCGGGGACACCCCGACCACGCCGGCCGACGTCCTGCGCAGCGCGTCCCGGACCCCGGGCACGCCCAGCACGGTGCCCACCGAGACGACCGGGTTCGACGGCGCGAACAGCACCGCGTCCGCCCCGGAGATCGCCTCTAGCACGCCGGGCGCGGGCTTGGCCTCGTCGTTGCCGACGGCGACGATCGAGTGCGCCTTCGGCTCGGCGCGATAGCGCACCCACCACTCCTGGAAGTGGATGGCCTTCTGTTGCCCGTCCTGCTCCGGGTCGTCGATGACGACGTGCGTCTCGACGCGGTCGTCCGACATCGGCAGCAGCCGGACGCCGGGTTGCCAGCGGTCGCACAGGGCCTCGGTCACCGCGGACAGCGGGTACCCCGCGCGCAGCATCCGGGAGCGGATCAGGTGGGTGGCGATGTCCTTGTCGCCGAGCCCGAACCAGTCCGGGTCGGCGCCGTAGGCGGCCAGCTCCTCCTTGACCACCCAGGTCTCACCCGAGTGCCCCCAGCCGCGCTCGGAGTCGATCCCGCCACCCAGCGTGTACATGCAGGTGTCCAGGTCCGGGCAGATCCGCAGGCCGTGCATCCAGACGTCGTCGCCGGTGTTGACCAGCGCCGTCACCTCGTGCGGCGACTCGCTCGCCCCTTCCGGCGCCATGCCCAGCGCCGCCTTCAAACCCAGCAGGAAACGGGCCCCGCCCACTCCGCCGACCATCACCACGATCTTCACGACGTCGAATCCTCGCACGAGCCGGGTGTCGCCACCCAGTACCGGTACCTGTGGTGCGGGGCGTAGCCGAGCCCCGCGTAGAGCGCGAGCGCGCCCGAATTGGCCTCCGCGACCTGCAACACCGCGTGGCCGGCCCCGTGTTCCGCGCCCCAGGTGTGCAGCGCGCCCATCAGCGCGGACGCGAGCCCGCGCCGGCGGAAGGCGGGCGCGACCTCCAGGCGCCCGACGTGCAGCCAGCCGTCGACCAGCGCGCCCCGGACGACCCCGGCGGTGACACCGTCGAGCGTCGCGACGCCGTAACCGACCTTGCCGCCGGTCAGGACGCTGCGCGCCGCTGGGACGTCTTCGCCGGGGCCCAGCGTGAGCTCCCACCAGGCGGGAGTCGGCTCGTCGTCCACCGTGACGCCGGGCGCGGCCGGCCCGGCGGTGAGCGGCGAGGTGAGTACGACGACCTCGTGGCCGCGGGCGTGCCGCGTCGCCTGGAACCAGCCTTCGGCGACGATCGCGCGCTCGTTCGGGCTGTCGCGGATCACCTGCACCATCGGCGGGATCCCCCGATCGTGGGCGAAGTCACACACCGCGGCGAGCGCCGCCGGGATGGGCCGTCCGGGGTCCCCGACGGCGAGTGCGCTGTTCGCGCGGCCGGTGAACCCGTCCGCCCAGCGCAGCCGCCAGTCCCCCAAGGATTCCTCGACCAGGGGCGGCCATGCTCTGCTGCAGGCGATTTCGAGCGTTTCGGGTGCGTTCACGGCTAGATTGTGACTGAGGCGGCAAAAGTCGTGGAGCGGATTTCGGAGGAGGCGGGCCGTGGGCATCCAGCGCAAGGACGAGCGGCACAACGAGAAGCTCGTGGACGAGATCTCCGAGGGCTTCAACCGGGCCGTGGGGGAGCAGAAGGCCGAAGAAGACGCCCCCAAGCCGCGCTTCGTCATCACCGGTGACGCCCGGGCCACCCCGCCCCCGCGCCGCCGGGAGCGGTGAACACACGCCGTACCCCGGGTATGGCTAAGGGTTGCCTCACCAACCGATCGGGTGCCGCTGCCGCGTAATGTCGGCACGGACTGGCTGTTTGCAGAGAAAAGCAGGAGTACGCAGTGACCTACGTGATCGCCGAGCCCTGCGTCGACGTGCTCGACAAGGCGTGTATCGACGAGTGCCCCGTGGACTGCATCTACGAGGGCGAGCGGATGCTGTACATCCACCCGGACGAGTGCGTCGACTGCGGCGCCTGCGAACCGGTCTGCCCGGTCGAGGCGATCTACTACGAGGACGACGTCCCGGACAACTGGTCGGACTACACCAAGGCCAACGTCGACTTCTTCGACGAGCTGGGCTCGCCGGGCGGCGCCTCCAAGGTGGGCAAGACCGCGCACGACCCGGGCTTCATCAAGGCGCTGCCCCCGCAGGGCGAATGAGCCGGGTCGCGCTGCCCGACTTCCCCTGGGATTCGCTCGCCGAGGTCAAAGCCACGGCGCAGGCGCATCCCGGCGGGGTGGTCGACCTCTCGATCGGCACGCCGGTCGACCCGGTCCCGGCCGGGATCCGTGACGCCCTGGCGTCGGTGTCGGACATCCCGGGCTACCCGACGACGCACGGCATCCCGGCCCTGCGCGCGGCGGCGATCGCCGCCCTCGGCCGGCGCCACGGGGTCACCGGGCTCGAGGCGGACGCCGTGCTCCCGACGATCGGGTCGAAGGAGGCCGTGGCCTGGCTGCCGCGGCTGCTCGGCTTCGGCGAGGGTGACCTCGTCGTCATTCCGGAGCTGGCGTACCCGACGTACGAGGTCGGGGCGCTGCTGGCGGGCGCTTCGATCCTGCGTTCCGACGGCCTGACCGCGCTCGGCCCCCAGAAGCCGGCGATGATCTGGCTGAACTCGCCGTCCAACCCGACCGGCAAGGTGCTGCCCGTCGAGCACCTGCGCAAGGTCGTGGAGTGGGCCCGCGAGCGCGACGTCGTCGTGGTCTCCGACGAGTGCTACCTCGCGCTCGGCTGGGAGGCCGAACCGCTGTCGGTGCTGCACCCGGACGTCTGCGGCGGCCGCACGGACGGCCTGATCGCCGTCCACTCGCTGTCCAAGTCGGCGAACCTGGCCAGCTACCGCGCCGGGTTCCTGACCGGCGACCCGAAGCTGGTCGCGCAGCTGCTGGAGATCCGCAAGCACGCGGGCATGATCGTGCCGCGCCCGGTCCAGGAGGCGATGGTCGCCGCCCTGACCGACGACGAGGCGTTGACGGCCCAGCGCGAGCGGTACGACCGGCGTCGGCTCGCGTTGCGGAAGGCGTTGCAGGACAACGGGTTCCGCATCGACCATTCGGAGGCGGGGCTCTACCTGTGGGCCACCCGCGACGAGGCCTCTTCGGTAACCCTCGAGTGGCTGGCCGAGCGGGGCATCCTGGTCGCGCCGGGCACGTTCTACGGCCCGAAGGGCGGCAAGCACGTCCGGGTCGCGCTGACCGCGACGGACGAGCGGGTCGACGCCGCCGTGGCGCGGCTCAGCGCCTAGTAGTCCCGGCCCGTGAAGCCCCGGTAGACGAACCGGGTGAGCGCCTCGACCGCCTCTTCGTCGGTCGGGGGTGTCCACCCGGCCGGCACCGGGTCGAGCAGCCACATCTGCGCGAAGCTGTCCACCAGCTGGTACATCATCGCGATCGACAGCTCCGTGCTCGCCGGCAGGCGCATCCCGGCCGCCGTCACGTGCGCGAGGTGGCCGTGGAGGTCCGTGGCCTGGGTCGCGCCGAAGCTCGCCAGCGTGCGCGCGAAGGTGTCGTTCACCATCGACGCCTGGCGAAGCGCCTGCATCGTCGACGCGTGCTCCTGGTAGAAGTCCCAGTACTGGGCGACGTGCCAGCGCACCGCCGCCGGGTCGCTGAAGTCGGACAGGTGCCCCTCGGTCAGCGCGCTCTCGTCGCCTGACGCCGCGAGGTCGGCCAGGAGCGACTCGAGCAGCTCCTCCTTGCCCGCGAAGTGGTTGTAGAACGACCCCGCGGCCCGGCCGGCTTCCGCCGTGATGTCCGTGATCTTGGTGTTCAGGTAGCCCTTGCGCGCGAAGACGCGCTTGGCCGCGGCCTTGAGCGCGGCCTCGGTCTCCGCGGCCTTCTCCTTGCGGTTCACCGCCACCTCCTTGACGCCGGACGCTAGCAGTGTCATTCTGAATTCAGATTCACTGAACTTCGATTCACTGGGAGGACGAGATGGACACACGGGTGCTGATCGCGGGGGCGGGGCCGACCGGGCTGACGCTGGCCATCGAGCTGGCGCGGCGCGACGTCGCCGTGCGGCTCATCGACAAGGCCGAGGAGTTCTTCGTGGGCTCGCGCGGCGACGGGCTCCAGCCGCGGACGCTCGAGATCTTCGAGGACCTCGGCGTGCTGGACGCGGTGCTGGCGCAGGGAGCCGCGCCGGTCCCGATGCGGATCCACGTCGGCGGTGAGGTCGTCGGTGAGCGGCTGATGTTCGACCCGGTCGAGGCGACGCCGGACAAGCCGTACCCGACCGGCTGGTTCCTGGGCCAGTCGCAGACCGAGGGCATCCTGCGCGACCGGCTGGCCGAGTTCGGCGTGCACGTCGAGCTGAACACCGCGCTGACCGGCTTCGAGCAGGACGAAGACGGCGTCACGGCCACGCTGAGCACGGGCGAGACCGTCCGCGCCGAGTACCTGGTCGGCGCCGACGGCGGCAAGAGCTTCGTCCGCAAGGCGCTGGGGATCGCGTTCGAGGGCACCACCGACGAGTCGATCCGGATGCTGCTCGGCGACGTCCACGCCGAAGGCCTCGACCGCGGGTACGGCCATTGGTTCGGCGCGTCGGACGACCCGATGCGCGGCATGATGTTCAGCCCGCTGCCGGGCACGCCGTGGTTCCAGTTCGGCTCGCCCCTCGGGGACGGCGAGCTGGAGGCCGAGACCGCGCTGCCCGCCATCCAGGCGCGGCTCGACGCGCTGAGCGGCGGCACCGTGAAGCTGTCCGACCTGGCCTGGTCGACGGTGTGGCGGCCGAACGTCCGGCTCGCGGAACGCTTCCGCGACGGCCGGGTCTTCCTGGCCGGCGACGCGGCGCACGTCCACCCGCCGACCGGCGGCCAGGGCCTGAACACCGGTGTCGGGGACGGGTACAACCTGGGCTGGAAGCTAGCGGACGGCTCGCCCGAGCTGATCGACAGCTACGAGGCCGAACGCCGGACGAACGCGGCGCGCGTGCTCGGGATCTCGACCGGGCTGATGCAGAAGTACGTCGACGGGGACGACGACGCGCACCGGCGCGGCGAGGACACCCAGCAGCTGGACATCAGCTACCGCGGCGGCCCGCTGTCCCCGGCCGGCGCCGGCGCGCTTCAGCCGGGAGACCGCGCGCCGGACGCGCCGCTGACCGACGCCAACGGCAAGCGCGTCCGGCTGTTCGAGCTGTTCCGCGGCCCGCACGCGACCGAGCTGGTCTTCGGTGACGGCCCGACGTCGGGCTATCGGATCCTGCCCGCGGGCAGTGTCGCGACGGGCTCGGACCTGGTCGACGACGGCGGCCACGCGTACGCGGCTTACGACGTGAAGCCGGGCGCGAAGGTGCTGGTCCGGCCGGACGGGTACGTCTGGTCGGTCTCCCGCGGCTTGTCGTGAGTGGTAATTAGGGTTCTAACCCGAATTACCACTCACGACGGGTCAGGCGTGGAGGGCCTGGGCGGCGGCGTCGACCGCGGCCCAGGAGTCGTGCCAGACCGCGCGGGCCTCGGCGCGGCGGGCCAGCTCACGCTCGGCGATCCGGCCGGCGACGAAGCCGACCTCGCCGTCCGCGGTGTCCAGCACCGTGCGCATCCGCTCGGCGGCGATCACCGCGTCCTGGTGGTCGCCGAGCACCGTCTGGAAGTCCCGGGTCGCCTTGATCAGCTTCTTGATGCGCTTGGCCCGCTTCTTCTTCGCCGACGTCTGCGCGAGCTCGGCGGCGTAGCGGAGCTTCTTGCCGTGGATGCGCAGGGCGTGCAGGTCGTCGTCCGGCGGGTCGGCGGGCAGCGCGCGCACGGCCTTCGCGAGCTTGCGGTGCGGCTTCGCCAGCCCGGTCACCAGGTCGTGCGGTTCGCCGGGCACCTCGGCCGACGAGCGGGTCAGCAGGCTCACTTCACGCAGCAGCGTCGAGTAGCGCGCGCTGGACAGCGCCCGGCTCAGCCGCCGCTTCGCCGCGGCGCGTTCGGTGACGAACCGGGACACCAGCCGGTGCCCGGCGGCCTGGTCGCGGACCTCGAACCCGGCGATGACCTCGCGCAGGTGCCCGATCAGCACGTCGTAGTCGCGCACCTCGCCGAGCGACTGGCCGAGCCAGCCCAGCTCGGCGCGCACCGGCTCGGCGCCGTCGCCCACCAGCCGCCCGGACAGCTTCAGCACGCTGCGCATGCGCCGCAGCGCGACGCGCATCTGGTGCAGGTCCTCCGGATCGGCGCCGGAGCGCGTCCCGGCTTCGTGCGCGAGCATCGCCCGGATCTCCCGATCGAGCTTCGCCCGGACGTGGTGGCCCGCCGGGTCCGCCGGGCCGACCTCGACCGGGAGCTCGGGCAAGCCCAGTTCCGACGGAGTGCGAGGCAACGATTCGGTGGTCACCACATGAATTGTAGGTGAACCGCGACGCTCAGTCGTTGGCGTGCAGCATCGCGTTCAGCTCGACGCCGCTGCCGGTCCGCGGCACGACCTCGACCGCGCCGGTGCCCGAGTTGCGCCGGAACACCGCGCCGGAGATGCCGTTGAGCTCGCGGGCCTTGACGACCTTGCCGTCGACGACCACCTTCGTGCCCGCCGTGACGTAGAGGCCGGCTTCGACGACCGTGTCGTCGCCCAGCGAGATCCCGACGCCGCCGTTCGCGCCGATCAGGCAGCGCTCGCCCAGCGAGATCGTCTCCTTGCCGCCGCCCGAGAGCGTGCCCATGATCGACGCGCCGCCGCCGACGTCGGAGCCGTCGCCGACCACGACACCCGCCGAGATCCGGCCTTCGACCATCGACGCGCCAAGCGTGCCGGCGTTGAAGTTGACGAAGCCCTCGTGCATCACGGTGGTGCCGGTGGCCAGGTGCGCGCCGAGCCGGACGCGGTCCGCGTCACCGATCCGGACGCCGGCGGGCAGCACGTAGTCGACCATCCGCGGGAACTTGTCGACGCTGTAGACGGTCACTGCGCCGCGCGCCCGCAGCCGCAGCCGCGTCGCTTCGAAGCCTTCGGCCGGGCACGGGCCGTGGTTGGTCCACACGACGTTGGCCAGCAGGCCGAACATGCCGTCGAGGTTCTGGCCGTGCGGGCGGACCAGCCGGTGCGAGAGCAGGTGCAGCCGCAGGTACATGTCGTGGGTGTCGGCCGGGGCGTCGGCGAGCTTGCCGATCGTGGTCCGGACGGCGACGACCTCGACTCCGCGGTCGGTGTCCGGGCCGAGCAGGCCCGCGGCGGCCTCGCCGAGCACCTCCTCGGCCTCCGCCGCGCTCAGCCGCTGCGTGCCGGCGGTGCCGCCGTCGGTCAGCTTGGGGTGCGGGTACCAGGTGTCGAGGACCGTCCCGTCGGTCGCGACGGTGGCCAGCCCGACGCCGCTGGCGCCGGTCGTTTCGGGGTTCGGGCTCTGCTCGCTCACGGCCCTCACCGTAGTCGAGCGGGGCCGGTCAGCCCGTTGTGGGCCGGGCGTCCACCTGCTTCTTCAGCCCCGAAAGGGCGGCGGCGATGTCGACCAGCGCCTGGGTGCACGGCCCGCCCGCGTCCGGCACGGTCGTGCAGCCCGAGCTGCGGAACGCCTTGACGGCCGTGTCCAGCTTGTCGGCTTCGGCGACCAGCTGCGGGTCGCGGTCGTCCGCGCGCTTGCGGGCCGAGCCCGGGACGTTGCCGATCTCCGTGACGTACTTCTCACAGCCCTTCGGCAGCTGCGTGCGCGGGCTGGCGAAGCACTGGTCGACGGTCAGCGCGTCCAGCTTCGTGGGGAGCGCGTCGGGGCCCGGCTCGCCGCCCTGCTTGGGGGTCGGGCCGGCTTCGTTGCCGCAGCCGGACAGGACCAGGACCAGCAACGCGCCGCCGACGGCGACCGGGAACCTACGCACAGGCCCACGGTAGCCCTGCCGGTAGCGTGCCGGGCATGAGCCTCGACCTGCACGCGGACCCCGTCGACCTCACCGCCGCGCTCGTGGACGTCTTCAGCGTCTCGGGCAGCGAGGCCGAGCTCGCGACGCTCGTGCAGGAAGCGCTCGAGAAGCAGGCGCCGCACCTGGAGGTCGTCCGCAACGGTGACGCCGTGCTCGCGCGGACGAACCTGGGCCGCGCGTCGCGGGTCGTGCTCGCCGGGCACCTGGACACGGTGCCGGAGAACGGCAACCTGCCGTCACGGCGCGACGGCGAGGTGCTGCACGGCCTGGGCACGGTCGACATGAAGGGCGGCGACGCGGTCTTCCTGCACCTCGCGGCGACGCTGCCTTCGCCCAAGCACGACATCACGTTCGTGTTCTACGACAACGAAGAGGTCGAAGCGGTCAAGAACGGCCTCGGCCGCATCGAGCGCGAGCTGCCTGAGTGGCTGGCGGGCGACCTGGCGATCGTCGGCGAGCCGTCGAACGCCGTGATCGAGGCCGGCTGCCAGGGCACGATGCGCGTCGAGCTGCGGTTGGCCGGCAAGCGCGCGCACACGGCGCGGGCGTGGATGGGGGAGAACGCGATCCACGCGCTGGCCGAGCCCCTGCGCCGGCTGGCGGAGTACACACCGCGGGTCGTCGACATCGACGGGCTGACCTACCGCGAGGGCCTCCAGGCGACGTCGATCGGCGGTGGCGTGGCGGGCAACGTCGTCCCGGACGCGGCGGTCCTGACGGTGAACCACCGGTTCGCCCCGGACCGTTCGCCGGAGGCGGCGGAACGGCACCTGCGCGAGGTGTTCGAGGGGTACGAACTGTCCGTTGTGGACTTGTCTCCGGGAGCCCTGCCCGGCTTGTCCGCCCCGGCGGCGGCGGAACTGGTGGCGGCGGCGGGCGGCCGCGCGGCGGCAAAGCTGGGCTGGACGGATGTGGCGCGCTTCGCGGCGCTGGGGATGCCGGCGGTGAACTTCGGCCCGGGCGACCCGACCCTGGCCCACACCCAGCAGGAGAACGTCCGGACGGCGGAGATCGGGCAGGTCGCCGAGGTGCTCCGCAAGTTCCTGAGCTGAGTGGCCCGACCGCCCCAAGGCCACCTTGGGACGTAGTGGCGGTCGTCACATCCGGACCCGCTGAGCTGCGGTGACGCTCCGGCACCGGACGTCACCGCAACTTTTCCGGGCCCCTGTCCGTATCTCCCCGTGAGGGGTGCAGCCGGGAGGGACCATGCCCAAAACCGCGAGACGGGCCGCGGCCGTTGCCGCGCTCGCCGTGGCGGTGATCGGTGCTGTGACTGCCTGTGAGCAACAGCCCGTCGCCGCGCCCGCGGCCGGGCCCGTGGTCATGGCCATCGGGGAGGCCACCTCCGTGCCGCCGCCGCCCGATGCGCGTGAGCCCGTGACGCAGGCCGCGCCGGTCGAAGTCGCCATCACCTTTCCGCGGACCGGGTCCGGCCAGTGGATGTTCACCCCCGGCAGCGACCAGGTCGCCGGCGCCCGCGGCCGGCTCATGCGGTACCGGATCGCGCTCGAAACCGACATCAACGGCGTCGGGCCGGCCGAGTTCGCGAAGGACATCCGCGGCATCCTCGGCGACCCGCGCGGCTGGACCGGCGGCGGTGAGTGGCGGCTGCAGCAGGTCGGGCCCGACGACAGCGCCGACTTCACCATCTACCTGGCGACCCCCGCCAGCCGTGACAAGCTGTGCGGCGGCACCCCGGACGGCTACACCTCCTGCCGCAACGGCAGCAACGTCGTGCTCAACATCGCCCGCTGGGCCAACGCCGTCCCGAACTACGGCGCGCCGCTCGCGCAGTACCGCCAGTACATGGTCACCCACGAGACCGGGCACCGGCTCGGCCACGGCCACGAGCTGTGCCCGGGCGCGGGCCGGCCGGCGCCGGTGATGGAGCAGCAGACGCTCGGGCTGCACGGCTGCGTCCCGAACCCCTGGCCGTTCCCGGACGGGCGCGAGTACGCCGGCCCGTCCGGGGAGTACAACGACCCGATCCCCGCCGGGGACTCCTAGCGGCCCTGCAGGGACTTGACGTTGTTCCCGAAGGTCCAGCCCTTCGAGCCGTCCCAGTTGATCGACCAGTCCATCAGGCCCTTGAGGCCCGGAACCGACCGCCACGCCTGGGAAACCAGGCTCGTCGACATGTACCCGCCGCCCGCGCCGGGCTGGGCCGGCAGACCCGGGACCTGCTTGTCGTACGGCACGCGGATCGTCGTGCCCTGGATGACCAGACCCTGGTTCAGGCACTGCGTCTGCACGGTGAAGCCCTGCACGGTCCCGGCCTGGTACGAGTCGCCGGAGCAGCCGTACATGGACCCGTTGTAGTACTGCATGTTCAGCCACCACAGCCGGCCGTTGTCGGCGTACTTCTTGATGATCGGCAGGTAGGCGCCCCAGATCGAGCCGTACGTGATGCTGCCGCCGGTCACGTAAGCGGTTTCCGGCGCCATCGTGAGCCCGAAGTTCGACGGCATCTGCGCGAGCACGCCGTCGATGATCCGGATCAGGTTGGACTGCGACGCCGAGAGCGTCTTGATGTTCCCGCTGCCGGTGAGGCCGGTCTCGATGTCGATGTCGATCCCGTCGAAGTTGTACTGCTTCAAAAGCGGCACGATCGTCGCGACGAACTTGTCGGCCACGGCGCTGGAGGACAGGTCTATACCGGCGGCCGCGCCGCCGATCGACATCAGCAGCGTCGCGCCCGCGGCCTTCGCCGCGCACATCTCGGCGGGCGTGGACACCTTGACGCCGGCGTCCATCCCGTTCTCCCACAACACGGTCCCGTCGGACCGGATCACCGGGAAGGCGGCGTTGATGACGTTGTACCCGTGCTGGGCCATGCGAGCGTCGGTGATGGGCACCCAGCCCATGCCGGGGTGGACGCCGTTCGCGGCGCCGTCCCAGTTCTCCCAGTAGCCCTGGAGGACCTTGCCCGTGGGCCGCGACTTCACCGCGCACGTGTCGGCCTGCACCGCCCCCTGCGCGGGGGCCGACACGAGCAGCGGGACGGCCAGGACCGCCGCCAGGAGGGATCCGAAGAAGCGGGTTCTGCGACCGGACATACCGGCTCCCATCGTCGTTGAGGGCGAACGCGGCGTGTTCGTCCACGATAGGGAAACCGGGAAAGCGCTGACTACCTACGAACGGGTGGTCTAGACAACCGGGGCGCCTCCGCGGCGAAGGCGCCCCGGTCGCGGGTCAGACGGTCAGCGTCCAGGAGGACAGGTAACCGGTGTCGGCCGGGCCGACGTCGCGCAGCCGCAGCTGCCAGGCGCCGTTCGCGGCCTCCGAAGACGCGTTGACGGTGTAGGTCGTGTCGAGGTTCGGCGTCGAGTCGCTGCTGGAGTTCTTCAGCCGGTACGCCGTGCCGTCCGGGGCGACGAGGTCGATGACCAGGTCACCGCGGTAGGTGTGGGTGATGTGCACCTCGACCTTGGTGGCGTTGGACGCGTTGCGCGTGCAGCCGCCGACCGTCGCGGTGCTGTTCACCGCGGCACCGGGGTAGTCCGGGATGTTCAGCCGGGTCCCGTTGGTCACCGGCGCGCACGACGACGTCCCGACGCCGAGGGTGAACGACGCCGTGTGGTCGACGCTCGCGCCGTCCGCGGTCACCGTCACCGGGAAGCTCCCGGTCGGGGTCGAAGCCGACGTCGTGATGGTCAGCGTCGAGGAGCCGCCCGACTGGACGGTCGCCGGGCTGAACGACGCGGTCGCGCCTGCGGGCAGGCCCGAAGCCGACAGCGAGATGGACTGCGCGCTGCCGGACGTCGTCGCGGTGCTGACGGCGACCTGCAGCGACTGTCCCGGTTGGACGGTCCCGGCCGTCGGGTTCAAGCTCACCGAGAAGTCGTTGCCCTGGGTGGTGGCGACGGCCAGCTTCCACAGCGCGTACCCGATCGCGTCGGAGTTCTTCTCCAGCGGGGTGTCCGGGATGTTCGACGTCGTGTCGCAGGCGCGGTGGTAGCAGTTGTCGAACGCCGCGCCCGCGGTGCCGCCCCACTTCTGGGCCTGCGCCGAAGACTTGATGTCGCCGGCGCCGGTGGCGAGGCCGCCGACCGGGATGCCCGCGCTCTTGAACGACGCGTGGTCGGACCGGCCGTCGCCTTCGCTGTCGCCCTCGGTCTGGATGCCGATCGAGGAGAAGTACTCATCGAAGATCGCCTTGACCGAAGCGACGTCGTCGTAGACGAAGTAGCCCCAGTTCTTCGAGCCGATCATGTCGAAGTTGAGGTAGGTCTTGATCTTCGTGCGCTCGGCGCTGGGCAGGTTGTTGACGTAGTACTTCGAGCCGACCAGGCCGGACTCCTCGTCGGCCCACCAGGCGAAGCGGACGCGCTTGGCCATCGCCGGGTTGGTGCGGGCCAGCGTCAGCGCGGTCTCGAGGATCGACGCGCTGCCGGAGCCGTTGTCGTTGATGCCGGGGCCGGCGCTCACGCTGTCGAGGTGCGCGCCGAGCATGATGACCTGGCTCGCGTCACCCTGCGGCCACTCCGCGATCAGGTTCTGCGACTGGCCGATGCAGCTGGTGCACGTCTGCCGGGTCGTGGTGAAACCCGCGTTCTTGAGCAGGTTCTCCACATAGGACACCGACGCCGCGTAGCCCGCGCCGCGCGGGGAGCGCGTGCCGCCGTTGTTGTTGGCGATGGTCTGCAGCTGGTTGAGGTGGGTCTTGATGTTGGCCAGCGAGATGTCCGGCGCGGCGAGCGCCGTGGCGGGCGCGGCGGTGGCCGCTGGCGCGCTGACAACGCCCAGCACGGCGGCCAGGGCGGTGACCCCGGCGCCGAGGCGAGTTTTCCACTTCATGGCGGTGAGTTCCTTCGATGGGGGTTGGGGAGAACGGCCGTGAAGGCCGCACCGGGCTGGTGCGGCCTTCACGGGGTGGGGCGTGTTACACGGTCAACGTCCAGGAGGACAGATAACCGGTGTCGGCGGGGCCGACGTCTCGGATGCGGAGCTGCCACGCGCCGTTCGCGGCTTCCGAAGAAGCGTTGACGGTGTAGGTGGTGTTGATGTTCGGCGTGGACGACGAGCTGGAGTTCTTCAGCCGGTAGGCGGTGCCGTCCGGCGCGACCAGGTCGAGGACCAGGTCACCGCTGTAGGTGTGGGTGATGTGCACCTCGACCTTGGTGGTCGACGACGCGTTGCGCGCGCAGCCGGCCACGGTGCTGGTGCTGCTGACCGCGGCACCCGGGTAGTCCGGGATGTTCAGCCGCGTCCCGTTGGTCACCGCGGCGCACGAGCCCGTGGTCCCGACGTTCAGCGTGTACGACGCCGTGTGGTCGGTGCTCGCCCCGTCGGCGGTGATGGTGACCGGGAAGCTCCCGGTCGGGGTCGACGACGTCGTCGCGATCGTCAGCGTCGAGGAGCCACCCGACTGGATGGTCGCCGGGCTGAACGACGCGGTCGCGCCGGCCGGCAGGCCCGAGGCGGACAGCGTGATCGACTGCGCCGCGCCGGAGGTGATCGCGGTGCTGAGCGTGGTGGTCGCCGAGGCGCCCGGCTGCACGGAACCCGAGGCCGGGTTCAGCGCGACGGAGAAGTCCGGCCCGCCGCCGCTGCACGAGGCAGGCTCACCGGTCGCGGCGGTGACGGAGACGGCGTCCCACGCGGCCTTGGTGGCGTTGAACTCGGTGCAGCTGCCCGGGAAGAGCGCGATCGCGGCTTCGAGGGTCGCCTTGCGGGCGGCCTTGTGGTTCCACGACGAGGTCTTCTTCAGCAGGCCGTTGTAGAAGATCTTGCCGGCCTTCTGGATGCCGACGCCGGTGACGCTGGAGTTGTTGCAGGTCGGGCTGGTGGGCTTGCCGCCACCCGGGTTCGAGCCCTCGGCCAGCAGGTAGAACCAGTGGTTCTGCGGGCCGGCCGCGGCGTGCACCTCGGTGCTCGGGATCGACGACGAGTAGCAGTTCGGGTCGCCGACCTTCGACGGCTGGTACATGTAGCGGATCGGGCCCTGGCCGACCAGGTTGACCCCCTCGCCGACCTCGTAGTCCGGCGTGTCCTTGACGTTGTTCGCGTACGCCTCGGTCAGCGCGCCGAAGATGTCGCCGGTCGACTCGTTCATGCCGCCGTTCTCGTTGCCGGAACCGGCGCCGCCCGGGGTGAACTGGAAGATGCCGTGCCCGAACTCGTGGCCGACGACGTCCATCGAGGTGGCCTGGCGCTGGTTGTCCTGCGAGTGGCCGAAGTGGGTCGAGGAGCCGTTCCAGTAGGCGTTGACGTCGGCCAGGCCGACCGAAGCCGGGTAGCCGGTGCCGCTGCCGTTGATGCCGTTGCGGCCGAGCCAGTCGGCCAGCATCTTCCACTCGGTCTGGACGCTGTAGAGGACGTCGACGCAGCCGGTCTCGAGGTCCGTGCCGGAGCCGTTGCCCCAGGCGTTGTCCGGTCCACTGTAGACGGAACCGCCCTCGCGGCCGCAGCTGATGCCGGTCCGGCCCGGGTCGCGCATCGTGTACGTGGAACCGGACTGCGTCGTGTCGATCGAGACGTTGCCGACGTAGTAGCTGTTGCCGGTCCCGGCGACGTTCACCGTGTTCGGCTGCGCCTGGGTGCGGGCGCCCGAGGCGAACGTCTTGACGTCGTCGCGCTTGTCGAGCACCGCGCCGGTGGCGGCGTCGACGAACACGTGCAGGTTGCTCGGCGCCGTGGCCGTGCGCCCGGAGACGACGACCTCGTAGGCCAGCTTCGGGCTCGTCCCGGCCAGCACGACCTTCTCCGGCGTGCTCACACTGTCCACAGTGGGCAGCTGGGCGCGCGCG
Source organism: Amycolatopsis sp. NPDC104819 (assembly GCF_055583145.1). Taxonomy (NCBI): domain Bacteria; kingdom Bacillati; phylum Actinomycetota; class Actinomycetes; order Pseudonocardiales; family Pseudonocardiaceae; genus Amycolatopsis; species Amycolatopsis sp. NPDC104819. Next base: position 204,425 of record NZ_JBVJON010000003.1, on the reverse strand, counting down.
GTGGCGGCGGCCTTCGCGGCGTCGAGCGCAGCCTGCGTCCCGACGCTGATGGCGGCGGTCTCGGCGGCGCTGGTCCCGCGGACGCGCCCGGCGCCGTCGGCGACGACGACCGCGTCCCCGCCCACGACCCGCAGGCCCTGGTAGGTCCGCTGGTAGGCGCCGTAGAAGAGGCCGCCGCCACCGGCGGTCAGGCCGACGCGCTGGAACGATTCCGCGGGGCCCCGCTTGAGCGCGTCGAGACCGCTGGCGGCGGCCTGGTCGGCGGCGCGCGCGGCGGCGGCTTCCGGTGCGGCGGGCTGTGCTGCTGGGCTCGCGCTCGCCGGGGTCACCGGCAAGGCGAGCGTCATGGCGAGCCCGGCGGCGGCCGCCAAGCCCGTTCTGAACCCACGATGGGTCATCGAGGTCAACCTTTCATGAAGGCAGAATCGTGGACCGGCAAGGAGAAAAGGGGACGTGTCCGGCGGGCTAACAGGAGGTATGCGTCCGGACGCATCCGAGTAAAGGGATCAGGGCGTCGGGCCGTCAATGCGCCGAACGGACCAACGCCGCCTTTGGGATTCGCGGGTCAATTCGTACAAACCCCGCTCGTGCTGGGGATTCGCCCCGCGTTCCGCGCCGGAACGACTTTCGTAGGGAGTGTCCCCGACACCATCCGAACGCCGGACGATCTCGATCATCGGGAATCGTTAGTACCGCTCAGGAAACGGTGTTCAGTCGGCTTCGGCGCCCAGCGCGATGAGCCCGTTCCGCAGCACGTCCGCCGCTTCCGCCTGCCGCCCGGTCTCGCCCAGGAGCTCGCTCAACGGCCGCAGCGCGCGCACCAGCACCTCGCGCGCCCCGAGGCCGGTGGCCAGCTCGACCGCGGCCCGCAGGTCGTCGGCCGCGCGCCGGGCGTCACCCCGGGCCCGGGCCAGGGACCCCTGCTGCAGCCGCAGCTCCGCCGCCAGCGCCGTGCCGGACACGACCGAGGGACGCACCTGGTCGAGCAGCCCGCTTGCCGTCTCCGCCCGGCCCGCCGCGAGGTACTCCGCCGCCAGCTCGAGCGTGATCGCCGGGACGTCGTCCGGCCAGGCCGTCTCGCGGGCCGCGGCGAGGTCGCCCAGCGCGCCTTCGACGTCGCCGGCCCGGCCGCGGACCCGGGCCCTGGCCAGCAGGCAGTGCGCCATCGCCGGGTGCAGGGCCCGTTCCTGCATGAGGTCGTAGGCCGCGGCGACCGACGCCGCCGCGTCGGCGAACCGGTCCGCGGCCAGGTGGCTGCGGCAGACCTCGACGTGGCTGCGGGTCAGCTCGGCCAGCACCGCCGGGCCGCCGCGGGTCAGCCGCAGCGCCGACTCGGCGTACTCCGCGGCCCGTTCGAGGTCGCCCTGGCGCAGGTGGCGTTCGGCGAGACACGCTCGCAGCGTCAGTAGCATCGACGGCTGCGGGTACCCGTCGCGCAGCAGCTCCGCGTGGCAGGTTTCCAGCAGGTGCAGGGAATACCGCGCCTCGCCCCAGTCGCTCAGCACCGCCGCGCGCAGCGGCACGACCATCGCCCGCACCGGCGGCGGCTCGCCCGACAACGTCGTCTCGGCCTCGGCGACGTACTTCGTGCGGACGTCACCCCGGGTGTACCCGGCCAGCCACAGCAGCGCGATGCCCGCCTGCCGCGGCCGCTCCAGGCGTTCGGCGGCGCGCCGGATGCGCTGCATCCGCGGGGCCGCGCGGCGGGCGTCGCCGGCCAGGAACCGTTCCGCCGTCTCGATCAGCTCGAGGTCCAGCTCGACCAGCTCCCGCGGGGAGCTGCCGCCGAGCAGCTCGTCGGGGTCGATGCCCAGCTGCCGGGCGAAGAACCGCAGCGCGTCGCCCGACGGCGTCCGCGCGCCGGTCTCGACCGAGGAAACGTAGGCCGCGGAGTACTGCGGTCCGGCGAGCTCACGCTGGGTGAGCCCGCGTTCGGTGCGGAGCTCACGCAGGCGCTCGCCGACGGTCTCGCCGCTCACACTCACGCAGCCGCCTTTCCACCGGGTGCCGGACGTCCAAGGGTAGGCCGCGGGGGGGGGGGGGGGGGGGGGGGGGGGGGGAGGGGGGGGGGGGGGGGGGGGGGGGGGGGGGGGGTCAGGGAAAAGA
>NZ_JBVJON010000003.1:181397-202309 GCF_055583145.1 Amycolatopsis sp. NPDC104819 | reverse complement strand
CCAACCCGGCTCTGCTCGCCCGCCCCCAGGGATTCGGCACTCCTCCCCCCCCCCCCCCCCCCCCCCCCCCCCCCCCCCCCCCGGCGAGGTTCAGCAGGCGCCGCCGTCACTCCACACGGCCCACGAACCGGGCGCGCCGGGCTCGGCGCCGGTCGAGTACCACGTCGACGTCCACTTGTGACCGTTGTGGCCCACGACGTCGTTGGGCACGTAGGCCTTCGCGGAGTCCCACTCGCCGATCCCGTCGCAGCCGGTCGGCGGGGTGCCGGTGCCGACGGTGAGCGAGAACTGCGCGGTGTGGTCGGCGTCGGTGCCGTCGCCGGTGACCGTCACCTGGCTGGTGCCCTGCGGTGTCGTCGCCGAGGTGGTGATGGTCAGCGTCGACGTGCCGCCGGACTGGACGCTCGCCGGGCTGAAGGTCGCCTTCGCGCCTTCCGGCAGGCCGGTCGCCTGCAGCGCCACGGTCTGGGCGTTGCCCGAGGTGACCCGGGTGGTCACCGTGGTGGTCGCGGTCTGTCCGGGTTGGACGGACGCGGACGTCGGCGACAGCGTCAGCGAGTAGTCGTTGCCGGCCGGCGGCTGGCCGCTGCAGGTCGGCTCCCCGCTGACGGCCGTCACGCTCACGGCGTCCCAGGCGGCCTTGGTGGTGTTGAACTCGGTGCAGCTGCCGGGGAAGAGCGCGATCGCCGCTTCGAGCGTGGCCTTGCGGGCGGCCTTGTGGTTCCAGGAGGAGGTCTTCTTCAGCAGGCCGTTGTAGAAGATCTTGCCGGCCTTCTGGATGCCGATGCCGGTGACCGTGGAGCCGTTGCACGTCGGGCTCGCCGGGGAAGCGTTGCTGCCCTGGGAAAGCAGGTAGAACCAGTGGTTCTGCGGGCCCGCGGCGGCGTGCACCTCGGTGCTCGGGATGGACGCCGAGTAGCAGTTCGGGTCGCCGACCTGGCTCGGGTTGTACATGTATCGGATCGGGCCCTGGCCGACGAGGTTGACACCCTCGCCGACGGTGAAGTCCGGCCGGTCCACCGGGTTGTTGGCGTAGGCCTCGGTCAGCGCGCCGAAGATGTCGCCGGTGGACTCGTTGAGCCCGCCGTTCTCGTTGCCGGAGCCGGCGCCACCCGGGGTCGTCTGGAAGATCGCGTGCCCGAACTCGTGGCCGACGACGTCCATCGGCGTCGCCTGGCGGCGGTTGTCCTGGGAGTGCCCGAAGTGCGTCGAGGAGCCGTCCCAGTAGGCGTTGACGTCGTTGAGGCCGACGCTGGCGCGGAAGCCGCCGCCGGCGCCGTCGATGCCGTTGCGGCCGAGCCAGTCGCCGAGCATCTTCCACTCGGTCTGGACGCTGTAGAGCGTGTCGACGCAGCCGGTCTCGAGGTCGGTGCCCGCGCCGTTGCCCCAGGTGTTGCTGCTCTTCGTGAAGATCGCGCCGCCCTCACGGCCGCAGGCGATGCCGCGGCGGGCGGGGTCGGTCATCGAGTAGGAGCTGCCGGAGCCGGACGTGTCGATCGAGACCTGGCCGGCGTAGTAGGAGTTGCCGGTGCCGGCTTCGCGGACGTCGTCGCGCGTGTCGAGGACCTGGCCGGTGGCGCTGTCGACGAAGACGTGCAGCTTGGTCGGCTTGTTGGCCTTGGCGCGCCCGGAGACGACGACCTCGTAGGCGAGCTTCGGGGTGTCCCCGGCCAGCACGACGAGCTTCGGCGCGGTCGCGGTGTCTACTGTGGACACCTGGCGTTTGGCGATCGTGGCGGCCTGCTCGGCTTTGAGCGTGGCCTGGGTGGTCACGGTGATCGGAGCGGTTCTCGCGGCTTCGGTGCCGCGGACGCGCCCGGCGCCGTCGGCGACGACCACCGCGTCCCCGCCGACGACCGGCAGGCCGTGGTAGGTGCGCTGGTAGGAGGCGTAGTAGAGCCCGCCGCCACCCGGGGTGACCCCGGTGCGGACGAACGCCTCCCCGGTGCCCTTGGCGAGCTCGTCGACGCCGCTGAGCGCGGCCTGGTCGGCGGCCCGGGCGGCGAGCGCCTCGGGCGGGGTGGCGGCGGGGGGAACGGAGGCGGCGGCCGGGATCGCCGGCACACCGAACGTCAGGACCAGACCGGCGATCGCCGCCAGCCCTCGTGGGGATCTCATGGGGAACCTTTCCGGGGAACGCGGGGAGTGTGCCCGGAGGAATAACTCCAGTTATTGCGCCGGACGCGTCCGAGTAAAGGTTCCGGTCGCCGGTCGGTCAATGGGCCGAACGGCCCAGTCGCGGCCCACGAAGATCACGAAGATCTGGGCAAATCCCCAGGAAGCGGCCGGTTTGGCGACTGGTCTGAACCAATTCACCCGACTTTGGTAGGAAACTTCCCCGACCGGACCGCCGCCCCCGCAGGTCCGCCGTGTCGACCCTCCAATCACGCGTGTCGACCCCTCGATCACGCGTGTCGACCCCTCGATCACGCGTGTCGACCTCCGGATCACGCGGGTTCCGGCGGCCGAGGGGTATCACGCGTGATTGAAGGGTCATCACGTGTGATTGAGGAGTCAGCACGCGTGATCAGAGGGTCGACACGGTTATGTGTCGGTGCGGGTGGCGGAGTCCAGGCCGCGGCGGTAGGCCTCGATGGCCTCGTCGAGATGACCACGTTGTCGGAGGACGTCGCCGAGGCGCAGGGACGTCGAGACCGCCGCGCCGTGCAGTGAAGCCCGGGTCTGGATTTCCGCCGCTTCGCGCAGCAGCCGGGTCGCGGCCGGGAGGTCGCCCTCGGCCTGGGCGATCTGGCCCCGCAGGCCCGTCGCCTCGCCCAGGGACTCGACGTCGCGGGCCAGCAGCGGCCAGACCTCCGTGACCAGCGCCGCGGCTTCGGCGGGCGCGCCCTGCCGGAGCCGGACCTCGGCCAGTTCGACCGTCGCCCCGGCGACGCCTTCCTCCGAGCCGATCGCCGCCAGCTGGTCCCGTGCCGATGTCAGCTCCGAGCGCGCCTCGTCGAGACGGCCCAGCCGGCGCAGGAGGTACCCGCGCGCCCAGCGGCAGCGGGCCGCGTCGCGGTCGAACCCCACCGACGCGAACAGCCGGCACGCCTCCGTCAGGTCGCGCTCGGCCCGGTCGGCGCGGCCGGTCGCCTGCCACACCTGCGACGCCTGCCGGTGGAACCGCGCGACGAAGTCCGGCCGGGTGGCCGCCCGCGCCAGGCGGACGCCGTCGAGCGCCGCGCGCTCGGCCCGGTGCAGGCCGCCCATCTCCATCAGCGGGTGGATCAACGCGCTGAGCAGGCACAGCTCGGCGTCGGGGTCGGCCGGGCCCGCGGCCAGCTCCGCCTCGACCCGCGCGACCGCCGCGCCCGCGTCGCCGGCCAGGTACCGGCAGCCGGACCAGCGGTGCACGATCATCGCCCGCAGCCACGGCGGCGCGGCGCCGGCGAGCTCCGACGCGTGCTCCAGCGCCGTCTGCGCCCCTTCGACGTCGAACAGCTGCCACTTGACCTCGGCCTGGCAGAACCGCGCGTAACACTCGACGTCGTCGAGCCGGTAACCCGCCGCCTGCTTCGCCACGGATGCGAAGCACGTCGACGCGGCGTCGACCCGGCCCTGCTCGAGGTCGCGGTACCCCTCGTCCAGCGCAGCGCGCAGCTCGTCGGCGACGCCGGGGGGACGGCCGAAGCGCAGCTCGTCGACGGTCAGGCCGAGCCGGTCGGCCAGGTAGGCGAGCATCTCCTCCGACGGCGGCCGGCTGCCGGTCTCCACCTTCGCCAGGAAGCCCCGGTCGTACCCGGGCTCGGCCAGCTCGCGCTGCGTCCAGCCGCGCCCGGCGCGCAGCCGCCGGATCCGCGTGCCGAGCGGCTCGGTGGGTGCGCTGGTCATCTCCCCACGGTAGGTCATCGGCGCGACGAGTGCGGAAACGGACATATTGACGTCCGCGGGCACACCGGGATAGCGTCTTTCGCTAAATAGGAAACTTTCCTAACAAAGTGGAGCCTGATCATGCGCCTGCTTCCCCTCGTGACGGCGGCCGCGCTCGCCGTCCCGCTGGCCGCCACTCCGGCCGAGGCCGCCACCCCGGCGGAAGTGCGCGTCGACCAAGTCGGTTACGCGCTGGGCGAGGCGAAGCACGCGTACCTCCTCGGCGGCACGCAGGGGACGTTCACCGTTGTCGACGAGCGCGGGCGCACCGTCCGCCAGGGCCGCACCGGCGCGACTGTCGGTAGCTGGAACGCCAAGTACACCAAGGTGTTCGACCTCGATCTGTCCACTGTGGATCGGCCGGGAATCTACCGGGTCAAGGCCGCGGGAGCGACGTCACCGCCGTTCCGGATCGACACCGCGCGTCGCCTCTTCCGCCCGCTCGTCGGCGCCACGACCGAGTTCTTCCAAGCCCAGCGCGACGGCCACGACGTCGTCCCGGGCCGGCTCGATCGGAAGCCGTCGCACCTGGCCGACCGGAAGGGCACCGTCTACGCCGAGCCGAAGTTCGCCGGGGAAGGCGGCGACGAAATCGTCGAACCGCTGAAGCCGCAGGGCGGCCCGGTGGACGTCGAAGGCGGCTGGGTCGACGCCGGCGACTTCGTGAAGTTCACGTCCAACACGGCGTATTCGCTGGCCGAGCTGGGGGTGGTGTTGCGGGACGACCCCGATCCGGTGCTGGCGAAGGAGGTCCGCTTCGGCCTCGACTGGCTCGACAAGATGTGGGACGGCAAGACCAGGACCCTCTACGCGCAGGTCGGCATCGGCACCGGCAGCGAGGGGTTCGGCTTCCTCGGTGACCACGACGTCTGGCGCGAGCCGCAGGACGACGACGCGCTCGCCGTCAAGCCCGGCGACCCGGCGTACTTCGTCAAGTACCGCGCGGTGTTCCCGGCCGCGCCCGCCGGCGCGCCGCTGTCCCCGAACCTCGCCGGCCGCGTCGCCGCCGCGTTCGCGCTCGGCGCGCAGATCCAGGCCCACCGCGACCCGCGCCTGGCGCGGCACTACCTGGCCGAGGCCGCGGCGGTGTTCGCGCAGGCCAAGACGTCGGACGTCGGCGAGCTCGTCACGGCGTTCCCGCACGCCTACTACCCGGAGTCGTCCTGGGAGGACGACCTCGAACTGGGCGCGACGCAGCTCGCGCTCGCCGCGCGCAAGCTGGGCGACCCGCGCGCGAACGGCTGGGCCCGCGACGCCGCGAGGTGGGCGAAGACCTACATCGCGAGTGACGACAAGAGCACGTTGAACCTCTACGACACCAGCGCGCTCGCCCACGCCGACCTCGCCGGGCTGCTGCGCACGGGCGTCCCCGGGGCCGCGCTCGGCGTCCGGGAACTGGCCGCGGACCTGCGTCGTCAGCTCGACGCCGGGGTGGAAAGCGCGAAGAAGAGTCCATTCCGGACGGCCGTCGACATCACCGACTTCGACGCCGCCAGCAAGAGCTTCGGCTTCGCCGCGACCGCCCGGCTCTACCAGCGCGTCACCGGCGACACCCGCTACGCCGCGTTCGGGGCGCAACAACGGAACTTCACCCTCGGCGCCAACGCCTGGGGCGTGTCGCTCGTGGTCGGCGTCGGCATGACGTTCCCGCAGTGCCCGCACCACCAGGCCGCGAACCTCGCCGGACCTTCGAAAGTGCTGTACGGCGCGGTCGTCAACGGCCCGAACGGCGCGGACAACTTCGCCGACCTGCCGTTCCCGGCGGGCGCGAAGGAATGCACCCGTCCGTATGAATCCTTCGACGGCCAGGGAAGTCGGTACGCCGACGACCTGAGTTCATGGCCCAGTAACGAGCCCGCCATCGACTTCACCTCGACGGCCCTCTTGGCATTTTCGCTGGCGGGCAGGTCGTAGCATGGCCAGGTGAGTGAACAGTCTGAATTCCCCGACGGCCAGTACCCCGAGCGCCCGGTCGAGCGCCAGAAGGGCCCGGTCGTGCTGCGCGGCGACCGCCGTGACCAGGGCAGCACGACCGACCAGCGGCTGCTCGACTCGCGTGGCCCCAGCGACTGGGTGCACACCGACCCGTGGCGCGTGCTGCGGATCCAGGCCGAGTTCGTCGAGGGGTTCGGCGCGCTCGCCGAGGTCCCGCGCGCGGTCACGGTGTTCGGCTCGGCGCGCACCAAGCGCGACCACCCCGAGTACGAGCTCGGCCGCAAGATCGGCGCCGCGCTGGCCAACGCCGGGTTCGCGGTGATGACCGGCGGCGGCCCGGGCGCGATGGAGGCGGTCAACCGCGGCGCGGCCGAGGCCGGCGGCTTCTCCGTCGGGCTCGGCATCGAGCTGCCGTTCGAGCAGGGCCTGAACCCGTGGGTCGACCTCGGCGTCAACTTCCGGTACTTCTTCGCCCGGAAGACGATGTTCATCAAGTATTCGCAGGCCTTCATCTGCCTGCCCGGCGGTTTCGGCACGCTCGACGAGCTGTTCGAGGCGCTGACGCTGGTGCAGACGAAGAAGGTCACGAAGTTCCCGGTGGTGCTGTTCGGCAGCGAGTACTGGGGCGGGCTGTACGACTGGATCGCCAAGACCGTGCAGGCCGAGGGCAAGGTCAGCCCGCACGACCTCGAGCTGCTGCACGTCACCGACGACATCGACGACGCCGTCCGCGTGGTGCAGGAGTCCTACCAGGCGTGGGAGGACACCCACTGATGACCCGGATCTGCGTGTTCTGCGGCTCGTCCATGGGGTTCTCCCCGCGCTACGCCGAGCAGGCGGCCGCGCTCGGCAAGCTCCTGGCCCAGCGCGGCATCGGCCTGGTCTACGGCGGCGCGAGCGTCGGCACGATGGGCGTGGTGGCGGACGCCGCCCTGGCCGCGGGCGGCGAGGTGATCGGCGTGATCCCGGAGGCGTTGTCGTCGGTCGAGATCTCGCACGCCGGGCTGTCCGAGCTGCACGTGGTCCGCGACATGCACGAGCGCAAGGCGAAGATGGCGGCACTGTCCGACGGCTTCTTGGCGTTGCCGGGCGGCGCGGGCACGCTGGAGGAGCTGTTCGAGGTCTGGACGTGGGCCCAGCTGGGCCTGCACGGCAAGCCGATCGGCCTGGTCGACGTCGACGGCTACTACGAGCCGCTGCTGAAGTTCGCCGACCACATGGTGACGGAAGGGTTTGTCAAGGAGGACTACCGCCGCCTGCTGCTGACCGACCCCGACCCGGCGGCGCTGCTGGACCGGTTCGAGAGTTATGAGCCGCCGGCGCCGCCGAAGTGGGCCACGGAGAAGCCGGGGATCTGACGTCGGTGGCGGCCCGCTTCGGTCCCGGGCCACGGTGGGCCCGGGACCGGCGGCCTCGGTGTTCACTTACCGGGCAGCGCCCGGGGGAGGGTGGCACGGAGGACGTCGAAGTACTGTTCACGGCCCCAATCGGCTCGGTTGCCGATGACGATCAGCCTGCGCTTCGCGCGGGAAACGGCAACGTTGAGCAGGTTGGGCTTTTCCGCTGCCCAGGAGCGGGCTCGCTGCTTGCCCGGCCCGCCTCCCAGGACGAGGATCACCACATCGGCTTCCTTTCCCTGAACGGTGTGCACGGTACCGATGTGCTCCGTGGCGAAGTCCCAACCGAGTTGCGACCCGACGACCCGCTGGCTGCCCTGAATCACCTTCCGGAAGGGGCTGATGATCCGGATGTCCCTCAACGGGACGCCGTCGGCGATCAGGTCGTGCAGCAGACGTACCAAGACGCGGCCTTCCTCGGGGATCCACTTGTCCTCCGACTCGCCGGACGCGACGTCGATCCACTGGTTCGAACCGGGGTACGGACCGCGGTCACCCGTCCCGTAGACCATCACCGTGCCGCCGTAGGCGATCCGGTTGGAGATCTCGAACATGGGCCGGTCGCACCTGCGATGCACCCGCAACGGTGAACCCACCCACAGCGGCGGGCTGTCGTCGTCTTGCGGAAGTGCGGTGCCGAAGCGGGCCAGTCGGTCGGCGATCTGCTGGGCCGAAGCTCGTCCGGGCGCCCACCTCCGGTCCACGCGAAGATGCCGACTCAAGGCGTCCTGCGTTGTCTGGGGCAAGGAGACGATGGGCTCGAGTTGCCGCGGATCACCGACGATCAAGGCGCGCCGAGAACGCCACATCCCGCCAACGACTTGCTGCGGAGCTGCCTGCCCGGCTTCGTCGACGAACAACCAGCCGAACGTGTCGGCCTTGAACTGCCCGAACAAGCGGGGGAGCGAGGCGAACGTCGTCGAGATGATCGGGACGACGAGGAACAGCGACTGCCACGCGGCCAGGAGCTCGTCAGTCGCGATGGTCAGGCGCTCGCGGAGAGCGGTCATGACGGTGTTCAGGTTGTCTTTCAGTCGGGCCTCGGAACCGAGCACGAACGCCTTGTGCAGGCGGAGGGCTTCGAGGAAGACATCGTTCCTCGCGCGGGTGAACTCGGGGTCGGCCCACGGCGTCCACATCTGGAAATCGTCCGGGTCGCGGAAGCTCTCGGCCGCCGGAAGCGCGTCCGGCCACTGTGCGCGAGCCGAGTCGACGATCTCCGCCGTGGCCGTCACCTTCCGGTGCTCCTCGAGTCGTCGCTGGTCGTAATGCCGGCACTGCTCGGCCAGCCGATTCAGCTCGGCGTGGAGGTTGTCCTGATGGAACTGGCTTTCTCGGAGCTCTCGGCGGGCGAACTCACGGGCCCGGGCGAGCCCATTGTCGCGTTGGCGCCACTCGTTGAGCCGGCGGAACAAGCTGAACAGCTGTTCCCAGAATCCCGGTTTGCGTCGCAGGTGTAGCTCGTATTCCCGATCGGCCTCGGCGAAGGCGTGTCGAGCTCGGTGCAGCCGCGCCGAGACCGCGGGCACGTACTGGTGGGTCCGGCGCCAGTGGCCCTGCGCTTCCGAGAGGTTTTGCTCCACTCTTTCGAGATCGGCTCGCTCGAGCGCCAGACGAGTTATCGCTTCGGCGACGAGCTGGCGTTCGTCGGCGAGCTTCCGCACCTTCTCCAAAGCTGCCCTGAACCGGGCTACCGAACGTGCCCAGTCGGCGGCGTCGAGTGGTTCTCGCGCGGCGTCGTCCAGGAGCGCCCGCATCCCCTTGATCTGCTCCGGTTCGGTCTGGTCCTGCTGGTTGGTGTTCGACGAGGGCCGGCTGTCGCCCCACCAGAAGCTCTTGACGAAGGCCGCGCAGTGGGACTTCCTCCCGAGTTTCGCCGCCACGAGGCCCCACGCCTCGGCGCCGAGCACGTGGGTGGCCAGTTCGGTGAAGTAGTCAGCGGCCAGGGCGGCTTCTTCCCCACCGCGTACCGCGCCGATGCCGGGGATCTCGGCCGTGACGTTCTCCGCGGCGTCGTTGCCCGTCGTCGCCAGCAGGATCTCGAAACCGGTGAGGTCGGCGCGTGGGGCACGGACGGTCGCGGTGTAGCGGTCGGAAAGAACGACCCTGCGTGGCGGCCCGGAGAAGCCGTCAACGGGGTGGTGCAGCGTGGACAGCGCTTCGGCGCGCTGGACCACGATCGCGGCGAGCACGTCGCGCAGGAGAGTCGTCTTGCCGGTACCCGGAGGGCCGTTGACCGCGAAGACACCGCCATCCGGGCCAAGGTCGCCGATGACCCGGTCGACGGCGAACTGCTGGCTCACCACCAGCGACCGCTTCGGGTCTTGTGGCCACCTTCCCGGCGGGATCCGTGCGGGCTCGACACTCTGGACGACCGCCGCTGTGTCCGATCGGACATCGATCCGGTCGCCAGCCGAGATCGTTCGGTCGGCTCGGAGGTACTCGGCGAGTGCGGTTCCGGTCTTCTCACTCGCGACCGCGTTGGCGACGCACGCCAGGTCGTCCATGAGGTAACTGTTCAAGAAGTTCTGCTCGACGGGCTCGGCTGCGTCGCGAGCTCGGACGACGGAAATCTTGACGCGGATCCCGCCGGTTCCGAGCAGGTCGTCGATACCCAGTTCGGTCCCTAGCTTCCCGGCGAACCAATGCAACGCGCGCGAGGTGATGACGAATCGGGGTGCGCTCGATTCGGCTGCTTCTTCGTCCTCGTCCTTTTCCGGTGCCCCGGACTCGTTCTGCTTCTTGGGGGTGAGCAGTGCTTCCGCGAACTTCCCGGCGACCGCTCCGGCGACGCCGCCCACGATTGGACCGGCCACGGCCCCGACCGTCGCGGCCGCCGCGGTGGTGACGGCTGCTCCGGCGGACTTGGCTCCCTCTGTGCCCGCTTCGATCGCAGCGGTCTTGGCCTTGGCCGCGATCGCGTGTCCAGCCGCACGGGCGACCCCCGCGGCTCGTGACTTCAGCGTCGTGGAGGCGGTCAACGCGTTCAGGGCGGTCGCGAAGTCCCGCTCCTCCTGCTGGAAGCCTTCCAGCCATTCCGGCGTCTCCGGATTCACCTTCGCCGTTCGGCCGATCGCCCAGGCGCAGGCCGACAGTGTTCCGGAGTTCTCGATCAGCGCGCCTCGCGCGTCAAGAGTGAAGGCGAACGAGGCGGCTTCACCTCGGAGGGGCTGATCGACGTACCTGCCGTCGTCGCCGAAGTGCCGCTTCAGAACCGATTGCACCCCGGCGAGGTCGAACAAGCCGCCGTAGACGGTGTATTGCCTGGTAAACCCCGGGCGCAGCGGTTTCTTGTTGATCGGGTGCCGTTTGTCCCAGGGGCACACCGCCCCAGGCGAGAGGTCGAGAACCCACTCACCGGTATTCCGCGCACCCAGCTCGGTAGGCTTGGGCGCTTTTTGCGGGCTGAGTATTTCTATCGATCGCCAGAAACGCAGTATTCGGCTGGCTTGGGTTTCGTCCCTCATGGTCCCCCTGTCGCACCATCCCTGGCGCCATGAAGAGTACTAGGGTTACCGAGGGTTCAGCATCAAGTTGCCGAGCGTACTTGATTTGGATTAATCGCGCGTTAACGGAGAAATGGCGTCGATTCGCGCATCTGCGGTGGCGGTGTGGACGAACGCTGCCACCGCTCGGGATCGTGTCCGGTCGGGCCAGGCCAGCGGCACCGACATCCGGGGCGCGTCGAGTACCGGCACGCACGCGATGTCGGCGCGCGTGTGGCGGCGGGCCGACTCCGGGACGATCGCCGCCACCTGGCCCAGCGTCACGAGCTGGAGCAGCTGCCCCACGTCCCGCACATCGGGCCCCTGAACGTCGCTGCCGGGCCACCGGGGGAACGGCTTACCGCCCAAGTCGGCGAGCACCAGCGCCGACCGGCCGGCCAGCCGGTGCCCGCGCGCGAGCACCGCCACCTGGTCCTGCTCCAGCAGCAGGTCGGTGTCGAACCCGACGCAGTCTTCGTGCGGGCCGTGCAGGAACGCCAGGTCGACGCGGCCGTCGCGCAGCATGCGGGACTGCTCGCCGACCCCGCCCACGACAACCTCGACCTCGATCGCGTCCGAGGCGGCCCGGTAACCGGGGAGGATCTGTTCGAGCAAGCCGGCGGCGCCGTCCGGTTTCATCGCCACGAGCAGCTTCGGCACCTCCTGCCCCCGCGCGCTGCGCCCAGCGCACTGCGGCGTCGTTGGCGAAGAATGCCGACCTCGACACCCGGCTGCCCATTTCGGCGGGCTACACCCCTTCGAAGACCGCGTTGACGTCGTTGACCCCGCAGTACGCGCGGGAGCTGCGGCCCGACGGGCACCTTCGTCGACGACGAGGGTGTGGTGCCCTGGTGACGGCTCAGGCAACACCCTCGCTCGGCCGCTTGTGGTAGGTGTCCACGTACTCCTGGCCCGAGATCTCCAGAATCGCGTACATCACCTCGTCGGTCACCGACCGGCGGATCGCGGGCGCGTAGTCCTGGCCTTCGTAGCGGGAGAAGTCCAGCGGCTTGCCGAACGTGATGGAGATCTTGGCCAGGCGCGGGACGCGGGCGCCGTCGGGCTGGAGGTGCTCGGTACCGGTCAGGGCGACCGGCACCACCTTCGCGCCGGTCGCCAGGGCCAGGGCCGCGACGCCGGTGTGGCCGCGGTGCAGCCGGCCGTCGAGGGAGCGGGTGCCCTCCGGATAGATCGCGAAGACGCCGCCCGCGTCGAGCACCTTGCGGGCCGCCTCCAGTGCGGCGAGCCCGGCCTGGGCGTTGCCGCGCTCGACCGGGATGTAGCCGAGCCCGCCGAGGAACCCGGCCATCAGCTTGCCCTTGAGGCCCTTGCCGGTGAAGTACTCCGCCTTGCCGAGGAACTTGACCTGCCGCGGGGTCGCGAACGTGATCACGCCGGTGTCGAGCGCCGCCCGGTGGTTGGCCGCCAGGACGACCGGGCCGGTGGCGGGCACGTTCTCCACGCCGTGCACCTCCGGCCGGTACAGCGCCCTGGCCAGCGGGCCCAGCACGAAGCGGACAAGCTGCGCGATCAAGTGGTCCTCCTCCTCGGATGCGGTGCCACCAGCATGGCACGATCGTTACTCGTGAGTTGGTTCGAGCGGCGTACGTGGCAGGAGCCCGGTTGGACACCCGACGACATCGTGACCGCGAAGGGTGACCGGACGGTTTCGGTCGTGCTACCGGCGCTGGACGAAGAGCGGACCGTCGGTGACGTAGTCGCGTCCGTGCGGCCGCTGGTCGGCGGGGTCGTCGACGAGCTCGTTGTGGTCGACTCGGGTTCCACGGACCGCACGGTCCAAACCGCCGAGGCCGCCGGCGCGCGGGTCGTCCGGCGTGAGGACGTCCTGCCGGACCTGCCGCCGGTGCCCGGGAAGGGCGAGGTGCTCTGGCGCTCGCTGGCCGCGACCAGCGGGGACATCGTCGTGTTCCTCGACTCCGACCTCGTCGACCCGGACCCGGCGTTCGTGCCGTCGCTGCTCGGCCCGCTGGTCACCGAAAGCGGCGTCCACCTGGTCAAGGGCTTCTACCGCCGTCCGCTGCGGCTGGAGAGCACCGGCGGTGGCCGCGTGACGGAGCTGCTGGCGCGGCCGGTGCTCTCGGCGCTGCGCCCGGCGCTCGGCGGGCTGGTCCAGCCCCTCGGTGGCGAGTACGCGGGCACGCGCGAGTTCCTCGAATCGGTCCCGTTCGCCGCCGGGTACGGCGTCGAGATCGGGCTGCTGCTCGACGCCGAAGCGCGCTACGGCCTCGACGGGCTCGCGCAGGTCAACCTCGGCGTCCGCAAGCACCGGAACCGCTCCCTCCGGCAGCTGGGCGTGATGTCTCGCCAGATCCTCGGCACCGCGCTGGCCCGCTGCGGCGTCCCGGCCGCGGACGCGCCGCTGACGCAGTTCGTGCAGGTCGACGAGGAGTGGCTGCCCGACGTCACCGACGTCCGGGTCGCGGACCGGCCGCCGATGCGGGAAGTGCTCGCCCGTCCTCGAGGGTGACGACCTGGTCGAAGCCGTCGAGGTGCTCGGGCCGGTGCGTCACGAGCACGACCGTGCCTGCCGCCCGGGCGAGGACCCGCTCGAGGACCGCGTCACCGTGGGCGGGATCGAGGCCTTCGACCGGCTCGTCGAGCACCAGGACCGGCGGCGCCGCGAGCACCGCGCGGGCCAGGACCAGCCGTTGCCGCTGACCGCCCGAGAGCGCGTCACCGTCCGGGCCGGTTTCGCGGTCCAGATCGAGGTCGAACCCGGCGGTCCGGCACGCTTCGGCCAGTTCGCCGTTCGTCGCGTCCGGCTTCGCGACCAGGAGGTTCTCGCGGACGGTCGTGTGGAAGACGTGCGCGCCGGCTTCGGCGCCCGAGATGGTCTGGGAGAGGTCGGCGTACTCGCTCAACGGGTGGCCGTCGAGGGTGACCGCGCCGGACGTCGGTGTTTCGAGGCCGAGGAGCAGCCGCAGGAGCGTCGTCTTCCCGGCGCCGCTCGGCCCGAGGATCCCGACGCGCTTGCCCGGGGGCAGGTCGAGCGTGATGTTCGCGAGGGCCGGTGCGCGGCCCGGGTGTCGCACCCCTGCGTTCTCCAGGCGGAAGTGTCCACTTTGGGCAGTCCTGGACCCCTTTTCCGGCTGAGGTGACTCGAGGACGGCTTTCACACGGGCCGCCGACGCGCGGATCTCGGGGACGCGCCGGGCGGCGCCGACCAGCGGGAGGACCACCTCGAACGTCGTCAGGGCGGCCAAGGTGAGCGCGGCCGTCCACGGCACCGAGGCGTCGCAGAGCAGCGCGACGGCGACCGTGGTGACCAGCTGGACCAGCACCCCGGCGGCGCCGAGCAGGGCGGTCTTGGCCGACGTCGTCCGCTCGCTCGCGGCGAGGTCGTCGACCACCCGGGTGGCGCGGTCGCGGTGCTCGTCCAGCGCACCGGCGGCGACCAGCTCACGATGGCCGGTGACCAGCTCGACGGCGCGTTCGGCCAGCTCAGCGCGTTTCGGAGCGCACTCGGCGGCGTCGCGCGCCGTGATCCGGACGACCAGCCAGGGCAGGAGGACCCCGGCGAGCAGCAGCCCGGCGGCGAGCGCGAGAGCGGCCGCGAGCGACGCGGTGGCGACCACCCCGACGGCGGCCGTCCCGACGATCGCCGCGACGGCCGCGGGCAGCCCCCACCGCAGCACGGCGTCCTGCAGAGCGTCCACATCGGACACGAGCCGGGTGACGAGGTCGCCGCCGGAGTACCGCGTCCCGGGCGCGATGGCCTGGTAGACGCGGGTGCGGAGCTCGCCCAGCCAGCGCAGGACGACCTCGTGCCCGGCGAGCCGTTCGGCGTACCGCAGGCCGCCGCGGAGGAGGGCGAGCGTCCGGACGGCGACGATGGCCACGGTGAGCGCGGCCGGCGGCGGCCGTTCGGCGGCGCGCAGGAGTAGCCACGCGGCTGTGGCCATGAGGGCCAGGGCGGCGAGTTCCGCGCCGGCGCCGAGGAGCGCGGCGCGCAGGAGGCGGAGAGCGTCTTTCCTCGAAACGGCCCAGAAGTTCACGCCGCCACCTCCGTGCGGATCCGGCCGTCGCGCAGCTCCACGACGCGGTCCGCCAGCGTCACCAGCGCGGGCCGGTGGGCGACCAGCACGGCCGTCCGGTCCGGCAGCAACCGCCGGGTCGCCGACAGCACCGCCGCTTCCGTGCGGGAGTCCAGCCGGGCCGTCGGCTCGTCCAGCAGCACCAGCCCCGACGACGTGCGGGCCAGCGCCCGCGCCAGCCCCACCCGCTGCCGCTGACCGGCCGACAACCCTTCGTCCACCTCGGTGGCGAAACCCTCGGGCAAGCCGGAGGCCACGGAGTTCAACGCCGCCGCCCGGGCCGCACCGGCAACGTCGGCGGCAGGCAGCCCCAGCGCGATGTTCGACGCCAGCGACCCGCGGAACAACGTCGGCCGCTGCGGCACCCAGGCGATCTCGGCCAGCCAGTCCGCGGGGGACAGGGACCGCAGGTCCACGCCGTCGACCAGGACCCGGCCGGACGTCGGCGCCACGAACCCCAGCAGCACCGCGAGCAGCGTGCTCTTCCCGGACCCGCTCGGCCCCACCAGGGCCACCCGCGACCCGGCGGGCACCGACAGGTCCACTTCGGACAGTGCGGGAACGCCTTGGTAGGAAACCGAAACCCGCTCCAACGCCAGCGAAGGCGCCCCTCGACGTCGGCACCGCGTCCCGGAGCGCGAAGGAACCACCGGCACGGCGAGCGCCTCCCGCAACGCCGTGAGCCCCTCGGCCGCCGCGTGGAACTTCGTGCCCGCCGCGCGCAGGGGCAGGTACGCCTCCGGCGCCAGGAGGAGCACCAAAAGACCGGTCCGCGCGTCCAGGTCCCCGGCCAGCAGCCGAAACCCGATCGGCACCGCCACCAGCGCCACCGACAGCGTCGCGACCAGTTCCAGCACCAGGGCCGACAGGAACGCCACCCGCAACGTCTTCAGCGTCGCGTCGGCGTGGGCGGCCGCCATCGCCCGGACCGTCGAAGCCTGCGCGGCCGCCCGGCCGAACACCTTCAGTGTGCCGAGCCCGCGCACGACGTCGAGGAAGTGCCCGCCCAGCTTCGTCAGCAGCCCCCACTGCCGCGCGGTCCGCGCCGCCGTGTGCTTGCCGACGAGGATCGCGAACACCGGGATCAGCGGCAGCGTCACCGTGACGACCAGCGCCGACACCAGGTCGGTCGTGAAGAGCCGCACGATCACCGCGACCGGCACCACCACGGAGACGACCAGCGACGGCAGGTACCCGGTCAGGTAGCTGTCCGTCGTGTCGACCCCGCGTGTCACCTGCGTCGCGACAACGCCGGCGCGGTCGGACACCGAGCCGAGCAACCGCCGGCGCAGGCCGCCGCGGACCGAGGCCGCGAACCGTCCACTGAGGACGCCGTGCGCGCAGGACAGGCCGGCCCGGCCGCCCAGCGCCAGCACCAGTGAGACCGAAACACCACCGCCGGTCAGCAGGGTCGCCAGTCCTTCGGCCTGGACGAGCACCGCCACCGCGGTGAGCACTCCGAGCGCGGTCAGCACGGCCAGGTACCGCCGGAGTCCGGGAAGAGCAGGCACGCCGTCCCCCTAGAAGTGCAGCAGCGAGCGCTGGTCGAGGGGGCGCCGGTGCGCGCGCCAGGTCAGCCACTGCACCACGAGCAGCAGGAGCACCGCCGGCGGCGCGAACCAGCCCAGCACCGCGAGCGTCTCCGGCGCGGTGGCCGCCTGGCCGGCGGTCATCGTGTACCCCGGAGACGTCAGCACGGTGGGGAAGCGCAGCGTGCCGGCGAGCAGCGCGGGGCAGGCCGAAAGCACCATCGAGCCGACCAGCGCGAGCCGGTGCCGCCGCACCGCCAGCCCCAGCCTCGCGACGCCGAAAGCGGCGAAGGCGAGCGCGGCCACCGCGATGCCGAGACCGGTGACGCCGTCGAGCGCGAAGGCGCCCCAGACCGCGGCGATCACGAGGAAAGCCAGCACCGGCGCCGAAAACGCGCGGGCCAGCCGCACCGCGCGGCCGGTCAGCTCGGCCGGCGCCCGGACGGCGAGGAACAGCGCCCCCTGCAGGCAGAACAACGCGACGAACCCGAGACCCCACAGCACGGCGTACGGGTTGAACAGCGCCAGGACGTCGCCGGACGGCGAGCCGTCACCCTTCAGCGGCAGCCCGAGCACCAGGTTGCCGAGGAACAGCCCCCACGACAACGCCGTCACCAGCGCGCCGCCGACGATGCCCGCGGTCCAGGCGCCGCGCCGCGCGTCCGGGCGGCGGCTGCGCAGCTGCATCGACGCGGTGAACGTCACGAGGCCGAGCAGCAGCGTCACGACCAGGACGTACGCCCCGGCGAACACCTTGCCCTCCAGGTGTGGGAACGCGCCGAAGAGCAGGCCCACCGCGGCCACCAGCCACACCTCGTTGGCCAGGAAGAACGGTCCGAGCGCGCCGAGCGTCTGCCGTCGCCGCCGTTCCCCGGACTCGAACCCGGGCAGGAGCATCCCGACGCCGTAGTCGTACCCCGCCAGCGCGAAGTAGCCGCAGGTCAGCAGCCCCAGCACGCACCACCAGATCGTCACCATCGGTCAGACTCCGCTCAGGACGGGCAGTTCGGCGGCGGGCTCGTCGACCGGCTCCGGGCCGCGCTTGGCGACGCGCGCCATCAGCACCCAGTCGGCGACCGCGAGCGCGGCGAACAGCAGTGAGAAAGCGATGAAGGAGAACAGGATCTGGCCAGCGGGGACGTCCGCGATCGCGTCGGCGGTGCGCAGCTTCCCCCAGACCAGCCATGGCTGACGGCCGAGCTCGCGCACCAGCCAGCCCATGATCGCCGCGAGGAACGGCAGCGGGATCGCCGCGACCATCAGGTAGTGCAGGAACCGCGCCTTCGTGAGCCAGTTCCGGAACAGCAGCAGGGCGCCGAGGATCGCGCAGGCGAACATCAGGAACCCGAGCCCGATCATCGCGCCCAGCGGCATCCCGACCGTGCTCTCGTCGAGCTTGTCCGGCTGGTACGTCTTCAGCTCGCCGAACTGCGCGAAGCCCTGGTTGACGACGAACACCGAGCCGACCAGCGCCGTCACCACGCCGATCCGCATCGACCGCCGGAAGAACTCGACCTCGGTGGTGCGCTTGAGGAAGTGCCACGCGCTGACGCCGACGACGAAGAACCCGCCGGTCACCAGCGCGGCGCTGAGCACGTGCGGCAGCGACGCGACCAGCGCCGGGTTCGAGAACAGCGCGCCGAAGTCGTCGAGGTGCAGGGTGCCGCCTTCGAGCCGGCTGCCGACCGGGTTCTGCAGGAACGAGTTGGCCAGCATGATGAACAGCGCCGACGCGTACGCGGTCAGCGTGACCAGCCAGAGCAGCGTCAGGTGCAGCCACTTGTTCAGCCGCCCGAAGCCGAAGATCCACAGGCCGAGGAACGTCGACTCGAGGAAGAACGCGACGAGCGTCTCGATGGCCAGTGGCGCGCCGAAGACGTCACCGGCGAAGGTGGACAGGCCGGTCCAGGTCAGCCCGAACTGGAACTCCATCACGATGCCGGTGACGATCCCCAGCGCGTAGTTGATGACGTAGAGGCGGCCCCAGAAGCGCGTCATCCGCAGCAGTGCGGGCTTGCCGCCGAGCGTCCAGCGTGTCTGCATCACGGCCACCAGCGTGACCAACCCCAGCGTGAGCAGCACGAACAGGAAGTGGAACGAAGTCGTCGTCGCGAACTGGAGTCTCGCGACCGGGAGTGCGTTCATGTAGCCAGGCTACACATAGTCTGACTACATGTAGCAAGGCGACGTGTAGACTGCGTACCCATGAAGGCGGACACCTTGCGCGGGCACCTCGACGCCCTGCTGCTCGCGGTGCTCGACGGCCGCAAACTGCACGGCTACGCGATCATCGAGGCCCTGCAGCTGCGCAGCGGCGGCGCGCTCGACCTGCCGACCGGCACCGTCTACCCGGCGCTGCGCCGGCTCGAGCGGGCCGGCTGGCTCACCAGCGAATGGGACGTCGTGTCCGGCCGCAAGCGCCGCACCTACCACCTCACGCGCTCGGGCGAACAGGCCCTGGCCGCCGAGCGCACCGAGTGGCGGGAGTTCACCACGGTCATCGGGGGAGTGCTGGGCACATGATCGACGAGTACCTGGGGGAGCTGGACCGCAGACTGCACGGCTGCGGGAAGTTCAAGGCCGACCTGCTGGGCGAGGCCCGTGACGGCCTGCACGACGCCGCCGACGCCTACCGGGCGGGCGGCTGGAGCGATGAGGACGCCGAGCGCCGCGCGGTCGCCGACTTCGGCCCGGCGGCCGTCGTCGCCCGCGACTACCAGGCCGAGCTCGGCATGCTCAGCGGCGTCCGGACGCTGTGGAAGCTCGTGGTCGGCGTCCCGCTGATGCAGGTCGCCTGGGACTACGCCCGGATCCTCACCTTCGGCGAGTGGACGAAGATCTCCACGCCGACACCCGAGTGGTACAAGGTCGTCACGCACGCCGCCCACGGCGCGGTGTTCGTCGTGCCGGTGATCGGCGTGCTCGCCCTGCTCGGCATCCGCTGGCTGAGCCGCCGCGTGAGCGGCGCCGGCCTCGCCCGGTTCAGCGGCGTCCTCATCGCGCTCGCCGTCGGGGTCAACCTCGGCTCGGTCGGGCTGCTGATCGGCGCGACCGGGTTCGTCGACGTCTCCCGGCTGTTCCTGAGCGTCCCGTGCGTCCTGTTGATGGTCGCCTGGGTGCTGCTTTCGTTCCGGCTCGTCGTGCTCGCGAGACGTTCCTGGGGCGGGTATGCCACGATCGTCGCGTGACGACCGCGCTGATCTACCTCGTAGTCATGCTGCTGGTGGCCGCCGTGGTGTTCCTGCTCGCCGCGGTGGTCTTCGGCCGGGGTGAGGAGCTGGCCCCGCTGCCGCCGGGCAGCTCGCCGACGCGGCTGCCCGCGGAGGACATCACCGGGGAGGACCTGAACGAGGTCCGCTTCCAGCTGGTGCTGCGCGGCTACAAGATGTCCGAAGTGGACTGGGTGATGCGGCGCCTCGGCGTCGAGCTCGACGAGCTGCGCGCCCGGGTCGCCGAGCTGGAGCAGCGCGAGCAAGAGCGGGAGAGCTCGCCCGAGGCCGCCCAGTGACCGACCTGGTCCTCTCGGTCGACGTCCGCGCCCCGGCCGGGACGACCTGGCTCGCGCTGACGGACTGGACCCGCCAGGGCGAGTGGATGCTCGGCACCGACGTCGAGGTGGTCGAGGGCAACGGCCGCAGTGTCGGGTCGCGGCTCGCGGCGTTCACCGGGGTGGCCGGCATCGGCTTCACGGACAAGATGGAGATCACGACCTGGGAGCCGCCGGTGCGGTGCGCGGTCCGGCACCTCGGCAGCGTCGTGCAGGGCACGGGCGTGTTCCAGGTGGTGCCCAAGGGCGCGCAACGCTCGACGTTCGTCTGGGCCGAGCACCTGCGGCTGCCGTTCGGGCCGCTGGGCCGGCTCGGCTGGCCGGTCGTGCGGCCGGCGTTCGCGCTGGGGGTGCGCCAGTCGCTGCGGCGGTTCGCGCGGTTCGCGGAGGACTATTCGGTGGGTGGGGATGAGTGAGCTTCTCGGCGCCGACGGCGTCGCGCGGTGCTCCTGGGGCAATTCGACCCCGGACTACGTGGACTACCACGACAAGGAGTGGGGCACCCCGCTCCACGGGCAGGACGAGCTGTACGAGCGGCTGTGCCTCGAGTCGTTCCAGTCGGGGCTTTCGTGGATCACGATCCTGCGCAAGCGCGAAGGCTTCCGGAAGGCGTTCAAGCGGTTCAAACCGGCGAAGGTGGCGAAGTTCGGCGACGCCGACGTCGAGCGGCTGATGCAGGACACGTCGATCGTGCGGAACCGGGCGAAGATCCTGGCGGCGATCAACAACGCTCAGGCGATCGCTGTGTTGGACGAGCCGCTGGACGACCTGCTGTGGTCGTTCGCGCCCGCGTCGCACGAGCGGCCCGCGACCATGGCGGACGTCCCGGCGATCACCGACGAGTCCAAGGCGATGGCCAAGGAGCTGAAGAAGCGCGGCTTCGTGTTCCTGGGCCCGACGACCTGCTACGCGCTGATGCAGGCCACCGGCATGGTCGACGACCACGTCCGAGGCTGCTTCCGGGCCTGGGGGGGGGGGGGGGGGGGGGGGGGGGGAGGGGCAGACGGGGCCCCCCGGGCCAAGGCACAAAAACACAAAAAGCAGTGGGGGGGGGGAAGAGGGGAGTTCTCTTGTTTTTTCCCTTTTTTTTTTCT
>NZ_JBVJON010000003.1:175816-181387 GCF_055583145.1 Amycolatopsis sp. NPDC104819 | reverse complement strand
AAGGAGAAGGGAAACAAAGGCAGACACACGAAAGAAAAAAAGGAGGGGGGGGAGGGGGGGGAGGGGGGGGGGGGGTGGGGGGGGGGTGGGGGGGGGGGGAACCCCCCCCAAACCCCCCACGACAAGCCGCGGCAGGGTGCTTACTTGCCCTGGAAGTTCGGCTTGCGCTTGCCGACGAAGGCCTCGACGGCCTCGGTGTGGTCGGCGGTCGCGCCGAGCGCGGTCTGGGCGGCGTCCTCGGCCTCGAGGGCCTGGTCGAACGTCGACTGCGCGGCCAGGTTGAGCACACCCTTGATCTTCGCGTAGGCCACGGTCGGCCCGGCCGCGAGCTTCGCCGCGACCTGCTGGGCGCGCGCCGGCAGCTCCTCGTCCGGCACGACCTCGCCGACCAGGCCGAGCCGCAGCGCCTCGGCGGCGTCGACGGTCCGGGCCAGCAGCATCAGCTCGGCGGCGCGGCCGTACCCGACCAGCCGCTGCAGCGTCCACGACGCACCCGAGTCCGGGCCGAGCCCGACATTGGCGAAGGCCATCAGGAACGACGACGACTCGGCGGCGATCCGCAGGTCACTGGCGTAGGCGAAGGCCGCCCCGGCGCCCGCGGCGGTGCCGTTGACGGCCGCGACGACCGGCTTCGGCATGTCCACGATCGCCTTGACGATCGGGTTGTATTGCTCCTTCACCGTGTGTAGCGGGGCGGGGTCACCCGCTTGCAGCAGTCCCACGTGCTCCTTCAGATCCTGGCCGGCGCAGAACGCCTTGCCGGAACCGGTCAGCACGACGGTGCGGACGTTCTCGTCGTCCGCCGCCTCGCGCAGCGCCGCGAGCAGTGCTTCCTTCAGCTCGACGGTCAGCGAGTTGTACGCCTGCGGCCGGTTGAGGGTGAGGGTGCGCACCCCGTCGGCGTCGGCGGTCGACAGGACGTCGGATGTGGTCACGTCTACTCCTTGCGCTGAAACATCGGTCGTCCGAGAGTCTCACACCCCTTGCGGGCCGCATACCAGCACCGATACGGCGGCAAAAGATCGGTCCGCTGATGCGCCGAGGCGCTGATAGGGGACAATGGACGGTAAGACCCGGCTGGCTTTCACGCGAGCGCGACCCGGGCGCGCCGGTTGAGACGGAGGGAGCACGCTATGGCGGCCATGAAGCCCCGGACCGGAGATGGTCCCCTCGAAGTGACTAAGGAGGGGCGGGGCCTCGTGATGCGCGTACCGCTCGAGGGTGGTGGGCGACTCGTCGTCGAACTCTCCGCGGAGGAAGCGAAAGACCTCGGCGCCGCTTTGCAGGAGGTCACTGGCTGAGCCGGCCCCCGAAAACCGTCCTTCCGTCGCACCCCGGTCTCCCTTCGGAGGCCGGGGTCGCGGTTCCTCTGCGCCCGAAGGTTGCTCACTGTGCGTAATCCGCTACCCCCCGTTCCGACTAGTCTCCTCGACATCGAGGTCGCGGGCGACCTTCGCCGCGGCGCCCCGGTGGTCCGCCTGGTGACGGCTCCGGCCGACGACGTCGAGACCGAGCCGGTGGAGATCGCGGGTGTCCGGATCAGCGGCAAGGCGGGCGACGTCCAGCCGGTGCCGGGCGACGGCCCCCGCTGGGTCGCGGGGCTGGGCGACGGCGAGCCGAAGCAGTACCGCAAGACCGGTGCGGCGCTGGTCCGCGCGGTGAACGCGACGCTGGCCGACGACGTCGACCACGGGGGGCGCGCGTTCCGCGCGGTGCAGCTGGTGCTGCCCGAGGAGGCCTCCGGCGAGCACGTCACGGAGCTGGCACTGGGCCTGCTGCTCGGCGGCTACCGCTACAAGGTGACCGGCGAGGACCCGTCGCCGTCCATCCGGACGGTCCGGCTGGTGACGGACGACCGCGCGATTTCTTCGCACACGGCGCTGGTCGCGCGCGCCTCGGCGCTGGCGGCGTCGACGGCGCTGACCCGCGACCTCGCGAACACGCCGTCCAACGTCAAGACTCCGGCCTGGCTCGCGGACACGGCGGCGAAGGTGGCCGGCCCGGGGGTCGAGGTGGCGATCCGGGACGAGAAGTGGCTGTCGACGCAGGGTTTCGGTGGCGTCCTGGCCGTCGGCGGCGGTTCGGCCCGCCCGCCGCGCCTGATCGAAATGACGTACAAGCCGTCCGGGGCGGCGAAGCACCTGCTGCTGGTGGGCAAGGGCATCACGTTCGACACGGGCGGCCTGTCCATCAAGCCGGCCGACGGAATGCACCTGATGCGCACGGACATGGCGGGCGGCGCGGCGGTGATCGCGGCGATCCGCGGCGTCGCGGCACTGGGCCTGCCGGTCCGGGTGACAGCGCTGGTCCCGGCGGCGGAGAACCACGTGTCGGGCTCGTCGTACCGCCCGGGCGACATCGTTCGCCATTACGGCGGCAAGACGACCGAAGTGGCGAACACGGACGCCGAGGGACGCATGGTCCTGGCCGACGCGCTGGCGTACGGGATCCGCCGGTTCACCCCGGACTACGTGGTCGACGCGGCAACGCTCACCGGAGCGATGAAGGTGTCCCTGGGCCTGCGTACGGGCGGGCTGTTCGCGTCGGATTCGTCGCTGGCCACGGCGGTCGTCGAGGCGGGCGCGCGGGTGGGCGAGGCATGGTGGCGCATGCCGCTGGAAGAGGACTACGCGGAGAACGTCCGCGGCGAGTTCGGCGACCTCCGCCAGACCCCGGCCGGCCCAGGAGGAATCACGGCGGCGCTGTTCCTGCGCGAGTTCACGGAGGGGCTGCCGTGGGCGCACCTGGACATCGCGGGACCGGCGAGGTCGGAGAAGAACTACGACGAGGTGGTGCCTGGGGCGACGGGGTTCGCGGCCCGGACGTTGGTCGAGCTGGCGGCGTCACTCGCCTGACGTTGTCCCCAGGTCGGGTGGGCTGTGGATAACTGGATGTTCGCGGCCGGTCCTGTCGGTGGGGGCCGATACACTGGAACCGGCCGCGGCCGCCCGGTCCTCCCAGTCAGCTCGTCACCAGCTCCCGCCGCTCGATCCGCACCCGCGTCCCCACCGCGACCGCGCCCGCGGCCAGCAGCAGCCACACCGCCACCAGCGCGATCAGCCACGGCCACCCCGCGTGCCCGTACACCCACGCCCCCGCCGCGCCGCCGACGCTGCTTCCCAGGTAGTACGTCGCCGTGTACATGCCGCCCACCTGGCCGCGGGCGTTCTCCGGGGCGTCGGCCGCCGCCCAGCCGTTGGCCACCGCGTGGGCCGCGAAGAACGCGCACGTCAGGACCAAGAACCCCGCGATGACCAGCGGCAGTGAGTCCGGCAACGTCAGGGCCGCGCCGACCGCCGTCAGCAGCAACGAGCCGATCAACGCGCGCCGGCGGCCGACCCTGGCCACCAGCCGGCCGGCCGCCGCGGACGACACCGAGCCCGTCGCGTAGGCCAGGAACACCAGGGACGCGATCGCCGGCGACAGGCCCAGCGGCTCGCCCGTCAGCCGGAACCCCGCCGCGTTGTAGAGCGCGACGAACGACCCCATCGCCAGCAGCGCGACGGCATACTGCGCCAGCAGCACCCGCTTGCTCAACGCCGTGACGAGCCCCCGGGCGACCGCGCGCAGCTGGGCGTCGCCGCGTGGGCGCGTGCCCGGCGGGAGCGTCACAACCGTGATCGCCGAACAGACCGCTCCTACCCCCGCGACGACGTACAGCGCGCCGCGCCAGCCGAGTGGTCCTGCGGTGAACCCGCTGGCCAGCCGGCCGAGCATGCCGCCGATCGTGTTGCCCGCGATCATCGCGCCGACCGCGGCCGCGACGCCCGCGCGGCCGAGCCGTTCGGCCAGGTAGGCGGCCGCGACCCCGGGGAAGCCGGCGATCGCGATGCCCTGCAGGGCGCGCAGGACGAGCAGCGCCGGGTAGGTCGGCATCAACGGCAGCAGCAGCCCGAACACGACCGACGCGATCACCGACGTCAGGATCACCGGCCGCCGTCCGACCACTTCGGACAGTGCGGCGATCGGCAGGACCGCGATGGCGAGCGCGCCGGTCGCGACGCTGACCGCGAGCGCCGCGCCGCCCGGGTCGAGGTGGTACTGCGCGGCAAGCTGCGGCAGGACCGGCTGCGGCGCGTAGAGCAGGGCGAAGGAGGAGATCCCGGCCGCGGCGACGGCGGTCTTGACTCGGCGGGTGGAGGTCACCGTCCGAAAGTAAGCAGAGCTAACCAATACGTCCAATGCAGCCGTCTGCCATGATTGATGCGATGACGTATGACTCGCTGACCTCGCAGGTGACGCCGCACTTGCCGTTGCTCGCCGCGCTGCGCGAGACGAGGAACGTCACACGCGCGGCGGAACTACTGGGCGTGCCGCAGCCGACGGTCAGCCGCCGGATCGCGGCGCTGGCCGACGCGCTCGGCGCGCCGTTGACCGTTCCGGACGGCCGCGGCATCCGCCTCACTCGCGCGGCGGAACTGCTGGCCGAAGCGGCCGAACGCGGCTTGGCAGCGGTCGACACGGGCGTCCGGCTGGCTCGTGAGGAGGTGGCGCCGGAGTCCGGGCACGTCGTGCTGGGATTCCTGCACCTGCTCGGGCGGTCGCTGGTGCCGTCGTTGCTGCGCGGGCACCGGGCGCGGTACCCGGGGGTGCGGTTCACGCTGGTCCAGGGCTCGCGCCAGGAGATGATCGACCGTCTGGTGGACGGCGAGCTGGACCTGGCCCTGCTGGCGCCCCTGCCCGCCGAGCCTTCGCTGGCCACGGCCGGTTTGGTGGACGAGGAGATCCTGCTGTCGGTCCCGGCGGGTCATCACCTGGCGACGCGGAAGTCGGTGCGGGTGGCCGAGCTGGCCGAGGAGGAGTTCGTGCTGCTGGAGCAGGGCTACGGCGTCCGAACACTGACCGACGAGCTCTGCGCGGCGGCGGGGTTCACGCCGCGGATCGCGTTCGAGGGCCAGGAGTCCGACACGGTGCGCGGGCTGGTGGCGGCGGGCCTCGGGGTGGCGCTGCTGCCGCGGTTCGGCCCGGGCAGCCCGGCGGGGGTGGCGGAGGTGCCGCTGGAACCGCGGCCTTATCGGACGATCGGGCTGGCGTGGCGCGCTGAGGAGCCGACGACCCCGGCGGTGACGGGCTTCCGCGACCACGTGCTGATGACGGCGGGCCACTAGCGCCCCGATGTGGCCTGGTTGTCGTCGCGCACAGCCACTGCGCGAACGGGACCCTGGTCGGGCGCAGCACCCGGTATCTGATGCTGCTGCACCTGGGCTCACGCACCGCGCGGCGCGCGGAGGAGTCGATGAACCCGGCGGTGACGGGCTTCCGCAGGCACGTGCTGACGACGGCCGGCCAGGCAACGAGACCGCCGGACAGCCCCCGCCCCTCCGGAGGAGGGCGGTCCCGGCAAAGTCGGCGGCGCCGCAGGGGCACCGGCGAGGTGGCCGCTCAATGAGGTGAACGAGTCACTCACACCATCGCGACCGGATTTCTCGAAC
This sequence comes from Amycolatopsis sp. NPDC104819, assembly GCF_055583145.1. Taxonomy (NCBI): domain Bacteria; kingdom Bacillati; phylum Actinomycetota; class Actinomycetes; order Pseudonocardiales; family Pseudonocardiaceae; genus Amycolatopsis; species Amycolatopsis sp. NPDC104819. Next base: position 175,955 of record NZ_JBVJON010000003.1, on the reverse strand, counting down.
GACACTGCGGCATCCTGAGCCCCGGCACGGTCTGGCACCCGGTCCCAGTGTCGGGGGGGGGGGGGGGGGGGGGGGGGGGGGGGGCACCCCAAAACACGCCACCCAAAAAAAAACCAAGGGCAAAGAGAAGGGAAAGAAG
>NZ_JBVJON010000003.1:0-175806 GCF_055583145.1 Amycolatopsis sp. NPDC104819 | reverse complement strand
TCCCTACCCCGGCTCCCGAAACCACCCTGAGGGCCCCTGGAGCCCAGAATGTTTCGCCCACCCTCCCCCTGGCCGCGGGGGTCCCGCGGGGGCCCCCAACCCCCCCCCACCCCCCCCTCCCCGACACAAAAAGTCGCGGTCGGACCGAGGTGAGACGCAGCCCGCCGCGGCAGGGGCGACAGTCGCCGACGGCAGCTCGGCCGTGCGAATCCGACTTGCCGGAACCCCCGCCCAACCCAGGGGGGCGTCCCCGCTCCAGTCTACCGCCACCCCCGGACAAAACCGCCCGTGAGCAGGGAGTTGTCCACAGCCATCCGCCTCTGTGGACAACCGATCAAAGCGCCGCCGCCACCAGCAGACCGCCGCCCACCGGCAGCAACGCCGGAACCAACCGCTCATCCTCCCGGAACGCCCGCGCCACCTCCCGCAAAGCCAGCGTCTCCGGATCCCGGTGCGAAGGATCGATCACCCGCCCACCGACGAGCACGTTGTGGAACGCGATGATCCCGCCCCGCCGCAGCAGCGAAACGCCCAGCTCGTAACACCCCGGGTACTCGATGTGCGCCGAATCGACGAACACCAGGTCGTACCCACCCGGGGTCAGCCGCTGCAGCACGTCCAACGCCCGGCCGACGATCAACCTCGTCCGGCCCGGCGCATACCCCGCCTCGCGGAACGTCAGACGGGCCGCGCGCTGGTATTCCGGCTCGACGTCTATCGAGGTCAGGATGCCTTCGGGCGCCATTCCGCGCAGAAGGCTCAGGCCGCTCACCCCGGCGCCCGTGCCGACCTCGACCACGGCCTTCGCCCGCAGCGTCGCGGCCAGGAACCGCAGGGTCGCTCCCGCGCCCGCGCTGAGCGGGGTGCAGCCCAGGTCCTCGGCACGCGCCCGCGCCGAAGTCAGCACCTCGTCGTCGGGCAGGTACCCGTCGACGAACCCGGAGTCGGCCGGGGCGGCCGCGGGGGTGGGCGTGTTCACGCACGGAGGTTAGCGTTGGTTGTCGATAAATCCTCGCAGGCTCCCTGGTAAGCACCCCGGAAGAAGTTCTCAGCCTGCTCTCAGTCCAGTCTCACTAGAACCATAAGGAGTCCGGAGAGACTGAAACCCGACCACACGGGGAACACCGTGGCCACAGCCCGCGTTGGGTGGAGCAGACAGGAGAAACAAGATGGAGGTGCCTGCTCCCGCGATGCAGAACGCCGTTGCCGATAACGACGCCGACGCGGCTCAGCCCGTGTCCCTGGATGAAGCGGTCTGGACACCGCCGTCCTGGGACGAGGTCGTGCGCGAACACGGTGACCGGGTCTACCGGCTCGCCTACCGCCTGACCGGCAACACCCACGACGCCGAGGACCTCACGCAGGAGACCTTCATCCGGGTCTTCCGCTCGCTGGCGTCCTACAAGCCCGGCACGTTCGAGGGCTGGCTGCACCGGATCACCACCAACCTCTTCCTCGACATGGCCCGCCGGCGCTCGCGCGTGCGGATGGAAGGCCTGCCGGAGGACACCGACCGCATCGTGGGTGACGACCCGAGCCCCGAGCAGGTCTACTCGGACACGCACCTCGACCCGGATCTGCAGGCCGCGCTCGACGAGCTGCCGCCGGAGTTCCGCGCCGCCGTGGTGCTCTGTGACGTCGAAGGCTTGTCCTACGAGGAGATCGGCGCGACGCTCGGTGTCAAGCTGGGCACCGTCCGCAGCCGGATCCACCGCGGCCGTCAGGCGCTGCGCGCTTCGCTGGAGCGTCGGCGCACTTACACTCCGAAGTCTGCGAAGGTGTCGGTATGACCGCACCGCGAGGCTGGGGACTCCCCGAGTCGCACCTGCTACCGGACGTCGTGGTCGCGTTCGTGGACGGCGAGCTGTCCCACGGCCCCCGCGATCGCGCCGCGTCGCACATCACCCGCTGCCCGGCCTGCGCCGCCGAAGTGCGCGCGCAGCGCCAGACCGTCGAGGCGATCCGTCACGCGGGCGCGCCGTCGATGTCGGCGGGCTTCCTGGCGAGCCTGCAGTCCATCCCGCAGCACACGGAGCTGCCCAGCAGCCCGGACAACCTGGCGATCACGGCCGACGGCCAGCTCGTCGCGGTCCAGCGCCCCGACCGGGTCGCGGGCCTGCGTGACTCGGGTGTCCTCGGCGGCGTGGCTCCGCTGGGCTCGTCCGCGCCGCTCGGCCAGTCGCCGAACGTCCTGGGTGGCGGCCGCTTCAAGCGCCGCGCGGCTCAGGGCGCCGGTGTGGTCGTGTCCGGCCTGGTGCTGAGCGCGCTGGCGCTGGTGGGCACGACCGCGGACAGTGGTGACGGCAGCCCGGAGACCGGTGGCGGCGCCCCGCAGCCGGCGAACCTGCTGCCGGCCCAGATGGCCGTTCCCCACGGTGTGGTCCCCGCGCCAGCGTCGTCGACCCCGGTGAGCTCGCCGGCCGCGGTGCCCGCCGGCATCCGCTGAGTCACCCGAAGGCGACGGACGCCGCGAGGTCCTTCTGGCTCTCGAGCACGGCGAGGCGCTCGGTCAGCGCCGCGTGCACGGCGTCGTAGGTGTCCGAGCCGAGCGTGAGGCGCAGCGGCGGTTCGGGTCGGCGCGTGGACTCGTGGATGACGGCGGCCACCTTGGCCGGGTCGCCGGTGAACACACTCTCGTCGGCCGTCTCCAGGCTGCGGCGGATCCGGCCGACCGGGTGGTCACGGTAGGGCGCCGTCTCCGTTGTGTAGCGCAGGGCCGACGCGAACCCGGTGCGGGTGCCGCCGAGCTCGACCAGCGTCAGGTGGACGCCGAACGCGGCGACCTCGCGCCCGACGCTCTCGGTGAAGCCCTCCAGCCCCCACTTGCCCGCGTGGTACGCGCTGTGCGTCGGGATGGCGACCTGGCCGCCCATGCTGGAGATCTGGATGATCCGGCCGCCCCCCTGCTCCCGCATCGGCTTCAGGAACGCGCGGGTGATCAGCATCGGCGCCAGCAGAAGGACTTCGACTTGGTCGCGGACCTGCGAGACGGTCATCTCCTCGGCCGCGCCCACCACCGCGTACCCGGCGTTGTTGACCACGATGTCGACCGGCTCGGCGGCCAGCGTCCGGCTGACGACGGCCTCGACGTCGGCCGGCCGGGTGAGGTCGAGGACCGCCACCCGCAGCCGGTCGCCGTAGGCCTCCTCCAGGTCCGCCAGCGCGGCCGGACGCCGGACGGTCGCGGTGACCCGGTCGCCGTGGCGCAGCGCGTGCTCGACGAGGTGGCGGCCCAGTCCGCCGGACGCGCCGGTGACGAACCAGTGGCGCACGGCCTTGTCCTCGAGGGCGGGCATGACGACCTCCTGAAGTAGGCTCTTACCGGAATCCGTTCCGCTAAGACGACCTTAAACGGAATCCGTTCCGGAATGCAAGGGAGGAGCCGGATGCCGACCCGCCGGACGAGGAGCGACGCCGTGCAGAACCGCGCGCGGCTGCTGGAGGTCGCCGCGCGGGCGTTCGCCGAGCAGGGGCTGGACACCGCGCCCGCCGCCATCGCCAAGGCGGCCGGGGTCGGCGTCGGCACGCTCTACCGGCACTTCCCGACGCGGGAGGCGCTGGTCGACGCCACCTACCGGCACCAGCTCACCCGCGTCTGCGAGACCGTCGACGAGCTCGTGGCCGGCCATCCGGCCGCGGAGGCCACCCGGCGCTGGATGGCGCACTTCCTGGACTACGCCACCGCGAAGAGCGGCATGTCCGCGGCGCTCGACGCGGTCATCGCGTCCGGCGTCGACCCCTTCGCCGACAGCCACGCGCTGCTCACCCGCGCCGTCGGCACGCTCCTCGACGCCGGCGCCCGCGACGGCACGCTGCGCACCGACCTCGCTCCCGACGACGTCCTCCTGGCGATGGGCGGCACCGCGTACTCGGTCCGGCACGGCACGCCCGCCCAGGCCGGTCGGCTCGTCGACCTGCTCATGGACGCGCTGACCAAGGGCGCGGCGCCGCTGTGACACCGGGCAAGAAACAGCCACTTCACCGCCGTACCGGCAGACTCGGAGCACTGGGCTTGGGTATCGTCACGCCCAGCCACCTGATCTTCTGCACCGGGGAATGATGACCGAGCCGAACGTGAATCCCGAGCAGCCCGGCGCGAGCGAAGCCGACCGGCTGGGCCCGCGGCCGCTGGCGCGCCCGGCCGTCGATCCCGCGCAGGAGGCCGTTTTCGGCCGCCCGAGCGGTGTCGACGGGGCGTTCGACAAGCTCTACACCCCGCAGCGGGTCAACGGCGTGAGCCTCGCGCCGCCCGCGCCCGAGTCGCTCGCCGAAGCCTTCCGGCGGCCGCCCGGCGCCGAGGGCGTGTTGCTCGAGCGTCCCCGTGAGGCCACCGGGGAGCCGCAGGACACCGATCCGCCGCTGTGGAACAGCACTTCCGACCCGTGGCGCGATCCGGGGGCCGGCGCCGTGCTCGCCGGCCCCGCGATGCCCGCCGAAGACGAGGAAAAGCCCGCCCACCGTCCGCCGGGGGCGTTGCTCAGCCTGCCCGAGGTGCTGTTCGGCCGCCGCGTGCAGCCGAAGGCGCTCGTGCTGCTCGGTGTCGTCGCGCTGCTGATCGGCGCGGCCGGCGGTTTTGTCGGCTGGTGGGCCGGCGACACCGGCACCGAGCTCACCGGCTCCGCGACGATCTCCGAAGCCGAGGCCGCCAAGGAGCGTCCGGCGGGTTCGGTCGCCGAGATCGCCAAGCGCGTCGCCCCGGCCGTCGTCTCGCTCGAGGTCTTCAAGCCCGGCGCCGAATCCGGCGAGCAGGGCTCCGGCGTGATGATCGACCCGCAGGGCTACATCCTCACCAACGACCACGTGATCAGCTCCGCCGCCGCGGACCCGAGCGTCAAGATCACCGCGATCTTCGTCGACGGCACCCGTACCGACGCCAAGCTCGTCGGCACCGACCAGAAGACCGACCTCGCCGTGGTGAAGGTCAACGTCACCAACCCGACCGTGCTGCAGGTCGGCAAGTCGTCGGACCTGCAGGTCGGCGACACCGTGATGGCGATCGGCTCGCCGCTGGCGCTGCAGAACTCGGTGACCGCCGGCATCGTCAGCGCGCTGAACCGGCCGATCACCGCGGGCGGCGACAACGGCGCCGCGCCGGTCACCTACGAAGCCATCCAGACCGACGCCGCGATCAACCACGGCAACTCGGGCGGCGCGCTCGTCGACGCCACCGGCGCGCTGGTCGGCATCAACTCGTCGATCCGCTCGTCCAGCGCGGACGGCGGCAGCATCGGCATCGGCTTCGCCATCCCGAGCGACTACGCGATCAAGATCGCGAAGGCGCTGATCAAGGACGGCAAGGTCCAGCACGCCGACATCGGCATCAACGCGTCCTCGACGGTCGCCGGCTCGTCCACGATGGGCGCGCAGGTGAAGAACGTCGCGCCCGGCGGCCCGGCGGCGAACGCGGGCATCAAGGAGGGCGACGTCATCACGAAGATCGGCAACCGGCTGGTCCGCGACTCCGCGGAGCTGACGGTCGCGGTCCGCGCCCACGACGTCGGCGAAGTGGTCCCGGTGTCCCTGGCCCGCGACGGCGCGAGCTTCGTCGTCGACGTAACCCTGGCTTCCGACTGAGTTCCGACGTTCGGCCTGCCGGAGCGTGGCCGGTGACGAGTACGCTGAGCACGTAGGTTCCGAGCGGAGGTTGACGGTGTTCGACAGTGTCGGATGGGGGGAGATCCTCGTCCTCATCATCGCCGGTCTCTTCATCCTCGGCCCGGAACGGCTTCCCGAAGCGGCGTCCTGGATGGCGAAGAGCGTGAAGAAGGTCCGCGACTTCGCCACGGGCGCGCGAGAGCAGCTCCGCGAGGAGATGGGCCCGGAGTTCGACCAGCTGCGCAAGCCGCTGGAGGACCTGCGCGGGCTGCGCAACTTCGACCCGAAGCGCGTGGTGACGCAGCACCTGTTCGACGGCGACAGCGACCCGCTCGGCATCAAGGGCATCACGAACGGCACCCCGAACCTGAACGGCTCGAACGGGACGAACGGTTACACCGCAGGGCAAACGTCCCAGCCGGAGCCGCTCAAGCCGGGCGAGCGGCCGCCGATCGACCCGGACGCCACGTAAGTTCCGTTGTGCGCACGGGCCTTTGAGGTTGCCGTGCAACTTGCGTAACGCGTCTTGTGAACCCCGCGACTGTGCTGCGGGAGGTCTCAATGGCGGCGATCGAACGCATAAGAAGCTGGTACCGCACCACTTTCCGGACCCTGGCCGGGCTGCTGGCCTTCGGGGCCGTGGTCGTGATCGCCTACGGATCCGTGCAGTCCGCCGCGGTGCAGGCGGCGGCCGTCGGTCTGCTCGCCGCCCTGGCCGCGGTGATCTTCGGCGTGATCCTCGGGTTCCTGTTCGGCATTCCGCGCCGGGTCGAAGGAGAAACCGGCGGCAAGCCGGGGTACGCCGTCAACACGAACCTCGAGCAGGTGTCGGACTGGCTCACCAAGGCGATCCTGGGCATCGGCCTCGTCGAGCTGGGCAACCTCGTCACCGGCTTCGGAAGCCTGAGCAGAACGCTCGGCGCCGCGATGGGCGACTCCGACGTCAGTGTCGCGGCCGCGGGCGGGATCTTGGTGTTCTTCGCCCCCGTCGGGTTCCTCGGGGGCTACCGTCGACCTCGGTGAGCAGGTCCGGCTCAAAGCGCGCAAGGTCGGGGTCGCGCAGGAGGAACTGGCCGCCGGGGACGGCGACTTCGAGAACCGGGAGCCGCTGCTGGACATCCCGGCGCCCGAGGTCGATCAGGTCGCGGACCTGACCACGCTCTGGCGGGAGATCGAGGAGGTCCTGATCAGGCTGGCCGGCCCGGTCGGTGACGAGATCGGGAGTGTGGACGAGGTCGTCGCGGTGCTCCGGGGGCGCGGAATCCTCGACGAGACGATCGTCGACACGCTGCGCAAGCTCGCCGCCGCCGTCAAGGAGCTGACCGGCGGCGCGGTGCTGTCGGAGAAGGACAGCGCCGCGGTCCGGGCCGGTGGCGCGGAGACGCTCGCGGCCCTGGCGAGGTTGCGGCGGGTCGCGCCGGCGGCTTTCGAACAGCACGTCCTCGCCCGGCTGCGGGCGGTCGCCGCGCCGGAGTGGCAGGTCGACTTCGACGTCGCGTTCGAGGGCACCGCCCGGCGCCGGATCCGGGTCGACGCGATGGTGCGGAACGGTGACCGCGAGGTCGCGGTCGAGGTGCGGGCCCAGGTGGTGGGCAAGCGGGCGAGGTGGTCCAGGCTGGTCGACTGGCTGGAGCGGGTGCCGCGAGGCCTGCCCCTGCTCGTGGTGCTGCCGGACCACGCCGCGAGCGTGCGTTCCGCCGCGAGCGCCCAGCACCTGGACACCCTGCGGGTGCTGGAATGGGACACCGAAGCCGGGCAGCACCGGGAAGTCCTGCGCGAAATGCTGGAGGCCGGCTCGGCCTAGCGACCCGCGGGAGTCACGTTCAGCATCATCCCGGCCAACCCCCGAGCCCGAACGGTCAGCTTCTTCGCCGCTTCCTTCAGCACCACCGAAGCCGGCGCATCCGGCGCGGCCAGCACCAACGGCTCACCCGCGTCACCCTGCTCGCGCAGGCGGGGGTCCAGCGGCACCTGCCCCAGCAGCGGCACCTCCGACCCGATCGACTTCGACAGCGACGCCGCCACCGAAGCACCGCCGCCCGAGCCGAAGATCTCCAGGCGGGAGCCGTCTTCCTGCTCCAGCCACGACATGTTCTCGATGACCCCCGCCACGCGCTGACGCGTCTGCAGTGCGATCGCCCCGGCCCGCTCGGCCACCTCGGCCGCCGCCTGCTGGGGCGTCGTCACCACCAGGATCTCCGCGTTCGGGATCAGCTGGGCCACCGAGATCGCGATGTCGCCGGTGCCCGGCGGGAGGTCCAGCAGCAGGATGTCGAGGTCGCCCCAGAAGACGTCGGCCAGGAACTGCTGCAGCGCCCGGTGGAGCATCGGGCCGCGCCAGACCACCGGGGTGTTGCCCGGGGTGAACATGCCGATCGAGATCACCTTCACGCCGTGGGCCTGCGGCGGCATGATCATCGTGTCGACCTTGGTCGGCTTCTCGCGCGCGCCCAGCATGCGGGGGATCGAGTGGCCGTAGATGTCCGCGTCCACCACGCCGACCGACAGCCCGCGCTGGGCCATCGCCGCGGCCAGGTTCACCGTGACCGACGACTTGCCGACGCCGCCCTTGCCGGACGCGACGCAGTACACCCGCGTCATCGAGCCCGGCTGCGCGAACGGGATCACCGGCTCGTCGGTGTCGCCACGCAGGGACTTGCGCAGCTCGGAGCGCTGTTCGTCGCTCATCACGTCCAGCTCGACGCGCACGTCGGCGACACCCGGGAGCTTCGCCACCGCCTCGCGGGTGTCGTTCGTGAGCGTCGCCTTGAGCGGGCAGCCGGCCACCGTGAGGTAGATCCCGACGGTGACCACCCCGTCGTCGCCGACGACGACGTCCTTCACCATCCCCAGGTCGGTGATCGGTTTCTTGATCTCCGGGTCTTGCACGCTCTTCAGCGCGCTGCGGACGTCGTCGACGCTGGGGAGCTGCTGGGTGCTGGTCACCCGACCCATGTTACGAGCCGGTAGGAGTGCGCGGCTTCCTGGGCTTGACGTCGAGGTCGTCGCGCAGCCGGTCCAGCTCGCTGCGCAGGTAGTCCCGCGTCGCGACCTCGCCGACCGCGAGCCGCAGCGCGGCCAGCTCCCTGGCCAGGTACTCCGTGTCGGCCTTCGTCTGCAGCGCCCGGTTCCGGTCCTCCTCCAGGGAGACGCGGTCGCGGTCGTCCTGCCGGTTCTGCGCCAGCAGGATCAGCGGCGCCGCGTACGCCGCCTGCGTCGAAAAAGCCAGGTTGAGCAGGATGAACGGGTACGGGTCCCACTGCAGCGAAACCGCGGCCAGGTTCAGCACGATCCAGACGATCACGATGAGCGTCTGCCAGAACAGGTACTTCCCGGTGCCGAGGAACCGCGCGATCCGCTCGGTGAACCGCCCGAAGGAGTCCGGATCGATGTTCAGCTTGAACCGGTTCTGGCTGCGGGGCTGGTCGAGCCGCCGTCCCGAAGTCAGCTCAGGCACGGTCTTCCTCCAAGGTGTCGTGCAGGCCGGTTTCGCGCCAGTCCTCGGGCAGCAGGTGGTCGAGGACGTCGTCGACGGTCACCGCGCCGATCAGGTGGTCTTCGCTGTCGACGACCGGTCCGCAGGTCAGGTTGTACGCCGCGAAGTACCGCGTCACCTCGGCCAGCGACGCGCGTGGCTGCAGCGGCGGCAGCCCGGTGTCGACGGCGCTGGCCACGAGCTCCGCGGGCGGCTCCCGCAGCAGCCGCTGGAAGTGGACAACACCGACGTATCGGCCGGTCGGTGTCGCGGTTGGCGGGCGGCAGACGAACACCATGCTGGCCAGCGCCGGCGGCAGCTCGGCGTTGCGGATGTGCGCCAGCGCCTCGGCGATCGTCGTGTCCGGGGTCAGCACCACCGGCTCCGGCGTCATCAGGCCGCCCGCGGTGTCGGACGAGAACTGCAGCAGCCGCTTGACCGGCGCGGACTCCTCCGGCTCCATCAGCTCCAGCAGCCGGTTCTGCTCGGCCGGGGCCAGCTCGGCCAGCAGGTCGGCGGCGTCGTCGGGGTTCATCGCCTCGAGGACGTCGGCCGCGCGCTCCTCGGCCAGGTAGGCCAGCAGCTCCTTCTGGTCGTCGTCCGGCAGCTCTTCGATGACGTCGGCGAGGCGCTCGTCGTCCATCGCGTCGGCGACCTCGTGGCGCCGCTTGAGCGGCAGGTCGCGCACGGTCGCGGCGATGTCGGCCGGGCGCATCGTGTCGAACAGCATGAGCAGCTGCCCGGCGCCCTGGGGCTGCGCGCCGAGGTCGTTGAGGCCGAGGCCGGAGACCTCCGACCAGGGCAGCACCTGCATGGTCGCGCGACGGCGGGTCAGCCCCAGCCGCCGCTCGCGGATGGCCAGCTTGGCCAGCACCCAGTCGCGGGTGCGGGTCGGCTCCATCCCGGCGTCGACGACCGTGATCCGCGTTTCGGACCCGGCCAGCGTGGCGTGGGCGTCGAGGAGCTGGCCGAGGACCAGGACCTCGTTGGGGCGCTGGTTGAACTGGCGCATGTTGACCGAGCCGGTGGCGAGCGTCACGGCGGTCGGCTCGATCGAGGTGACCCGCAGCATCGGCACGAAGACCCGGCGGCGCGTGGTCAGCTCGACGACCAGGCCGAGGATCCGCGGCGGCTGGGCGTCCAGACGCAGGCCGGCGACCAGGTCGCGGACCCGGCCGATGGACTCGCCGTCGGGGCCGAATACCGGCAACCCGGACAGCTGAGCTGCGAAAACCCTGTTGACCGCGGCCATGCCGCTGACACTATCGGCTGGCTGCCCAGGGGGCGATTTCCGCCACTGTGACGAAGGCCGGGTCGTCGCTGTCCTCGTTGTCCTCTTCGGCCTTCCAAAGCCAGTTCTGCACCGCCCGCACGAGCGTCCACGCGCGCGCCGTCTCGGCGTCCAGCTCCTGCGAAGCGACGATCAGCGCGAACCGTTCGTCCAGTGTGGACTCGGTGAAGCGGTTCCAGAACAACGGGATCACGCCCCACTCGAGGTCGCCGGCGAGCGGTTTCGGGTCGATGACCAGCCACGGCTCGCGCGTGCCGGCCAGGACGTTCTGGAAGTGCAGGTCCTCGTTCACCAGAAGTTCGCCCGACGACGGCCCGAGCTCGCGGCAGATCGCGACGGCGTCGTCCACCAGCCGCCGGTCGAACGGCTCGCCCAGCTCGGTCCAGCGGCGGGGGAGCTCCTCGGTGAGGTCCGCGGCTTCGGTGCGCAGCCGCCGGGTCAGCGACGGCGGCGCGGGCACGGCCAGGCGCCGGGCCAGCTCGCCGAGGACCGGAATGGCTTCGCGCAGCGGGAGGTCGTCGAGGGTCCGCGTGGCGTCGAGTCGCTCCAGCAGCAGGACGCCGTCCTCGGGCGCGGAGTCCAGCAGCCGCACCGCACCGCGACCGGCCCATGTGGACAGTGCGAGCGGCTCGTCGGCGGATTCTTCGTCGCGCCAGCCCAGTTTCAGCACGACCGGTGTGCCGTCGGCGCGCCGCGCGGGCTGCACCACGCCGACGTACCCGTGCATCGCCTCGCCCTCGAAGGTGAGGTCCCACTTCCGGGCGTAGCCGGCGGCGAGCTCCGGCAACGCCGCCAGCCACGGGACGGCTTCGGGGCCGAGCACCCGCGGTGCCCGGCCGGCGAACAGCGGTGGGACGCGCAAGTCGTTCACCCCCTCAGCCTGGCAGCCGCGTCCAGCGCGTTTCGTCCTGCTCCGCACGGGCGTACGCTGGGATTTCAGGGGACGACAACCCCGGGAGCTGCCATGGTGGTGGAGATTCTCAGCGCCGTAGTCGTCGCGGGAGGTGCCTGGCTCGCGGCCAGCGTGCGCGTGGTGAAGCAGTACGAACGCGGGCTGGTCTTCCGGTTCGGGCGCGTCCGCGCCCAGGTCCGCGAACCCGGCCTGGCGATGCTGGTCCCGTTCGCCGACCGGCTGCAGAAGGTCAACATGCAGATCGTGACCCTGCCGGTGCCCGCCCAGGACGGCATCACCCGGGACAACGTCACCGTCCGGGTCGACGCGGTCGTCTACTTCAAGGTCATCGACCCGGTGATCGCGGCGGTCAACGTGCAGGACTACCGGTCCGCGGTCGGCCAGGTCGCCCAGACGTCGCTGCGCTCGATCATCGGCAAGAGCGACCTCGACGACCTGCTCTCCAACCGGGAGCGGCTCAACGAAGGTCTCGAGCTGATGATCGACAGCCCCGCGCTGGACTGGGGCATCCACATCGACCGCGTCGAGATCAAGGACGTCGCGCTGCCGGAGGCGATGAAGCGCTCGATGTCGCGGCAGGCCGAGGCGGAGCGGGAACGGCGTGCGCGCGTCATCTCCGCCGACGGTGAGCTGCAGGCGTCGCACAAGCTCGCGCAGGCCGCGGCGACGATGGCCGACACGCCCGCGGCGCTGCAGCTGCGGCTGCTGGAGACGGTCGTGCAGGTCTCCGCCGAGAAGAACTCGACGCTGGTGCTGCCGTTCCCGGTGGAGCTGCTGCGCTTCCTGGACTCGAACACGCGACGCGGGGTGTCCGCGGCCGACGCCGCCGAAGCCGCCGCGCCCAAGCCGGAACCCAAGCCCGAGCCGGAACCCGAGGCGGTGGAGGCGAAACCGGAGGCGAACGGCCACGCGGCGCCGGCGCCGCGCAGCCCGGGCGACGCCGCGTTGCCCGCCGCCGACTAGCTGTCGAGCTGCCCGTTCGTGCCCAGGATGATGATGGTGGTGAAGAAGCCGACCCACAGCGCGATGACGACGTAACCGATGATCACGGCGGCCGTGGCGAGCCCGCGGCCGCCGGCTTCGCCGCGGTTGGTCTTGCTCAGCGCGATGTGGCCCATGATGAGCCCGGCGAGCGCGGTGATGCCGGAGCAGAAGCCGAGGATCGAGCAGACCAGCGCGCCGATCGCCAGCGCGTTGTCCTGCTTGCGCGCCTGGAGGCCGTACCCGGGCTGGCCGAAGGGCGCCGGTGGCCCGTACGCCGGGCCGCCGTACGGGGACGGGTACGGCTGCTGGTAGGTCTGCTGCGGGTACGTCGGCTGCTGCGGGTAGGTGGGCTGCGGGTACACCGGCTGCGGCTGGCCCGGGGCGGCGTACGGCGTGCCGGGGATGTGCGCGGCGGGCGTCTCGAACGAGCCCGGCGGCAGCGGGGCGGGCTGCTCGGCGACGGTGGTGTCGCCGGCGCCCGGGTCCGCGACGGTGGTGTCGGAGACCGTGGTGTCGGCCGTGGCCGTGTCCGGCTCGGCGGTGGACGGCGGGTCGTAGCTCTCCGGCGTGTAGGACGGCGCCTCCGCGGGCGGCGGCGGCTCGTACGACACGGTCGGATCGGCGGCCGGACGGTCCTTGTCCCCGGACGGGTCGGTCATGACGGGTCCCCTCGCTTCGTGCAGGGCTCCAACGTTAGCCGCTCGGGTACGGCCGCCGGCGGGAGATCCACCCGGCGGAGCGTGAGCGCCCTCATAGCAGGGACGCGCGAACCGGGTCATACTCACCGGTAACCCAGCGCCGGGAGCCGGCGCGCGTCTCCAGGAAGGGAGCCGTGATGGCCCGCCTCGCCCAGACCGCCGGCCTGTCCGACGTGCAGTCGGAGATCCTCGCGACCGTCCGCTCGTTCGTGGACAAGGAGGTCATCCCGCACGCGCAGGAGCTCGAGCACTCCGACACCTACCCGGCGGACATCGTTGAGGGCATGAAGGAGATGGGCCTGTTCGGGATCACCATCCCGGAGGAGTACGGCGGGCTCGGTGAGTCGCTGCTGACCTACGCGCTGGTCGTCGAGGAGATCGCGCGCGGCTGGATGAGCGTGTCCGGCGTGATCAACACGCACTTCATCGTGGCGCACATGATCAGCCGCCACGGCACGGAGGCGCAGAAGCAGCACTTCCTCCCGCGGATGGCCACCGGCGAGGTCCGCGGCTCGTTCTCGATGTCGGAGCCGGACCTCGGCTCGGACGTCGCCGCGATCAAGACGCGCGCTCGCCGCGAAGGCGACGGTTACGTCATCGACGGCTCGAAGATGTGGCTGACGAACGGCGGCTCGTCGAACCTGATCGCGCTGCTCGTCAAGACCGACGAAGGCGCCGAGAAGGCCCACCAGAACCTGACGACGTTCCTCGTCGAGAAGCCGGAGGGCTTCGGCGAGGTGGTGCCCGGGCTCACCATCCCCGGCAAGATCGACAAGATGGGGTACAAGGGCGTCGACACCACGGAAGCGGTCTTCGACGGCTACCAGATCGGCGGGGACATGGTGCTCGGCGAAGCGCCGGGCCGCGGGTTCGCGTACATGATGGACGGTGTCGAGGTCGGCCGCGTGAACGTGGCGGCGCGCGCGTGCGGCATCGCGATCCGGGCGTTCGAGCTGGCGGTGGAGTACGCCCAGCAGCGCAAGACGTTCGGCAAGGCGATCGCCGAGCACCAGGCCGTGGCGTTCAAGCTGGCCGAGATGGCGACCAAGGTCGAGGCGGCCCACCTGATGATGGTGAACGCGGCCCGGCTCAAGGACTCGGGCGAGCGCAACGACGTCGAGGCGGGGATGGCCAAGCTGATCGCGTCCGAGTACTGCGCGGAGGTCACGCAGGACTCGTTCCGCATCCACGGCGGTTACGGGTACTCGAAGGAGTACGAGATCGAGCGGCTCATGCGCGAGGCGCCGTTCCTGCTGATCGGCGAGGGCACGAGCGAGATCCAGAAGACGATCATCAGCCGGGGGTTGCTGCGGGAGTACAAGTCCCGGTCCTGAGGCCTCGACGCCGGATTGTCGCTGTGTCGACAATTCGGCGTCCGGCCTTTCGGGGTAAGCGGCTCGCACGGTACGGGCGTTCTTGACAAGATGGACGCCCAGGACCCACGAGTGCGCAGGTGATGATGGTGAGTAGTCCCTTCGGCGGAGGCCGGGCGCCCCAAGGCCTGCCGCGCTTGCCGACCCCGCCGACCGGCTGGCCGATCGGCTCGTACGCGACCTATGGCGAGGCGCAGCAGGCGGTCGACTTCCTCGCGGACAGCGAGTTCTCCGTCAGCGACGTGACCATCGTCGGGGTCGACCTCATGCTCGTCGAACGGGTCATCGGGAAGCTCAGCTGGGGACGCGTGCTCGGCACCGGCGCGGTTTCCGGCGCCTGGTTCGGCCTGTTCGCCGGCCTGCTGCTCGGCCTGTTCGTCAACCAGGGCTTCGCGCTGCAGCTGCTCACCGGGCTCGTGCTGGGCGTGCTCTCCGGCCTGATGTTCGCCGCGATCGGGTACAGCATGTCGCGGGGGCGGCGGGACTTCTCCTCGGCGAGCCAGCTGGTCGCCGGCCGCTACGACGTCCTGTGCCAGCCGCGCTCGGCCGAGCAGGCGCGCGAGCTGCTCGCGAAGCTGGCGCTCAAGCCGCCCCCTGCCCACCCCTAGAAACCCCACCCCTAGCAGGGAAAAATCACAGTTCAGTCTGCAGTGGGCTGAATCGTTACCGATACTGCTTGCGGGGTGTGATCGCCCGGCATAAGTTGTCCGACACCAGTCGGGCGGCCTCGCCCATTCAGCGCGGCCGCCCGAGCACTAGCACGTCGGGGTGCTGGCGCGGTTCGCCTCATCGCGTCGCGGTGCCCACCGGGCGCCGCGGTAACCGGCGTGCACGCGGGTGAGGAGGCCTGATGGGGAAGAGGATCGGCGCGGGCAAACGGGGACGTTCGCCCGGCCGCACCGCGGTCCTGCTGGGGGCAGGGGCTTTGGTGACCGGCATGCTGACCGGTTGCGGTTCGGGTGGCGGGTTGAAGATCAACGTCTACTACGCGCCCGAAGACAGCTTTCAGAAAGTCGTCGACAACTGCAACCAGGCAGCGGGCGGCCGCTACGAGATCGTCTACAACAAACTGCAGCGCGGGTCGGACGACCAGCGCCTGCAGATGGCCAGGCGGCTCGCCGCGGGCGACACCGCGATGGACGTCCTCGGCCTCGACGTGACCTGGGTTTCGGAGTTCGCCGAAGCCGGGTGGATCGAGGAGTGGAAGGACCAGAACAAGACCGCGGCGTCCCAGGGCGTCCTGCAGGGCCCGCTGGAAACGGCGACCTACAACGGGAAACTCTACGCGGCCCCGAAGAACACGAACATCCAGCTGCTCTGGTACGACGACCGGATCACCCCGTCCGCGCCCAAGACGTGGGACGAGATGATCCAGAAGTCGCAGGAGCTCAAGGCGCAGGGCAAGCCGTACAGCATCGTCTTCACCGGCGCGCAGTACGAAGGTCTCGTCGTCTTCTACAACACGCTCGTCGAGTCCATGGGCGGGCACATCCTGTCCGACGACGGCAAGTCCGTCGTGATGGACGAAGGCGCGGTGAAGGCGCTCGCGCTGCTGAAGCAGATCACCGCGTCGGGGATCACCGACGCGTCGCTGACCAACTCGAAGGAGGACGACGTCCGGCAGACGTTCCAGCGCGGGGACGCCGCGTTCGAGCTGAACTGGCCGTTCGTCTACGCCTCCTACGCGAAGGACAAGGCGTCCGACGTCTCGCACTTCAAGTGGGCCGTCTATCCCGAGGCGCAGGCCGGGACCCCGGCCAAGACCACCATCGGCGGGTACGACCTCGCGGTCAGCTCGCTGTCGGCGCACAAGCCCGAGGCGTACGAAGCGGCGTTGTGCCTGCGCAGCGCGGAGAACCAGAAGTTCTCGGCGATCAACGACGGTGTGCCGCCGACCATCGAATCGGTGTACCACAACGACACCCCGCTCGACCCGTCGAAGCCGGCCGGTGACGACAACCCGAACATGGCGATCAAGTACCCGATGCGCGACTCCATCCTGGACGCGCTGAAGGACGCCGCCGTGCGGCCGCTGACCCCGGCCTACCAGAACATGTCGACGGTGATGTCGAAGGTCCTTTCACCGCCGGCCGAAATCGACCCGAAGGCCACCGCGGACAAGCTGCGCGAGCAGCTCAACGACGCGCTCCAGTCGAAGGGAGTGATCCCGTGACCGTTCAGGACTCGACCCCGGCCGACACCGCCGGGGCCACGGTCGCCGGGGAGGCGACGTCGGGCAGGAAGGGCAAACCCGCGCTCTCCGAAGGGAAGAAGGCCGAGCGGAAGCTCGGGCTGTGGCTGTGCGCGCCCGCGTTCGTCGTGATGATCGCCGTCACCGGCTACCCGATCGTCTACTCGATCTGGCTGTCGCTGCAGCGGTACGACCTGCGGTTCCCGGCGCAGCAGGAGTTCGTCGGCTTCGCCAACTACGGCGCCGTGCTGTCCAACTCGTACTGGTGGACGGCGTTCGGGACGACCATGTTCCTGACCGTCGTGTCGGTGGCGATCGAGTTCGTCCTCGGCATGGCGCTGGCGTTGGTGATGCACCGGACGCTGGTCGGGCGCGGGCTCGTCCGCACGGTCGCGCTGATCCCGTACGGCATCGTCACGGTCGTCGCGGCGTTCTCGTGGTACTACGCGTGGACGCCGAAGACCGGTTACCTGGCGAACTGGCTCGCCGCGGACGGCGCGCCGCTCACCGACCAGTGGCCGTCGTTGTTCATCATCATCGGCGCCGAGGTGTGGAAGACCACGCCGTTCATGGCGCTGCTGCTGATGGCCGGCCTGGCGCTGGTGCCGGACGACCTGCTCAAGGCCGCGGCGATGGACGGCGCGAGCGCGTGGCAGCGGTTCACGAAGGTGATGCTGCCGGTGATGAAGCCGGCGATCCTGGTGGCGCTGCTGTTCCGCACGCTCGACGCGTTCCGGATCTTCGACAACATCTACGTCCTCACCGGCGGCGCGCAGGACACCGGCTCGGTGTCCATGCAGACCTACGACAACCTGGTCAAGGGCCTCAACCTCGGGATCGGGTCGACGATGGCCGTGCTGATCTTCATCACGGTGGCGATCATCGCGTTCCTCTTCATCAAGGTGTTCGGCACGGCCGCACCGGGTTCGGACACGGGGGGTAAGCGCTGATGGTGATGGGAACCGTCACGACGGGCCGCAAGCTCAAGTGGGGCCTGGTCGACATCCTCGTGCTGGTGTTCGCGCTGGTGCCGGTGCTGTGGGTCGTTTCGCTGTCGTTCAAGACCAAGGACACGCTGACCGACGGGTTCTTCATCCCGCAGTCGTGGACCTGGCAGAACTACGCGGACATCTTCCAGACGTCGGAGTTCCTGCTGGCGCTGGTGAACTCGATCGGCATCGCGATCATCTCCACGGTGATCGCGGTGGTGCTGGGCACGATGGCCGCCTACGCGATCGCGCGGCTGGAGTTCCCCGGCAAGCAGCTGCTCGTCGGGCTCTCGCTGCTGATCGCGATGTTCCCGCAGGTGTCGCTGGTGACCCCGCTGTTCAACATCGAGCGGAACCTGGCGCTGTTCGACACCTGGCCGGGGCTGATCCTGCCCTACATCACGTTCGCCCTGCCGCTGTCGATCTACACGCTGTCGGCGTTCTTCCGGGAAATCCCGTGGGAGCTGGAAAAGGCGGCGAAGATGGACGGCGCGACGCCGGCCCAGGCGTTCCGGAAGGTGATCGCGCCGCTGGCCGCGCCGGGTGTGTTCACCACCGCGATCCTGGTGTTCATCTTCTGCTGGAACGACTTCCTGTTCGCCATCTCGCTGACGTCGACCACGGCGTCGCGCACGGTGCCGGCGGCGCTGTCGTTCTTCACCGGGTCGTCGCAGTTCGAGGACCCGACCGGGCAGGTGAGCGCGGCCGCGGTCGTGATCACCATCCCGATCATTGTGTTCGTGTTGTTCTTCCAGCGTCGCATCGTGGCGGGGCTGACCTCCGGTGCGGTGAAGGGGTAGTCATGGCTGAAATCGTCCTCGACAAGGTGTCGAAGAAGTACCCCGACGGCGCGCTCGCGGTGTCCGAAGTGGACATCACCATCGCCGACGGCGAGTTCATCATCCTGGTCGGCCCGTCCGGCTGCGGGAAGTCGACGACGCTGAACATGGTGGCGGGCCTGGAGGACATCTCCTCCGGCGAGCTGCGCATCGACGGCAAGCGCGTCAACGAGAAGGCCCCGAAGGACCGGGACATCGCGATGGTGTTCCAGTCCTACGCGCTCTACCCGCACATGAGCGTGCGGGAGAACATGGCCTTCCCGCTGCGGCTGGCGAAGGTCGACGACAAGACGGTGCGGGCGAAGGTCGAAGAGGCGGCGAACATCCTCGACCTCAACGCGCACCTGGACCGCAAGCCGGCCAACCTCTCCGGTGGCCAGCGGCAGCGCGTCGCGATGGGCCGGGCGATCGTCCGGAACCCGAAGGCGTTCCTGATGGACGAGCCACTGTCCAACCTGGACGCCAAGCTCCGCGGCCAGATGCGGACGTCGGTGTCGAAGATCCAGAAGCAGCTCGGCACGACGACGCTGTACGTCACGCACGACCAGACCGAGGCCATGACCCTGGGCGACCGGGTCGTGGTGCTGCGCGGCGGGTACGTGCAGCAGATCGGCGCGCCGCAGTTCCTCTACGACAACCCGGCGAACCTCTTCGTCGCGGGGTTCATCGGCTCGCCGTCGATGAACTTCGTCCCGGCGACGCTGGAGAACAACGAGCTGCGCAGCCCGCTGGGCACCACGCCGCTCACCGACCGGGTCCGGCAGCTGGTGGAGAAGGCGAACGCGCCCCGCGAGGTGCTGGTCGGCATCCGGCCGGAGCACTTCGAGGACGCGGCGCTGGTCGACGCGGCCCAGAAGTCCGGCGGCGGCACGTTCACCGCGCACATCGACGTGCTCGAGTCGATGGGCTCGGAGAAGTTCGCCCACTTCACGGTGGAGGGTGACGCGGCGACGTCCGCGGAGCTCGCGGAACTGGCCGCGGACAGCGGTTCGGCCGACGTGCCGGGCTCGGAGTCCCAGATCGTCGCGCGGCTCTCGGCGGAGTCGTCGGCGAAGGAGAACTCGGACCTCGAGGTCTGGTTCGACGCGGACAAGGTCAAGCTGTTCGACCCGGCCAACGGCAAGAACCTCACCTACGAGGACTAGCCTGCCGCAGCTCGTCGTGAGTGGTAATTGGGGTTAGAACCCTAATTACCACTCACGACGGCGTTCAGGCTCGGGGGAGCTTCGGGAGCAGGACCGCGGCGGCGGTGCGGGCCACGCCGCAGGTGGCGTCGTTCGCCGTGCCCGCCGTCTCGACCACGCTGATCTCCGCCAGTTCGCGGTGGCCGGGCAGGCCCGGGGCCGGCTGGCTGGTGTCGACCAGGCAGAACGCGCCGGACTGACGCAGCCGGGCCTCGCGGCCGCCGATCTGCTCGTCCGAGACGGCCGGCATCTGCGGTTCGATCGTCTCCACCGTCAGCTTGAAGCTGACCTTGCCGCGGAAGCAGCTGTGCCCGGACAGCCCGGTCGTCGGCCGGGTGCCGGCGCCCGAGACGGCGTCGAGCTCGTGGCTGTCGAGCATCGCGCACGGCAGCACCAGGCCCCACGACGTCTCGGGGAACGTCAGCCGCTTGACCTTGTTGCCGGTGATGGCCGTGAGCGCCGAGCCGACGGCCGCGTCCGCGACCCCGCAGCGTTCGGCCTGGTTGCCGCCCTCGTCGGTCACCGAGAGGTCGAGCCGGTTGCCGTCGGCGAAGGTGATCGCGCGGGTGCAGGCGCTGCGGTCGTTGAACATCGACTGCTGGATCGCGACGCCGTCGGGCACCTGCCCCGCGTAGGCGTAGGGCTTGATGTTCGGGTCGGAGTCGAAGGCCAGCGGCCCGACGAGGATCGTCCGCGGGCCGGCCTGGGCCAGGCAGCTTTCGAACGTCGGCGTGGCGACGGCGCCGGGCGCGACCTCGGGCACGTCGAGCAGGCTGCAGTAGTCGACGGTGCCGAAGTCGCCGAGCGCGGCGCCCGCGGTCAGCGGCGTGGGACCGGACGTCTGCTCGGGCGCGGCCTGCGTCGTGGCGCAGCCCGCCGCGAGCAGGGCACAGAGCATTACGACGGCCAAGCTTTTCCAACGCGGGTACACGGGGCGTAAGTATCACCACATCGGGGCGAAAAAACAGCCCTGACGGGGACATCTCTCAGTATTTTCCGCATCGCGCGCGGAGAACGCGCAGGTCACCGGTTTCCCGGCCCGACGACGGCGGAATCCGCAGTGCCTGAACGTCTTTCGCCTTTACCGTCCCCTAAGGGAGCGATCCTTCCCGCGAGCGATGCGGAACCGGGTGCTCCGGTGGTGAAGTGGGGACAAGAGGAAGTTCGAGGAAAGGGAAAAGACGATGAGCGCACCGGTCACCAGGGGGTCCCTGTCCCGCCCGCGCCACGGCCGCATGATCGGCGGCGTCTGCGCCGGTCTCGCCCAGCGGTGGGGCATGAAGACCGGCACCGTGCGGCTGCTGGCCGTGCTGAGCTGCCTGCTGCCCGGGCCGCAGTTCGTGGCTTACCTGATCCTGTGGGCAGTCATCCCGTCCGAGTGACGGCGGTGAGGAAGCCGCGCCAGGCGGAGGTGCCGACGGTGAAGTGCGGGCCGGAGGGGTCCTTGGAGTCGCGGACGGCTACAGCGGGGGAGGCGAAGGCCACCTCGACACAAGCGGTGTTCTCGCCGCCGCTGTAGCTGCTCTTGCGCCAGGCGAACGCCACTTCGACGCAGGCCTGGTACTCGTCGCCGCTGTAACTGCTCTTGCGCCAAGCCAGTTCCACAGCTCACCCCTAGCTACTAAGCCGGTCCGCGAGCCGCAGGAGAAGATCGCACGATGCCGACTCGCTGAGGGCAAGCTTACCAACTTCCTTGAACCGCCGGGAAAGTTCGGCGATCTGGCCAGGCTTGACCAGCTGCAGGCTTCCGGCGGCGTGATCAACGTACCCGAGGTCGGAGATGGTGTCAGGCGGGAAGCTGAGCAGCGAAAAGGCGCCCCGCAACCCGCGATAGACCCCGATTTCGGCGGGGACCACCTGCACGGTCACGTTGGGCAGCTCGGTCATCTCCATCATGTGCAGCACCTGAGCGGTCAGCACGTGTGCCTCCGCGATCGGCCGGACCAGTGCGGTTTCGTCGACAATCGCGTGCAGCTGGAGCGGATCATCACCTTTCAGCCGCTCGCAACGGCGCATCCGCACGTGCAGCATGTGGTTGCGCTCGCGGGTGCCGAAGTTCGCGTACAGAGCGCGCGCGAAGCTCTCGGTCTGCAGCAGTCCGGGCACGTATGCCAGCTCGAAGTTGCGGACCGAAACCGCCTCCGCCTCGAGCGCCGGATAGCTGTTGACCGACACCCCTTCGATGCGGTTCTGGTTGGGCCGCCGGGCCTCGCGGGCGATGTCGACCAGCTCGACCAGGTCGTCTTCGGGCACCCGGTACAGCTCCGCCATCGCCCGCGCGTGCAGCGGATGAATCGGCCCCTGGCCCTTCTCCATCCGCGACAGCGTGCTCTTCGACAGGTCGAGGTCGCCGCCCGCCTGTTCCAGCGTCAGCCCGGCCTTCTCGCGCCAGGCCTTCAGCTCCCGTCCGAGCTGGAGCCGTCGAATCGCCGGAACGCTGTAGTACGCCACCCGCACCTCCCCGTCGCCATGATCGCGCGGGGTGCAGTGTCCGGGCGGGAGGGCGGCGCCGGGATCCCGCGCCGATCACCCCATCAGGGGCGCCAGCAGGACATCGCTCGGTCGATCTCCTGCTCGTCGAGCGGCGGGCGGGTCAGCTGCGAGGGCTTGCCGGGCTCGGCGCGGAGCCCGTCGAGCAGCATGCCGAGGCTGCGGCGCCACAGGTCCGGGTCGACCGCGCACGTGAACTCGACCACCGAGCCGACCATCATGTGCACGAGCGCCATGTCCGACGGAGCGAAGTCCGCCCGCAGCCCACCGGCGTCCTGCGCCCGCTCGACGAGCTGTGTGATCAACGGCACCATGCGGGCTTTCTCTTCGGCGACGTGCTCGTGGCCGAACTTGTTCGACAGCATGATCTCGCGCAGCCCGCGGTCCGTGGAGTGCAGTTCGGCCGCTTTCCACGTGAAGTCGACGAAGGCTTCCCACGCGTCTTCGGCCTTCAGCGCCGTTTCGGCGAGGTCGCCGATTTCTTCCATCCGCTCGGCGAACATGGCCTCGACCAGGTGTTCCTTGCTGGGGAACCGGCGGTAGACCGTGCCGACGCCGAGGCCGGCGTGGTGGGCGATGTCGTCCAGCGTGGCTTCCAGCCCGCGCTGGCCGAACACTTCGCGGGCCGACGCGAGGATGCGACGGCGGTTGAGTTCAGCGTCACGTCGCAGCGGCCGCGCCGGTGCGGCGGGACCAGCGTCCCGTGCCATGCCGTCCAGTCTAACGCGTCAAGTAGAGGCACCTTCTCCGGTTTGTGTGTACCTTGGGTCGCGTAAGGGGAGATACCTACTCCACATACCGTCTTGATCACTCCCAGTGAGGGGACACCCATGTCCGAATCCACTCTCGCGGTCGCGCCGCCGGGGGACGCGCGCGCCGTCGAGAACCCGCATCACGCCAGGCGCTGGCTGATCCTGGTGATGATCGGCATCGCGCAGCTGATGGTGGTGCTGGACGCGACCGTCGTGAACATCGCGCTGCCCTCGGCCCAGGTCGACCTGGGCTTCTCCAACGACGCGCGGCAGTGGGTCGTCACGGCGTACGCGCTCGCGTTCGGCAGCCTGCTGTTGCTCGGCGGCCGTCTGGCCGACGTCTTCGGCCGCAAGAACGCCCTGCTCGTCGGTCTCGCCGGGTTCGCCGCGGTGTCCGCGCTCGGCGGCGCGGCGAGCAACATCGAAATGCTGCTGATCGCCCGCGCGGCCCAGGGCGTCTTCGGCGCGCTGCTCGCGCCGGCCGCGCTTTCGCTGCTCACCACGACGTTCACCGACCCGAAGGAACGCGGCCGCGCGTTCGGCGTGTTCGGGGCCATCGGCGGTGGCGGCGCGGCGGTCGGGCTCCTGCTCGGCGGCGTGCTGACCGAGTACCTCGACTGGCGCTGGTGCATGTTCGTGAACATCATCTTCGCGGTCGTCGCGTTTGTCGGCGGCTCGATCTTGCTGCGCAACCAGCGTGACGACGGCCCGCGCCCGAAGCTCGACCTGCCGGGCACGATCACGGCGTCGGCCGGCCTGTTCGCGCTGGTCTACGGCTTCGCGAACGCGGAGTCGGACTCGTGGTCGTCGGTCTCGGTGTGGGGCTTCCTCGCGGCCGGTGTGGTGCTGCTGGGCGTGTTCGTCTGGCTGCAGCAGCGCGTCTCGCACCCGCTGCTGCCGCTGCGCGTGCTGCTCGACCGCAACCGCGGCGGCTCGTACCTGGCGATGTTCCTGCTGGCCATCGGCATGTTCGCGATCTTCCTGTTCCTGACGTTCTACGTGCAGCAGAACCTTCGCTTCACCCCCATCGAGAGCGGTGTCGGCTTCCTGCCGATGGTCGCGACGCTGATGCTGGCCGCGACGACGGCGACAGCCGTGCTGCTGCCGCGCTTCGGCCCGCGTCCGCTGGTCCCGACCGGCATGGCGATCGCGGCGGTCGGCCTGTTCTGGCTGAGCGGCATCGGCCTGGACAGCACGTACGCGTCCGGCGTGCTCGGCCCGCTGCTGGTGATGGGCTTCGGCATCGGGCTGGCGATGGCGCCGGCGATGAGCGTCGCGACGTTCGGCGTCGAGGCGCACGACGCCGGTGTCGCGTCGGCGGCGGTCAACACGATGCAGCAGGTCGGCGGCTCGATCGGCACGGCGCTGCTGTCGACGCTGGCCGGCAACGCGGCGACGTCGTACCTCGCGGGCAAGGTCCCGACGCCGCAGCTGGCGGCCGAGGCGGCGATCGAGAGCTACACGACGGCGTTCACCTGGGCGGCCGTGATCTTCGCGGCGGGCGCGCTGATCAGCGGCCTGCTGCTGCAGTCCGGCGTCCCGAAGGGCGAAGCCGCTCCCGGCGCCGTGCACATGTGAGTCTCGCTTGAACCTTCCCGGCCCTCCGCGCACTAGTAACACTGAAAGGTGCGAAGGAGGGCCGGGTGGGGGCGTCGAGAGACCTCGATTTCAGCGACTACTTCGCCGCGCGCGTGCAGCGCTTCCGGCGGACCTGGTCCAGGGCATGTTCGTGCAGCTGTACCGGCACTGGCGGCGGGTCCGCCCGGCCACGGTCGACGGGTACGCCCGCCGCATCCTGCTGAACCTCTTCCTGGCCGGCCGTCGTGGGCCGGTCCGCGAGTACGTGACTTCGTCCCCGCCTGACCAGGAGTCACCACCGGACCGCGACACCCCCGTGCGCCTCGACGTCGAGCGCGCGTTGGCCGAGCTGACCCCGCGCCAGCGCGCGATGGTCGTGCTGCGGTTCCTCGAAGACCTCTCGGTGGCGGAGGTCGCTTCGCTGCTCGGCGTCGCCGAGGGCACGGTCAAGTCCCAGACGGTCCGCGGTGTCGAAGCCCTGCGCGCGGTCCTGCCCGCGCCGACGGCCGAGGAGTGGTGATGGAAGACGTCCGGTCCGCATTGACGGCTTACGTGACCGAAGGAGAGCCGCCCCTCGGCCTTTCGGCGGCCGAGGTCCTGGCATCGGCCCGCCGTTCGCGGCGGCAGCACCTGCTCACCGGGGCGGTGGCGATCATCGTGGCGGTGCTCGCGCTGGGGCTGGCGGTGGTGGTGCTCCCGCACCGCGCCGAAGTCGCGAACCGCCCGTGCCCCACGGCCACGGACACGCGCTCTGCTCTGGTCGATCGGCTGAGCTGCCTGATCGGCAACGCCGTCCGGTCGATGCTCGACCCGGACGCGCGGATCACGCGGCTGACGATCCCGGGGGAGACGCCGCCGGAGGACCCGTTCCACCTCGTCGCCGACGCGGCGGGCGACGCACCCCGGGACGCGTTGTTCCACATGGGAGTGCGGGTGACCGACTCCCGCGGGACCGGATCGGTGTACGTCATGATCGTGCCGGGTGGCGTCGGGACCCCGCCGTGCGGCGAACCGGGGGAGATCACCTGCCGCACGGAGCCGACACCCCAGGGCGTCCTGTGGTTGTCGTCGCTGACCGCGGCAGCGCCCGGAGCCGACGCTGACGCTGGAGCAGGTGCGGCAGCTGGCGTTGACCCCGGAGCTGTCTTTCTAAGGTCTGCCGCAGCTTGTCGTGAGTGGTAATTCGGGTTAGAACCCTAATTACCACTCACGACATCGTGCCGCGGGAACGCAACGCCTCGATGACCTCGTCGTCCCACCGATGCGTCCTGATCAGCCGGTACCGCTCCGCCGCCACCCACATGTACGCCTCGGCCTCCGTGCGGTCGCCGATCATGCCCGCCTGGCTGAGCATCGACACCACCGGCACGAACTCCTCGTCGAACCAGCGCTGCGCGATGCTCGTCCGGTCGCAGAACTTGCCCTCGTCCTGCATCAGCCGGAAGCCCCACGCCTCCACGTGCTCGCCCAGCTTCGCGTAGTCCCACGGGTCCGACACGATCACCGACGCCCGCGCGTGGCCGGTCAGCGGGACGCGCTCCAGGAACAGCCGCCGGTAGTCCTTGACGATCAGGTCGCCGCGGTGGCGGATGCCGCTCGGGTCCAGTTTGGTCCGGACCACCGTCACCGCTGCCTCTATTGTGGACAGTCCCTGCGCGTGCGCGACCGAAACCCGGTGGTGGCCGTCGATGATGAAGTGCAGCTCGCCGACGCGGTAGACCTCGATCGGCGGGATCTCCTCACCACGCCGGGACGCCAGCGCCAGCCGCTCCCAGCGTTCGCGGACGCGGGCGGACGTCGGGCGGAAGCGGCGGTCGAAGTCGCGGCTGCGGTCGACCGTGCCGACGATCGAGTCCAGCTTGATCACCCGCAGCCCGATCCGGCTCTCGCCGAGGTAGCCCAGCGCCTCCACGACCTCGTGGAACGGCAGCATGATGTTGACGTCGTCGGGTTCGCGGCGCAGCCACGTCGAAAGCCGCGAGAGCACCTGGCCCCGGCGCGCGCGGAGGAAGTCGTTTTCCGCGTCGGCGCGGGGGAAGCCCGTCTCTTTCATGAGAACTCCATGATCCGGTGGCCCACCACGTTGCGGACGCGGGTTTCGCCGACGACGCGGTCTGGCACCCGCTCGCCGTGGGGGTGGATGTGCCCGTGCAGCAGCCACTTCGGCCGCAGCACCTCGATCGTCCGGTGCAGGCACGCGAACCCGCGGTGCGGCGGGTCCGCCCGGTCGCCGAGGTCCAGCGGCGGCGAATGCGTCAGCAGGATGTCGACGTCCCGGCCGTCACGACGGCGACGCCGGCGAGCGCGCCGCACCAGCCCGCGAGCCCGCCGCGCCTGCTGGCGCTGCGTCCACTGGTTCGGCCCGTCGTTGTAGCGGATCGAGCCGCCGAGACCGGCGAACCGGATCCCGGCGACGTCGACGACCCGGCCGTCGGCGTTGATGCCGCCGGCCGGGCCCGGCCAGACCGTCGGGAAACCGTCCTTCATGGACAGCCCGCCGTAGCGCGTGTAGCCGCTCAGGTCCGGGTCGTGGTTCCCGGGCACGAACACGCACGGCGCGTCGAGCGCGCTGGCCAGGAACGCGAGGTAGTCGTAGGGGAGGTCGCCGGCGCCGATGACGAGGTCGACGGCGCAGGAGCGGACCGCGTCGGTCCACAACCGCTCGTCCACCTCGTCGGCGACCACCAGCGCTTTCGGCATACGCCCAGGGTACGACGCCGCGGCGTCACTTCATTCCGTGCGCGAACCCCGGGTCGGCGACGATGACAAAAGTGATGACGACGATCCACAGCACGCTGAGCGCGAGCGCCCAGAACTTCAGGTTGGACAGCATCCGGGACATGGCGAATTCTCCGAATCCGGTGGGAAAGAAAGGGGACCTAGAGCCAGCCGTTCTTCCGGAATATTCGGTACAGCAACAGGCAGATGCCGAGGATGACGGTGATCACCAGCGGGTACCCGAACTTCCAGTGCAGCTCGGGCAGGTAGTCGAAGTTCATCCCGTAGATGCCCGCGATCATCGTCGGCACGGTGATGATCGCCGCCCACGACGTGATCTTGCGCATGTCGGTGTTCTGCTGCAGCGAGATCTTCGCGACGGTCGCGTCGACCAGGGTGGACAGCAGCTCGTCGAACGCCGCCACCCGTTCGGACACGGTCGTGAGGTGGTCTGCGACGTCGCGGAAGTACGAGCGGACCTCGTCCGGCACCAGCCGCGTGTAGCCCTCGGCCAGGCGCTGGACCGGCGTTGCGAGCGGCATCACCGCGCGGCGCAGCTCGAGGACCTCCCGCTTCATCAGGTAGATCTGCTCGGCGCTGATCTGCGACCGGGGCGCGAAGACCTGCGCCTCCATCACGTCGATGTCGTTCTCGATCCGGCCCGTGACGTCGAGGTAGTGGTCGACGACATGGTCGGCGATCGCGTGCACGACCGCGGACGGCCCGAGCTTCAGCCGCTCCGGGTCTTCGTCGAGCTCACGGCGCAGCCGCGCCAGCCCCGAGTGGTTCCCGTGCCGCACCGTGATGACGAAGTCGCGGCCGAGGAACACCATGAGTTCGCCCGTTTCGACGATCTCGTTCGCCGTTGTGGGTGACTCGTGTTCGACGTACCGGACGGTTTTCACCACGAGGAACAGCGTGTCGTCGTAGCGCTCCAGCTTCGGCCGCTGGTGCGCTTCGAGCGCGTCCTCGACCGCCAGCTCGTGCAGCCCGAAGGTCTCCGCGATGCCCTGGATCTGCTCGGAGTCCGGCTCGTGCAGCCCGATCCAGACGAACCCCTCGTGCCGCTTCCGGACCTCTTTGATCGCCTCGGTGTGCGTCCAGCGGCCGGGCAGGCGCTCACCGCCGACGTACACCGCGCAGTCGACGACGTACGCGGACAGCGGCACCGGCACAGGGCGCACGGGCACAGCTTTGGCGCGGCTGCCGCCGCGGCCGCGAAGGCCGCCGAGCGACGGAATGGCAGGCATGGGACCTCCTGGGCGTCGTGCGTGGTCGTGCGAGACGACTGACCAGGGGCGGAAGAGTCCGCCCGGCGACACCAGCGTTCCCGGGGAGGGCGCCTACCAGGAGATGAGCCGGCCGGCCGGTGTGGTGGGAACGCTGGGAGTACTAGGGAGCGGACTATCGCCACTACTCATCGGGGTTCCTCACCTCCTTCGGGCCGGTCCAGAGTGGTGGGGCTCGCGTTGACGCGCGAACACCGATGGTTGAGGGTACTCCTCACTACGGATGCGTGTCGTACCAGGCTCACGCGGTGTTACGCGGACAGGAGATGACGAGTGCAGTTCGGGCGGTACTACGAGGAGTTCGAGGTCGGTGCGGTCTACAAGCACTGGCCGGGCAAAACGGTCACCGAGTACGACGACCACCTGTTCTGCCTGATCACCATGAACCACCACCCGCTGCACCTGGACGCGCACTACGCGGAGGAAACGACCGACTTCGGCAAGAACGTCGTGGTCGGGAACTACGTCTACTCGCTGCTGCTCGGGATGTCCGTGCCCGACGTCTCCGGCAAGGCCATCGCGAACCTCGAGGTCGAGTCGCTCAAGCACGTCAAGCCGACCTTCCACGGCGACACCATCTACGGCGAGACCGAGGTGCTGGACAAGACGCCGTCGAAGTCGAAGGACGACCGCGGGGTCGTGTACGTCGAGACCCGCGGGTACAAGCAGGACGGGCTGATCGTGTGCACCTTCCGGCGGAAGGTGATGGTGCCCAAGCGCTCGTACGGGGAAACTCGGGGCGGGGAGCAGCCGGGCCGGCCGGTGCCGCACGAATGAGGCTCTGATGGACTTGGACCGCATCAAGGGCGTACTGCGCAAGTTCGCGGAAGTCGAGGCGCGCGGGGTTTCGCCCCTCTACGAGCACCTGGCGTTGCAGGCGGCCGACGACGACGACGTCGCCGGGCTGCTGGCGTCGGCCCGCGACGGCGAGGTGCGCGCGACCCTGCTGATGGCGACGGCGCACCGGCTCGTGCAGGCCGACCCGATCCACCCGCTGTCCCGGTACTACCCGTCGCTGGGCGGCTTCGACGGCGTCGACTCCGAGACGTGGCCGCTGTTCCGCTCGTTCCTGCTGGAGCGGGCGGAGAAGGCCCGCGCGTTGATCGCCGAGCGGTACACGCAGACGAACGAGGTCAGGCGGGCAGCGCTGCTGTACCCGGGCGTGGCCCGGGCGGCTCGCGAAGCGGGCGGGAAGGTCTCGCTGCTGGAGGTCGGCTGCAGCGCGGGGTTGCTCCTGGGCCTGGACCGCTTCGGCTACCGCTACCAGTGCGACGGCGGCGAGCAGCTGACGGCGGGCCCGGCGAAGTCCGCGGTCGGCCTCCACTGCGCGCTCGACCTGGCGCCCGGCGCGGTGGCGCCGAAGCTGCCGAAGAAGCTCGCGGTGCTCGACCGGGCGGGGCTGGACCGAGCCCCGGTGGACCTGACGGACGAGGACGAGCTGGCCTGGCTGGAGGCGTGCGTCTGGGCCGACCAGCCGGACCGCATCCGCCTCCTGCGTACCGCCGCGGCGGAACAGGCGAAGCACCGCCCGACGCTGATCACCGGCGACGCGGTCGACGATCTGGCATCGGCGGCTGGGACGTTGGAGGGGCCGCTGGTGGTGCTGACCAGCCATGTTCTGGCGTATCTGCCGGCTGGGCGGCGGGAGGCTTTTGCGGGGGAGCTGGCTTCGCTGGCGGCGTCGCGGCCGGTTTGGTGGGTTTCGGAGGAGTTCTACGGAGCTGGGTTGGAAGTCGTGCTGCCCGGGCGGGCGGATCTGGCCGGGGCGGACGGGTTGGCGACTTTGGGTGTTGTGCGGTGGGAGGGTGGGAAGGCTGAGGCTCATGCTTTGGCTCGGACTGCCCCGCACGGGCAGCGCATGACCTGGCTGCCACTCTGACCTGGGCTTCGGCCCGCGTGCCGGAGTTGCGACACCCGTGCCTGAAGGGTCAGCACGCGTGCCTGAAGGGTCAGCACGCGTGTCTGGAGGGTCGACACCCGTGACTGGAGGGTCGACACGCGTGACTGGAAGGTCGACACGAGCTTGGGAGGTGTGTCGACCCCCTCAATCACGCGAGTTGACCCCTGAATCACGCGTGTCGACCCTTCAAACACGCGACCGTGCCCGCAACACCGCTCAAGCCCTCGGCAAGACTCCCCACTCACGCAGCGTCACATACAGGAGATCCACCAGCTCCCCGCCCTCC
This sequence comes from Amycolatopsis sp. NPDC104819, assembly GCF_055583145.1. Classification (NCBI taxonomy): domain Bacteria; kingdom Bacillati; phylum Actinomycetota; class Actinomycetes; order Pseudonocardiales; family Pseudonocardiaceae; genus Amycolatopsis; species Amycolatopsis sp. NPDC104819. The sequence continues at coordinate 145,261 of NZ_JBVJON010000003.1, read as the reverse complement.
TCCAGAGCCGAAAGGTCCGCCGAATCAGACCAACGGGCCTCCGAAGCGTCGTCACCCGCAGTGAGAATCCCTCCCGTCACCGAACAGGCGTAGTCGAAAATCTCGAACGGCCCGCGGGTCACCTTCCCGACCAATGTGCCCGGAATCACGTCTAGTCCCGTTTCCTCCCGAAGCTCCCGGATCACGGCCGTTTCGTCGGATTCGCCCGGTTCGACACGTCCGCCGGGCAGGGACCACAGGCCCGAACCGGGGTCGTTGGCGCGGCGGATGAGCAGCAATCGGCCGTTCCGGTCGAAGGCGATGCCGCCTACGCAGCGGATAGTGGCTGTCCGGGGTGCTTCCATGTCCCCAACGGTAGACGTGACCGAACTGAAAACGGATGTCCTGTACACGGAGAGTAGCCGTACGGTACACTTCGGACCGCGTGCTGACCCAAGCGCGGGACTTCCCTCCCCCGTGCCCGCCCAGTGCGGTACAACGTAAAAAGTCAGGATTTGCTCTTGTCCGGTGTCACCGTAAGAGACGGGATTTGATCGCGGTGAACGTGAAGAAGATTGCGGGCCTCGCCGGTATCGCGTTGGTGCTGTTCTTCGTCATTGCGCAGCCGGGGCAGGCCGCTGGCCTCGTCGGCAACATCATCGACTTCCTGCGCAGCTCGGCCGAATCGGTGATCACCTTCGTCAGTAACGTCTTCAGCTGACCGATCGGGGCTAACCTGGACCCATGTTCGCGCCACGCGACCCCGACGAGTACCTCCTCGACACCGAGCGGCGGGTCATCCGGATCCGCCGCCACTGGGCGGTGCTGCTCTGGGACACCTTCGAGGCGGCCGCACTCCTGGCCATCTGCGTCCTGGTGTCCTACCTGCTGCCACCGGCGCTGTACATCGGCCAGAACATCCTCTGGTACGTCGCGCTGCTGGTGGTCCTGCGGTTCGCGTACGTGGTCATGGAGTGGTGGGTCGAGCGGCTGGTGGTCACCGACAAGCGGTTCGTCATGACCACCGGCGTCTTCACGACCAAGGTGCTGATGATGCCGATCAGCAAGGTCACCGACCTCAGCTACGTGCGCACCGCCACCGGCCGCATGATGGGCTACGGGACGATGGTCGTCGAGTCGGCCGGTCAGATCCAGGCGCTGAACAAGATCGACTTCCTGCCACGGCCGGAAGAGTTCTACGACACGATCTCCGAGCTGGTCTTCGGCGACAAGCAGAAGCAGGCCGAGCGCTTCTCGATGATCAAGGCCCAGCGCGCCGCCCGCGGCAAGAAGCCCGTCGGCTGAGAGTCCCGCCGCGGGTGTGACGCAGCGCATCGTCGACAATGGACCCGATGCGCATCGACCTGCACGCCCACTCCACCGCTTCCGACGGCACCGACACGCCGGCCGGTCTCGTCGCCGCGGCCGCTGACGCCGGGCTCGACGTCGTCGCGATCACCGACCACGACACCACCGCGGGCTGGGCCCCGGCCACCGCGGCCATCCCGCCGGGCCTGACGCTGGTCCCCGGCGCCGAGCTCTCCACGGTGTCGACCGACCCCGGCACCGGCCGCCAGATCAGCGTCCACCTGCTGGCCTACCTCTTCGACCCGACGTCCGAGGCCGTGGTCACCGAGCAGACCCGGCTGCGGGTCGAGCGCCGGACGCGGCTGCGCCGGATGGCCGAGCGGATGGCCGCCGACGGCCTCCCGATCGACGCCGACGAGATCTTCGGCCTGCTCCCCGAGGACTCGCCGCCCGGGCGCCCACACCTCGCGCAGGCGCTGGTCCGGGCCGGGCTGGTCAAGAGCGTCGACGAGGCCTTCGCCGACTACCTGAGCCCGCGCCGCGGGTACTACGTCGCCCGGCGCGACACGCCCGTCGAAGAGGCCATCGACATGATCGGCGCCGCCGGCGGCGTCACGGTCATCGCGCACCCCTTCGCCTTCAGCCGCGGCGCCACGATCAGCGAAGACACCCTCGCCGGCCTGGCCGCGCGCGGGCTCACCGGGGTCGAGGCCGACCACCCGAACCACGACCCGGCGACGCGCGCCCGCACGCGGGAGCTCGCCGGTGAGCTCGGCCTGCTGGTCACCGGTTCGAGTGACTACCACGGCACGAACAAGACCATCGCGCTCGGCGAATGCACCACCGACCCCGGGCAGCTGGAAGAGCTGGTGGCGCGCGCGACCGGGTTCCAGGTCGTGAAGGGCTGAAATGGCGATCGCCGACTTCTTCGACGCCAAGCTCTTCATGAGCGCGACGATCACCCTGGTCGTCATCATGGACCCGCCCGGCACCGTGCCGGTGTTCCTCAGCCTCGTCGGCCGCAAGCCGGTCGCGACGCGCGCCCGCGCCGCCCGGCAGGCCGTGCTCGTGTCACTGCTCGTGATCAGCCTGTTCGCGGTCGCGGGCCAGGCGATCCTGGCCTACCTCGGCATCGGCATCCCCGCGCTGCAGGGCGCCGGCGGGCTGCTGCTCCTGCTGATCGCGCTGCAGTTGCTCACCGGCAGCGGGCACGAGCCCGAGGCGGCCGCGGAGGACGTCAACGTCGCCCTCGTGCCGCTCGGCACCCCGCTGCTGGCCGGGCCCGGCGCGATCGCCGCGACCATCGTGTTCGTCCGGCAGGCCGACGGCCACGTCGGCGCGTACATCGCGCTGGCCCTGGCGATCGTGATGACGCACTTCGTCATCTACATCTGCATGCGCTACTCCGGCGTGGTCATCCGGCTGATCAAGGAAAGCGGCATCACGCTGCTGGCCAAGGTGGCCGGCCTGCTGCTCGCGGCCATCGCCGTGGAGCTCGTCGCGAACTCCGTGCGCGGCTTCATCGCCGGCGGCAGCTGACCCCGCCACTCGGGTTGTCCTGCCGGACAGGATCCGCCCGGCGCGTTGACATCGTTGGCACGTCTCCCGCAGCCTGAATCCCAACTCAGCGGTTGAAACGATTCAAGCGCCTTGCGGAGGCCTCGATGAAGTGGCTCAGGGTTTTCCTGCCGGTGGCGGTCCTGGTGGCGAGCGGTGTCGTCGCGACACCCGCCGACGCGGCGCCCGGCTGGCAGAAGTACGTCGTCGCGCCGTCGAGCCGGAACGTCCGGCCGGTGCGCGTGCTGTCCACCACCGGTGACGTCACCAACCCGAACGGCCTGCTCGGCCGCGGTGTCACGACGTTCAAGCGGCAGGCGCCGCCGCCGAAGCCGGCCTGGCCCGGCGGGACGACGGCGGCCGCGTCGTCGTTCCACGCGCCGAACAACGGCGGGAACGGCCAGCCGCGGACGTACGAGCCCGGCAACGCCGTCGACGGCAACACCGACACCTTCTGGAACGACGACACGATCGGCGCCTACCCGGACGTCCTGACGATCACCGCGGCCGCGCCGGTCGCGCTTCCCGGCGTCACGGTTCTGTCCAGTGTGGACGGTGTGCCGCAGGACTTCACGGTCGACGTGCTCGACGGCGGCGCCTGGCGGACCGCGGCCACGGTGACCGGCAACACCGCGGTGCAGCGCGCGGTGGCGTTCGACCGCGCGGTGACCACCGCGCAGGTCCGGATCACCGTGACGAAGGACCAGGCGACGCCGTCGGGCGAGTTCAGCCGGGTCACCGAGGTCTGGCCGGGCCTGGTCGCCGACCCGCCGGCGCCGGTCGCGGTGCTCGACTTCGGCAAGGTCGTCGCCGGATACCCGAAGATCTCCTTCGCGGGCGCGTCGGCGAACCACCCCGGCGTCCGCGTGTCGACCTCGGAAACCCAGCAGTACCTGGGCGAACGCTCCGACTTCAGCCGCTCGGACTTCTCCGGCGGGCCCGGCAGCGACCAGATCGCCGTGCCCACGACGCCGACCGTCTGGCGCGACACGAAGGGCTGCGCCGCCGGCACCCAGGTGTGCGCGGACGGCCTGCGCGGCTTCCGCTACCTGCGGATCAGCCTCGACGCGCTCGCGTCGGACGCGCCGCTCACGCAGCCGTCCGGTGAGGTGCGGATCAACGGCGTCTCGCTCGACTTCACGCCGTTCCTCGGCACGCCGGACACCTACCGCGGCTGGTTCGAGTCGTCGGACGAGCAGCTCAACCAGTACTGGTACGCCGCTTCGTACACCAACGAGCTGGGCATGGACACCTTCCGCGAGTCCGATGTGGACCCGCGCGGCGCGTTTTCGCCGTCGCTGGACGGGAAGCTGGTGCTGCACGACGGCGCGAAGCGCGACCGCGACCCGTACGTCGGCGACGTCGCCGTGTCCGGGCTGACCCAGTACCTGACGCACCAGGACGGCACGGCGGCGAAGAACGTCCTGGCCGACCTGGCCGACCACCAGCGCGCCGACGGCTGGATCCCGCCCGCGTCGATCAACGACTACACACTGCCGCTGTTCGACTATCCGCTCTGGTGGGTGACTTCCAGCTGGGACTACGTCCTCTACACGGGCGACACCGCGTACGCGTCTTCGTACTACTCGAACCTCGTGAAGACGCTCGACGCGTGGTACCCGTCCGTCACCGATTCGCGCGGGTTGCTCTCGAAGGGGCTTAACGGCACAGGCGGCTACGGCGACTACGCGTTCCTGCCGCGTACGGGCGAAGTGACGTACTACAACGCGTTGTACGTCCGCGCGCTTCAAGGCGCAGCAGGCCTGGCGCGCGCGACGGGACACGCCGCCGACGCTGACCGGTGGCTTTCGCGGGCTTCCGGCGTCGCGGCGGCGGTGAACCAGTACCTGTGGGACCCGGCGGCGGGGGCGTACCTCGACTCGGGGACCGGCGCGGTGCGCCACGGCCAGGACGGCAACAGCCAGGCGATCCTGGCCGGCATCGCGTCGCCGGCGCAGGCGTCGTCCTCGCTGGCGCGGCTGGCGGCCGGGGCGCTGCCGTACGGGAACCCGTTCATGGACAACGACACTCTGGTTTCCGACGGCACGAAGCGCGTGTACGCGTTCACGTCGTTCCCGGAGCTGCAGGCGCGGTTCCGGACCGGGCAGACGGCGTCGGCGATCGACCAGATCAAGCGGATGTACGGCTGGATGGCCACGCACGACCCGGGCACCACGGCGTGGGAAGGCATCGGTGACGGCGGCTCGCACTACGAGCAGGGGTACACGTCGGCCGCGCACGGCTGGTCGACGGGCGTGGTGCCGGCGCTGACGAACGAGCTGCTGGGCGTCTCGCCGACGTCGCCCGGCTTCGCGACGTGGCAGGTTGCGCCGAAGCCGGGCTCGGTCGCTTGGGCGCGCGGAGCGGTGCCGACGCCGAAGGGCGCGTTGTCCGCTTCGTGGTCTCAGCTCGGGCCGGTGTTCTCGCTGACCGTTACGGCGCCGCGCGGGACGTCCGGCTCGCTGGTGGTGCCGGCCGCGCGGGTCGTGCTGCTGGACGGCCGTGCGGTGCGGGGCGGCACGTTGTCCGTCGGCGGCGGGACGCACACGGTGCTGGTGGTGCGGTAGCAGGCATTTTCCGCGCGGGGTGGCCCGCCCCGCGCGGAAAGTGTCGGTGGTGGTGCGTAGCGTGGGGAATCGTGAAGGAGCAGATGGGCTTCGATTTCGGCGTCGCGCAACCGGTGCGGCTCACGAAGGTGTCCCCGGCGCGGCTGGCGACCTTCGACGACTGCCCGCGCCGGTACCGGCTGTCGTACCTGACGAGGCCGACACCGCAGCGCACCGGGCCGTGGGCGCACAGCACGCTCGGCGCGGTGGTGCACAACGCGCTGCGGGCGTTGTTCGACCTGCCGGTGCTCAAGCGGGTGCCGCAGCGGGCCGTGGCGCTGGTGGCGGAGTTCTGGAAGGACGCGGGCTTCGAGGACGCCGAGCAGGCGGCGCGGTACCGCGCGCGGGCCAAGGGGTGGGTGGCCGAGTACGTCGAGGACAACGACGTCACCCACGACCCGGCCGGGCTCGAGCGGTGGGTGTCGGCGCCGGTGAACTCGAAGCCGGGGGAGCGGCCGTCGATGATCATCGAGGGCCGTGCGGACCGCATCGACTCGCGCGAGGGGGAGCTGGTGATCGTCGACTACAAGACGGGCCGCCGTCCCCCGGACGAGTACGAAGCGCGGGCGTCGCAGGCACTGGCGCTGTACGCGGTGGCGGCGGCGCGGACGCTGCGGATGCCGTGCAAGACGGTCGAGCTGCACCACCTCCCGAGCGGCACGATCGCGGCGGCGGAGCACACACCGGAAAGCCTCGCGCGGCACCTGCAGCGCGCGGAGGAGACCGCCGCGGACCTCAGGCTGGCCACGGATACCCTGGACGCGGGCGGCGACGGCGACGTGCTGTTCCCACCCCGCCCGGACCGCCGTTGCGCCTGGTGCGACTTCAGGCCGAGCTGCGCGGTGGGCCAGGAAACGGCCCCGCAGGCGCAGCCGTGGGACCTGCTCGCGCCCTGAACAGGAGGGTAAGTGGCCTCACCGGACACCGACGAACTGGCAACCGTGCCGGTCCCGTTGCCAGCGAGCGCGCCTGATGCCGAGACGGTGCCGGTTTCGGCGGCGTCGGAGGCTGTCGAACCTGTCGCGGCCGTCGAACCTGTCGCGCCCGTCGCTCCGGCGAAGGAGCGTGGACGCTGGTGGCGCGGCTTCACGGGCTCGCTGGCGGCGGGTCTCGCGGTCCTGGCGGTGGGCGTGCTGGCGGTGGGGGCGATCAGCCTGTACACGGGCGCCCCGGGGCCGGGGGCGGCGATGCTGATCGGTCACCTGGTCGCGGCGGTGCTGGCTCTGCTGGCGCAGCGGGTCGCGGACCGGCGGAATGGGGTGACGGCGGTGGGAGCGGGAGCCGCGGTTGTGCTGTTGACGGTGTCGGCGCTGACTCTGTTCTGGCTCACCTGACCGCTCGGGTTGCCGGGTTTCGCGTGATCCGGGCCGGAACTGGCGTGATTGGGCCCGGAACTCGCGTGCGTGGGGCCGGAATTCGCGACCTCGGGCCGGCCCACGCGTGATTGGACCCGGAACTCGCGTGCGTGAGCCCGGAACTCGCGTGATTGGGCGGGCATCACTCGTGATCCGGCGGGCTTCTCGCGTGATCAGCGGGGCATCAGCCGTGACTGGAAGGGCATCACGGGCCGGGACCTACTTCAGGGCCGTCAGGGTTGTGCCGCGCTCTTCCAGCAGAACCGGACCAGCCGCGCCCAGCCGGACCGCGCCTGCGTACCCGCGCCGGTCCACCCCTACCGTGCGGATCGTCGAACCGTCGTTCTCGTTCAGCACCGCCAGGCCGCCCTTGATCGGGACCACCAGCTGCGACGCGAAGATGATCCCCGGCCCCATGGCGCTGCTCAGCGTCCAGCGCGGCGACAGGTCGTCGCGGGACAGGGCCATCGTCTTCGAGCCGCTGAACCAGTACACGTTCGCCGGCGTCTGGGTGGTCGCTTCGACGCCGCCGGGTGGGTCTGCCGCCAGGTCGGCCGCGGGCACGTCCAGCGGGTACGCCGCGCGCTGGGAACCGTCGCCGTTGTAGACCACCATCAGCTTCTGGTCCGGCAACACCACCGCCGTCAGCTCGCCGGACATCGCGATCACCCGGGCGCGCTTGCCCGCCAGCACACTGCTGAACGACACCTGCGGCTCGTCGTCCTTCTCGGGCGCCGCCTTGTAGACCGTCAGGCGGTCGGCCGGGTCGCCCGGGCAGCGCTCGATCACACCGACCTTGCCCGACGCCGCCGCCACCGTGCCGTACGTGCAGCCCGAGCGGGGCTGCTTGCCCGCGTTGACCAGCGCCGGGACCTGGCCGTACTCGGCGCTCTTCACCAGGTCGTCGCGCCAGGTGTCGAGGAGCTTCTTGCCCGTCGCCGTCACGTGGGAGCCGTCGCTGACCAGCTGTGTGCCCAGCTCGGCGTTGCCGTTGCGCTGGGCCGTGATCCGGCCCGTGCCCGGGTCGAGCTGCGTGACCTCGCTGCAGTTGAGGCTCTTGTGGTATACGGCGTTCAGCCGCCCCCACGTCTCGTTCACCGTGCACAACGGCAGGTCACGCGTGTAGTGCCAGCGGATCTGCCCGGACAGCGGGTCGCGCGCGGCGACCTCGCCGCCGTCCGCGGTGGCCACCGAGTCGCCGGCCACCAGCGGCACCGGGGTCGACGCGCTCGCGGCGCTCCACAGCTCGGCCAGCGAACCGGGCACCTTGTCCGGCGCCGCGGGCAACGGCGGCGGCGGGTCCGCCTCGGTCCGGTCGGTGGCCGCGCTGTCGCTCGTCATGCCGACGACCAGCGCGACCGCCACCACGACCACCGCGATCACCGCGGCGAGCACCCGGTCCCGCCCGCGGTTCCACGGCGACCGGCGCGCCTTGACCCGCGGCGCGGGCGGGGTGACTTCGACGTCGTCGAGGACGTCTTCGGAGCCGTATCCGGGGGCCTCGGAAGCCGGCGCCGGTTCCTCTTCAGGCGTCTTCTCGACGTCGCTCACGTGCCCGGACCCCCGCCGCTCAGGTTCAGTCTGCCGACGCAGGTGTATCAGACGTCGCGGCGGGGCGGCGACGGCGGCGGCGCCGAGCCGGACGCTCGGCGTTCTCGCCGGCCTCCTTCTCGACCGCCGGACCGGTCGTCTCCGGCGCCGTGCCGCGGGTGCGGCGACGCGTCCGGGTGCGGCCCTCCGACGACGCGGGAGCGTCCCCGTCCGAAGCGGCGGCAGCCTTGTCGGCGGCCTCGACGGCCTCGGCCGCGCGCGAACCACCGCGGGTGCGCTTGCGCGGCGCCCGGGAGCGCTTGCGCGGCGTCTCCTCCGAAGCAGCCGAGGAGGAGTCGCCGCGGCCACGGCCACGCGGCCCGCGGCGCTTGCCGCCCAGGTCCTCTTCCTCCTCGGCGGCCAGGCCGGCCCGCGTGCGGTTGGCCAGCGGAAGCCGGCCGGTGGTGCCCGCCGGGATGCCCAGGTCCTCGTACAGGTGCTTCGACGACGAGTACGTCTCCACCGGCTCGGGCTTGTCGAGGCCCAGGGTGTCGGAGATCAGCTTCCAGCGCGGCTCTTCGTCCCAGTCGACCAGCGTGACGGCGACGCCGGTCCGGCCTGCGCGGCCGGTGCGGCCGATGCGGTGGACGTAGGTCTTCTCGTCGTCCGGGCACTGGTAGTTGATCACGTGCGTGACGTCGTCGATGTCGATGCCGCGGGCGGCGACGTCGGTCGCGACCAGCACGTCGACCTTGCCCGAGCGGAACGCGCGCAGCGCCTGCTCGCGGGCGCCCTGGCCCAGGTCACCGTGGACGGCCGCGGCGGCGAAGCCGCGCTCGACCAGGTCGTCGGCCACCTTCTGCGCGGTGCGCTTGGTGCGGCTGAAGATCATCGTGAGGCCGCGGCCCTCGGCCTGCAGCACGCGGGCGATGACCTCGGGCTTGTCCATCGAGTGCGCCCGGTAGACGAACTGGGTGGTGCGCTCGTGCACCGCGCCGGCGTCGTTCTCCTCGGCGCGGATGTGCGTCGGCTGACGCAGGAACGTGCGGGCCAGCGTGATGATCGGGCCGGGCATGGTGGCCGAGAACAGCATGGTCTGCCGCTCGTCCGGCACCATCCGCAGGATGCGCTCGATGTCGGGCAGGAAGCCCAGGTCGAGCATCTCGTCGGCCTCGTCCAGCACGAGGCCGCGGACCTTGCCCAGCACCAGGTGCTGCTGCTCGGCCAGGTCGAGCAGCCGGCCCGGGGTGCCGATCACGACGTCGACGCCCTTGCGGAGCGCCTCGATCTGCGGCTCGTACGGGCGGCCGCCGTAGATGGCCAGGGTGCGGATGCCGAGGTGCTTGCCGGCGCCCTTGAGGTCGTTCGCGACCTGGATGCACAGCTCGCGGGTCGGCACCACGACCAGCACCTGCGGGGTGCCGTCGCCGGGGACCTGCACGCGGTGCAGCAGTGGGACGCCGAAGCCCAGCGTCTTGCCCATGCCGGTGCGGGCCTGGCCGATGAGGTCGTCGCCGGCCATCGCCAGCGGGAGGGTGAGCGCCTGGATCGCGAAGGTGCGTTCGATGCCGGCCTCGCCGAGGGCCTTGACGATCTCCGGCTTGACGCCGAAGGACGCGAAGGTCGGGGCCTCCGGCTCGACCTCGACGCCCGCCTGGAGCGGGTGCGACGTGTCGAGCGCGGCCGGGCCGGTCTCGCTGTGTTCCAGCGCGACGGCGGGGGTCTGTTCGGTTGTGGGGATTTCTGCGGTCAGGGTGATCGCCTCTCTCGTGACCAGCGCGCACAACCCTGGGTCCCGTTTCGACACTCGACCGGGAGAAACCCTGGTCCCTGGCGCTGATCTGAAGCGCGGAACCGGTCCGTCCCGGGAATGCCGGAAGAGGCGTGCACGCACATTGCAGTACGTCGGCCGGCCTCGTGGCCCGCCTGTTTCCCGACGCCGGTATGGCGTACGGAAGCTTCGATATCGAATGCCAGTGTACCTGGTCAGCAGTTTTTCAACAGTACCCGGCGCGCCGGAGCCAGTGGGATCGGTCTCGTCCCGACACGCCCGGGTGCTTCGGCGATACCCTGGCCGCCGTGAGCGAGCCGAAAGAGATCAGCGAAGGCGTCGTCGACCTTCTGGGTGTGATCGCCTATCTCGAACTGTCCGCCTTCGACCGGCTGGCGGAGGACGCGCGCAGTGCCCCCACGCTGGCCGGACGCGCCGCGCTGGCGACGATGGCGGCCGCCGAGATCGGGCACTACGGCCTGCTGTCGGACCACCTGGCCGGCAACGGCGTCAAGATCGAAGACGCGATGGCGCCGTTCGTGAAGCACATCGACGACTGGCACGCTTCCACCCCGCCGAAGTCGTGGCTGGAGTCGCTGGTCAAGGCCTACGTCGGCGACGGGCTCGCCGCCGACCTCTACCGGGAGATCGCCAGCTGGCTGGACCCCGAGACCAAGGACCTGGTGCTCACCGTGCTGGCCGACACCGGACACTCCGCCTTCGCCGAGCGCGAGGTGGCGGCCGGGATCGAAGCCGACCCCAAGACCCGCGACAAGCTCGCGCTGTGGGGGCGCCGCCTGCTCGGCGAGGCCCTCACGCAGGCCCAGTACGTCGTCGCCGAGCGCGACGGCCTGGCCGAGCTCATCATCAGCGGGTCGGGCGACCTCTCCGGAATTGCGGCGCTGTTCCGGCGGTTGCAACAGGGGCACACGAAGCGCATGCAGGCGCTCGGCCTGGGCTGATCCCGATGGAGTTCCGAGACACGACGAAGTGGCCGGGCGCGGACATGCGGCACCGCAACGACCCGGTTCGGTTAGCCTTGCCGGGCACATCCCTTTCGAATTTCCAGCGGAGGTCCCACGTGGAGGTCAAGATCGGCATCAAGGACACCCCGCGCGAGCTGGTGGTGTCCAGTGGCCAGTCTCCCGACGAGGTGGAGAAGCTGGTCGCCGAGGCCCTGACGGCCGGTGACGGGCTCTTCCGCATCAGCGACGAGAAGGGGCGCAAGTACATCGTCCCCTCCGACCGCATCGCCTACGTCGAGATCGCGCCGTCCGACGTGCGCAAGGTCGGCTTCGGCGTCGGCGACTGACAGCCTCTGAGCCCGCGAAGGCCACTCCAGGACGTCCTGGGGTGGCCTTCGCGCTTTCACCGGATCGGTGCGTTTTCCTTGGAGTGTCGCGAAGCCGCCGCCTAACTTCGGCTGGCGATCCGGTGCCACGGGGCGCCGGAGGAGACCTTCCGGGAGCAGCAAGCATGACCACTGTCGAGCCGTTGGCCGGCGCCGTGGCGGACCTCGTGCGGGACACCCTGTGCGCGCACAAGTCGATGTTCCTCGCGACCTCGGGCAGCGACGGCCCCTGGGTGGGCGGGGTCTACTTCGCCGAGACAGGGCCGTTCACGCTCAACCTGGTCCTCGAAGACCGGGGGCGCACGCTGGCCGCGGTCCGGGAGAACCCGGTCGTGTCGGTGGTCGTCTCGACGGGCTCGCCGATGCAGCCGTTCCTGCAGGCCCAGGCCCTCGCCGAGGTCGTCCCGGCCGAGGACGACGCGCTGGTCCGCGAGCTGCTGGTGGCGAAGGTGCCGGAGGCGGCGCCGTTCCTCGAGGCGCCGGTCACGGCGGTCCGCCTGAGCATCCGCAAGTGGCGCGCGACGGACATCCCGAACGGCTGGCTGCCCGGCCGCGAGCTGCCCGGCCCGCGGCAGCCCTGAACCCGGCCGGGTCGGCCACCGCGCGGGTTGGCCGAACCGGTTCCGAAGTCCGTGAAGGCCCCCTCGGCCGAGGGGGCCTTCACGGCGTTCAGGCGTTGAGCTCTTCCAGTGTCGTCGGCACGGTGAACGGCGGGGTGCTGGTCCCCATGATCCGGTACCGGCCCCACGGGTCCGGGTCCGACAGCTCCCCGGTCGCCGAATACGCGCCGGCCTGGATGGACACCGGCTTCTTCTTTCCGCCCGCCAGCTTCGTCAGCTCTTCGTTCACGGCCACCCGGCCGTACCAGCGGTAGAACCCGTCGATCGGCTGGAAGTAGCCGCGCAGCTCGACCGTCGTCGTCAGCGAGACGCCGTCGACCACCAGGGTCGCTTCGCCGCTGTAGCCGTCTTCGTCGTGGTCGCTCATGACGTCTCCTCCAAAGGCTCGGCGCGGCCCAGCTGGACCACCTTGTTGGCTTCCAGGGGCTGGTTCGGGTCGATGACCACGCCGTTCTGGCGGGTCAGGCCGTCGATCGCCGCCCAGATGATCTGCGTCAGGTACTCCACCACCGCGTCGCGGCTCATCGAACGGCGGTCGAGCCACCACTCGCCGGTGTTCTGGACCATTCCGACGATCCCGTGCGCCCACGGCTCGGCCGCGCCGGAGTCCATGTTGAACATCCGCATGTAGTCGCCGAGGAGCGCCGTCAGGGCCGACGCGATCAGCTCCTTGTCCTCGGCCACGACGTCGGACGACACCGGCTTCTCCGGGCGGCCGTGCGCGAGCAGCCGGTACAGGTTCGGGTGCTCCTCGATCACCGTGAAGAACGCGTCGAGGGCCATCCGGATCCGCGGCACCGGCGCGAGCTCGGCGTTGATCGCCGGGATCAGGCGCTCGAAGAGGATCTCCGTGCCGCGCTGGCCGAGGGCCACATACAGATCGGCCTTGTCGTCGAAGTGCCGGTACAGCACGGGTTTCGTGACGCCGGCCTCCGCGGCGACGTCCTCCATGCCGAGGTCGGGGCCGTGCGTGTCGAGCGCCCGCAGCGCGGCTTCGACGAACTCCTTGCGCCGCGCGATCCGGTGCTTGCGCCAGCGGTCGCGCCGGGCGTCGCCGGTCGCCTCCCCGTCGCGCGACGAGGGCTTGGACGGCTTGCCGGAGCGCTTGACACGTTCGATCACGGGGCTCATGCTACGCACAGGTAACTGTTACCTCAAGTTACACATTGCGGAAGGGGTGTCGGCGATGACGCGGACGCTGAAGGAACCGGATCGCGAGAAGACGGCGGAGCGCCTGCTGAAGTCGTCGGCGAACAAGTTCTACGACCCCGATGTCGACATCGACTGGGCGGCGCCGCTCGTCGAAGGCAAACGCTTCATCCTGGACGAACGCTCCTCGCTGTACGGCACCGAGCTCTGGGACAAGCTGACCCCGGAGCAGCGCATCGAGCTGGGCAAGCACGAGGTCGCGAGTGTCGCGACGACCGGGCTGTGGTTCGAGATCCTCCTGATGCAGATGCTGCTCAAGGAGGTCTACGAGCAGGACCCGACGTCCGCGCACGCCCAGTTCGCGCTCACCGAGATCGCCGACGAATGCCGCCACTCGACGATGTTCGCGCGGATGGCGTCGCGGATCGGCTGCCCCGCCTACGGCCCGGTGCCGTGGCTGCGGCGTCTCGCGAAGCTGATGCCGACGATCTCCTACGGCCCGGCGCGCTACGGCGCGATCCTGGTCGCCGAGGAGGTCCTCGACCGGCTGCAGCGCGAGCAGATGAACGACGACGGCGTCCAGCCGCTGGTCCGGATGGTCAACCGGATCCACGTGCTCGAAGAAGCCCGGCACGTCACCTTCGCCCGCGAAGAGGTCACGCGCGGGATGGCGAAGCTGTCGAAGGCCGAAATCGCCTACCAGCAGTTCATCATCGCGGTCATCTCGTACTTCGTGACGCGCGCGTTCATCAACCCGAACGTCTACAAGGCGGTCGGCATCCGGCCGCGCGACGGCGTCGAGGCGGCGCTGAACAACCCGCACTGGCAGGGCACGATCGCCTGGGCCGGGGAGAAGATCATGCCGTTCCTGCAGGAGTCCGGCCTGGTCGGACTGCCCGGGAAGTACTTCTGGCGCAAGTCCTTCCTGCTCCCGGCGGGCCGATGACCACCGCGGCGCGGCTGCGCGACCCGTCGCTCGGGCACCGGTTCGTCGCGAGTGACGGCGCCGCGCTGCACGTCGAGCAGTCCGGGCCGGCCGACTCGGCGGTGACGCTCGTGCTCGTGCACGGCTGGACGCAGGACCACCGGACGTGGGACTTCGTGCTGCCGCACCTCGACCCCTGCGTGCGCGTGCTGCGGTACGACCTGCGCGGCCACGGCGGCTCGGCGCACGCGCGGCCCGGGTCGGCGTCGATCTCGCGGCTCGCGGACGACCTGGCCGAGCTGATCGCCGACCGCGTCCCGAACGGCCCGCTCGTGCTCGCCGGGCATTCGATGGGTGGCATGACGCTCATGGTGCTCGCCGAGCGGCACCCGCAGCTCGTCCGGGAGCGGCTCGCGGGCGCGGCGTTCGTGGCGACGTCGTCCGGGGACATGGACAAGCTCACGCTCGGGTTCCCGGGGCTGGTCGGGCGGGGCGTGACGCGGTTCGAGCCGCGGGTGGCCCGCCTGCTCGCACGGCTGCGGTCGGACACGCTGCGGCTGCGGCCGGGGATGGTCCGCTCGGGCGCGCGGCGGCTGGTGTTCGGCGCGCGGCCGGGGCGGGCGCAGGTGGACAGCGTCGTCGAGCAGCTGCTGACCGCGCACCCGGCGAGCGCGGGGCTGTTCCTGGACGCGATCGCGGCCCACCGCGGCGTCGGCGGCCTGGGCGCGCTGTGCGACGTGCCGTCGGTGGTGCTGGCGGGGGAGCGGGACCGGCTCTGCCCGCTGGCGCACGCGAAGGTGATCGCGGACGAGCTGCCGCACGCGGAGTTCGTCCGTTACCCCGGGGCCGGGCACATGCTCCCGCAGGAGCGCCCGTCCGAGGTCGCCCGTCGCATCTCGGCGCTGGTCCGGACCGCCACCGCAAAATGACACCGACTGCCAAAAGCGTCGCTTTCACGTGAAAGCGACCACCTGGGGGCGGAGCTTTCACGTGAAAGCTCCGCCTTCGGCGTTACGAGTCCTTGAGGGGGAAGCCGCCGCCGATGCCGCGCCAGGCCAGGTTGGCCGTCAGGGCCACTGCCTCCTCGCGGCTCATCGACTGGTGGTGCTGCAGCCAGAACCGGGCGCTGACCTGGCTCATCCCGACCAGGCCCACCGCCAGCAGTCGCGCCTTGTCCTCGTCGAGACCGGCGTCCGCGGTGATCGTGTCCGTGATCGCGTCGACGCTCGCCGACGTCGCGCGGTCGACCGCCTCCTGGACCGCCGGCTCGCCGCGCAGGTCGGACTCGAAGACCATCCGGAACGCGCCCGCGTCGTTGCTGACGAAGTCGAAGAACGCGCCGACCGTCGCCGGGACGCGCTGCTTGTTCTCGGTCGTCGAGTTCAACGCGTTCTGGACGCGCTTGACCAGTTCGTCGACGTGGCTTTCCAGCAGCGCGATGTACAGGTCGAGCTTGCCGGGGAAGTGCTGGTAGAGCACCGGCTTGCTGACACCGGCCACTTCGGCGATCTCGTCCATCGCGGCGGCGTGGTAGCCGTTCTCGGCGAAGACCCGCTGCGCCGCGGCGAGGAGCTGGGCCCGGCGCTCGGTCCGGGGCAGCCGCACCCCACGTTGCTGCAGCCGTGTCATCTCCGTCATGCTCTTCCTCCCGTCTTCACACCCTTCGACGGGCGGGGTCGCCACCGCGTGAAGTCGCCCTGAAGATTACTCGCCGGTATGTATGCCTTGCCAAGTGTCGGGCATCCTGGATTCGTGAACACCGCCGCGACCACGCGGGCGCCGCTGACCCACGTGCCCATGTCGACCAGGGAACTTCCGCCCCTGGAGCCGATCCTCCCGCCCTGGCCGGCGACCTTCGAAGAAACCGGCCCGGCCCGCCTCCACGTCCGCCGCACCCCGGGTCCGGACGGCGTCCCCGCGGTCTACGTGCACGGCCTCGGCGGCTCCTCGACGAACTGGACCGACCTGGCCGCGCTGCTCGCGCCGGTCGCCGGCGGCACCGCCCCCGACCTGCCCGGGTTCGGCTATTCGGAGCCCGAGGCGGGCTTCGACTTCAGCCTCCAGGCGCACGCGGACGTCGTCGCGCGGCACATCGAGGCCGTCGGCGCGCCGGTGCACCTGCTCGGCAACTCGATGGGCGGCGCGATCGCGCTGCTCATCGCCGAACGGCGGCCGGAGCTGGTCAAGACGCTGACGCTCATCTCGCCGGCGATGCCCGATCGCCGGCCCGACCCGCGACGGCTGTCCGACCCGCGGATGGCGCTGGCCTACCTGCCGCTGGTCGGCGGGCGCGTGCGGGCGCAGCTGGCCGCGCTCGGCCCGCGGGAACGCGCCGCGCAGGTCATCAAGCTGTGCTTCGCCGACCCGTCGAGGTTCCCCGAAAGCCGGCTGGACGAGCTGACCGAGGAGCACGGCGCCCGCGCCGGGTTCACCTGGGCCGCGCCCGCGATGGCCCGCAGCACCTTCGCCATCTTCCGGGCCTGGTCGACGCTCGGGAAGGCGTCCCTCTGGGCCGCCGCGCCCCGGGTCCAGGCGCCGACGCTGGTCGTCTGGGGCCGCGACGACCGGGTGATCTCCGTGCGACGCGCCGTCCGGACCGCGCGCGCGTTGCCGAAGGCCCGGCTCCTCGTGCTCCCGCGCACCGGCCACGTGGCGCAGATGGAACGCCCGATTGCCGTAGCGAAGGCCGTTTTGGGCATGTGGGAGCACGTCGACGCCGGAACCTGGTGACCCGATCGGGTGCCCACTGATCGCCGGACGACCCGCCAGTCGCCGAGGGCGGCGGCCCGGCGCTGTGGCACCCTGGTGCGGTGGACCGGGTGAAGCAGGACGCGCGAGGCGAAGATCGGCGGGCTCCCCACCGCGCGTCGGCCCGCCGTGCGCCGCACGGCGCCCCGGAACCCGAGGACCCCCCGCGCACCGGGCAGTACCGCCCGTCGAGGGCGCCGGCCGAGCGCGTCGCCGAAGACCGCTACCGCCCGGGTGGCCGCCGGACCACCGCCGAGCCGCTGAGCGCTTCCTGGAAGCCGCACAAGGAGGCCCAGCAGGCGAAGGCGGAGGCCGACCCGCCCCAGTCGGCGCTGCACAAGCTCACCAGGACCTACGGCTGGCGTGTCTACGCCCTGCCGATCCTCGTCGTGCTGACCGTGCTCGTCGTGGTCAACACGGCGAACAGCCCGGCCGAGCCGATCGCCGAGCAGGGCGCGCCCGCCGGCGTCGAGTCGGCGGGCGGCGACGCGGCCGGCGGCGCCATCGACGGGAACGGCGAGCAGACCATCCCGGAGAACCCGGCGACCCCGGTCGACCTCAAGGTGCCGACCGCCGACCTGCCCGAGGGCAGCCCGTTCACCCAGGCCGGCGCCGGGACGTGGCACGTCGTGCCGGGCAACGGCCCCAAGGTCGGCACCGGGAAGCCGTACACCTACACGATCGAGGTCGAGGACGGCATCGACCCGGCGAGCTACGCCGGGGACGACGCGTTCGCCGCGGCCGTCCAGGGCACGCTGTCCGACCCCAAGAAGGGCTGGACCTGGGACGGCAGGCTCTCCCTGCAGCGCGTCGACGCCAGCTTCCCGAACCCGACGTTCCGGGTGAGCCTCACCACCCCGGAGACCACCCACCGGGCCGATGCCTGCGGCTTCCAGATCAAGTTCGAGGCGTCCTGCTACCGCAAGAGCATGGGGCGGGTGCTGATCAACCTGGCCCGCTGGGTGCGCGGCGCGAAGGCGTACAACGCCGACATGACCGGCTACCGGCAGTACGCCATCAACCACGAGGTCGGGCACGCCCTGGGCAACCAGCACGTCGGCTGCGGGGGCAACAACCAGCCCGCGCCGGTGATGATGCAGCAGTCCTTCGGCGTGGACGACGACTACGTGTCGATGCTCAACGACATCCCCGGCGGCGACAGGGGCAAGGTGGCCAAGGACGGCCGCACCTGCGTCCCCAACGCCTGGCCGAATCCCACCCCCCAACCCTGATCCCAGCATCTGGGCATGCGGGAAGGTCTCTTTGCCAGCGCGTGTTGTGCATAGTGGGATGGACGCACCCGCGAGATGGAGGACCCGATGTCAGCACTGCCGCCGCTCGTCGAGCCGGCTGCCGAGCTCACCAAGGAAGAGGTGGCGCGGTACAGCCGTCACCTGATCATCCCGGACGTCGGGGTGACCGGGCAGAAGCGGCTGAAGAACGCGAAGGTTCTGGTCATCGGCGCCGGCGGCCTCGGCAGCCCCGCGCTGCTGTACCTGGCCGCGGCCGGGGTCGGCACGCTCGGCATCGTCGACTTCGACGTCGTGGACGAGTCGAACCTGCAGCGCCAGGTCATCCACGGCCAGTCGGACATCGACAAGCTCAAGGCCGCCTCCGCGCAGGAGTCGATCGCCGAGATCAACCCGCTGGTCAAGGTGCACCTGCACACCGACCGGCTGGACTCGTCGAACGCGCTCGAGATCTTCGAGCAGTACGACCTGATCGTCGACGGCACCGACAACTTCGCCACGCGTTACCTGGTGAACGACGCCGCGGTGCTGCTCGGCAAGCCGTACGTCTGGGGCTCGATCTTCCGCTTCGAGGGCCAGGTCAGCGTCTTCTGGGAGGACGCGCCGAACGGCAAGGGCCTCAACTACCGCGACCTCTACCCGGAGCCGCCGCCCCCGGGCATGGTCCCGTCCTGCGCCGAGGGTGGCGTGCTGGGCGTGCTGTGCGCGTCCATCGGCTCGATCATGGTGACCGAGGCGATCAAGCTCATCACCGGCATCGGCGAGACGCTGCTCGGGCGCCTCATCAGCTACGACGCGCTGGAGATGAAGTACCGCGAGGTCAAGATCCGCAAGGACCCGGAGACCCCGCAGATCACCGAGCTGATCGACTACGAGGCGTTCTGCGGTGTGGTGTCCGACGAGGCGGCTTCGGCGGCCTCGGGCAGCACCATCACGCCGGCGGAGCTCAAGGCCAAGTTCGACAACGGCGACAACTTCGCCCTCATCGACGTCCGCGAGCCGCACGAGTACGAGATCGTCAACATCAAGGGCGCGACGCTGATCCCGAAGGACCGGATCCTGTCCGGCGAGGCGCTGGCCGAGCTGCCGCAGGACAAGCCGATCGTGCTGCACTGCAAGTCCGGCGCCCGGTCCGCGGAGGCGCTCGCCGCGTTGCACGCGGCCGGTTTCAAGGACGCGACGCACCTCGGCGGCGGTGTCCTGGCCTGGGCGAAGCAGATCGACCCGAGCCTGCCGACCTACTGACAGTGGCTCCCGTGAAGGCCGCCTCCGGCTTCGGAGGCGGCCTTCACGGCGTTTCGCCCGAGTCGTCCCGCACGTTCCAAAACACTGCGTGACCAGCGCGTCTTCTCGATCGTGGCGGGCTCTGCCGGGTACCGTCACCAGTTGTGCGGTCAACCCTCGAACGTCCCCCGGCGCACGTCTGCGCGGCCTTCGGCGGCCTGGACGACGGCAGCGAGCCGATGCCGGACTCGGCGGCGTGGCGCTGCGGCGACCTCGTGCTCAAGCCGGTCACCGACAAGGCGGAAACGCTCTGGACGGCCCGCGCGCTCGACTACGTCGACGAGCCGGGGCTGCGCGTGGCGAAGCCGGTCCGCTCCTCCGACGGCCGCTGGATCGTCGGCGGCTGGACGGCGTCCCGGTTCGTCGCGGGCGCGCCGGAACACCGAGGTGACGCCTCCGTGCTGGCCGCGGTGAAGCTGCACCGCGCGACCATGGGCCTGCCGCGGCCGGACTTCATCGCCGGCCGCAAGGACGTCGACGCCGTCGCCGACCGCGTCGCGTGGGAAGAGCTGGAAGTCCCGCTCGAGGAGACGAAGGGCGGCCGCTGGTTCGAGGTCCTCGCCGGCGCCCGCCGCCCGATCCGGCTGCCGTCGCAGGTGGCGCACGGCGAGCTGCTCGCGGGCCTGCTCTTCGACGGCGACGCCGCCCCGGGTGTCGTCGACTTCGTCCCGTACTACCGCCCGGGCGAGTACGGCGCGGCGATCGTCGCGGTCGACGCCCTCGCCTGGGGCGACGCGACCCGTGACCTGCTCGAACGCTGGGCGCACCTGCCGGAGTGGCCGCAGTTGCTGCTGCGCGCGGTGCTGTTCCGGCTGGCGGCGCACGCGCTGAACCCGCGGTCCACGCACGCCGCGCTGGACGGCCTCCGCGCGGCGGCCCGCGAGGTCAGCGGCGTCCTGTGAGCGCGTGCACCTCACCGCCAGGGCGGCGTGAGGTCCGCCGCAATGTCAACTGCCCGAAACATTCGGTCGATTCCGAGTAACACGGCCTCCTTAGCGTCAGGGCCTGTCCCCGAGACGCCGAGGAGAGAACGCCGTGGCGCACCAAGGAAAGCACTGGATCGAGCACTGGGAACCGGAGAACGAGCAGTTCTGGGCGTCGACCGGCAAACGGGTCGCCCGCCGCAACCTGTGGTTCTCGGTGCTGGCCGAGCACATCGGCTTCTCGGTCTGGACACTGTGGTCGGTCATCGTCCTGTTCATGGGCAAGGACTACGGCTTCTCCGCGGCCGACAAGTTCCTGCTCGTCTCGACGCCGACGCTGGTCGGCGGTCTGATGCGGCTGCCCTACACCTTCGCCGTGGCGAAGTTCGGCGGCCGCAACTGGACGGTCGTGTCCGCGCTGCTGCTGCTCGTCCCGACGGTCCTGGCCGCGGCCGTGCTGCACCCCGGCACGTCACTCGGCACGTTCCTGCTGGTCGCGGCCCTCGGCGGGGTCGGCGGCGGCAACTTCGCGTCGTCGATGACGAACATCAACACCTTCTACCCGGAGAAGCACAAGGGCTGGGCCCTCGGCCTCAACGCCGGGGGTGGCAACCTCGGCGTCGCGGCCATCCAGCTGGTCGGGCTCCTGGTGATCGGCACGGCGGGCGCCACCGCGCCGCGGCTCGTGCTCTACGTCTACATCCCGCTGATCGTGGTCGCCGCGGTCTGCGCGTACTTCTACATGGACAACCTCGCCACGGTGAAGGGCGACACGAAGGCGATGCGCGAGGTCGTCAAGGACGCGCACACCTGGGTGATGTCACTGCTCTACGTCGGCACGTTCGGCTCGTTCATCGGGTACAGCTTCGCGTTCGGGCTGGTGCTGCAGAACCAGTTCGGCCGCACGCCGCTGCAGGCGGCCGCGGTCACGTTCCTCGGCCCGCTGCTGGGCTCGCTCTCACGCCCGGCGGGCGGCTGGCTCGCCGACCGGATCGGCGGCGGCAAGATCACCGTCGCCACCTTCGCCGGGATGGCGCTGGCGACGGTCGTGCTGATCCTCGCGTCGACGTCGAAGTCCCTGGTGCTGTTCACGGTCGCGTTCATCGTGCTGTTCGTGCTCGCCGGCGTCGGCAACGGCTCGACGTACAAGATGATCCCGGCGATCTTCCGGGCGAAGGCGCGGACGGCGATCGCGAACGGCGCCGACGAGGCGGCCGAGCTGCTCAAGGCGCGGCGGTTGTCCGGCGCGCTGATCGGCCTGGCCGGCGCGATCGGCGCCGAGGGTGGCCTGTTCATCAACCTCGCGTTCCGGCAGTCGTTCGCCGACGCTCGCAGCGGGGTGCCCGCGTTCATCGGCTTCCTGGTCTTCTACGGGCTGTGCTTCGCCGTCACGTGGGTGGTCTACCTGCGCAAACCCGCCGAACAACCGACGGGTGAGCGCGGTCTGGCGCTCGCGGGAGCGGAGGTCTGAGATGCCCACCCTGGTCGTC
The DNA here is from genome assembly GCF_055583145.1 of Amycolatopsis sp. NPDC104819. Lineage (NCBI taxonomy): Bacteria > Bacillati > Actinomycetota > Actinomycetes > Pseudonocardiales > Pseudonocardiaceae > Amycolatopsis > Amycolatopsis sp. NPDC104819. The sequence goes on along the minus strand of NZ_JBVJON010000003.1, from coordinate 123,415 downwards.
GCCGGACACGGCATGGTCGCGCACCGGCTCGTCGAGGCGGTGCGGGCGGAAGACCCCGCCGGCTCCTGGCACGTCGTCGTCCTGTCCGAGGAGCCGCGCCCGGCGTACGACCGGGTGGCGCTGACGTCCTATGTGGACACCTGGGACCCGGCTTCCCTGGCGCTGCCGGGCTCGGACTACGCGAACGATCCCTCGGTCGACCTGCGGCTCGGCGAGCTGGTCACGTCAGTGGACCGGACCGCGCACACGGTGACCACCGCGTCCGGCGCCGTGGTCTCCTACGACGCGCTGGTCCTGGCCACCGGCTCACGGCCGTTCGTGCCGCCGGTGCCCGGCCACGACCTGCCCGGCTGCTTCGTCTACCGGACCATCGAGGACCTCGACGCGATCCGCGCGGCGGCCGTCGACAAGCCGGGCCGCGGGCGGCGCTCGGCCGTGGTCATCGGTGGTGGCCTGCTCGGCCTGGAGGCCGCGAAGGCGTTGCGGGACATGGGACTTTCCCCGCACGTCGTCGAGATGGCGCCGCGGCTGATGCCGCTGCAGGTCGACGAGGGCGGCGGCGCGCTGCTGCGGCGGCTCATCACCGCGCTGGACGTGACCGTCCACACGGGAACGTCGACCGACGCCATCGAGGCCGACGGCTCCCGGCTGGTGGCGCGCCTGGGCAACGGGACCGAGCTGGACGTCGACCTCGTTGTGTTCTCCGCCGGGGTGCGGCCGCGCGACGACCTCGCCCGCCAGTCCGGTTTGGACGTCGGCCCGCGCGGCGGTGTGCTCGTCGACTCTTCCTGCCGCACCAGCGATCCGGCGGTGTACGCGATCGGTGAGTGCGCAGCGGTCGACGGCAAGGTGTACGGCATCGTGGCGCCGGGCTACGCGATGGCGGAGATCGTCGCCGCGCAGCTGACCGGCGGGTCGGGGACGTTCCCGGAGCCGGACACGTCCACGAAGCTGAAGCTGATGGGGGTCGACGTCGCGTCGTTCGGGGACGCGCACGCCCGGGCGGAAGGCGCGCTGGAAGTCGCGGTCAACGACGCGGTCGCCGGGACGTACAAGAAGCTCGTGGTCACCGACGACGGCAAGACGCTGCTCGGCGGGGTGCTCGTCGGCGACGCGACGGAGTACAACACCCTGCGCGCGCTGGTCGGCCGTCCGCTGCCGGCCGAGCCGGGCGCGATCCTCGCCCCGGCGGGCGGCGGCGCGGCCGTCGGTGTCGACGCGCTGCCGGACGCGGCGCAGATCTGCTCGTGCAACGCGGTGTCCAAGGGCGCGCTCACCCGCGCGATCCACGAAGACGGCTGCGACTCCGTGCCGAAGCTCAAGGCCTGCACCCGGGCCGGGACCGCGTGCGGCTCCTGCGTCCCGCTGCTGGGCAAGCTGCTGACGGCGTGCGGGGTCGAGCAGTCGAAGGCCGTGTGCGAGCATTTCCCGCAGTCACGCGCGGAGCTGTTCGAGATCGTCCAGGCCACGCGCATCACGACGTTCAGCGAGCTGATCGGCCGCTACGGCTCGGGCAGTGGCTGCGCGGTCTGCAAGCCGGCGGTCGCGTCGATCCTGGCCACGCTCGGCAACGGGCACGTGCTCGGCGGCGAGCAGCTGACGTTGCAGGACACCAACGACCGGTACCTGGCGAACCTGCAGCGCAACGGCACTTATTCGGTCGTGCCGCGCATTCCCGGCGGGGAGATCACGCCGGAGAAGCTGATCGTCATCGGCCAGGTGGCGCAGGACTTCGGGCTGTACACGAAGATCACCGGCGGCCAGCGGATCGACCTGTTCGGGGCCACCGTGGACCAGCTGCCGCTGATCTGGCGGCGGCTGGTCGACGCCGGGTTCGAGTCCGGGCACGCCTACGGCAAGGCGCTGCGCACGGTCAAGTCGTGTGTCGGCTCGACGTGGTGCCGCTACGGCGTGCAGGACAGCGTCGGGCTCGCGATCGAGCTGGAGCTGCGGTACCGCGGGCTGCGGTCGCCGCACAAGCTCAAGTCGGCGGTGTCCGGGTGCGCGCGGGAATGCGCGGAGGCGCGGAGCAAGGACTTCGGGATCATCGCCACGGAGAACGGCTGGAACCTCTACGTCGGCGGCAACGGCGGCACGACGCCCCGGCACGCCGAGCTGCTGGTGTCCGATGTGGACACCGCCACCCTGATCCGCACGATCGACCGGTTCCTGATGTTCTACGTCCGCACGGCCGACCGGCTGCAGCGGACCGCGCCGTGGATCGAGGAGCTGGACGGCGGGCTCGACCACCTGCGCGCGGTGATCGTCGACGACTCGCTCGGCATCTGCGAGGACCTCGACGCGGCGATGGCCAAGCACGTCGACAACTACGCCGACGAGTGGAAGGGCGTGCTGGAGGACCCGGAGAAGCTGGCCCGGTTCACCTCGTTCGTCAACGCGCCGGGCACACCCGACCCGGCGATCGCGTTCCGGTCGGAGCGTTCGCAGAAAGTGCCGGTCATGCTGGGGGTCCCGGAGGTACGCCGATGACAACGTCGATCGAACGAACCTGGACGGCGGTCTGCCCGGCGTCGGCGGTCCCGGAGTACGCGGGGGTCGCGGCGTTGCTCGACGACGGTGTCCAGGTGGCGATCTTCCGGCTGCCGGGCCGCTGGTACGCACTGTCCAACTGGGACCCGTGCAGCGGTGCGGCGGTGCTTTCCCGCGGCATCGTCGGTGACGCGGGCGGGGTGCCCGTGGTGGCCTCACCGGTCTACAAAGAACGGTTCGCGCTCGACAGCGGCCGGTGCCTGGACGCCGAGGGGGTCTCCGTCGCGGTGTACGAAGTGCGCGTGCGGGAAGGCGTGGTCGAAGTGGAGTCGCCGTGACGGAAGTGCTCCCGCTGGCCGGTTTTGTCATCGGCATCACCGCGGCGCGCCGGGCCGACGAGCTCGGCGCGCTGCTGGTGCGCAAGGGGGCGGGGGTCCGGTACGGCCCGGCGATCCGGATCGTGCCGCTGACGGACGACACCGAGCTGCGCGCGGCGACGGCGGCGTTGCTGGAGTCGCATGTGGACGCGGTGGTCGCGACCACCGGCATCGGCTTCCGCGGCTGGCTCGAAGCCGCCGAGGGCTGGGGCCTCGGTGACGCGCTGGTCGCCCGGCTTTCGACGGCCGAGCTGCTGGCGCGCGGCCCGAAGGTGACCGGCGCGATCCGCGCGGCGGGGCTTTCGGAGGCGTACTCGCCGGCGTCGGAGAGCAACGCGGAGCTGCTGCAGCACCTGCTCGCGTCGGGGGTCGCGGGCCGGCGGATCGCGGTGCAGTTGCACGGCGAGCCGCTGCCGTACTTCGTCGAGGCGCTGCGGGCGGCCGGGGCCGAGGTGATCGAGATTTCGGTGTACCGCTGGGTCGGCCCGGTCGACCCGGGCCCGGTGGACCGCCTGCTGGACGGCGTCCTCGACGGGTCGATCCACGCGTTGCCGTTCACGAGCGCGCCCGCGGTGGCGTCGCTGCTGGCGCTGGCCCGCCGGACGGGCCGGCTGCCGGGCCTGGTTTCGGCGCTGTCCGGCCCGGTGGTGGCGGCGTGCGTCGGCCCGATCACGGCGGGCCCGCTGGCGGCGTTGGGCGTGCCGACGGTGCAGCCGCACCGGGCGCGGATCGGCGCGCTGGCCCGGACGGTTTCGGAGACGCTGCTGTCGCGGTCGCCCCGGTTTTCGGCGGGCGGGCTGTCGATCGAGCTCCGCGGCCAGGCGGCGGTGGTCGACGGCGAGTGGCGCGAGGTGGCCCCGGCGCCGATGTCGTTGCTGCGAGCGCTGGCGGTGTCGCCGGGCCGGGTGGTTTCGCGCCGCGAGCTGATTTCGGCGTTGCCGGGAGGCGGCGAGGAGCACGCGGTGGAGACGGCGATCGGCCGCCTGCGGACGTCCCTCGGCGGCGGCCGGGTGGTGCAGACGGTGGTGAAGCGCGGGTACCGGCTCGCGGTGGACGCCTAAGTCGCGTGCAGGAGGGTGGCGATCCTCGGGGCGTCCGGGGTCTTGAGGTGCACTTCGACGTGCCCGGAGCGGTCCGGGTGGAACGCCGACGGATCGTAGCCGAGGATCACCCGGCCCTCCTCCGCGCGGACCTCGATCCCCGCCGGGCGGCCGTCCCGCAGGGGGACGTCGATGTGCTTGCCCTTCTGTTCGCCCGCCGCGAGCCACACCACCAGCCGCTGCCGGGTCACCACCAGCGCGCCGATCGTCGCGTCGACCGCACCGAAGCGGCGTACGCCGGGGGCGCGGTACGCGTGGTAGCGCACCGAACCGGACAACCCCTCGGCCAGGTAAACGATCCCTTCGGCGGTCAGGCCGGCGCGCATCGGCTCCGGCAGCCGGCCGGTCCCGAGCACGAGCCTGCGGAAGAAGTTCACGCCGCCAGCCTAGGGTCCCGGGGCCGCGCGTTAACCCGCAAAAGTGACGTCGTGCTTCTCGAACCCCCGCGCCGCCGCCACCCGGGCCGCTTCGGCCTCGGCCTCTTCGCGGACATCGGGGCGCAGCGGGTCGAACGCCGTCACCGTGAACGCCAGCTTCGCGCCGCTGCCCTTGGTCCGCCACGTGCCCGCGATGTCGCCGTCGGCCAGCAGGACGCCCGGGTTGCCCAGCATCTTCCAGACTTCCTTGCGCCGCGCCGGATCCGGCACGAGCAAGGCCTTGTCGCGCGCCTGGATGAACGGATCCCACGGCGGCAGCAGCCGCACCACGTCCGGCTCCGGCGGGTTCTCCAGCGCCGCCAGCCGGTCGGCGGGCAGGTACCGGGTCTTGCCCTCGACGTCCACCGGGGCCAGGTCCGACGGCCACGTCTGGTCCACGACCGCCCGGGCCGTCCCGACGAACTCCGCCGCGTCGCCGGGGGAGGCAGGGCCGTTGAGCCGCAGGTACGACTCGACGACCGAGGTCGCCGCCGCGACGTCCGGGGTCTTCCGCATCCGGCCGCGGCCCTTCAGCGGCGCCAGCGTCGCCGGGGCCGCGCCCGCCACCAGGCGGACCCCCGCGTGCGGCGCCGCGATGCGCATCAGCTGCTCGTGGATGTGCGTCGCGTCGCAGCCGCGGCACCAGCGCGAGAACGCCGGTGGCAGCTTCTTCGTCACCGCCGTGCTGACCGCGCCCTTGGTCATCGGTTCCTTGACCACCGCACGGAGGGCCTCGGCCGCCGTGAAGACCACTTCGGACGCCGCCAGGCCGGTCTCGGCCAGTTCCTTGCGCTGCCACAGCATCCGGGCCAGCGCGTCCGCGTCGTCCAGCGGCACCAGAGCGCGGGTCACCTCGGCGAGGTCCAGGTGGTAGTGCGGCACGCCCCGCAGCGTCCAGGCGAGCACGAGCCGCGGGTCGTCCACAAGGGACACTTCGCCGTCGAGCCGGGCCACCAGGGCGAGCAGCGCGGTGTCACGCATGCTGTCCTGCAGCCCGGCCTGGACGACGGCGAGGTCGGCGACGTCCCGCGCCGTGCGGTGCAGCCCGTGTTCGGCGATGCGGTAGGCGAGTACCTGGCGACGGTCCACCTGCGGCTCCTAGATCGTGTACTCGAAGGTGTACCCCATTTTCTCCTCACCCATCGCGCCGCCGACGGTGCCGGTGCCGGTGAGTCCCGCCAGCTGGCCGGTGCCCGAGCCGGGGACGACTTCGAACGTCGACGCGATGCCCTGGGCGTCGAACGTGAACTCGTGCTTCACGACGAACGTCCCTTCACGACCGCCGACCCTGCCCTCGAAGCGCTCGAAGCTCGGCGACGTCGTCGTGCCGCTCTCGTAGCCTTCGCCCGCGTAGTAGAGCAGCAGGTCGCAGACCGATTCCCCCTCGATGACGCCGTCGTAGGCCATCGCGGCGTGCGCGTACGCGACCCGCGGGCCTCCTTCGGTCCCGCTGACGATGTTCTCTTCCCAGTTCTTCATGGTGAAAGCGTTCATGGGGACCACCCTGCCGGGTTTACCTGTCAGCTTGTGTCAGGTATTTCTGCCAGACTGGAAAACATGCGCGCCAGCCGGCTCCTGTCCGTCCTCCTGCTGCTGCAGAACCGCGGCCGGATGACGGCCGAAGAGCTGGCCGAGGAGCTCGAGGTCTCGGTCCGCACGGTCTACCGGGACATCGACGCGCTGTCGGCGTCCGGAGTGCCGGTGTATGCCGACCGCGGCCGGACCGGCGGATATCGCCTGGTCGACGGCTACCGCACCCGCCTGACCGGGATGACCGAGGAGGAGGCCCAGTCGCTGTCGCTGGCCGGGCTGCCGGTGGCCGCGGCCGAGCTGGGCCTCGGCACGGTCCTCGCGGCGGCCCAGCTCAAGCTGTACGCCGCGCTGCCCTCGGAGCTGCGAGACCGCGCCGGACGCGTCGCCGAGCGCTTCTACCTGGACGTCCCCGGCTGGCACCGCGGCATCGAAAGCCTGCCGGCGCTGTCCGCGATCGCCGACGCCGTGTGGTCGTCCCACCGGATCCGGATCCGCTACGAGCGGTGGGGCCAGCGGGTCGTCGAACGCGACGTCGAGCCGCTCGGGCTGATCCTCAAGGCGGGCAACTGGTACCTCGCCGCCCGCTGCGACGGCACCGACCGCACCTACCGGATCTCCCGCGTGCTGGAGCTGACGGACCTGGGCGAGCAGTTCGAGCGGCCCGCCGGGTTCGACCTCGCGACGTACTGGCAGGAGTGGTCCGAGCAGTTCGAACGCCGGATGTACCCGCGCGTCGCCGTGGTGCGCCTGTCCCCGCGGGCGCAGGCTCTCGTACCGTTCTACGCGGGCTCGGTCGGCGCCCGCGCGCTGCGGGACTGCCCGAACGAACCGGACGCGGACGGCTGGCTCACCGTCGAGCTGCCGGTGGAACCGGGGGAGCCGGCCATCGGCGAGCTGCTGCGCTTCGGGCCGCACCTGGAGGTCCTCGCCCCGGCGGACCTGCGGGCCGAGCTGGCGGAGGCGATCAAGGAGATGGGCGCGACCTATGGGTGAGCTGAGCGGCGTCACGATCGGCGTCACGGCCGAACGCCGGGCCGAGGAGTTCATCGACGCCCTCGAACGCCACGGCGCGGAGGTCCGCCACGCCCCCACGATCACCATCGTGCCCTTGGGCAGCGACCCCGAGCTGCGCGCGGCCACCGAAGCCGCGCTGGCCGGCCGGGTGGACTTCACGGTGATCACGACCGGTGCCGGGTTCCGCGGCTGGCTGGCGGCGGCCGGGGACTGGGGCCTGCACGACCGGCTCGTGCAGGCGCTGGGGGAGTCCCGGATCTACGCACGCGGCCCGAAGGCCGTCGGCGCGGTCCGCGGTGGCGGCCTGCGCGAGTCCTACTCGGCCGCGTCGGAGAGCAACGCGGAGCTGTTCGGAGCCCTGGTCGCCGCCGGTGTCGACGGCGCGCGGGTGCTGGTCCAGCTGCACGGCACGCCGCTCCCGGAGCACACGGAGCCGCTGGTGCGCGCCGGAGCCAAGCTGCTTCAGGTGCAGCCGTACCGGTGGTATTCGCCGCCGGACGTGACGCCGGTGCACGACCTGATCGACGCGGCCGTGGCCGGTGAGCTGGCCGCACTCGCGTTCACCAGCGCCCCGGCGGCGGCGAACTTCCTGACGCTGGCCCGGGACCACGGCCGCCACGCCGAGCTGCTGGCGGCGTTGCGCGGGCCGGTGGTGTGCGCGTGCGTCGGCCCGGTGACGGCGGCGCCGCTGGAGGAAGCCGGGGTGCGCACGCTGCAACCGGACCGCCAGCGCCTCGGTGCGCTGGTGAAGCTGCTGGTTACGACGCTCAGTGGCACCGGTGGTGCTGTGCAGAGCCGGTCGTAGGGCCGAGGTCGTCGTCACGGCCGGCGGCGAGGCGCGGCCACTGGGCGATGGGCCGCCCGCCCGGCCAGCTCGCCAGCGGGGTCCACTCGGGCGCGCCCGTTTCGGTCCGGACGTTGGTGCACGCCTGCGGTGAACCTTCGGGGGAGTCCTCCCAGGACTCCTGGCGGCCGAACGGCGTCAGGTCCATCAGCGCGTAGCTGTTGTCCATCGCTTCCACACCACGGCGTTTCGTCCAGTACGTCTCGAAGACGCGGTCGCCCTCACGCCGGTAGCAGACCAGGTGGAACAGCCCGATCTCCCGCCCGACGAGCAGCGTGTCCAGCGACGGCTGCGCCGAGTACCACGGCATCCGCCAGTCCATGAAAGCCCGGTACCGCAGGCTTTCCTCGTACGACGTCCGCGCGTCGGCCGGTTCGACCGAGACGTTGCGGCCCTGCGAGAACACCGCGTACGTGATGTCCCGCGAGTGCAGGTTGGCGAGCTCGGCGACCTGGTTGGTGTAGAACGTGCAGCCTTCGCACTGCTCGGCCGCCGGGCGGCCCGGGTTCCACATGAAGTAGTAGGCGATGAGCTGACGGCGGCCCTCGAACGCGTCGAGCAAGGTGACCGGGCCGTCCGGGCCGAGCAGCTCGAGCGTGGCGTCCACCTCGACCACCGGCAGCCGGCGCCGGGCGGCGGCGATCGCGTCGCCTTCGTGGGTGTGGGCCTTTTCCCTGCCGCGCAAGCGATCCAGCTCGGTTTGGAAGGTGGTCCGGTCGACGATGTCCATCACTTCTCCTTCAGGTTGACGGTGATCAGGACGGCGCTCGCGAGCGTCACGGCCACGGCGACACCGAGCGCGAGGGGAGTGCCGCCGAGCACGGCGACCGCGCCCAGGACCGGGATGCCGACGGTGATCCCGACCTGCTGGGTCATCGACGTCAGCCCGGTGGCCAGGCCTTGGTCTTCGTCGGGCAGCCCGGACGTCGCGGTCACGGTGAACGCCACGATCGCGGACACGTGCCCGAAGAACCCGGCGAACAGGGCCGGGACCAGGATCAGCAGCGCCGTGCGGTCCGGGCCGAGGAACACCAGGGGCAGCGTGGCCAGCGCCTGCACGACGAGCCCGGCGGCCAGCAGCACCCGGCTGCCGAAGCGGCCGATGGCCCGCCCGGCGAGCACGCCCGCGGCCACCGAGGCCAGGCCCGGCAGCCCGAAGACGAGGCCGGTGACCAGCGGCGACAGGCCCAGGACCCGCTGCAGGTACAGCGTGGTCAGGTAGATCACCGCGGGCTCCACGGCGAACAGGACCAGGCCGCCGAAGTTGCCCCACTTCACCGTGCGGCGGCCCAGGATCCGCGGCGGCACCAGCGGGGCCGGCGCACGCCGTTCGACCACCGCGAACGCCACCAGCAGCACGGCCGCGGCGGCCGCGGCCACGAGACTCGACGTGATGACCGCGTAGACGAGCGCCAGCAGGCCACCGCTGACCGTCACCGCGCCCGGCAGGTCCGGCCGCGTCCGCCCGGGCCGCGTCGACTCCGCCACGACTCGCGAAGCGAGCAAGATCGCGACGGCCACCGGGACGTTCACGAAGAACGCCGCGCGCCAGCTCAGCAGGCCGACCAGCGCACCGCCGACCAGGGCGCCGACGGTGAAGCCGCCGGAGAGCAGGGCGCCGTTGAGGCCGAGGACGCGGTCGCGCGCCCGGCCTTCGGCGAACGTCGTGGTCAGCAGCGAGAGCGCCGCGGGCAGCGTCATCGCGGTGGCGAAGCCCTGCAACGCGCGGGCCGTCAGCAGCACTTCGGGGTTCGTGGCGACCCCGCCCAGCAGCGACGCGGCGGCCAGCAAGGCCATGCCGGACCGGAACATCCGGCGGCGCCCGACGAGGTCCGCGAGGCGCCCGCACACCAGGGTGAAGCCGGCCGCGGGCAGCACGAACGCCGTGCTGACCCACGGCAACGCCGTCAGGCCGAGCCCGACACCCGCGCCGACCTGCGGCAACGCGACGTTGAGGATCGAGAAGTCGATCGACAGCAGGAAACCGGCGCCGAGCAGCACGGCCAGCACCGTGCGCTGTCTCGACGTGAAACGGGCAGGGGGTAGCGCGACAAGGGACACGGGTTTCTCCAACCGGGGAGTCAGTCCTGCTCGGCGAGGCGCTTGATCTTGGCCAGGCGGCGGTCCCAGTCGGCCGCGAGCCCGGACATCCAGCGGGCCGTCGCGTCCAGGGCTTCGGACCGCACCGCGTACCGGACCTCGCGGCCGACCTTCACGCTGTCGACCAGCTGGGCCGTTTCCAGGACGGTGAGGTGTTTGACGATCGCCTGCCGCGAGACGGGGAGGCCGCCGGCGAGGGTGGTCGCGGTGGCCTGGCCGTGGGCGGCGAGCAGGTCGAGCACTTGCCGGCGGGTCGGGTCGGCCAACGCGGCCAGGACACCGTCGACGACGTCGGAGGACATCACGCGGCGCGAGCGGCGAGTGCGGCGAAGCACTGCTCCCAGCCCGCGGTGTGGTCCTTCACGACGTTGCGGCGGTTCTCGTCGGACGTCGGCAGTTCGGTGAACCCGCTCTCGACGACACGCAGCCGGGTGCCGGCGCCTTCGGGAGTCAGGGTGAACTCGACGAGGGTCGAGTTGTCTTCGCGCAGCTCCTCGCCGGGGAACGCGCTCACCCAGCGGTAGGCCAGGTAGTTCGGCGGATCGACCTTCTCGACGCGCATCGGGAACTCGCCGTGCTCCGAGTGCGTGACCACCAGGGTCTGGCCTTCTTCGGCCAGCGTGCCCCGGACGGTCTCGTCGTCGGTCGCCCAGAAACCGGGCTCGGCCACCAGGGCCCAGACCTTCTCCGGCGCCGCGGCGATCAGGGTCTCGCGTTCGATGATCATGTCTGACTCCTCTCATGTGCAACACCAGAGTTGCACATGAAGGACGGTGGCGCAACCCTTGGGTTGCACTTCGGGGACCGGTCCCGGCGCCGATGCACTACAAACCCGGTATGCCGCGGTCCAAGCGCCGTAAGCCCAAGAAGGCACGGCACCGCATCGAGCCGAAACGGGCCGTTCCCGTCGAGGAGGCGCCGGTTCGGACGCCGGTGGTGGTCCGGCCCGCCCCCGAGCGGCCGCCCTACGAGCAGGCGCTGGAAGAGCTGTGCCGGAACCTCGTCCGTGCGGTGGGCCTGCTGAAGACCAGGCGCGATCTCCGGCTGGGGAAAGCCTTCCTGGAAGGCCGCCGGGTGGCGCGCGGGCTGCTCGCGCCGCGGTGGCGCCGGATCTTCCAGGCTCCGCGGGCCAGCTACCTGCGGGCGCTGGGTCCGGCGCTGACCACGCTGAACCGGGAGCTGGAGCGCCGCGAGACGACCTCGCGTTACATAGCCGACCTGGAGCGCCGCGCGGAGTTGCAGGTCGAGCTCTACCGCGCCGACGTCGGGGCCGTGCCGGAGCCGATCTCGAACCCTTGCCTGGTCGCCGATCGGTGCGAAAACTGCGCTTCGCGCACCGAACGGCTGTTCGTTGTCGTCGAGGACAGTGCGGTCGATGGCCCTCCGGCGGGCGTGCGGGTGGCCTGCGCGACGTTGTGCCGCGACTGCCGCGGAATCCCGTTCCGCACCCTGTTCGACCCGGCCGAGATCTCCCGGCGCGTCATCGCGCACCGATCCCACTGAGCGGGCCTGAGGTGAAGGCATGACGGGGCCCCGGTTACCTCGGCGGCGCCGTGTTCGTGTTCGGCGTGTGTGGCTGCGCGGCGCAGTTAGTCCTCGTCAGCCGGGACTTCGCCCGCTTCGGCCGCGCGGACGGCTTCGCGGCTGGCGGCTTCTTCGCTGAGCCCGCGCCGCCAGTACCCGGTGAAGCAGATCCGCCGCTTGTCGACTTCTCGCTCCCGCACGAGGTGCCGCCGCACCAGCTTCACGACGCCCGCTTCGCCGGACACCCACGCGTACGGCGCTCCGCCCGGGAAGGTCGCTCCGCGCACCGCGTCCAGCAACGGCTCGCCCAGCGGTCGCGAGCCGCGGACGATCCAGTGGACTTCGACCGCTCCGCGCGTCTCGAACGTCTGACGCTCTTCGCGCTCCGAGACCTCGACGTAGACCGAAGCGCGCGTACCGGCCGGGAGCCGCTCGATGATCGCGCCGATCGCGGGCAGCGCCGTCTCGTCGCCGACCAGGAGCTGCCAGTCGGTGCCGGCCGGGACGTCGTAGAGGCCGTGCGGGCCCAGGAACGCCACGCGGTCGCCGGGCGTGACCCGCGACGCCCACACCGAAGCCGGGCCGTCGTCCCCGTGCAGCACGAAGTCGACGTCGATCTCCGCCGCCGCCGGCCGGTGCGCACGCACGGTGTAGGTCCGCATCGGCGGCCGGGTGCCGTCGGGCATCGCGAGGTACGTGCGGTACCACGACAGGACGTCGGAGCCGGTCTCCGGCAGCACCGGCGCCTCCTGGCCCGGCAGCGGGAAGAAGACCTTGACGTACTGGTCGGGCGCCCCGGGCGGCACCTCGCGGAAGCTCGCCGCTTCGAACGTCACGCGCACCGTGTGCGGCGTGACCGGCCGGACCACGGTCACCCGCGCGCGGTGGTAGGTCAGGGCCGGGCGCTCCACCTGCGTCGTCATTAGGGGAGGCTAACCTAAAAACCAGGGCTCAGAACAGGCCCTCCTCTTCCTCGTCCGGCTGCCAGCGGTATTTGCGCAGGTTGACGCGCTGGCCGTCGGCCAGCACACCCTCCGCGCGCAGCCGCTCCAGCTGGTCGTGGACCAGGTGCGGCGCCGGGGTGCCGTTCGCGCGCAGGATCCGGTGCCACGGCAGGTCGTGCCCGTCCTCGGCGAGGATCGCGCCGACCATCCGCGGTGAGGGGGCGCCCGCGAGCGCCGCGATGTCGCCGTACGTCGCCACCGTGCCGGCCGGCACCGACTCGATGATCTCCCGCACGCGCTCGTGCAGAACGTCGTCCATACCCCCACTCTGCCGCACGGGTACGACACTTTCAGTTGCCGCCCGTCGCACGCTCCGGCACCTTCACCGAACGCGCCGCCGTTAAGGCGTGCCGGTGCCACGCCGGTTACTCCGGTCGTGGTTCCATCGCTGGGTGAACGCGAGGCGAACGGCGCAGGCGGACGCGCGGCTGGTCCGCCCGCCGATCGCCGGCGCACCCACGTTCACCTGGGACTCCGCGGCCCGGCGCCTGCTCTCCGCGCCCGAGGGGTTCCGCCGCGTGCTCGGCGGCCCGGGCACCGGCAAGACGTCGCTGCTGGCCTCGGCCGCCACTCGCCGCATCGCCGAGGGCGCCGACCCGGAGAGCGTGCTGGTGCTCACCACGTCCCGCAAGGCCGCCGACGCGCTGCGCGCCGACATCACCCGGCGGCTCACCGCCGATCCCGACCAGGCGCGGCCGCTGCCGCGGACCGTCCGCGAGCCGCTCGTCCGGACCGTCCACTCCTACGCCTATTCGCTGCTGCGGCTGGAGGCGAACGCCGAGGAGCTCCCGCCGCCCCGGCTGCTCGCCGGCGCCGAGCAGGACGTCGTCGTCCGCGAGCTGCTGGCCGGTGACCTCGACGAAGAGGCCGAGTACTGGCCCGAGCAGCTGCGGCCGGCCCTGATGGTTCCCGGGTTCGCCGAGGAGCTGCGCGACCTGCTGATGCGCGCGGCCGAACGCGGGCTCGGCCCGGAAGACCTCGCGGAGCTGGGCCGCCGCCGCGGCCGTGAAGAGTGGGTCGCCGCCGGGCAGTTCTGGGCGCAGTACGAAGAAGTCACGCAGCTGCAGGGCGCGGGCGGCAACGCGCTGGGGGTCGCGAGCGCGCCCGCGCTGGACGCCGCCGAGCTCGTCACCTCCGCGCTGCTCGCCCTGGAGGACGACGACGAGTTGCGCGAACGCGAGCGCACGCGCGTGCGGCACCTGTTCGTCGACGACGCCCACCACCTCGACCCGCTGCAGACCAGCCTGGTCCGGATGATCGGGCACACCGCCGCCGAGTTCGTGGTGGCCGGCGACCCCGACCAGAACGTGTTCTCCTTCCGCGGCGCGGACGCGCACCTGTTCGCCGACGCCGACCCGGACGGCAGCCGGACCGTCACGCTCACGACGGCGCACCGGCTCGCCCCGGCGGTGCGCGTGGCGGTCGCGAAGATCGGCCGGACGCTGCCCGGCGCGTCGGCGCACCGCAAGATCGTCGCGCCGGAGGGGGCGGTCGGCGGCAATGTCCGGGTCCGCGTGATGCCGACCCCGGCCGCCGAGGCGAGCTGGATCGCCGACCAGCTCCGCCGCGCGCACCTCGTCGACGGTGTGCCGTGGTCGGAGATCGCGGTGCTCGTCCGGTCACCGGCGCGGACTTTTCTGGTGCTGCAACGCGCTTTGCGTGCGGCCGGCGTCCCGATCGGGTCGGCGACCGAAGAGCTGCCGCTGGCGAAACAGCCCGCCGTGCGGCCCCTGCTGGCCGTGCTGAAGCTCGCGCCGTCACCGGAGCTGCTCGACGTCGACCTCGCCGAAATGCTGCTGTCGTCGGCGCTCGGCGGCGCGGACCCGCTGGCGTTGCGCCGGCTGCGGCGCGGTCTGCGCCGGCTCGAGCTGGCCGGCGGCGGGCAGCGGTCGAGTGACGAGCTGCTCGTGGAAGCGTTGCGCGGCGGGGACATCCTCGTCGGGCTGGCCGACGCTGAAGCCGAGCCGGTGCGCCGTGTCGGCGGCCTGCTGCGGCTCACGCACCAGGCCGTCCTGCGCGGGGACGGCGTCGAGCAGGTGCTGTGGCAGCTGTGGACCGAAAGCGGTTTCCAGGACAAGCTGCTGAAGCAGGTCGAGCGCGGCGGCTCGCTGGGCGCGCAGGCCGACCGTGACCTCGACGCCGTGGTCGCGCTGTTCGACGCGGCCGGCCGGTATGTCGACCGGCTGCCGCGTTCGAGTGTCTCGTCCTTCGCGGACTACCTGGGCGCGCAACGGATCGCGGGCGACACGCTCGCCCCGGCCGCGGTCCCGTCCGACGGTGTTTCGCTGCTCACCGCGCACGCCGCCGCCGGTCGCGAGTGGACGGTCGTCGCCGTCGCCGGGGTCCAGGAAGGCGCGTGGCCGGACCTGCGGCTGCGCGGGTCCGTGCTCGGGGTGGAACGGCTCAAGGACCTGATGGCCGGGGTCGACGACGACGCCGTGTCGCAGACCGCGCCGATCCTCGCCGAGGAGCGGCGCCTGTTCTACCTCGCGATGAGCCGCGCCAAGCAGACGCTGCTCGTCACGGCGGTTTCGGGTGAGGACGAGCAGCCGTCGCGGTTCCTCGACGACCTCGAGGAGAACGGCGCCGACGACGGCGGCCTGGACTCGCGGATGAAGCCGCCCGGCCGGTCGCTGGTGCTCGCCGAGCTGGTGGGGGAGCTGCGTGAGGTCGTCTGCGACGACAAGGCCGATCCGGCACGCCGGCGTCGCGCGGCGAAGCAGCTCGCGCGCCTGGCCGAGGCGAAGGTGCCCGGCGCGCACCCGTCGACGTGGTACGGCCTGCTCCCGGCGTCGACCGACGCGCCGGTGCACGCGGCCGGCGACCTGATCCGGATCTCACCGTCCACAGTGGAAGTCCTGACGAAGTGCCCGCTGCGCTGGATGATCGAGCGCCACGGCGGCAGCGACCCGGCGCAGCTGGCCGCCGTCACCGGGACGTTGGTGCACGGGCTCGCGCAGGCGGTGGCGTCCGGCAGCACCGACGCGGAGCTGCAGGCCGCACTGGACGACGCGTGGGTGCGCGTCGACGCGGGCGCGCCGTGGTTCTCCCGGCGCGAGCGGCGGCGGGTCGAGGGGATGCTGCAGAACTTCGTCACGTGGCTGGAGCGCAGCCGGGCCGAGCTCAAGGAAGCGGGTGTCGAGCAGGACATCGAGGTCGAGCTGCCGGCGGGCGGTTCGGACGAGCCGCGGGTGCTGCTGCGCGGGCGCGTCGACCGGGTCGAGCTGGACGCCGAGGGCCGCCCGGTGATCGTCGACATCAAGACGGGCAAGGTCCCGGTGTCGGGCGCGGAGGCCGAGGCGCACCCGCAGCTGGCGGCGTACCAGCTGGCGGTGCTGCTGGGAGCGATCAAGGGCAGCAACGAGCCCGGCGGCGCGCGGCTGGTGTACGTGGCGAAGGCGAACAACAAGACGGGCGCGACGGAGCGGTCCCAGCCACCGCTGGACGAGGTGGGCGGCAAGCAGTGGCTGGAGCTGGTCCAGACGGCGGCGGCGTCGGCGGCGGGCCCGGACTACCAGGCCCAGGAGAACCCGGACTGCGACCGCTGCCCGGCGCGGGGCTGCTGCCCGCTGCGGCCGGAGGGCAGGCAGGTGCCGGGCCCGTGAGCGAGCCAAAAGATGTCGTGAGTGGTAATTCGGGTTCTAACCCTAATTACCACTCACGACCGAGTGGGGTGCGATCGTGAGTCCCCTTGTCATCGCCAACCCCGTCGAGCCCGCGGAACTCGCCGACGCGCTCGGGCTGCACCGGCCGACACCCGAGCAGGCCACCGTCATCGCCGCGCCCGTCGAACCCTCGCTCGTCGTTGCCGGGGCCGGGGCCGGGAAGACCGAAACCATGGCCGCGCGGGTCGTCTGGCTGGTCGCCAACGGGATCGTCAGCCCGGACCGCGTCCTCGGCCTCACCTTCACCCGCAAAGCCGCGCGCCAGCTCGGGGAACGCGTCCGCGCTCGGCTGCGGCGGCTCGCCGGGTCCGGGCTGCTCGACCGGCTCGATCCCACCGGCGGGCTGCGGTCCACTGTGGTCGCCGGTGAGCCGACCGTCCTCACCTACCACGCCTACGCCGGGCGCCTGCTCTCCGAACACGGCCTGCGCCTGCCGGTGCAACCCGGCGTGCGGCTGCTGTCCGAAACCTCGTCGTGGCAGATCGCGCACCGGGTCGTGTCCACTTGGGACAACGAGCTGGACACCGACCGCGTGCCGCCGACCGTCACCGCGGACGTGCTGCAGCTCGCCGGCGAACTGGGCGAGCACCTCATCTCGACCGACCAGCTCGCCGAGTACACCACCTGGATGTGCCGCGTCATCGAGAACGCGCCGCGCGCCAAGGGCCAGCGCGCCGCGCTGCCGCAGAAGCTCACCGAAATCATGGCCGCGCAGCACTTCCGGCTCGCGCTGCTGCCGCTCGTCGAGGAGTACCACCGCCGCAAGCGCAACGAAGGCGCGCTCGACTTCGCCGACCAGATGTCGCTGGCCGCCCAGCTGGCGAGCGGGTACCCGTCCGTCGTCCGCGGGGAACGCGAGCGGTTCGGCGCTGTGTTGCTCGACGAGTACCAGGACACCGGACACGCCCAGCGCGTGCTGCTGCGGGCGCTGTTCGGCGGCGTCGAGAACCCGCCGATGCCGGTCACCGCGGTCGGCGACCCCGCCCAGGCGATCTACGGCTGGCGCGGCGCCAGCGCGGCCAACCTCCCGCGGTTCACCACCGACTTCCCCCGCTTCGACGGCGAACGGCTCGTGCCCGCGCACGACTTCGGGCTGCTGACGAGCTTCCGCAACCCGCCGGAGATCCTCGACCTCGCCAACGCCATCGCCGAACCGCTGCGGGCGCGCGGCCTCGGTGTCGAACGGCTGCGGGCGCGCGAAGGCGCCGGGTCCGGGGACATCGCGTGCGCGCTGCTGCCGGACATCCGCGCCGAACGCGAGTGGGTCGCCGACGCGCTGGCCCGGCGCTGGCACACCGTGCGCGAGGAGACCGGCAAGCCGCCGAGTGCCGCGGTGCTGGTGCGGCGCCGCGCCGACATGGCCCCGATCGCCGCCGAGCTGCGGGCGCGCGGGCTGCCGGTCGAGGTCGTCGGGCTCGGCGGGCTGCTGGACGAGCCCGAGGTCGCCGACCTCGTTTCGACGCTGAAGGTGCTCGCGGACCCGCTGTCGGGTAGCGCCGCGGCCCGGCTGCTGACCGGCGCCCGCTGGCGGCTCGCGGCCGCCGACGTCGCTGCGCTGTGGCGGCGCGCGGGGGAGCTGTCGAGCCCCGAAAAGGCCGAGGGCCCGGAGCTGGTCGTCGACCGCGTCGAGCAGGCCGGGCTGATCGACGCCGTCGACGAGCCGGGCGCGCCGGAGCGGTACTCGCCGGAGGGCTACCAGCGCGTGAAACGCGTCAGCCGTGAGCTTTCCGCGTTGCGGCGGCGGCTCGACCAGTCGCTGCCGGAGCTGGTCGCCGACGTCGAGCGCACGATGCTCCTGGACGTGGAGTCGCTGGCCCGCCCGGGATCCGCCGGGCGGGCGCACCTGGACGCGTTCGCCGAGGTCGTCACCGACTACGCCGAGACGGCGCCGACGGCGACTCTGCTGTCCTTTGTGGACTACCTGAACACGGCCGCGCACGCCGAAGACGGGCTCACTCCCGGCGAGGTCGAGGTGGTGCCGGACCGCGTGCAGGTGCTCACCGTGCACTCGGCGAAGGGCCTGGAGTGGGAGGTCGTCGCCGTCCCGCACCTGGTGCAGGACGTCTTCCCCGGCCGGCGGCGGTCGTCGTCGTGGCTGCGGACCGCGACGTCGCTGCCCGCGGTGCTGCGCGGTGACGCCGAGGACCTGCCGGAGCTGCGGATCGCCGAGGGGTACGACCGCAAGGAAGTCCAAGAAGGACTGGAGCTGCACGAAGCCGGGTTCGTCGAGCGGGAGCAGTCGGAGGAGCGGCGGCTTTGTTACGTCGCGCTGACCCGCTCCGAGCACGCGCTGATCGTGTCCGGGCACTGGTGGAACGAAAGCAGCAGCCGGTCGAAGGGGCCGTCGGAGTTCCTGACGGAGATCGCCGGTGTGGTGCGCGAGACCGGCGTCGGACAGCTCGCCGAGTGGGCGCCGGAGCCGGCCGCCGAGGACGAGAACCCGCTGGTGTCGGACTCCCGGACGGCCCGCTGGCCGCTCGATCCCCTGGCCGACCGCCGCACCGGCGTGCAGACCGGCGTGGACCTCGTGTTCGAAGCACTGTCCACTTCGGACGAAGAAGAGTCCGAAGAGGACGACCCGGACGGCTGGACGACCGACACCGACGTCCTGCTGGAGGAGTGGGCGCGCAAGGACGACCGGGTCCGGCGGGTCCCGCTGCCGTCGAAGCTTTCGGTGAGCCAGCTGGTCGCGCTCGCCGACGACGCCGACCGCCTCGCGACCGACCTCGGCCGGCCGCTCCCGGTGGAGCCCAACAGCTTCGCCCGCCGCGGCACGGAGTTCCACGGCTGGCTGGAGCGCCGCTTCGCCGGCGACCAGCTCATCGAGATCGACGACCTCCCCGGCGCGGCCGACTTCGGCGAGGTCCCCGACGCGGACTTCGAAGACCTCCGGACGGCGTTCGAGCAGAGCGAATGGGCGTCGCGGGTGCCGCACGCGGTCGAGGTGACGTTCTCGGCCGACGTCGAGGGCATCACCCTGCGTGGCCGCATGGACGCCGTGTTCCGCCACCCGGACGGGTACTGGGAAGTAGTGGACTGGAAGACGGGCTCGGTGCCCCCGGAGTCCCGGCTCCCGGTGCTGTCGGTCCAGCTCGCGGCGTACCGGATGGCGTGGGCGGCGCTGAAAGACGTCCCGGTGGAGGAGGTCCGCGCGGCGTTCCACTACGTCCGCGCGAACCGCACGATCCGCCCGGCGGACCTGTTGGACCCGGAAGCCCTGCGCCGCCTGCTCCGCGACATCCCCGAGGCGTGACCAGACCCGTATCTCGCGTGATCAGGCCCGTATCTCGCGTGATCAGGCCCGTAACTCGCGAGATCCGGCTTCGATCACGCGAGTTACGGCTCTGGTCACGCGAGTTACGCGTTCGATCACGCGCTAGAGGTTCAGCGGGTAGAGGTGCAGGCTCTCGGCGGTCAGGCGCAGCCACGCGCCCGGCCGAATTTCCGAAGCCGGCAGGCGGATCTCGGCCAGCACGAGACTGTCGCCGAGGCGGAGGGTGGCGATCCGGTCGCCGGAGTCGTACGCCGCGACCTGGGCCGTGACGTGCACCTGGTTGCCGGTGCCGTGGAGCTCGGGCACGCCGATCGGGGTCACCGCCCGGATCCGTACCTCTGCCGGGAACTCCAGCTCGACCGGGCACTCACCGGTCCGCGGCGGCTCGGCGCCGCGCCAGGTCGCGTTCGCGGTGCCGAACGGCGAAGCGAACCAGACCACGCCGTCGTCCGACACGCTGGTGATTTCGGCTCGCACGACGATCAGGCGGCGTCGCGGACCTTCAGCGCCCACGCCACCAGCGGCCACTGCAGCGGCAGCCGGCCGAAGGCGATCGCGCGCTGCGGCAACGGCGCCCGGCGCGCGTCCACCGCCATCTTGACGTTGCCCGGGAAGACCCCGACGAACAGCAGCGCCGCCGCCAGGCCGCCCAGCCGGCGGGTCCGCGGGGTGGCCACGGCCGCCGCCACCGCCAGCTCCGCGACGCCCGAGCCGTACGTCCACGCGCGCCGGGAACCCGGGAGGGACCGCGGGATCAGGCCGTCGAACGGCTTCGGGACGGCGAAGTGCAGGATGCCCATGAAGCCCAGCGCCCCCGCCAGGACGTGCGCGGGCCGTTGCGAGGTAGCCATCGGCCGATCGTTCCACGCGGCGGCGGTTCCCGCGGTTCGGCTATCCTCCGGGCGTGAGTGACGCTCGACACCGGCCGCCCGGAGCGGGTGCATGAAGGCGCTGAGGCGGCTGCCGCTCGGCAGCCTCACCGATCGCCCGGACCACGAGCTCGTCGGCGTCCTGCGGATGCCCGAGCTGACGGTCAGCCCCCTGCGCGCCATCCTCAAGCGGGTCATCGGCGCGACCCTCGCCCTGCTGCTGACCGTGGTCATCGTCTACGTCGACCGCGACGGCTACCGCGACGCGAACGGCGACGGCCTGTCCCTGCTGGACAGCCTGTACTACGCCACCGTCTCGCTCTCGACCACCGGCTACGGCGACATCGCGCCCGCGACGTCGTCCGCCCGGCTGGTGAACGTGCTGGTGATCACCCCGCTGCGGGTGCTCTTCCTCATCGTCCTGGTCGGCACGACCCTGGAAGTGCTCACCGAGCGCTCCCGGCAGGCGTTCAAGATCCAGAAGTGGAGGACGAAGGTGCGCGACCACACGGTCGTCGTCGGGTTCGGCACCAAGGGCCGGTCCGCCGTCAACGCGCTGCTCGGCGACGACAACGTCGCCCCGGGCCAGATCGTCGTCGTGGACACCGACCAGCAGGCCCTCGACGCGGCCAGCGCGCTCGGCCTCGTCGCCGTGCACGGCTCGGCCACCCGCTCGGACGTCCTGCGCGTCGCCGCGGTGCAGCACGCCCGCGCGGTGGTCGTCGCCCCGAACCGCGACGACACGGCGGTGCTCGTCACGCTCACCGCCCGCGAGCTGGCGCCCAAGGCGCACATCGTCGCTTCGGTGCGGGAGGCGGAGAACGTCCACCTGCTGAAGCAGTCCGGCGCCGACCAGGTCGTCGTTTCCAGCGAGACGGCCGGGCGGCTGCTCGGCATGGCGACGTCGACGCCGCTGGTCGTCGACATCATGGAGGACCTGCTCACGCCGGAGTCCGGCCTGGCGATCGCCGAGCGGCCGGTCGAGCCGTCGGAGGAGGGCGGGTCGCCGCGGCACCTGCCCGACCTCGTGCTCGGCGTGGTCCGCGACGGCGTCCTCTACCGCGTCGACGCCCCGCAGGCCGACGCCATCGAACCCGGCGACAAGCTGCTCTACGTCAAGAAGGTCACGCAGGCGGAGAAGATCGAGCGATAGGTCCGCTTCGGCACCGAGCGGGACCGGGCCGCCTGGGTTTTGCCCGCCGGATCTGGAACCATGGCCGGGTGCCCCCGCGACCCCTCGCCCTGAAGTGGCCCACGGTGGCGATCCCCGCCGCGGCGGGCCTGCTCGTCGTGCTGCTGGCCTGGCTCGCCGGGCCGGGCCTGCTGGGCATCACCAACGACGACGTGGGCGCACCCGTGCAGGCCGAGGTCACGAAGCCGGCGCCGTGCGACGGGGCGGACGCGGTCGAGACCGTGAAGTTCACCGTCGCGGGCAAGACGCACGAAGGCACGCTGAACGGCTGCGGCCACGGCCAGGGCGAGCGCATCGACGTCGGCGTCCCGGAGGTCCTGCCGGACCAGGGCACGGTCACCGTCCGCGCCGCGGACACCTCGGCCGGCGCCTCGGACGCGCGCCGCCCGATCGGACTGTTCCTGCTGGTGTTCGCGTGCTTCTCCGGCGGGATGTTCGTCTACCTGTGGCTGAGCATCCCGCTGCGCCCCAAGACCGCTAGCTGACCTCGGACGACGGCGCCGCGAAGGTGTTGCAGTCGGCGATCCGGTTGCTCGTCGCGCCCGCCCGCCACCAGGACGCGTAGTGCGCGTTCGTCCCGTGGTCGTGGCTGCGGGACGTGTTGTCGCCGCGGGTCTCCTGGTCGTTCCAGGCCTTGTTGTACATGTCCCGGCTGATCGTGCCGCCCTGGTCGACGTGCGCGCCGAGGAACATGCCCGAGAAGCACTGGGCCTGCAGCTCCTTGCGCCGCGACATCTCGAGCCCGGCCGGGCTGTTCTGGCCGGCCTCGTAGATCTTCTGCCAGGCCGCGTCCATCAGCCCGGCGACCTCCTGGACGTGGTGGCCGTACTCGTGGGCGAACAGGGCCAGGTAGACACCCGGGTTGTTGCCGTACTGGTCGGTCTGCAGCCCGCGGAACGGGACGTACAGGTTGTTCTCGCAGTAGTACGCGGCGGTCGCGATGCCGACCTGGATGGTGCCGCACTCGGTCTCGAAGCTCGCGCCGGTCGGGAAGTGCAGGGCCGGCGAGGTGAACGGCAGGTGGTAGGCCTCGAGGAACGGGCCCCACGCCGCGTCGAGGCACTTGCTGGCGGCCGTGAAGAACGCTTCCGCGCCCGCCTGGGTGCTCCGCCAGGCCGGCAGCGTGCAGACGCGGTTCTGCAGGCCGGCGTTCGGGTCCTGCAGGATCGGGTGGTCGGCCAGCTTGAGGATCTTCTGCGGGCCGGTCGCGCTGGGGGTCTGCACCTCGGTCGACGGGCCGGGGGACGCCGAGGCCGGGGCGCCCGCGCCGCCGGGCGGCAGCTGCGAGGGGGCATCCTGCGACGTCGGCGTGTCGCGGTAGTTCGCGTTCGCCAGCGGGGCCTGGTCGCCGCGGTTGAGGGCCACGATCGCGACCAGCCCGAGCACCAGCACGGCCGCCGCGCCGAGGCACACCCCGATGATCGCGGCCGGTGAGCGGCGCTTCGGGGCGGAGACGGTGTGCGGGTGACCCAGCCACGGGGGAGCCGGTTGCGCATCCGGCACCGGCGGCGGCTGGACGGTTCCGCGAGGCGGTACCTGGCCGTGGGGCGGTTGCGTCACTAGGCAGTCCCGAAGGGTCTCGGTACGGACCGGGGGTACCCGATCCCGCCGTTCAGCATATCGGGGGAACGGGCCCTCTCGCACCCGTCTGTGCGCGAGCGGTCACGACGCACCGACGTCACCCCAGGTCTGGCCGGGTGTGACCGGCTCTGAAAGAGTGGCGGCAAGCACGTACTGCAGGCGAGGGGCTTCGATGACAGACACCGGTGGCGCGCCCGGCGGAGAGGGCGCCGACACGCCGACACCGAGCCAGGGGATCCCCCAGGCTCCCGCCCCTGGATCGGGTGAACCGAAGCCGCCGGAAGGTCACTCGGCGTCACCGGCGACGCCGCCGCGCGGGTGGCAGGCGCCGGATTCGCAGCCCACTCCGCCACCCGGTTGGCAGGCTCCCGGCCCGCCGGCCCCGCCGACCGCGTCGTACGGCATGCCGCAGTACCCCGGCCAGCCGCCGCGGTGGAACCCGCACGGCCTGGGCAAGCCGGGCGTGATCGCGCTGCGGCCGCTCAACATCGGCGACGTCCTCGACGGCGCGATCACCACGATCCGCCGGCTGCCGCTACTGACCCTGGGCATCGGCGCGGTGGTGGCGGTGATCGCCGCGGCCGTCACGTTCGTCGTGCAGAAGTTCGTGCTCACCGACCTCGAGAGCCTCGCGAACACCGCGCAGCTCGGGCCGGGCGCGACCGAGGCGGAGCTGCGTGACGCGCTCTTCGGCACGTTCGGCGACCTCTTCCTGGTCGCCATCCCGGCCGCGCTGATCTCGACGTTGCTGATGACCGTCACCACCGGCCTGATGGCCGCGGTGATGGGCCGGGCCGCGCTCGGCCGCGAGGTCACCTTCGGCGTCGCCTGGGCCGAGGTGCAGCCGCGGCTGCTGCCGCTGCTCGGCGTCGCGTTCGTCTACTCGCTGGTCTCGACCATCGGCCTGATGCTCTGCATCATCCCGGGTGTGGTGGCCTGGGTGTTCTGGGCGCTGGCGGCCCCGGCGCTGGTCCTCGAACGCGGCAGCTTCCGGCAGGCGTTCTCGCGGTCGGTCACGCTCGTCAAGGCCGCCTTCTGGCGGGTGCTCGGCATCCTCGTCCTGGCGCGGATCATCGAGTCGTTCTTCGAGAACATCATCCAGGTGCCCTTCAACCTCGGGTCCGGCGTGTTCTCCGGGATCCTGAACCCGGGCAAGATCGTCGTGCCCGGCACCGGCGATCTGCTGCTGCAGGCGGCCGGGCAGATCGTCTCCGGCACCATCGCGATCCCGTTCGTCACGCTGGTCACCGTGATCGTCTACCTCGACCAGCGGATGCGCCACGAGGGCATGGACATCGAGCTGGCCCGCGCGGCCGGAGTGCAGCAGCCGCCGCAGGCATGGTGACGCTGCTGCTCACCGACGTCCCGGTCGACATCGACCGGGACTCAGCGCGGCGCGCGGCCGCCGAAGAGCTGTCGGACCCGAAGTACCGCGACGCGAAGCCGAACATCCTCCAGCAGGTCGGGCAGTGGCTCGGCGAGCAGCTGCAGAAGCTGCTGGACGGGCTGTCGTCGGTGGTCCCGGGCGGGATCTTCGGGCTGGTGCTGGTCCTCGTGCTGCTGATCGTGCTCGTGGTGGTCGTCCGGCTGCGCACCGGCAAGATCGCCCGCACGGCCCGCGCCGAGCGCGCCGTCTTCGGCGGGGCGCGCCGGAGCGCCGCCGACTACCGCCGCTCGGCGGCCGAAGCCGCGGCCGCCGGCCGGTTCGACGACGCCGTGCGCGACCGCTTCCGAGCCGTCGTGCGGGCGCTGGAGGAACGCGCGCTGCTCGACGCCCGTTCCGGCCGGACGGCCGACGAAGCCGCCATCGAGGCCGGGGTGCTGCTGCCGAACGTCGCGGAAGCGCTGCGGCAGGGGGCGCGGCTCTTCGACGACGTCCACTACGGCGGCCGCGAAGGCACCGAAGCGGCGTACCGGACGCTGACCGAGCTGGACGAGCGCTGCCGCCGTGAACGCCCCGTCGCCTTGGCGGGCCCGTGACCACTTCGGTTTCCCCGGACCTGCGCCGGATCTGGCGCGGCGTGCGGATCCCGCTCGCCCTCGTCGCGCTGATCTTCGCCGCGGGCGCGCTGCTCCTGCTCGGCCGCGGCGAGCAGACGCACGGCATGCTCGAACCCGGCTCCTACGAACCCGGCGGCGCGCACGCGCTGGCGCAGCTGCTGCGCGACCAGGGTGTGGACGTCCGCACCGCGCACACGATCGGGGAAGCCGACAGCGAGATCGGCGAAAACGCGACACTGCTGGTCACCCAGCCGGACCTGGTCCCCGCGAAACGGCTCGACGCGCTGCGCGAGCGCGCCGCCGACGTCGTCCTGGTGACACCGGGCGCGCCGACGCTGCGCGATTCACTGCCGCTGGTGCGGCCGGTCGGCCAGAGCGGCCAGGAGACCCTGAGCCCGCAGTGCACGGTGGCCGCGGCCGTCGCGGCCGGCGACGTCACGCTCGGTGGGGTCGGATACGCCGCACCCGGCGCACGCTCGTGTTACCCCGCCGAGGACGGCGGCGGCACGCTGCTGCAGTTCGCCGACAACGGCGGCACAACGACGCTGCTCGGCTCGTCGGCGCCGCTGACCAACGCGAAGCTCGGCGACCAGGGCAACGCGGCGCTGTCGCTGCACCTGCTCGGGGCGCACCCGACGCTCGTCTGGTACCTGCCGTCGGTGACCGACCCGGCGCTGGACGCCAGCCGGAAGTCGATCTTCGAGCTGATCCCGGACGGCTGGTACTTCGGCGCCGCGCAGGCGTTCATCGCCGTGGCGCTGCTGGCGTTGTGGCGCGCCCGCCGGCTCGGCCCGGTGGTCACCGAGCCGCTGCCGATCGTCGTGCGCGCGGCCGAAACCGCCGAGGGACGCGCCCGGCTGTACCGGCGGGCGAAAGCCGCGGGCCACGCGGGCGAGACACTGCGGGAAGCGGCGCGGGCCCGGCTGCGGACCGCGCTGGGGCTGCCCCGCGACGCCGACGCGGCGGCGCTGGTGAGCTCGGTGAGCGAACGGACCGGACGGCAGGCCGCCGACGTCGGCGCGGTCCTCTACGGCCCGCTGGTGCCGGACGACCCCGCGCTGGTCCGGCTGGCCGGCGAACTGGACAGGGTGGAACGAGAGGCAGGGCGAACTTGACCAGCGAGAATACGACCGGGGCCCGGGACGCGCTGATCGCGCTGCGCGCCGAGGTCGGCAAGGCCGTCGTCGGCAACGACGCCGCCGTCACCGGGCTGATCCTGGCCCTGCTCTGCCGGGGGCACGTGCTGCTCGAAGGCGTCCCCGGCGTCGCGAAGACGCTGCTGGTGCGGGCACTCGCGGCGGCGCTGGACCTGGAGACGACGCGGGTGCAGTTCACGCCGGACCTGATGCCCGGCGACGTCACCGGCTCGATCGTCTACGACGCGCACAGCGGCGAGTTCTCCTTCCGCGAGGGCCCGGTGTTCACGAACCTGCTGCTCGCCGACGAGATCAACCGGACGCCGCCGAAGACGCAGTCGTCGCTGCTGGAGGCGATGGAGGAGCGGCAGGTCTCGCTCGACGGGAAGTCGCGGCCGCTGCCCGACCCGTTCATCGTGATCGCCACCCAGAACCCGGTGGAGTACGAGGGCACCTACCCGCTGCCGGAGGCGCAGCTGGACCGGTTCCTGCTGAAGCTGACCATGCCGACGCCGTCGCGCGAGGACGAGATCGGGATCCTCTGGCGGCACGCGCAGGGCTTCGACCCGCGCAACCTCGCTGCGGCGGGCCTCAAGTCGGTCGCGGGGGCCGCGGAACTGGCGGCCGCGCGCGAAGCCGTCGCGCGTGTGACGATCGGGCCCGAGGTGATCGGGTACGTCGTCGACCTGTGCCGCGCGACGCGGTCCCTGCCGTCGGTGCGGATCGGCGTTTCCCCGCGTGGCGCCACGGCTTTGCTCGCGGTGACGCGCGCGTGGGCGTGGCTCGCCGGACGCGACTACGCGACGCCCGACGACGTCAAGGCGCTGGCGCGGCCCGCGTTGCGGCACCGCCTGGACGTGCGGCCGGAGGCGGAGCTCGAAGGCGTCACCGCGGACGGGGTGCTGGACCGCGTCCTCGCGTCCGTGCCCGTGCCGCGCTGACATGGCCGTCACCGGAAGGCTCGGGCTGCTGGCGCTGTTCGGCGCGCTGGTGGTCGGGCTGCTCGCGCCGTCGGACACCGGGATCCTGGCGGTCGGCGGGGTGCTCCTGCTGCTCGTGGTCGTCGACCTCGTGCTGGCCGGGAGCGTGCGGCCGTTGACCTTCCGGCGGTCCGGCGACACGTCGGTGCGGCTCGGCGAGCCGTGCGAGGTCACGCTGGTCGTCGCGAACCCCGGCGGGCGAACCGTGCGCGGGCTGCTGCGCGACGCGTGGCCGCCTTCGGCCGGTGCGTCGGACCGGCATCCGGTGCGCGTGCCGCCGGGGGAGCGGCGGACGGTGGTGACCTCCTTGAAGCCGTCGCGGCGCGGTGACCGGACGGCGGCGCGGGTGACGGTCCGGTCGGTGGGGCCGTTGGGTTTGGCGGCTCGGCAGGGTTCGCACGAGGTGCCGTGGACGGTTCGTGTGCTGCCGCCGTTCCACAGCCGCAAGCACCTGCCTTCGCGGCTGGCGCGGCTGCAGCAGCTCGACGGCCGCAACGCGGTGCTGATCCGCGGCCAGGGCACGGAGTTCGACTCCCTGCGCGAGTACGTGATCGGCGACGACGTCCGCTCGATCGACTGGCGCGCGACGGCCCGCGCGGCCGACGTGATGGTCCGGACCTGGCGCCCGGAACGTGACCGGCACGTGGTGCTGGTGCTCGACACGGGCCGCGTCTCGGCCGGCCGGGTCGGCGACGCCCCGCGCCTCGACGCGGCGATGGATGCTGCGTTGTTGTTGGCGGCACTGGCTTCCCGCGCCGGTGACCGCGTCGACCTGCTGGCCTACGACCGGCGGCTGCGGGCCGCGGTGCAGGGCTCGTCCGGGGCGGCGCTGCTGACGTCCCTGGTGAACGCGATGGCTCCGCTGGAACCGTCCCTGGTGGAGACGGACGCGCGCGGGATGGTCGCGGAGGTGCTTCAGCGGACCCGCCGTCGTTCGCTGGTCGTGCTGCTGACCGGCCTGGACGCGGCGCCGCTGGAGGAGGGGCTGTTCCCGGTGCTGGGCTCGCTGACCACGCGGCACGAGCTGGTGATCGCGTCGGTGGCGGACCCGAGGGTGGCGGAGATGCTGACCGGCCGCGGTGACGCGGAAGCCGTGTACGACGCGGCGTCGGCGTCGCGAGTGGTGGCCGAGCGGCAGCGCGTGACCGAACGGCTGGCGCGGCACGGCGTGAGTGTGGTGGACGCGGTGCCGGAGGAGCTGCCGCCGGCGTTGGCGGACCGGTACCTGGCGTTGAAGGCGGCCGGGCGGCTCTGACGGGTGACTCCGGTGGTGGGCGTCCGGCCGGCCTGTTAAGCCCGAAGCATGTGGAAGCTCATGGCGGTGGCCCTGGCGATCTCTTCGGCGCCCACGGCTGACGGCGCTCCCGTCTACCTGGCCGACGGCGGCGGCAAGCTGTCGCTGGCGGTGGTGTCCGGGCAGCCGGTCCTGGCCGACGCGGCCGACCCGGGCGCCAAGTGGACCTACGCCGGGCAGCACTTCACGAACGTCCAGAGCGGACAGTGCCTGGCCGCGGCGAGCCCGGTCGACGGCGTCGCGGTGAAGCTGGCGGCCTGCGACGACAAGGACAAACACCAGGCGTGGCGGCGCGTGGCGGGCCTGCCAGGCCTGGTGGAGATCGCGAACGTCGCGACGGCGCGTTGTCTGACGGCGGAAGGCGCGGTCGCGGGCGCCCGCCTGTACCAGGAAGTCTGTTCCCTGACGGGCATCGCGAACACGTGGGCAGCGGGCGGCCGGACCCTGGCGATCCTGTCCGGCAACGGCCAGCGCCTGGCGACGAAGGACCCGGGAGTGCCATTCGTGGTCCGGGTGATCGGCGAAAACGGCCAGCCGGCGGCCGACGTCCCGGTGACGTTCTTCGTCCGGGCGGCACGTCCGAAGAATGTTTTGGTTTTCGACGGTGGCAGTGAGACGGTGACGGTGAAGACGGGCGCGGACGGTTCGGCGTCGAGCCCGAAGCTCGTGTTGACGGAGGTGGGGGAGTTCGAGGCCCGGTTCGTGGGGACGGCGGGGCTGGAGGACGGATCGTCGATCGCCTTCGAGGGCTCGTGCTTATGCTGACTCGGGCAGGGCGTCGCCGATGTCCCGGGCTTCGAGATCGCCGACTTCGCCTTCGTTCGCCGCGCGCCTTCCCAGCGTGAAGACGTACACGAGGAACGCCACCTCGACCACCACACCGATGCCCACGCGGACCCACGTCGGCCAACCCGACGGTGTCACGAACGCTTCGATGATTCCCGTCACGAACAGCACGCACGCCAGCCCGAGTGCCATCACCACCACCGAACGGCCCTGCTCGGCCAGCGCCTGTGACCGCGAACGGCGGCCCGGGTCGATCACCGTCCAGCCGAGCTTCAGGCCGGTGCCCGCCGCGACGAACACCGCCGTCAGCTCCAGGAGGCCGTGGGGGAGCAGCAGGCCGATCATCACGTCGAGGCGGCCCGCCGCGCTCATCGCGCCGATGATCACGCCGGCGTTGAGCGCGTTCAGCCAGAGCCCGCCGATCACCGGCAGGCCGAGCGCGACGCCGAGGAACAGCGACGTCGCCGCCACCCAGGCGTTGTTCGTCCACACCCGCGCCGCGAACGAGCCCGCCGGCCCGGTCGAGTAGTAGCTCTCGGCCTCGCCGCCGGGCTTGGTCAGCTCGTTCAACCCGTCCGGGGAGTCGATCGCCGCCCGGACGTTCGGGTCGTGCGCGACCCACACCGCGATCACCGCCATCACCGCGATCGACACCAGCGCGGCCGGGATCCACCAGCGTCGCGACAGGTAGACCGCGGCCGGGAACCGGCGCGTGAAGAACAGGGCGACCTCGCGCCAAGCGGGGTTGTGCGACCCCGAGATCGCGCTCCGGCCGCGCGCGACCAGCCCGGACAACCGGCCGACCAGCGCCGGGTCGGGCGCGACCGACCGGACGATCGACAGGTGCGTCGCGGTCCGCTGGTAGAGCGTCACCAGCTCGTCGGCCTCGGGCCCGGACAGCTTTCCGCCCCGGCGGGTCAGCTCACCGAGCCGGTTCCACTCCGCCGTGTGCGCCGCGACGAACACGTCCACATCCACGCGACCACCCTATCCGTCGTTACGCTGGGCCCCGTGCACGAGGAATCCGAGCTGGTCACCGGCGAAGCCGTCGTCCTGGACCTGCGGGTGGCCAAGCTCGCCAGCCGCGCCCTGGCGATGGCGCTGGACGTCCTCGTGCAGTTCGTGCTGCTGCTGGGCGCGATCCTGCTGCTGACGGTCGTGGTGCCGGACGCGGACGAAGCGCTCGCGCTGACCCTGATCCTGGTGTTCCTGGTGCTGATCATGGTCGGGTACCCGGTGCTGTTCGAGACGCTCTCGCGCGGCCGCTCGCTGGGCAAGCTGGCCGTGGGCCTGCGCGTGGTGCGCGTCGACGGCGGCCCGATCCGGTTCCGGCACGCGCTGGTGCGCGGGCTCGCCGGGTTCATCGTGGACTTCTGGATGCTCGGGCTGTTCGGCGCGGTCGCGGTGATCGTGTCGCTGTGCTCCTCCGACGGCCGCCGCGTCGGCGACTTCCTCGCCGGGACGCTGGTGGTCCGCGAGCGGGTGCCGGAGAGCGCGGGTTACCCGGCGATCGGCATGCCGCCGGGCCTGGAGGGCTGGGCGGCGCAGCTCGACCTGACGCGTCTGCCGGACGATCTTGCGTTGGCGAGCCGGCAGTTTTTGGCGCGCTTCAGTCAGCTGCGCCCGGAGGCCGCGGAGGCGCTCGGCTGGGGGTTGGCGCAGCAGGTGGGCAACGCTTTGGGGACGCCGATGCCGCCGGGGGTGCCGCCGTGGGCATTCCTGGCGGCGGTGCTCGCGGAACGGCGGCGGCGGGACCAGGCCCGGGCTTTCCAGGCGTATGCGGCTCGGCAGGCGGGGCGGCCGGGCTTTGCGGCGGCGGGGCAGCCCGAAGCTGCGCGGGGACAGGCGTTCGCGCCGCCGAGCCACTTCGCCCCCGCTCCGCAGCCGGATCCGCCGACTCCGCCGTCGGGCGCTCCTGCCGTCGAGAATCCGTTCACCCCGCCGAGCTGAACGCACCGAAGGCCACATTGGGGCGCTAGGACACGTCCCCGGACGCCGAGAGCCACGTGTTGCACTGCTGGTTGCGGTTGGTCGTCGCGCCGTGTTGCCACCAGGAGATGTTGTGGCGGGCGCTGCCGTGGTCGTGCTTGCCGTTGCGGGCGTAGTCGTCGCCGCGGTCCTGGGCGTTCCAGGCCTCGTTGTAGATGTTCTTGTCGACTGAGCCGCCGGAGACCGACGCCGAGCCGAGGAACATCCCCGAGAAGCACTGCGCTTCCAGCTCCATCCGCCGGGACAGCTCCAGCCCGACGGCCGAGTCGGCGCCCGCGTCGTAGCGCTGGTTGCCGTACGCCTCGCTGATGCCGGCCATGTTCTGCACGTGGTGGCCGTACTCGTGGGCCAGGATCGACAGGTACGGGCCGGGATGGTTGCCCCAGACGTCCAGTTCGATGCGGTCCATCGGCATGTAGATCGTGGTGTTGTTCGGGCAGTAGAACGGCGTGACGCCGGTGGTGGTGCCCCCGCCGCCGCAGGGCGTCGAGGATTCGGAGATCGACCCCGGCACCGACAGCTTCGGCGACTCGAACGGCAGCCCGGCCGCGCCGAGGACGCGTGACCACATCGCGTCGAGGCAGGTGATGCCGGACTGGAAGAACCGCTGGACGCTGTTCTGGTCGGTCGCCCAGCGGCTCAGCGAGCAGGGGACGTTCTGCAGGCCGTAGTTCGCGTCCTCGAAGAGCGGGTTGTCCTTGGTGCGCGCGACCGAGCGCGGGCCGGACGGCGTTTGGGACGTCGTCGGGGTTTCGCGTTCGGAGGTGCGGGACGTGGTCCGTTCCGTGGTGGGGGTGGTTTCGGTGGTGCGTTCGGACGTTTCGGTGGTTTCGGTCGGGTAGGTGCTGGAGTACCCGGCGTCGGCGACGTGCCGTTTGTTGCCCCCGGTGAGCGCGATGGCCGCGATCAGCCCCCCGACGACGGCGACGATCCCGATGATCGCGACGGCCACGATGACGCCGGTGTTGGACTTCTTGGCGACGTAGGGCCGGTACCCGGGAGCGAACCGCGGCCCGAAGGGAGTCCCGGGTGGCGGCCCGGCATAACCGGGCGTGAAGACGGGCGGCGCGGCGGCAGCCGGCGGCGGAAGGGGAGTGCCCGGTGGCGGTATGAAGGGGCCGGTCGGCGGGCCGGTGTAGCCGTGGGGGTAGGGCGCGGTCTGCGGGGGCATGCCTTGCGGCGGCGGCCATCCGCCGGGTGCCTGGGGCGGTCGGCCTTGGTTCGGAGCACCGCCCGGCCACTGCGACGGCTGGCCCGGCGCACCGCCGGGACCGTGCGACCCTTGGCCCGGCGCGCCGCCAGGGCCTTGGGGTGGCTGGCCCGGAGCACCACTCGGCGCCTGCCCCGGTTGCCCGCCCTGCCCAGGCCCGTGGGGCGCCTGCCCGCCTTGCTGGCCCGGCGCACCACCCGGCCCACCCTGCCCCGGCCGGCCCGGCGGCAACGGCCGCACCCCCGGCGGCGGCAGCGGCGCTCGCCCCGGTGGCAGCGGGCGGCGCGGGTCGTGGGGACCCGGGCCGTGTGGACCCGGGCCCTGCGGGCCTTGCGTCATCGAGTGGAACCCCCCGTGCGTTCTCCGCGTCGAAAGCGGCGTACCTGCGGTGATCTCGCCGTTCCGGGCGTCAGCATAGATCGGGTGCTCTAGTGTGTGGTGCTGTGTTGAGGAAATGGGGGACGGCCGCCGCGGTGGCCGGGCTGCTGGCCATCGGGGGGACCGCCGCCGCGCAGACCGGGCCGTCCGCCGGCCCCACCCTGCCCAACCCGCCGAGTGACCTCGTCAAGAAGCCGCAGCTGCTCGACGGCAACCAGGTCCAGCCGCCGGCTCCCGACGGCACCAGCGCCGACGTCGCCCTCAAAGTCCTCCGTGACGGCTCCCTGTCCGTCACCGAGAAGGTCACCGTGCCGGGCGGGCAGCAGCTCACCTCGCGCGTGCCGCTGCGGGTCGCCGCCGGGGACGAGCAGGACCGCGTCTTCACCGTCCGCGACGTCAAGACCGAAGGCGCCGCCACCAGCCAGCTCACCGGTGACCAGCTCGTCCTCACCTTCACCGGCGGCTCCTCGACCGTCACCTACCTCGTCGACGGCGCCGTCGCCGACCAGAGCGGCCGCCAGCAGGCGCGCTGGCAGGTCGCGAGCGGCTTCGACGCCCCGCTGGCCAAGCTCACCGCCTCCTTCCTCGCGCCGTCGCCGGAGCTGTCCCCTGTGGACTGTTTCGCCGGCCCGACCGGCTCGAGCCGGCGCTGCACCCTCGCCGAGCTCGACCACACCGGCGTTGTGCGCCTGGAGCAGAACGACGTCCAGCCCGGCGAACGGGTCGACCTGCTCGTCGGCCTGCCCGCGGGCACCACACCCGCCAACGCCGTGTTCGCCGACATCGGCCTGCTGGCAGGCGCCTTCGCGCTGACCCCGCTGACCGGCGCCGGTTTCGCCGTGCTGCTCCTGTTCCTCGTCGCCGGCGGGCTCTTCGTGTGGCGCCGCCGCAAGCAGGACGCGGGCGCGCTGCACACCACCACCGGCCCGGTCGAGGTGCTGCTGCGCGACGGCGACCGCGTCTTCTTCGCCAGTCCCGACGGGGTGCTGCCCGGCCAGGTCGGCACGGTCGTCGACGAGACCGTCGACGTCGTCGACATCAGCGCCACCGTCGTCGACCTCGCCGTCCGCAACTACCTCTGGCTCGCCGAACTGCCGGGCCAGGACTGGCAGCTCGCCCGCCGCAACCCGCCGGACGAGCACCTCCACGACTTCGAACGCGCCGTCTACGAAACCCTGCTGCCGCCGGGCACCGAGACGGTCCTGGTGTCGCAGCTGCGTGCCCGCGGCGGCCTCGACCTGCGCCGGATCAGCGACGCGATGTACACCGACGTCGTCACCAAGCGCTGGTTCTCCCGCCGCCCGGACACCGCTCGCGGCCGCCTGACCTGGCTCGGCGCCGGGATCTTCGCGCTCGGCCTGGTCACCACCGCGGTGCTCACCTTCACGGTCGGCGACGCGCTGCTCGGCGTCGCGGTCGCCCTGGCCGGGCTCGCCGTGGCCGCGGCCGCCGCGCTGCTGCCGTCGCGCACCGCGCGCGGCCGGGTGCTGGCCGGGCAGGTCCGCGGCCTGCTCGACTACCTGCACACCGCCAAGGCCGAGGACATCCCGCCCGCCGACCGCGAGCTGGTGTTCTCCCGGTCGCTGCCGTACGCGGTCGTGCTGGGCGACACCGAACGCTGGCTGGGCGCCTTCGCCGCGCTCAACCCGGCGTCGGACGGCTCGGCCGGCCTGTACTGGTACGGCGGAATGGAGGCCGACAGCGACCTGCGCCGCTTCGGCACGCGCTTCCCGTCCTTCTTGACCGCGCTCGACGGGCTGCTCACCGAGGCCGGCCGCGCCGCCGCGTCCCGCTGACCGTGCTCGCGGCGGCGGCGCTGGCGCTCTTCCTCACCGCGGCGCCGGTCGACCAGCCGCCGTTGCCCGCGCTGCCGCAGAGCGCGGAGATCCAGCTCAAGCTGGAGCGCGACGGCTCGCTGTCGGTTGCCGAGGCGGTCTCCGTGCCCAACGGCCTGACGATGGACCGCCGGGTCCCGCTGCGCGTCGCGGCGCCGCACCACCGCGACCGCGTCTACGGCGTCCGTGACGTCGTCCTCGAAGGCAGCGGGACGGCGTCGGTCGACAAGGACGTCTTCACCGTCCACCTGACCGCGGGCACCTCGATCGTCCGGTACACAGTGGACGGTGCGGTCGACGGCGACCGGGTCACCTGGGAGCTGGCCGGCGGCTGGAGCGCCGAGCTGAAGTTCCTCCGCGCGTCCTTCGCCACACCGAAGATCCCGGCGGCGGTGGACTGCCTCGCCGGGCCGCCGGATTCGGACTTCCCGTGCGGCGCCGCGCAGATCGACCACGCCGGGCTGACCCGGTTCAGCCAGCAGAACCTGGCCGCGGGCCAGCGGATGACCACGACCGTCGAGCTGCCGGCGGGCACCGTCCCGGCGAACGCAGTACTCGTCCCCGCCAAGACGATCGCCGGCGCGTTCGTGCTCACTGCCCCGGTCGCCTGGGCCTGGGCCGGCTTCGGCGCGCTCCTGCTGGCGGCGGCCGCCTGGGTCCTCCTCGCCCGGCGTAGCTTTCACGTGAAAGCTACGGTTCCAGGTGGTCGCTTTCACGCGAAAGCGACGGGGGAGTTCGCGTCGCCTGCCGGGGTGCTGCCCGGGCACACCGGCCTGCTGCTGCACGGCCGTGCCGGGCCCGCCGACCTGGCCGCGACCGTGCTCGACCTGGCCGTCCGCAACTACCTCTGGGTGAGCGACGGCCCCACGCTGACCCGCCGCAACCCGCCCGACGAGCACCTGACGGCCTTCGAACGTGCCGTCTTCGACGCCGTCGTCCCCGAGGAGTCGGTGACACTCGCCGAACTGCGGCAGCGGCACGTCGAGATCCCACGAGCGGAGCTGCACGCCGATCTCGTCGGCCGCGGCTGGCTCGCGACCGGACGGCTCGGGCGCGCCGGGACCCGGGTCGTCTTCTACGGCGTGTTCCTGACCGTCCTGCTCGCGCTGACCGTCGGGTACGCCCAGCTCGGCGTCCTCCTCGCCCTCACCGGGGCCGCCGCGGTCGCGGTGTCGGCCGCGCTGCCCGCGCACCGCCGGGCGGGCGCCGAGGTCGCGCGGCGGCTCCGCGGCGTCGCGGAAGAGCTCGGCTCGGTGCGGGCGAAGGACTTCGGCAAGCCGCACCGGGAGCTCGTGTTCTCGCGCGGCCTGCCGTACGCGTTAGCTCTGGGCGAACTGGGCCCGTGGGTGGCCGCCTTCGGCGCGCTCGACCACCCGCCGCGGGTCTACTGGCACGCCGGCGACGTCACGCCTGACCAGGCCGGATCCTTCGCGCTGAACCTCACGGGGGTGCTCGCGGCGGCCCACCGTGGTCGCCTCCAGAGCCTCGTGAGTGGTAATTCGGGTTAGAACCCTAATCGCCACTCACGAGGCGGGCAGCCGAGAAGTGCCGACCCGTCGTAGGGTGGGGCCATGGCCGATCCCGAGCTCGTCCGATACACCCTAGACAACGGTCTGCGCGTGGTTCTGGCACCCGACGCGACCGCGCCCGTGGTCGGTGTCAGCGTGCACTACGACGTGGGCTTCCGCTCCGAGCCGGAGGGGCGCACCGGTTTTGCGCACCTCTTCGAGCACCTGATGTTCCAGGGCTCCGAGAGCCTGGAGAAGCTCGCGCACTTCCGGCACGTGCAGTCCAGCGGTGGCACCTTCAACGGGTCCACCCACCCGGACTACACCGACTACTTCGAGGTGCTGCCGAGCGCCGCGCTCGAGCGCGCGCTGTTCCTCGAGGCCGACCGGATGCGCGCGCCGAAGCTGACCGCCGAGAACCTGGCGAACCAGATCGACGTCGTCAAGGAGGAGATCCGGCTCAACGTGCTGAACCGGCCCTACGGCGGGTTCCCGTGGATCACCCTGCCGCCGGTCCTGTACTCGACGTTCCCCAACGCGCACAACGGCTACGGCGGCTTCGAAGACCTCGAGAGCGCCACGGTCGAAGACTGCGCCGCGTTCTTCGACACCTACTACTCGCCGGCGAACGCGGTGCTGACCGTGGCGGGCGACTTCGAAGTGGACAACGCGAAGAAGCTGATCGAGGCGCACTTCGGCGACGTCCCGCACCGGCCCGCGCCGCAGCGGCCCTCGTTCGCCGAGCCGCTGCCGACCACCGAGCTGCGCGGCGAGGTCGAAGACCCGCACGCCCCGCTGCCCGCGCTCGGCATCGGCTACCGGATGCCGGACCCGATCAACGACGTCGACGGTTACCTGGCCTACCTCGTGCTCGCCGGGGTGCTGACCGACGGCGACGGCTCCCGGCTGCAGCAGCGGCTGGTGCACAAGGAGCCCCTGGTCGTCGATATCGGCGCCGGCGCCGGGCTGTTCGGCCCGTTCGAGGCCCGCGACCCGGACACCTTCACCGTCACCCTGATCCACCCGCACGAGGTCCCGCGCGAGCGCGTGCTCGCCGCGCTGGACGACGAGCTGGAGAAGATCGCCGAGAACCCGCCGAGCGAGGAGGAGCTGCGCAAGGTCACCGCCCGCTGGACGGCGAGCCTGCACTCCGAGCACGACCGCCTGGTGAGCCGGACGCTCGCGCTCGGCTCGTTCGAACTGCTCTACGGCGACGCTTCGCTGGTCTACCGGCTCGCGGACCGGATGTCCGCCGTCACCTCGGAAGCCGTGTCGGCCGCGGCGAAGGCGCTGCGCCCGGACGCGCGCGCCGTGCTGGTGGTCAAGCCCGCTTCGGAAGGGAACAACGAGCAGTGACTTCTGCAACGCACCGCACGGCCGAGGAGATCGGCCGCACCGCGCGGGGCCCGCGCCCGCTGCCCCCGCTGGGCGAGCAGCGCGCCGCCGGCGACCTGTCGCATGTGGACACCGAGCTCGCGAACGGCCTGCGCGTGCTGGCCGTCCGCAAGGCGACCGTGCCCATGGTCGAGGCGCGGCTGTGGATCCCGTTCGCCGGCGACGACGCCCTGCACCCGGCGATCGCCGAGGTGCTCGCCGAGACGATCCTGACCGGCACCGCGCGCCGCAACCGCATCGAGATCGACGCCGAGCTGGCGCTGATCGGCGGCGACATCGGCTGCGGCGTCGACCCGGAACGCCTGGTGCTGACCGGGTCCGCGCTCGCCGAGAAGCTGCCGACGTTCCTCGACGTGCTGGGTGACGTCCTCACCGGCGCGACCTACGCCGACGAGGAGATCGCCCGGGAGAAGGAGCGGCTGGTCGAGCGGATCGCCGTCTCCCGCACCCAGCCGCGCACGATCGCGCGCGAGGCCCTGCAGAAGCACCGCTACGGCGACCACCCGGCGACGCGCGAGGTGCCGCGCGCCGAAGACGTCGCGGTCGTGACGCCCGAGCAGGTGCGCGAGCTGCACCGGGTGTCGGTGCAGGCCCGCGGTTCGGTGCTGGTGCTGGTCGGCGACATCGACCCGGCCGCGGTCGTCGGCGAGCTGGAGAAGGTGTTCGGCGGCTGGGCTTCGGACCGCTCCGCCGTCCGGCTCCCGCCGTTGCCCGACCTGACCGGCCCGGACGTGCTGCTGGTGCCGCGCGCCGGGGCCGTGCAGTCGCAGATCCGGCTTTCGGCGCAGACCGTGCCGCGCACGGACCCGGGCTACGCGGCGCTGCAGCTGGCGAACCTGGCCTACGGCGGGTACTTCTCGTCGCGGCTGGTCGAGAACATCCGCGAGAACAAGGGGTACACGTACTCCGCGCACTCCGGCTTCGAGTTCACCGACGGCACGGCGGTGGTCAACGTCGACGCGGACACCGCGACCGACGCGACCGCCCCGGCGCTGCTGGAGACCCGCTACGAGCTGGGCCGCCTCGGCCAGGTCCCGCCGGCCGGCGACGAGCTGGAGTCGGTGCGGCAGTACGCGATCGGCTCGCTGCTGACCTCGACGTCGTCGCAGTCCGGGCTGGCCGGGCAGGTGCTGGCGCTGGCCTCGACCGGGCTCGGCCTGGAGTGGCTGAACGAGCACCCGGCGCGGGTGGCGGCGGTGACCGCCGCGGACGTGGCGGAAGCGGCGTTGAAGTACTTCGCCCCCAAGCGGTTCACCGGCGTGGTGGTCGGCGACGCGGCGGTGCTGGAGCGCAAGCTGCTGTCCCTCGGCGACGTCGTCGTGGGCGAGCCGGCCTGATGTCCGTCCCGTTCACCCTCGGTGCGCTGCCGACCCTGTCCCGCTCCACTGTGGACAGGCAGGAAGGCTTGCGCACCAACCCTTCGCGGCTGTTGTCGCGCTGGCCCGACGCCCGGGTCGTCCTCCTGGACGACACCGGGCGCACCCCGGTCGTCGAGGGTTCGTCGGTGCTGGCGTTCCGCAAGGCGATCGACTTCGGCGCGGCCCCGCCACCGGACGCGGTGTTCCTCGGCGAGTGGCAGGACGTCGACTACTGGTCGCTCCCGGGCGGCCCGACGGGTGACGCCGGCACGGTGAAGATGGCGGGCAGCTGGGGGTTCGTCGAGGAGGTCCCGAGCGCGGACGGCGAGATCTGGGTCGAGCTGCGCGGCTACGGCGACCTGCTGGACGACACGTCGGCGGGCCTGTTCACCACGGCGCAGGCGCTGCGGAACTGGCGCCGCCAGGCGAAGTTCTGCACGCGCTGCGGGCATCCGACCGAGCTGATCCAGTTCGGCTGGGCGAGCAAGTGCACCAACGACGGCCGCGAGGAGTACCCGCGCACGGACCCGGCGGTGATCTGCCTGGTCCACTCGCTGGAGGGCACGAACGGCTCGCACGTCCTGCTGGCCCGCCAGCCGATCTGGCCGGCCGGGCGATACTCGGTGCTGGCGGGGTTCGTGGAGGCAGGGGAGTCGCTCGAGGCGTGCGTCCTGCGCGAGATCCGCGAGGAGGTCGGGGCTCGGGTGTCGGACGTCCGGTACCTGGGCAGCCAGCCGTGGCCGTTCCCGCGTTCGATCATGCTGGGGTTCACGGCCCGGGCGGACCGTGCGGCGCCGCTGGTGCCGGCGGACGGCGAGATCGAAGAGGCGCTGTGGGTGTCGCGCGCCGAGGTGCGTGAGGCGTTCGCGAACAGCCAGCTGAGGAACGAAGGCGCCCGCCCGACGCCCATCGCGGACGGGGCGGCGGAGATCATCCTGCCGGGGAACTCGTCCATCGCCCGCGTGATGCTGAAAGCCTGGGCGGACGCCGAGGAGTAGCCGCTCCTCGGCGTCAAGGCCAGTACGGCTGGGCGTTCGCCGCCGCTTCGGCGATCGCCCGGCCGTCGATCACGGTCCCTGTCCGCTCGAGACCGACCTTCCGCCACTCCACGCTGAACTCGACCGGCCCCGCCGGCAGCGGCGCCAGCCACAGCTGCCGGTCACCCCGGTAATGCCGGTCGCCGCTGCTCGCCCCGCCGCCGACCTCCGTCAGTGCGCCCACGTCGACCCGGAACTGCAACCCCGCGTCGTCCGGGCCCGGGAATCCGCCCGCGTGGCTGCTGTCGATGCCGTCCCAGACCTGCTGGGACAACGACCCCCGACGCACCGACAGGTGCACGGCAAAACCGCAGCCGCCCGGGTATGCGACCACGTGCTGCAGCGCGACCACCGCCAGCTCCGTGCGCGCGACGAACCGTGCGATCGGCACCGGGCAGCCGAGCACGTCCTCGGGCGGTGTCGTCTCCATGTCTCCAGCGTCCCCGCCCGCGCAAGCGAATACCCAAGCCCGCGGGACCGGCGGAACTCGTTCACCGGTGTTGCGTCCAGGTAGCCCAACGCGCCGCCAAGCGTTACCTGGCCGTTTCCGGAGCCCGTTGACGACTGTGCCCCGGCTCACTACAGTCCTGCGAAACCGTCTGTAAAGTATCCTAATTAAGTCGGGAGCGACGAAGAGTGCGAGCCGGTAGCCCGCGGATGCTGCGCGAGATCAACGATCGCGCCGCCATCGAGGTCCTCCTCCGGGAGGGCCCGCTGACCCGCGCCGAGCTCGAGCTCGCCATCGGGCTCTCCAAGCCCGCGACCGCCCAGCTCATCACCCGGCTCGAGCTGGACAACCTCGTCGTGAAGGCCGGCGTCCGGGGCGGTGGTCGCGGCCCGCGCGCCCAGCTCTGGGCGGCCAACGGCGGCCTCGCCTTCGTCGCCGCCGTCGACCTCACCCCGCACATCGCCGACTTCGTCGTCTCCGACGTCGCCGGGATCGTGCTCGCCGAGTACCAGGTGCCGCTGCCCGTCCACGAAGGCGCCGACGTCGTCGGGACCTTCGGTGACGCCCTGAACCACGTCACCGCGGCGGCCGGGATCACCCGCGAAGAGCTCGCCCACGTCGTGATCGGCGCGCAGGGCGCGTTCGACCCGCGGACCGGCCTGCTCTCCTCCGCCCCGCACATCCCCGGCTGGCTCGGCTTCGACGTCCCGCAGAAGCTGTCCGACGAGCTCGGGGTCGACGTCCTGATCGAGAACGACGTCAACCTGGTCGCCGTCGAGGAAATGAGCGTCGGGCAGGCCCAGGACGTCGACGACTTCGTCATGGTCTGGCTGTCCGAAGGGGTCGGCGGCGCCGTCGTCATCGGACGGCGGCTGCTGCGCGGCGCCACCGGCGGCGGGGGCGAGATCGACTGGATGCGCGTGCCCGACGCGGCCACGGTGGACACCGGCGACGTCTGGCCCGAGGCCGGCGCCCGGTTCGGCAACCTCGTCGACTCGCCCGCCATCTGCCGGCTCGCCGCCGCCCACGGCATCGAAGCGAACACCGCCTGGGACGCCGTGGCCAAGGCCGAGCCGGGGCACCCCTTCCTCGACGACCTCGCCCGGCGGGTCGCCGGCGGCGTCGCCAACCTCGTCGCGGTCGCCGACCCGCAGCTCGTGCTCCTCTGCGGCGACACCAGCCGCGCCGGCGGAGAAGCCTTCGCCGCGCTGGTGCAGGACCGGCTGCACGAGCTGGTCCTGCCGCGCACGCCCGTCGGCTGTGCGTCGGTGCAGGGCAACGCCGTCCGCGCCGGCGCGCTGCAGTCGGCGCTCGCCACCACCCGTGAGGACGTCTTCGGCGTCGTCACCCCCACGCTCCTCGGGTCGCGCAGGCCCGAGGCCGGAAGAACCCGTCCCGCCCCGTCCCCGACCGAGTAGCCCAACCGATGAGGAGGAGGGCCATGCCCCCTACCACCCGGATCCGCCGAGGCGCCCTGTTAGCGGCCGCCGCCGCGGCGTCCGTCCTGCTGACCAGCGCCTGTTCCGGCGCCGCCGCCCCGAGCGGGGGTGACGCCGCGGCCGCGCCCGGCAAGGACGACAAGCTCACCATCACGGTGTACTCCAAGTTCACCGACCGCGAGTACGGCGTGGTCACCGCGGGCCTGAACAAGCTCAAGGCGAAGTTCCCGAACATCGAGATCAAGCACGAGGGCAACCAGGACGACGACAAGCTCACGCAGTCGATCCGCGGCGGCAACCCGCCCGACGTCGCGATCTCCTTCTACACCGACAACCTGGGCGCCTGGTGCTCCACCGGCAGCTTTCAGGACCTCAAGCCCTACATCGACCGCGACAAGATCGACCTGAACCAAATCCCCGAAGCGGTCCGGAACTACACCGAGTACCAGGGCAAGCGGTGCGCGATGCCGATGCTCGCCGACGTCTACGGCTTCTACTACAACAAGGACATGCTCGCGGCGAAGGGCGTCACCTCGCCGCCGAAGACCACGGACGAGCTGCTCGAGGACGCCAAGAAGCTGACCGAGTACAACGCGGACGGCTCGATCAAGGTCGCGGGCTTCCTGCCCTCGATGCCGTTCTACGCCAACCAGGCCCAGTACTGGGCGCCGAACTTCGGCGCGCCGTTCCTCGGCCCGGACGGCAAGTCGGACCTCGCCACCAACCCCGGCTGGAAGGCGATGTTCGAGTTCCAGAAGAAGCTGATCGACGCGCTCGGTGGCCACGACAAGGTCGAGCAGTTCAAGGCCGGCCTCGGTGACGAGTACTCCGCCGACAACGGCTTCCAGAAGGGCAAGCTGGCGATGATCTACGACGGTGAGTTCCGCACCGCGTTCATCAAGGACCAGGCGCCGACCCTGAACTACGCCACCGCGCCCGCCCCGGTGCTCACCACCATGGCGGACAAGTACGGCAGTGCCTTCACCACCGGCACGATCATCGCGATCCCCAAGGGCGCCAAGAACCCCGGCGCCGCGTGGGAGCTGATCAAGCAGGTCACCCTGGACACCGACACCCTGGTGGACATGGCCAACGGCCTGAAGAACGTGCCCAGCACGAAGGCCTCGCTGACGTCGCCGCGCCTCGACCTGCAGCCGCAGTTCAAGACGTTCCTCGACATGTACGACAGCGGCAAGCTCGTGTCGAACCAGACCACGCCGATCGGTGACGCGCACCTCAAGGCGGTCAACGACTTCGCCGAGAAGTGGCAGGCCGGCTCGATCCCCGATCTGACCGAAGGCCTGAAGAAGGTGGACGCGCAGATCGACGACGAACTGAAGCAGAAGGGCGCGGGCGGATGACCTCCACCCTCGCCGCGAAAACCGACGGTTCCCCGTCCGCGCCTGCGAAGGCGCGGACGGGGGCCCGCCGGGCCAAGCGCCGCCGGACCGTCTTCCTCTTCATGGCCCCGGCGTTCGTCGGGTTCCTGATCTTCTTCGGGTACCCGCTGATCGCCACGGTCTACTACTCCTTCACCCGGTACGACCTGATCAACCCGCCGCAGTTCATCGGGTTCGACAACTACGTCCGGATGTTCACCAGCGAGCCGCTGGTCGGCACGGCCGCGTACAACACGCTGTGGCTGGTGGTCGTGCTGACCGTCTGCCGCGTGGTGTTCTCCCTCGGCATCGCGTCGGTGATCTCGCGGCTCAAGTCCGGCGTCGGGCTCGTCCGCACCCTGTGCTACCTGCCGACGCTCGCCCCGCCCGCGGCGGCGACGCTGGCCTTCGTCTTCGTGTTCAACCCGGAGTTCGGGCCGGTCAACCGGTTCTTGCGGCTCGTCGGCATCGACGGCGGGCTCTGGTTCAACAGCCCGGCGATGTCGAAGCCGGCGCTGACGCTGCTGGCGCTGTGGGGCTCCGGCGAGCTGATGATCATCATCCTGGCCGCGCTGCTGGACGTCCCGACCGAGCAATACGAAGCCGCGGAGCTCGACGGCGCCGGCGCGGTCCGGCGGTTCTGGCACGTCACGCTGCCGTCGATCTCGCCGGTGCTGCTGTTCGGCGTGGTCAACTCGATCATCTACGCGCTGCAGTTCTTCACGCAGGCGATCGTCGCCGCGTCCGCCTCGGCGGGCACCGCCGACGTCGCCGGCAACTCGAAACTCATCGGGGCGCCACAGAACTCGACGCTGACGTATCCGATCTGGCTGTACGTCCAGGGTTTCCGCTACTTCAACATGGGTTACGCGGCCGCGATGGCCGTGCTGCTGTTCATCGTGTCCTCGGCGTTCACGTGGATCCTCGTGCGGCAGCTCCGGAAGTCCCAGCACCAGGAGGAGGGGGCATGACCGCACTGGCCGAAGCGCCGCAGAAACCGGCGGGTGTCCCGCCGAAGGTGCGGTTCAAGCACAGCTGGGACAAACGGCTGTCCTACATCGCGACACACGCGATCGGGATCGCGCTCGGCGTGATCTTCATGCTGCCGCTGCTGTTCGTGTTCCTCACCGCGGTGATGAAGAGCGACCAGGCGATGACGGCGAGCCTGTGGCCGACCGAATGGCACTTCGAGAACTTCGTCGAAGTGTTCAAGAAGGCGCCGCTGCTGGAGTACTTCGGCAACAGCCTGCTGTACTCGGCCCTGGCGACGGCGGGGGCGCTGCTGTCGGCGATCCCGGCGGCGTACGGCCTGGCGAAGCTGCGGTGGCGCGGGCAGAACCTGTTCTTCATGCTGACCGTGGCCGCGATGCTGCTGCCACCGCAGGTCACCGTCGTGCCGCTGTACGACCTGTGGGTCCGGATGGGGCTCACCGGCACGCTGGTCCCGCTGATCGTGCCGTACTTCTTCTTCGACGCGTTCTCGATCTTCCTGCTCCGGCAGTTCTTCCTCACCATTCCGAAGGACTACATCGAGGCGGCGAAGATCGACGGCTGCAACGAGTTCCAGGCGATGGTCCGGGTGCTGATCCCGATGGCCAAGCCGGGGATCGCGGCCACCGCGATGTTCTGCTTCCTGTTCACCTGGAACGACTACTTCGGGCCGCTGCTCTACACCGGCGAGAAC
The DNA here is from genome assembly GCF_055583145.1 of Amycolatopsis sp. NPDC104819. Classification (NCBI taxonomy): domain Bacteria; kingdom Bacillati; phylum Actinomycetota; class Actinomycetes; order Pseudonocardiales; family Pseudonocardiaceae; genus Amycolatopsis; species Amycolatopsis sp. NPDC104819. The sequence continues at coordinate 78,575 of NZ_JBVJON010000003.1, read as the reverse complement.
CAGGACCACTGGCCGCTGTCGCTGGCGATCGCGTCCTTCCGCGGCATGCACCACGTCGAGTGGAACCTGACGATGGCCGCCACGGCCCTCATCATGGCGCCGGTCATCGTGCTGTTCATCTTCGCCCAGAAGTCGTTCGTCAAGGGCATCACATTCACGGGAGTCAAGGGATGAAGCTGGCAGTCGTCGGTGGCGGGTCCACCTACACGCCGGAGCTGATCGACGGGATCGCCGGTCGCCGGTCCACTTTGGACGTCGACGAGATCGTGCTGGTCGACCCGGACGCCTACCGCGTCGAGGCCGTCGGCGGGTTCAGCCAGAGACTGCTCTCGCACGCCGGTCACCCCGCGCAGGTGCGGACCACGCAGTCGCTGGAAGAGGGCGTCGACGGCGCGTCGGCGGTGCTGATCCAGCTGCGCGTCGGCGGGCAGCGGGCGCGGCGCTCCGACGAGACGTTCCCGCACGCCTGCGGCTGCGTCGGGCAGGAGACGACCGGCGCCGGCGGGCTCGCGAAGGCGTTGCGCACGGTGCCGGTGGTGCTCGACATCGCCGACCGCGTCCGCAAGATCGCCGGGGACGACACGTGGATCGTCAACTTCACCAACCCGGTCGGCATCGTCACCCGCGCGCTGCTCAACGAAGGACACCGCGCGGTCGGGCTGTGCAACGTCGCGATCAACCTGCAGCGGCAGTTCGGGAAGCTGCTCGGCGTCGGCGCGGACGACGTCAAGCTCGTCCACACCGGACTGAACCACCTGAGCTGGGAGCGCGGCGCGCTGGTCGACGGCGTCGACCGGCTGCCGGAGCTGCTGGAGGAGCACCTGGACTACCTGTCCAACGAGGTCAGTGTGCCGGAGAAGTGGCTGCGGCGGATGAACGTCGTGCCGTCGTACTACCTGAAGTACTTCTACGCGCACGACGAGCAGGTCACCAAACAGCGCACCGAGCGGCCGCGCGCGGACGTCGTCTCGGACGTCGAGGAAGAGCTGCTGAAGATCTACCTCGACCCGGAGCAGAACACGAAGCCGGAGTCGCTGGAGAAGCGCGGCGGGGCGTACTACTCGGAAGCCGCCGTGCAGCTGGTGCACGCGCTGACCGCGGGCGGGCCGGCCGAGGAGCACGTGGTGAACGTCCGCAACGACGGGACGTTCCCGTTCCTGCCGGACGACGCCGTCATCGAGGCTCGGTCCACTGTGGACTCGAACGGTGCGACGCCGATCCCGCAGCCGCCGGTGGAGCCGAACTTCTCCGGGCTCATCGCGGCGACGACGGCGTACGAGTTCCTCGCGCTGGAGGCGGCGGTCAAGGGCGGCCGCGACCGCGTGGCGGACGCGCTGCTCGCGCACCCGCTGGTCGGCCAGTACACGAAGGCCGACACGCTGGCGGACTCGCTCGTGCAGATCAACCGCGAGTACCTGCCCTGGGCGCGCGGATGAGGCCAGCTGTCATTGCCATCGACGGCGGGAACAGCAAGACCGAGGTCCTCGTGGTGTCGCACGAGGGCGTCGTGCTGGGAAAGTCGCGCGGTCCGGGCGCGTCGCCGCAGAACATCGGCGTCGCGGCGTGCGTCGCGGCGCTGGAGGACCTGGTCCTCGAAGCGCTGGGCGCGGCGGGCCTGCCCGACGAACGGCCGTTCGCGGTGCACACGTCGGCCTACCTCGCCGGGCTCGACTTCCCGCGTGAGGAAGAGGCGCTGCACGCGGCGCTGGCGGTCCGCGGCTGGAGCGACACGCTCGTCGTCGGCAACGACACCCTCGCGCTGCTCCGGGCGGGCAGCGCGGGGGTGGGTGTCGCGGTGGTGTGCGGCGCCGGGATCAACGGCGCCGGCGTCGGCCCGGACGGGCGGGTGCACCGCTTTCCCGCGCTGGGCAAGATCTCCGGCGACTGGGGCGGCGGGTACCGGCTCGGCGAGGAGGCCCTGTGGTGGGCCGTGCGCGCCGAGGACGGCCGCGGCCCGCGGACCGCGCTGATGCCGGCGGTGGCGGCCTACTTCGAGAAGCCGACGCTGCTGGACGTCGTGCAGGGCCTGCACTTCGAGGAGATCGACCCGGCGTCGATCCACGGCCTCTGCCCGCTGCTGTTCGAGGTCGCGGCGGCGGGCGACGAGGTCGCGGCGGACATCGTGACGCGGTTCGTCGAGGAGGTCAGCGTCTTCGCGGCGGTGATCCTCCGGAAACTGGACCTGACCGAGGAGGCGCCGGAGATCGTCCTGGGCGGTGGCGTGCTGACCGGGATCGGCGCGCCGGTGATCGCGGAGATCGAGCGCCGGTGCCTGAAGGTGGCGCCGCGCGCGGTGGTCCGCGTCGTCGACGTGAACCCCGTGGTGGGAGCGGCCCTGTTCGGACTGGACACGCTGGGCGCGTCAGAGGCCGCGAAGGCGGCGCTGAAGGCGGCGACCCAGCGCGTGTGAACTCTGGCGGGACGGGCCTCGAAGCGGCGCGAGGCCGGTCCCGCCAGACCCTTTCACGGCGCGGGGACCAGGATTTCGCCGGTCTCCAGCAGCGACTTGAGGTCCGACAGCACCCAGGCCCAGCCCCCACCGGCGTTCTCGCCCGGCCCGGCGTTGACGTCCTCGTGCACCCCGGCCACCATGTCGGCGGTCAGCGGCGCGCCGGTGAGGTCGTGGGTGACGGTCAGTCTGGTGCCGGCGGTCTTCGTCGCCTCGATGTCGTAGGTGAGCGTGGTGTACGGCTCGGCGCCCATGCCGTCCGGGCCCATGAGCAGCTTCCAGGTGATGACGAGCTTCCGCGGCGGGTCGACCTCGAGGACCTCGCCGTCGACGAGGTCGCCGGTGAAGCCCGCGTCGATGAACTCCTGCGTCGCGCGGGTGCGGTGCTTGCCGCCGACCTTGAGGTCGAAGTCGGCGAGGCCGGTGTAGCCGTACTTCTGCGTCCACTCCGGCTTGGTGATGGCTTCCCAGATGCGTTCCGGGGTGGCCTTGATGTAGACCCGGTGGACCTGCACGGTGGTCGTCATGGTTCTTCGCCTTCCAGTTCGTTCTTGAGGTCGAGCAGCGCGGTGACGTGGCGTTCGGTGTACTTGTCGATCCACCGGTCGTGGATCTGCCGGATGGGCACGGGGTTGAGGAAGTGCCGCTTCTCACGGCCTTCCTTGCGCGCGACGACGAGCCCGGCCTCTTCGAGGAGCTTCAGGTGCTTCATGACGCCGAAGCGGGTCATGTCCACCTGGGTCTCGAGCTCGGTGAGCGTGCGGCCGTCACGCTCGAAGAGCAGGTCGAGCAGGAACCGGCGGGTCGGATCCGCCAGCGCCTTGAACACCAGGTCGTCGTCGGGCACGTCAGCGAGAATAGGTGACCAGAAGGTCACATGTCAACGGACGCGGTCCGTGTCGACCCTCCAGTCACGCGTGTCGACCCCCTGATCACGCGTGTCGGCTGTTCGCGCACGCGCGTGATCGGGGCGACGACACGACGAAGGCCGCCACCCGGCGTGGGTGACGGCCTTCCGCGGACCCGGCCTAAACGACCAGCGACAGCGGCAGGATCAGGGCGATCGCCACCACCGAAATCAGCGTCTCCATCACCGACCAGCTCTTCAGCGTCTGGCCCACCGACAGCCCGAAATACTCCTTGACCAGCCAGAACCCGGCGTCGTTGACGTGCGAGAAGAACAGCGACCCGGCGCCGATCGCCAGCACGAGCAGCGCGCTGTGCGACGGGTCCATCGAAGCCGCCAGCGGGGCGACGATGCCCGCCGCCGAGACCGTCGCGACCGTGGCCGAGCCCGTGGCCAGGCGGATCGCCACCGCCACCAGCCAGCCGAGCAGCAGCGGTGAGAGGTTCGCGTCCTTGGCCAGGCCCGTGATGACGTCGCCGACGCCCGCGTCGACCAGCGTCTGCTTGAAGCCGCCGCCCGCGCCGACGATCAGGATGATCCCCGCGATCGGGCCCAGCGAGTCACCGACCACAGTGGACAGCCGGTCCCGGCCGAGGCCTGCCGGGCGGCCCAGCAGGACCATGCCGACCAGCACCGCCGCGAGCAGTGCGATCAGCGGGTCGCCGACGAAGTCCAGGATCTTCCGGGCCTGGCTTTCCTTGGCCAGCAGGATGTCCGAGAGCGCTTTCGCCAGCATGAGCACCACCGGCAGCAGCACGGTGGTCAACGTCGCGGCGAAGCTGGGACGCGGTTTGTCGGTGTCCGCGCGTTCCGGGATCAGCCGCTCCGGCGGCGCGGCGTCCGGCACCAGCCGGGCCGCCAGCCGACCGAACAGCGGGCCCGCGATGACCAGCGTCGGGATGCCGACGAGCAGGCCGAACGCCAGCGTGATCCCGACGTTCGCGTTCAGCGCGCCCGCCGCGGCGAGCGGGCCGGGGTGCGGCGGGACCAGGCCGTGCAGCACCGAGAGCCCGGCGACGGCCGGAATCCCCAGCAGCATCAACGGCTTCCCGGTGCGCTTCACCGCGAGCAGCACCACCGGGATCAGCATGACGAGCCCGATCTCGAAGAACATCGGCAGCCCGATCAGCGCCGCGACCAGCGCCATCGCCCACGGCAGCGCGGCGCCGCGGGCCTTGCCCAGCACGGTGTCGACGATCTGGTCGGCGCCGCCGGAGTCGGCCAGCAGCTTGCCGAGCATCGCGCCGAGGGCGATCAGGATGCCGACGGACGCGACCGTGCTGCCGACCCCGCCGGAGAAGCTCTTCAGCAGCTTGTCGACCGGCATCCCGGCGGTCAGCCCGAGCACGAGCGACCCGAGCACCAGCGACAGGAACGGGTGCAGCTTCACCTTGGTGATCAGCACGACGATGACGGCGATCGCGACGACCGTCGCGACGATGAGCCGGGTGTCGTGGCCGGTCCAGGCGGTGGCGAGGGTGGTCATGAACGCTCCCGGAAGGCGGTCAGGGCGGCTTCGGTGATCTCCTCGGGTGTGCCGCCGATGTCGAAGATCGCGCCGGGCTCGTCCGGCTCGAGGGGCTCCAGGTCGGCGAGCTGGGAGTCCAGCAGCGACACCGGCATGAAGTGACCCGAGCGGTGCTTCATCCGCTCGGCCAGCAGGGCGCTGTCGCCGTGCAGGTGGGCGAACCAGACGTCACCGCCGGTTCTCAGCACGTCCCGGTACCGGCGCTTCAGCGCCGACGACGTCACGACAGCGCCGGAGCGCTCGTGGTCGCGGATCCAGCCGGCGATGGCTTCGAGCCAGGGGGCGCGGTCCTCGTCCGTCAGCGGGTGGCCGGCGGTCATCTTCGCGATGTTGGCCTTCGGGTGGAACGTGTCCGCTTCGGCGTATTCGACGTCGAGCGCGCCGGCGAGCGCCGTGCCGATCGTCGTCTTCCCGGAGCCCGACACCCCCATCACCACGATGACGGTCATCCCGCACCTCCCACTTCGTTGTGCCCGGGTGAGTGAAACTCAAAAGTACTACTTATTCAAGATGAAGTACTACTTAATCGAGTCAGACGGCTAGCTTGGTCGGGTGAGGCATGAGCAGGTATTGGACGCCCTCGGCGCGGCGATCGCGACCGGAGCGCTGCCGCCGGGCACCGTCCTACGTTCCGAAGAGCTGCAGGAGCGCTTCGGCGCTTCGCGGACGGTGGCGCGCGAAGTCGTCCGCGTGCTCGAGACGATGCAGCTGACCAGCAGCAAACGCCGGGTCGGGGTGATCGTGCGGGCGCCGGGGGAGTGGAACCACTACGACCCGCGGCTGATCCGCTGGCAGCTCGACGGCCCGTCGCGGCCCGCGGCGCTCGCGACCCTGAACGAGCTGCGCTCGGCGGTCGAGCCGTGCGCGGCGCGGTTCGCGGCCCTGCGCGCGACGCCGGAGGAGCGCGGCCGCCTCGGCGCGCTGGGGGAACGCCTCGCGCGGACGGCCCGCGCGCGCGACCTCACGACGTTCCTCGAGTTCGACATCGCCTTCCACGACCTGCTGCTCGGCGCGTCCGGCAACCCGATGTTCGCGCAGCTGTCGGAGGTCGTCGCGGAGGTGCTGACCGGGCGGACCGGGCACGGCCTGATGCCGCCCGAGCCGCAGCCCGAAGCCGTGGCGCTGCACCTGGAGGTGGCGGCCGCGGTGGCGGCCGGGGACGCCGACCGGGCGGAGCGGGCGATGCGCGACATCGTCGTCCAGGCGCGTGACGAGATCGCCGCGCTGGTCGAGTAGCCTCGTCGGGAACTGGACTTACTTCCGCCGGGGGGCACGGGTGAGCGCGGCGCGCGCGATCGGACTGGTGTTGGGTGTGGCGGCCGACGGCGCCCTGGGCGACGCCCGGCGACGGCCACCGGTGACGGCGTTCCGCCGCGTCGCGCACCGCCCGGTCCCGGGCGCGCTGGTCGCCGGCGCGGCGGTCCTGGGCGGCGTGCTGCTGGAACGAGCGGGCCGCGGCCGTCCCCTGGTGCAGGCGTCGGCGACGGCGGTGACGACGTGGGCGGTGCTCGGCGCGGCGGGCCTGGCGCTGCAGGGCACGGAGCTCGCCCGCGACCTCGAGGAGTGCCGCTTCGAGCCGGCGCGCTCGACACTGTCCGAACTGGACCCCCGGGTCGCCGACGCCCTGGGGCCGGTCGCGCTGTCCCGCGCGTCGGTGGAAACGTTGGCGGAGAACACTTCCGACGCCGTGGTGGCGCCCCTGGTGTGGGGCGCGGTGGCGGGCGTGCCGGGCCTGCTGGGGGCGCGCGCGGTGAGCCTCCTGCGCCGGGCCCGCGACGGCCGTCGTGGCCACTGGGCGATCGACCGGCTCGACGAGCTGGTCCACCTGGTGCCCACCCGCGTGGCGGCGGCCCTGACGGTCTTGGCGGCCCCGGTGGTCGGCGGCTCGGCGGGCGGCGCCTGGCGGGCGTGGCGCCGCGACACGATCGCCCACCCGAGCCCCAACGCGGGCCGCGTGGAGGCGGCTTTCGCGGGCGCGCTGGAGGTCCGCGTCGGCGGGCGCACGGTGTACCCGCACGGGGTGGCGGAGCTGCCGGTGCTGGGCGTGGGGCGCAACCCGGACGCGGGGCACGTGACGCGGGCGGTGGAGCTGTCCCGGGTGGTCGGCTGGCTGGCCGGGGTGACCGCGGTGGTGCTGGCGGTGTTGACGGGGTTCCGCCGCCGTTCCGTCAGTACCTGAGCCCGTACTCGCGCGAGAGCCCGAACAGTCCGGACGGGAACTCGCGTGCCTCCGGCTGGAAGAGCCAGCCGTCCTGGTGCCGCCGTAGCGAGCCGAGGACCACGGCGGTCCCGTCGGACAGGCCGTCGGGACGGTGGCCGGCCAGTTCGGCGCCGTCGGGCCCGGCGATCCGGACGTGCGTTTCGTCGATCTGCTCGAAGCTCAGGCGGCGGGTGTCGGCGTCGTAGATCGTCAGGACGAACACGATCTTCTGCACGCCGGCGGCCAGTTCGCGGAACGAGATCCGGACCAGGTCGGCGTTCGCGGCCTGGTCTTCCCGCTCCTGCCGGATACCGCCGCAAGGACTCCGGAGGTTGTTGAAGAAGACGTGGTAGCCGTCGCCGAGCGCGCGCCCGTCGGCGCCACAGCCGATCGCGGCGGCGTCCAGGTCGATCTCGACGTGCGTGTCTTCGGCGACCTGCCACCCGAACGTGACGTCGACCGTGTCCAGTAGGGGGATCACCACCGGATCACCTTCCGGGCAGGTGCCGAAGCGGTCGGTCATGACCTTCATCCTGCCCGACGCGCTCGCTCAGCTGCGGCGTTTCAGCTGGGTCAGGGCTTCTTCGTCCAGTCGTCCGCCCCGTTCGGCCAGTTTCCCGCGGATCCGCTCGCGGTCCTCAGCCGTCCGGTTCCCACCGAACTTGAACTTCGCCCGGACCCGCGTGATCGTGAACTCGATCCCCCGGATCCCCGGCAGCAGCCGCCGGTCCGGCGCGTCGGAAGCGCTTACCGGCGCCCGGGCCCCGTCCGTCTCGAAATGGCGCAACTGCTTGTCCAGCAATGCCGCATTCGCAGCCGGGTCGTCGACCACCGTCAGCAGCGCTCGCGGGTGCTCCTCCAGCAGTGGCCAGATCGGGTTCGGGCGGGCCAGGTGCGTGACGATCGTCCGGTCGCCGTCGGCAGGTCGCGGCCCGTGCCGCCCGCGATCAGCTGGCCGAAGTCGTGCCCGGCCGGCCACGCCTGCCACTCGGCGTCCTCGGCCGCGTCCCAGGGGTGGATCAGCATGACCCGAGTGTCACCGAGGGCCACTTTCCGCGTACTCGTCCTCGGCCAGGATCTCCGCGACGGACTTGCGACGCGTCGGCGTCGAAGCCGACTCGGTCAGCGCGCCGCCCGGCTTCAGCTCGCGGACGGTGAAGTACAGCCAGCCCAGCAGGGCCATCGCGCCGAACGCGATCCACTGCAGCGCGTAGGAGAAGAACGGCCCCGAGTCGGTCTGCGGCAGCGGCAGCGCGCCCAGCACCCCCGGCTGGCCGGTGTCGAGCTGGAAGTACCCCGGCCGGATGTCGAGCTTGCCCGCCCGCGCGACGACCTTCGAGTCGACGACGTAGCTCTGCAGCTGCCCGCCGGTGGAGGCGTCGGCGAAGGCGTCGCGGTTCTTCGGGTCGACCTCGTCGGCGCGCACCCGCGCGGTGACCTGCACGGTCCCGGCCGGCGGGGCCGCGTACGGCAGCGCCCCGGACTTGCTGTCGAGCCGGACGTACCCCCGGTCGATCAGCACGACCGTGCCGTCGGTGGTCCGCAACGGCGTCAGCACCTCGAAGGCGCCCTCACCCTGGACGGTCCGCAGCCGCGCGACGACTTCCTTGTCCGCCAGGTACCGGCCGCTGATCGTGACGAGGTGCCATTCGGTGTGCGGGCCGGGCACGGCGCCCGGCGGCAGCAGCTGCGCGAACGGCAGCGGGGCGGCGGTGAAGGACGCCTCCAGCGCGGAGTTCTGCTGCTCGCGCTCGGTGTTGCGGCTGAACTGCCACGGCGAAAGCAGCGTGAAGCAGCAGATGGCGAAGGTGAACACCACCACCGTCAGCGCCAGCCACCCGGGCTTGAGCAGGAACCGCAACCGCACCCCACCACGGTAGGCCGTGCCCGGTCCGGGCCGCCCGCCGACCTCCACGACCGGTGACTTCTACCCCCGCGAACGCACCCAATCGAGCAAACCGGGCACCGAGCGTTCGATCATGCCGAGGACGTCTTCGAAGCCGTCGTCACCGCCGTAGTACGGGTCCGGGACCTCGGCCCCTTCGGGCGCCGACGGGTCGAACGAGCGCAGCAGCCGCACCTTCGCCGGGTCGTCGACGCGGGCGCGGAGGAACTCGGCGTGCCCGGCGTCCGCGGCCAGCAGCAGGTCGGCGGCCAGGTCCTCGTCCGACACCTCCGAGGCGACGTGGGAGGTCGGGTAGCCGTGCGCCTTGAGCGTCGCGCGGGCGCGCTTGTCGGCGGACTCCCCGGCGTGCCACGGGCCGGTGCCGGCGCTGGTCACCCGGACGGCGTCACCGAGACCGGCGTCCTCGAGCCGGGCGCGGAACACCAGCTCGGCCATCGGGGAGCGGCAGATGTTGCCGGAGCAGACGAAGACGAGGTGCGTCACGTCCCCAGCGTAACCACCGGGTTCACCCGGTCACCCGCTCGCTCGGCGGTACCCGGCGCCCGACCCCGCCACTTAGCGTCGATCGGGCGAGGACGCGAACCGGAAGGAAAGCGATCATGCACGGATGCTGCTCGAAGTGCACCGGTCAGGGCTGCGGCTGCTGCGGCAACTGCAACTGACGAACCCACCCGGCGCTCGCGGCGGCGGCGGTCCGACGCCGCCGGAGCGCCCTTAGTCCGGCGCTGCGCCCATGCGAAGATCCCCGGGTGCCCGCCCTTTCCGAAATCATCACCGCGCTGGAGCAGGCGTACCCGCCCGCGCTCGCCGAGTCGTGGGACGCCGTCGGCCTCGTCTGCGGCGACCCGGCCGAACCCGTCACCAGCGTGCTCTTCTGCGTCGACCCCGTCACCGAGACCGTCGACGAAGCCCTCGAGATCGGCGCGCAGCTGATCGTCGCGCACCACCCGCTGCTGCTGCGCGGGGTGCACGGCGTCCCGGCCGACACCGCCAAGGGCGCGCTCGTCCACCGGATGATCCGCGAGGGTGTCGCCCTCCACTGCGCGCACACCAACGCCGACTCCGCCGACCCCGGCGTCTCCGACGCGCTGGCCGCGGCGATCGGCCTGCGCGTGACCGGCCCGCTCGAGCCGAACGAAGACGGCGTCACCGGCATCGGCCGCCTCGGTGAGCTGCCCGAGGCCGAGCCGTTCGCGATGTTCGTCCAGCGGGTCGCCGACGCGCTGCCCGCGACCGTGCCCGGCGTGCTCGGGGCGGGCGACGCCGACCGCCCGATCCGCACCGTCGCCGTGTCCGGCGGGGCCGGGGACTCCTACCTGAAGCAGGCCACCGCGGCCGGTGTCGACGCCTTCGTCACCGCCGACCTGCGGCATCACCCCGCCGGTGAGCACCTCGCGGCCCGCGGCCCGGTGCCCGCGCTGGTCGGGCTGACGCACTGGGCGTCCGAATGGCCCTGGTGCGGGCAAGCCTCGGCGGTCGTGGCGCGGGCGTTTGCGGGTAACGTCGACACCTCCGTCTCCACGCGGTGCACCGACCCGTGGAACGTCCGCGCCGAGCGCACATCGATTTAGAGGGAGCACCGTGAAGGCCGAACCCGCCGTGCAGCGTCAGCTGCTCGAGCTCGCCAAGGTGGACGCCGAACTCTCGCGCACCGCGCACCGCCGTCGCACCCTGCCCGAACTGGCCGAGATCGACGCCGGGGAGAAGACGGTGCGCGAACGCCGTGACGCGCTCGTGTCGGTGGAGACCGCCGCCTCCGACCTCGACCGCGAGATTGCCCGCCAGGAGAAGGAGATCGAGTCGGTGCGGGCCCGCGAAGACCGCGACCGCAAGCTCCTGGCGTCCGGCACGGTCGTCGCCAAGCAGATGGCCGACATCGAGCACGAGCTGCAGAGCCTCGAACGCCGGCAGGGCGCTCTCGAGGACGACCTGCTGGAGCTGATGGAGCAGCGCGAGGCGCTGGGCCTGGACGCGCAGCGCACCGGCGCCGAGGTCGACAAGGCCGAAGCCGAGGTCGCGGCCGCGGTCGTCCGCCGCGACGAGGCGTTCAAGGACCTCGACACCACCCGCGCGCGTCGCGACGAAGACCGCGTGAAGCTGCTGCCGCGCTTCCCGGAGCCGCTGCTCAAGCTGTACGAGCGCGTCCGCGAGCACAAGGGCATCGGCGCCGCGCTGCTGCGGGCCCGCCGCTGCGGCGCCTGCCAGCTGGAGCTGGACCGCAACACCGTCAACGAGATCAAGGGCGCGCCCGAGGACGACGTCGTCCAGTGCGAGAACTGCGGCGCGATCCTGGTCCGGACCGTGGAGTCGGGTCTGTGACGTCGCACGTGGTCGTGGAGGCCGACGGGGGTTCCCGGGGCAACCCGGGCCCGGCCGGGTACGGCGCGGTGGTCAAGGATCCCGCGTCCGGCGAGGTGCTCGCCGAGCGCAAGGAAGGCCTCGGGGTCGTCACCAACAACGTCGCCGAGTACAACGGCCTGATCGCCGGGCTGGCCGCCGCGGCCGAGCTCGGAGCGTCCACTGTGGACGTCCGGATGGACTCGAAGCTCGTGGTGGAGCAGATGTCCGGGCGCTGGAAGATCAAGCACCCGGACATGCAGCCGCTCGCCGAGCGGGCCAAGGAGCTGGCCGCCGGGTTCACGCGCGTCCGCTACGAGTGGATCCCGCGCGCGGAGAACTCCCACGCCGACCGGCTGGCCAACGAAGCCATGGACGCGGCGACCGGCAAGCCCGCCGCCACGCCGAAGCTGCCCACTCGCAAGCCCGACCGCGCGACAGTGGCCTGGACCGGCGCGAAGGGCACCCCGACCCGGCTGCTCCTGCTGCGCCACGGCCAGACGGAGATGTCGGCGCTACGCCGCTACTCCGGCCGCGGCGACGTCCCGCTGACCGAGCTGGGCCGCGCGCAGGCCGCGGCGGCGGCGAAGCGGCTGGCCGCGATGGACGGCCTGGTCGACGGTGGCGTGGGTGGCGAGGCCGTCCCGATCATCGCCTCGCCGCTCACCCGCACCAAGCAGACCGCGCAGGCGGTCGCCGACGCGCTCGGCGGCCGCGTCGAGACCCACCCCGGCCTCATCGAGACCGACTTCGGCGACTGGGAAGGGCTGACGTTCGCCGAAGCGGCCGACCGCGACCCCGAGCTGCACCGCTCGTGGCTGGGCGACAGCGCGGTGCCGCCGCCGAACGGGGAGAGCTTCGACGTCGTCCACCGGCGGGTCCGCAAGGCCCGCGACGAGCTGATCGCCGAGCACGGCGGGAAGACGTTGCTGCTGGTCAGCCACGTGACGCCGATCAAGACGCTGCTCCGGATGGGCCTCGACGCGGGCCCGCAGCTGCTGTTCCGGCTGCACCTCGATCTGGCGTCGCTGTCGATCGTCGAGTTCTACCCGGACGGCAACGCTTCGGTCCGGCTGGTCAACGACACCTCGCACCTGGCCTGACGACCCAAATGTGGGGTGGATCACGCTCAATGCCGACGCGTGGCCGACCCCCGATGGGGTATTGGCTACAGTGTCTCGACCGCGACGCCGCGGTGGCGGGCCCGGCCTCGGGCGCGCTTCATGGGGCGCCAGCTCGTGCGTATCCCACCGGCAGAGGCCTGCGGGCGGAACAGTGACGAGGAAATGACGGCTAGCGCACTCAGCGAGACCTCCCAGAGCGACGTCCCCGAGGACCCCGCGCCCGCCACGACCGCGCGCGGCTGGGGCGCGCGCCTGGCGCCGGTGCTGGCCGTGCTCGCCGGCGTCGCGGCGGTCGCCGCCCACGCCACCCGCTACGGCCACTGGATCGTCGACGACGCCGCCATCACCTTCTCCTACGCGCGCAGCTTCGCCGACGGCCTCGGCCCGGTGCTGCAGCCGGGCGCGCCGCCGGTCGAGGGCTTCTCCGACCCGACGTGGATGGTGCTGCTCGGCGTCGGCAAGCTCGTCGGCCTCTTCGACCACGGCCTGCTGTTCGGCCTGCCCGACTACGTGCTGTTCCCGAAGGCGCTGGGCCTGCTGTTCACCGGCGGCATCCTGACAGCGTGCTACATCGCCGCGAAGCAGGTTTTCACGCGCTTCGCGTGGCTGGTCACGCTGGTCGCGGGCCTCACGCTGGCGACGATTCCGTCGTTCGTCATCTGGGTCGTCTCCGGCCTGGAGAACTCGCTGTTCGCCTTTGTGGTCGTCACGCTGGGCGTGACGCTGTTCGTCTCGGTGAAGCGGGACAAGCTGCTGACGCCGAAGGTCGCGCTGTGGGCCGGGGTGCTGGTGGCGTTCGCCGCGCTGACCCGCCCGGAAGGCCTGATCTACGCGGGCGCGTACCCGCTGGCGGCGCTGTTCCTGCTGCGCGGCGGCCTGTTCTGGAAGAGCTTCCGGCTGGCGCTGCTGTCGGTGGCGGCGTTCGCCGTGCCGTTCGGCGCGTACGTCGTCTGGCGGCACGCCGAGTTCGGCCGGCTGCTGGCCAACCCGTCGGTGGCGAAGCAGCAGGGCCTGCCCGGCTTCGACGCGGTCAAGCGGCCGTTCGAGCTGGTCGAGTACGCCGGCTGGGCCGGTGTGGTCCTGCTGGTGCTGGTGGTGGTGTTCGCGCTGGTCAAGGCCCCGTGGCGGCGTTCGCTGATCGCGCTGCTGGTGCCGCTGGGGCTCGGGGTCGTGGCGTACGGCGTGATGGTCGCCGACTGGATGTACCAGCACCGGTTCGCCAGCCCGATCTGGGCGCTGGCGGTCATCGCGGGCACGCTGTCGGCGGGCGAGCTGCTCAAGCACCGCCGTGCGCTGCTGCGGGTCGGGATCGTCGTGGTCCTGGTCGGCGCGTTCGTGCCGTCGGCCGTCGGGTTCGCGCAGGCCGCGGACAAGTTCGCGAAGAACCCGAACATCACGGCGTGCCTGGTGGCGGACCGTTTCGGCCGCGGTTTCAACACTTACGCGGACATCCTGGGCATCCAGAAGGCGTCCCTGTTGCTGCCGGACCTCGGCGGCTCGTCGATGACCAGCCGCCTGGAGCTGGTGGACATGGCGGGTCTGGTCAACAAGCCGATCGCCGACCTGGTCCACGACAACAACCTGGCGGGCCTGCGCGACTACGTGTTCGACACGGTGAAGCCGACGTTCATCCACTCGTGGGGCCCGTGGGCCGCGGGCAACGGCATCGCGCTGGACCCCCGCCTGGACCGCGACTACGTGCTGATCTATTCGTCGCCGATCGAGGGCTTGCGCAACGGCGACTGGGTACGCCGCGACGCGGCGACGGACCCGGCAAAGCTGAAGGCGGCGCAGGAGTACGCGGCGAAGACGATCCCGGAGGTGGCGGCGGACCGCTTCGGCGGACCGCTGGACGACTGCGGGGCGACGATGAAGCCGGGGCAGACGATCAGGATGCCCGGCTGAGTCCGGCTCCGACCACGTCGGTTGCGAGTTACGTCACCAGGCTCAGGCTGAGCCACAACGCTACGGTCGCCGCGGCCAAACACAGCGGCGTCGTGATGAACCCGAGCGCGTGAAACGTCTTCGCCGACGGAGGCGCCGGCAGCGTCCGGCGCCACAACAGCGTCGCCAACGAACCCAGGTAACTCGCGTTCGGCCCGATGTTGACCCCCAGAAGCACGGCCAGCAGCACACCGGGCGCCGGGTGCGAGCCCAGAACCGACAGCAGGATCAGCGTCGCCGGGAGGTTGTTGACCAGGTTGGCCAGCAACGCCGCCACGCCGGCCGCCAGCAGGAGCTCGGCCAGGCCCGTCGACGTCGGCAGCAGGGACCGCAGCAGGCCGCCGAGCAGGTGCTCCGAGACCGCCTCCACCACCACCGCCAGGCCCAGCACGAACAGGCACAGCTGCGGCGCCGCCTCCGTCACCAGCTGCCACGGCTTGATCTTGCCCGAGGCCAGCGCCCGGACGCCGAGGATCAGCGCCGCCAGCGTCGCGATCCACACCGGCTCGACGTGCCCGAGCGGCCCCAGCGCGAACCCCACGAGCGTCAGCGCCAGGACGACCAGCGCGAACGTCGGCGTCTCGAGGTGCTGCGAAGGGGACGCCGTCTCGCGCGGACGCAGGTCCAGCGAGAAGAACCGCAGGAACACCAGCAGCTCGATGCCGATGGTGACCAGCCACGGCAGCGCCATCAGCGCCGTGAACCCGGCGAACGTCAGCCCCGACGCCGCGAAGGCCAGCAGGTTCGTCAGGTTGGACACCGGCAGCAGCGTCGACGCCGAGTTCGCCAGGTGCGCGCACGCGTAGACGTGCGGACGCGCGGGCAGGCGCAGGCTCGTCGCCGTCGCCAGGACGACCGGGGTGAGCAGGACGACCGTGGCGTCCAGGCTGAGGACCGCCGTCACGCCGGCCGCCGCGGCGAAGGTCAGCACCAGCAGCCGGCGCGGCTTGCCGTGGCACGCCTCCGCCAGGCGGTTGCCGAGCCAGGTGAAGACGCCGTCGACACTGGCCAAAAAGGACAACAGCAGGATCGCGGCCAAAAAGCCCAAGGTCGGGAGGATCTCGACGGCCCGCGCCCCGGCCGCGGCGGGCGAGACCCAGCCCAGCAGCAGCGCGACCCCCGCGGCCGGCACCGCGGCCACGGCCTCGGGCCAGCCCCGCGGCCGCACGATCGCGAAGACCAGCACGCCGGCCAGCAGCGCCAGGCTGCCGGCCCCGGCCCAGAAGTTCACCAGCTCACGCTAATCGGCCCCCGGTTCTGTCGATGCACTCGGGTAGCGCGGAAGACGGGGGGCAGGGTTTCGGCGAAGTCGGATTCGCCGGTCGGCTCGCAGCGCGGACGGCCAGGTGCACACGCCGGAGGTCGCGGTAGCGGTCCGGGAAGATCGTGAATGACTCATTCATGACCTCTGACGCAGTGAATGAGTCATTCACGGCATCGCAGCGGCTCGCCAGTCACGTTCGCTCCGGCTTTGCCGGAACCCCGCGGGCCCCGGAGTTCCGGCGAAGTCGGTGGCACCGCTGAGCCCCGGCACGGTCCGGCACCCGGTCCCGGTGCCGCGAATGGGTCATTGGGGACGCCAGACGTCCGCAATGACCCATTCGCGACACACAAAAGTCGCGGTCGGGAGCGAGTTGAGACGCGGCCCGCCGTCGCAGGGGTGGGAGCCGCCGACCGCAGCTCGGCCACGCGAATCCGACTCTGCCGAAACCCCGGCTCCGGGCTCAGACGCCCAGCGGCTCCGGCGTGGCGGCACCCCGCGCCAGATCCTTCTCCTTCTCGCGGATCACCGGCAGCACGTGCTTGCCGAAGTGCTCGACGTCCTCGAGGTAGTGCAGGAACCCGAGCAGCAACAGCGAAGCCCCGCGCTTCTTGTACTCGATCGCCCGGTCGGCGATCTGCTCCGGCGTGCCGATCAGCTTCGTGCGGAAGCCGTCGTTGTACTGGACGAGGTCCTCGAACTCCGAGTCGGCCCACATGCCCTTGGTGTCCGAAGTGGACTTCCCGGCCTGCTTCACGGCGTTGCGGAAGCCTTCCACCGCGTCCTTGTTCGCCTTCTCGACGATTTCGCGCAGCACGTCCTTGGCTTCACTTTCGGTCTCCCTGGCGATGAGGAAGCCGTTCAGTCCGAATCGGACGGTGTGGTCGTTCTCCGCCGCGTACCCGCGTACCTCGGCGACCTGCTCGCTGAAACCGTCGAAGTCCTTGCCGTTGCTGAAGTACCAGTCCGAGACGCGGCCGGCGAGCTTGCGCGCGGCCGTGGAGTTGCCGCCCTGGAAGATCTCCGGGTGCGGTGCGGCGACCGGCTTCGGCTTGATGTCGAAGTCGTGGATCCGGTAGAAGTCACCGCGGAACTCGGCGTGGTCGTTCGTCCAGAGCTCCCGCAGCACGCGGATGAACTCCTCCGTCCGGCGATAACGCTCGTCGTGCTCCAGCCACGCCTCGCCGAGGCCGGTGAACTCGTCCTTGAACCAGCCGCTCACCACGTTCACCGCGGCGCGCCCGCCGGAGATGACGTCGGCGCTGGCGATGAACTTGGCCAGCACACCCGGGTGCCACAGTCCGGGGTGGACGGCCGCGATCACCTTCAGCCGCTGCGTCGCGAGCAGCAGCGCGAGGCTGAACCCGGTCGATTCGTGCTGGTAGGCGGCGCCGTAGCTGGCGGTGTAGCGCACCTGCGAGAGCGCGTACTCGAAGCCGTTGTTCTCGGCGAGCACCGCGAGGTCTCTGTTGTACTCGTAGCCCCAGTCCGTCCGCTGTTCGATGTCGGACGTGACCAGGCCACCGCTCACGTTCGGGACCCAGTAGGCGAATTTCAACGGCTCTTCGAGCGACATGCCCCGAGTAGAGCAACGACCCCGGGAGGGGTCAACGCGCGTCCAAGCGCTGAGAAGACTTCGCCAGCGCGCCACCGAGCTCCGCGCGGCCGGGGATGCCGAGCTTGCGGTACGCGCCGGACAGGTGCAGCTCCACCGTCCGCCGGGTCAGGTGCAGCGCCGTAGCGATCTCGCGGTTGGTCAGGCCCTGCGCGGCCATCACGGCGATGCGGTTCTCCTGCCGCGTCAGGCCGTGCTCGTTGTCCTTCGCCGGGGTGAGCGCCCGGCGGGACGAGCGCAGCTCCTCGGCCGCCCGCCGCGCGAGGGGACGCGCTCCGCAGTGCTCGCTCAGCTCGACGGCCTGCCGCAGCGTCTCGATGGCCTTCTCGGACTGGCCGTGCCGCGACTGCAGCGTGCCCAGCTCGGTCAGCGCCGTCGCCAGCTGCAGACGCGCCGGCGACGAGCGCAGCGTCGTGATCGCCTTGGTCAGCGCCCGCTCGGCTTCGTCGTCTTCGCGGACCAGGCCGATCGTCGTCAACGCCGTGCCCAGCGGGCGTGCCGCGCCCCAGCGGGCCGACGCGTTCATGTCCTCTTCGGCCAGCCGGGCCGCGTCGTCGGCCTGGCCGAGCGCCAGCGCCGCGCGGGCGGCGTGTGCGCGCCACGGCACGAACCCCGGGAACCGCATGCCGTGGTGGGCGAGCCGGCGGCCGCAGCTGAGCAGGTCCTCGAACCCGAAGCGCGTGTAGCCGGTCGCGACGCGCAGACGGCCTCGCGCGTACAGGAGGTAGGTGTGGGTGAACAGGCCCTGGCTCGCGACGAAGTCCATCCGGTCCAGCAGCGACGTCGCCGCCTCGAACCGGCCCAGGTCGACCCAGCACTCGATGAGCTTCGCCGCGCACAGCACGCCGACCGGGCAGGTCGTCGTCCCGCCGCGCTCGTCGAACCGGCGCAGCAGCGACTCGAAGTGGACGCTCGCGCGCTGCAGGTCACCGCTGGCCTGCAACGCGATCCCGCGGGCCAGGGTGGGTAACGCGCCGTGCGGCACGTGCACGTCCCACGGCTCGCGCTCGACGTCGAGGACCCGGCACAGCCGGTCGACGTGCGCAGGTTCGTCCGCGAGCACCGCCGTGGCCAAGGTGAAGAAGTAGTGCTGCTCGAAGAGCTCGCCGTCGTCCCCAGTCAGTGCACCGGCGAAGTGCCCGACGGCGTCCTGCGCCGACTCGCCGCTGCGGACGGCGTCGAGCGCCAGCAACGCCGAGCGGCTGCGCTGCGCCGCCGCGTCGGTCAGCGGCGCCCACTGCTCCTCGAAGTCGCGGAACTCCGGCGGCGGGCCGAGCCGGCTGCCGGCCTCGGCGAGGTAGGTCATGCACAGCAGCGGCCAGACGGCGTCCGGCCCGCCCGCGTCGAGCCGCGCCGCGATCTGGCCGGCCGCGCTGATCGCGAGCCGGGCGTCCTGGCCGCCGCAGAGCGACAGCAGCATCGCGGTGGCGATGAACGCGGCCGTGTCGCGGTTGCCGATCGTGTCGACGGCCTCCCGCACCCGCTTGGCCGCGGCCGGCGGGTCGAGCTGGAACTCGGCGTGGGCCAGCTGCAGCAGCACGGCGACCCGGCGCCCGGACGTCAGCCGCTCCTCCAGCGCCCGCCGCAGATGCCGTGTGGCCAGCTCCGGCCGGCCCGAGAACACGGCGATCCGCGCGCTCATCCGCAGCACGTCCACACCCCACGGGATCCGGATCGACGTCGCTTCCAGCAGGTGCGCGGCGACGCGCTCGGCCGGCGCGCCCGCCTCCGAGAGCAGCTTCGCCGCCCGCGCGTGGTTCACCGCCCGCGTCGTCTTCGGCATGTCCCGCAGCACGGAGTTGCGGACGAACGGCAGGGTCAGCTCCGGGCGGCTGCTGTTGTGCAGCAGGTGCAGCCGGACCATCGTGTCGATCGCCTGCACCGCGTCGAACTCGTCCACTCCGGCGAGCTGGGCCAGCAGGTCGAAGCCCGCGTCCTCCCCGAGGATCGCGGCCGCGTGCAGGATGGCCGGCGCGTGCGGGAACTCCTTCATCCGCGTGTGCAGCACCTGCCCGATCAGTGACGAGCCCAGCTCCCGCGGGTCCGCGCCGGGCAGCAGCCGCGGGCGCAGCGCGTTGAGCAGGTACGGGTTGCCGCCGGTCGACTCGCGGCAGGCGGTGGCGAGCTCGCCGGGGGCCAGGCCGAGGACCTCCGCCGCGGCCGCGTCACCGAGGCCGTGGAGGGTGATGGTGGCCGGCGTGCAGCCCGCCATCTCCAGCAGCGCGACGTCCCGGTGCGGCGGGTGGCCGGTCAGGGACGTGAGTATGATCAACACCGGCAGGTCGAGGACGCGGTTGCGGATGTAGGCCAGGCACCGCATGGACCAGGCGTCGGCGAGGTGCACGTTGTCGATGCCGAGCAGCAGCGGGCCCCGGTCGGTCGCGTCGCGGACCAGGCGGAAGAAGTGCTCGAGCGCTTCGCTCTCGCCGGCCGGTCCGTACTGCTCGGTGAAGGCCGGGCGGGGTGCGCCCGGTTCGTCCAGCGCGCCGGCCAGCTGACGGGCGAGCCCGCCGGGCAGGTGGCTCTCCAGCCGGGACCCGGTGGCGGTCGCGACGGTGAAGCCGGCGTCCGCGGCCAGCGCCACGACGGCGTGCAGCGTGGTGCTCTTGCCCATGCCGAACTCGCCGACCAGCACGGCGCTCGCGGCCGTGCCGCCGAGGGCGACCGGGAACAGGCTGGTCAGGCGGCCGAGCTCGCGCTCGCGGCCGGGGAGTCGCGCAGCGGGACGCTTCGGTACCGAAGCCCCGCTGACAGGGGGCTCGGAATTTACTTCGGTATCCACCGTAAGGACTTTCGTCTTGGGTTGGAGCAGACTACTGGAATCCGGTCGTCCGCGGGAGATCCCGCAGGTCAACGCCGGTGCCGGCCACGACCTGAGCAGGGGAGACGATGCACGCAGCCGACGCGAACCGGATCTTCCCGCCGGCCGGCCGGACCGCGCAGAGGGCCGTCAGGGCCACCGCGACCACTAGCAGGAGCACCCCGGCCGTAGAGCCGCGGCGGCCGGCGAAGACGCAGGGCTTCCGCCGCCGGGCGGCGCCGTCGCTCGGCGACGGGTAGCCGCCGGGGGAGTCGCCGGGCGCCGGGTCGTCACCGAAGGACCGAGAGCCCGGCGGATCGCCGCCGGGCGGCAGGTAGCCGAGCCGGACCGCCTCCGCCAGCGCCGCCGACACCGGCGCGAACCCGGTGCGCAGCTCCCGGCATCGGACGCAGTCCCGCAGGTGTTCTTCGAACTCCGCCGAATCGTCGAGGACACCGAGCTCGTAAGCCGCGGCGTCGGCGTGCCGCCCCCTCATCGCGCCGCCACTTCCCCGAGTGCCTTCCGCAATTGCCGCATCGCCGTGTACAACCGCGATTTCACGGTTCCCTCGGGAATTCCCAGAATTGTTGCCGCCTGCCGGACGTTGTTTCCGGCGAGGTAGGTCTCGGTGATGACGGACTGGTATTTCTCGTCGAGTTCCACCAATGCCTGAGTAATCGTTAGTGCGGCTAACGAACTGTCCGCGCGATCGGCGGACTCGGCGTTTTCCGGGATCTCCAGAGCGACCTCCTGTGGGCGGACCCGGCGGTTTCGCCAGCCGTCGATGACGATCCGGCGGGCCACGGTGAGCAGCCAGCCGCGCAGCATTCCGGGCTCGCGTTCGAGCGTTCCGGAGTTCTGCCACGCTCGGATCATGGTCTCCTGCACCACATCCTCGGTCCACTGCCGGTCATAGTTGGTCAGGGACAACACCTGTGCGAACAGTGTGGCGCGGAAGTCCTTGTACAGCAACGGAACCAGATCATCCGCGGAGCTGGAGGCGACGTCGACCGCGGTGGTGGACGGGGCGTAGCCGACGGGGCCGCGACTTTCTCTGCCCGGTGCTTCCATAAAGCTCGCAACCTCACCTGACTGGTGGACCGTGGGGCCATCGGAGCGTAGCGCAAAAACACTTAATAGGCCATATGCATTAGTTTTCCTGCCCAATTGGGCGTGGTGGCTACGGTGATCATGGAAGACGGGTTCACATTGTGTCTTGTGATTCACGTCACAGTCACTAAAAGGTGACGGCGAGAACCGGATCACACCTTCTCCCCGTAGCTCCCGGTGAGGACGACTTCGCGAAGGGACAACGGGGATGCCGCTCCGATTCGTGGCTTTGCTCGCCGCCACGACCGCGCTCGTGCTCGGCGTGGCCTTCCCGGCCGCCGCCGGCGAGCTTCAGCAGTCCGACCGGACCCTGCTGACCCGGCTGAAGCAGCACACGCTGTGGGCCGGGCCGGCCAGCAGGCTCGCCGCCGAGCGGGCCACCAACCGGCGGGTGCAGGCCGTCGCGGGCCGCATCGCCGACGACCAGGCCCGCCTCGACGTCGCCCTGCGCGCGGTCGCCGACCGGCTCGCCTACGCGCTGCCCACCGAGCCGACCGGACAGGAGCGCGCGTGGGCGGACGAGCTCGCCGCGGACTCCGGCGACGACTTCGACCGCGCCTACGTCAACCGCGTCCGCGCCGAGTACGGCAGCCTCTTCGCGCTCGCCTCCGACGTCCGCGCCGGCACCCGCGACGACGACGTCCGCGCGTTCGCCCAGACCGCCGTCGACACCGCACTCGGCCACCTGACGCTCCTCGAGAGCACCGGGCTCGCCGAGACGACGTCCCTGCTCGTCTCCGCCACCGAGGACAACAGCCTCGGCGGCGGCGACCTCGCGCTCGGGGCCGTGTTCGTGGCTTTCGCCGCAATCGCCACGTTCGGCCTGCTCCGCCTGCTCGGAACCCCCGGCAGGACCCAGCCGCGCACCCGGAGGTAAACCCGCCCATGTCCCCATCCGCCGCGCTGGTCCCGGTGTCGCCGCACGACACCGGGATCGCCGAGGCCGCCGCGCTGTCCGGCCGCCTCACCTACCTCTGCATGTGCCTCGCGCTGTGCTGGGGCGTGCTCGCCGCCACCGGCTGGGTCCGCCGCTTCGGCGGCCGCGACGCCCTGCGCGCCGGGCACGTCCTGCTCTCGGCGTTCACCCTCGCCACCGGCACCCTGCACGGGCTGACGTTCCTCTTCCTGGAGGACGACCCGTTCGGCGTCACCGACCTGCTCGTGCCCTTCTACGACGGCACCCCGCGGCACGCGCTCGGCATCGCCGGGCTCGAGCTCGTGATCGCCGTGTCGGTCACCGCCGGGCTGCGCCGCGGCGCCCGCGAAGGCCGCTGGCTGCGGTTCCACCAGCTCGGCTACCTCGCCATCGGGCTGCTCGCGGTGCACGCCTGGCTCGGCGCGATCTCCGCCGGGCACCTGGCGGTGGTCTGGCTCGCGGGCATCACGCTGCTCGTCCCGCCGGTGGTGCTGTCGGTGCTGCGGGTGCTGCCGGCGTCGGCCCTCGTCCGCGCCGGGCTGATCGAACCGGCGCCCGAGGAGCCGGAACCGGCCGGGCTGCACGTCGACGTCGACAGCGGGCGCTGCCACGCCTACGGGGTCTGCCAGGCGGAGGCGCCCGGGGTTTTCCAGCTCGGCCACGACGGGCACCTCGAGTACGAGAAACGGCCGGGGGCCGGCCAGGCACCGAACGTCCAGGCCGCCGCGCGCGCCTGTCCCATGCGAGCCATCCACCTGTTGGGAGCCACCCGATGAGCGAACGCATCGTCATCGCCGGAGCCGGCCTCGCCGGCCTGCGCGCGGCCGAACGGCTGCGCGAGCTCGGGTTCGACGGCGAGGTCGTCGTCATCGGCGCCGAGCCCGACGTCGCCTACCACCGGCCGGCGCTGTCCAAGCAGCTGCTCACCGGCGCGGTCAGCCGCGCCGACACGCTGCTCGTCGACCCGCTCGAAGTCGACGCCGAGTGGCGGTTCGACACGCCGGTGACCGCGGTGTCGCCGAACCGGCAGGTCGTCCACCTGCGGGACGAGGAGCTGCGCTACGACGGCCTGGTCATCGCCACCGGGGTCGAGCCCCGGCGGATGCCGGGCGCGCCGCACGGCCACCCGCGGGTCGTCGTCGTGCGCACGCTGTCCGACACCACGGCCCTCCAGCGCGCCCTGGCCGGCAACCCGGGGCCGGTGGCGGTCGTCGGTGACGGCTTCATCGGCTGCGAAGTCGCTTCGAGCCTTCGCGAGATGAACCGCGACGTCATCCTCTTCGGCCGCGCGCGGGCGCTCATGACCGACGTCCTCGGCCCCGACATCGGCGACTGGCTCACCGCGCTGCACACCGCCCGCGGGGTCCACCTCGAGCTCGGCACCACCATCCGCCGGTGGCGCCCCTCGCCGACCTCGGTCGGGCTCGAGTTCGCCGACGGCCGGGCGGTCGACGTCGCGTGTGTCGTGGTCGCGGTGGGCAGCGTCCCCGCCGTCTCGTGGCTGCGCGGCGCGAAGCTGCCCCTCGACGACGGTGTGGTGTGCGGACCCACGTGTCACGTCGTCGGGTCGGCCACGATCGTCGCCGCCGGGGACGTCGCCCGCTGGCCCAACCTCCGCTACGAGCCCACGCCGCAACGGGACGAACACTGGCTCAACGCCGTCGAGATGAGCCGTGTCGCCGCCGAGAACCTCCTCACCGGCCCGCAGGGTTCCCCGGCCTACACGCCGGTGCCGCGCTTCTGGTCCGAGCAGCACGGCGTCCGCATCCAGGTCGCCGGGCGGCCGGCTCTCGGCACCGACACCGTCCTGCTCGAGTCGCCGGTCGCCGGCACCCGGCCGATCACCGGGTTCGTCCGCGGCGGCCGGCTGGTCGGCCTGATCGGCCTGGACAGCCCGGCGGCCGTGCTGCACTGGACCGCCGAGCTCGCCCGTCAGCACCCCGCGCCCGGCCGGTACGAGCCACCACCGCCGGAGGTCCGGCCGCGCCACCGCAGCGGGGCCGTGGCCGGGTACTGAGCTACGATTCTCCGGCGGACGAGCTGGCAGGGCGGTCGCGAGCCGGGGCGACCCGGTCCGAGGAAAGTCCGGACTCCGCAGGGCAGGGTGGTTGCTAACGGCAACCCGGGGTGACCCGCGGGACAGTGCCACAGAGAACAGACCGCCTCCGTTTTCGAACGGGGGTAAGGGTGAAACGGTGGTGTAAGAGACCACCAGCGTCCCGGGCGACCGGGACGGCTAGGTAAACCCCACCCGGAGCAAGGCCAAGAGGGAGCGCGAGCTCCTGCGCAGGCGTTCGAGGACGGCCCGTCCGAGCCTGCGGGTAGGCCGCTGGAGCCTGCCGGCGACGGCAGGCCGAGATGGATGGCCGCCGCCCCGCGAGCCGCGAGGCGACCGGGGAACAGGATCCGGCTTACATGCCAGCTCGTCCGCTTCCTTCCGCAGCTGGTCGTGAGTGGGAATTAGGGTTCTAACCCGAATTACCACTCACGACGGCTCGGGTCTCGCCAGCGGTGGTTACCCGGTAGTAGGGTGCGGTCATGGCGGGCGACGAGAAGCGGTTCAAGCGGGCATTCGACTCCTTGCACGCCTTTGCGTACTTCGCACCCGAAGTCGACGCGGCGCTCACCGGCATCGGGCTGCGGCCGGGGCGGATGCCGTACTTCGCCGGGCGCTCGGCCGCCATGGGCGCCGTCGGGCCCGAGGTCGTCGCCGCGACCTTCTACAACTTCAACCCCGAGGTCGTCGCCCGGACCATCCCGCGGGCGTGGACCCTGGCCACCCCCGACCAGGTGCTCGACGCGCGGCTCGAGGGCGTCGACCAGGCGCTGACCCGGCTGCTCGGTGACCACGTCAAGGGTGACGACGTCGCGGAAGCCGCGGACCTCGCCCGGGAAGCCTCGGCCGGCTGCCACGGCGAAGGCCGTCCCCTGTACGCGGCGCACGCCGGCCTGGGCTGGCCGGGGGAGCCGCACCTCGTCCTCTGGCACGCCATCACCCTGCTGCGCGAGCACCGCGGGGACGGCCACCTCGCCGCCCTGGTGCTCAACGGCCTCAGCGGGGTCGAAGCCGTCGTCACGCACGTCGCGACCGGCGGTGGCTTCACGACCGAGGCGGCGAAGCGGACCCGCGGCTGGAGCGACGAGCAGTGGGCCGCCGCCGAAGCCGGTCTTCGCGACCGGGGGCTCTTCGACGCCGACGGCGCGCTCACCGAGGAAGGCGCCGCCGTCCGCGACCGGGTGGAGATCGCCACCGAGACCGCCGCGCGCGGGCCGTGGGAGCACCTGGGCCCCGAGAAGACCGCCCGGCTCGAAGAGCTCTGCCGCGGCCTCAGCGCCCGCGTCGTCGAGGCCGGCGCGTTCCCCGCGGGTGTCTTCGCACAGCGACGATCCTGACCAAGATCACGCTATGTAGTGAAAGTCCTGTGAGGTTCTGAGCGCCCTGTGACGGACGGCGGCGGTGGTGAAGATCGACATCCCTCCGGACCGGCCGAAGGGCAGTTACGGAGCGGACTCGCGCGACAGGGCCGTTCGGGTCATGTCACACTGTTCCCGGCCGCACAACGGCGACATCGTCAGTACCCACAGTGAGCAAATTCCGGGCAATGGAGTGAGTTCGTCAGCACACTGAGAAGTATGGGTGCCCGGGCTTTAACCCGAGGGCCCTTGCCGCGATGATGGTGGGCGTGGAGTTTTCGTGCGCCACGCGCGCCACGCCGGTTGACAAGGCAGCCGTCCTCTACGCAGCGCGCTTTGACCACTACCCCTCGTAGCCGCCATGATGTTGTTCGAAGCACCGCCTGAGCCAGAACCGCGCGGGCCCCACCGCGCACCGGGAGTATCGCGATGATGACCTTGACCACCCTCGACACGCTGGCCGCCGGCGAGCTGGGCACGGGAAACGTGCGCACCTGGCTGATCGACAACATCATTCCGCTGGTGCTGCTGGCCGTCGCCCTCCTCCTGCTGTGGCTGGGCGGTGGCAAGGGCGACAACGCCGGCGTGATGCGGCGCCTCGCCGGCGTGGTCATCGCGCTCGCGATCATCGGGCTCGCGGTCAGCGGCGCCGGCGTCAACGTGGGCCAGTGGATCGCCGGCCTGTTCACGGGCTGAGGCGGAACCGGCGTGCGCATCAGGACTGATGACGAGGTCTACCGGGTCGACGCCGTGTGGCTCGGCCCGCCGAAAGCGACTTTTCCCTGGAGGGCCCGGTACGTAGCCTGGCTCATCGGCATCCCGGCGTTCTTCGTCGTCCTCGGCGTCGAACGCTGGGCGGGGTGGAGCTTCGGGTTCTTCTCGACGGCGTGGGCGTTCATCGCCACGATCGTGATCACCCGGCTGCTCACGGCCAAGATCAGCCACGAGCGCCCGCTCGGCGCCGTGGTCGCGATGGCCGGGCGCGAGCTCAACGCCCCCAGAGAGGTGACCACGGGCACGGGCGGCGCGGTCAGCGCCAGCCGCGTCCGGGTGCGGGCGACCCGCCCGTTGCCGAAGCACCGCCGAAGGCGGCAGTACCAGCACCACGGCGTGCCGCCGGGTGCGGCGGAGTTCACCCAGGGAACACCACGAGCGCGCCGGAGCCGCAGCAGTGCGGCTCGGGCCGGGAGGTAGTCGTTGTTCGGTCGCGGCGGTAGCCGAGGAAAGCAGGGTCGGGACGCTCACTCGGGCGCGTGGCAACCGCCCGAGCAGGTCCGCGCGGCGCGGAACGGCTCGGGCGGCAAGGGCGGCCGGCGCCTGACCGGCGAGCAGGCCATTCCCGCGTACACCCCGTCGATCGCGGTGCGCAGCATCGACGGTCACCTGGTGCGCACCGGGTTCGAGGTCTACGCCTGGTACCGGCTCGCGCCGCAGCGCTGGTCGTTCCGCTCGGACTCGCAACGCCGTGACCTCGTCGCGGCCATCGCCGGGCAGTACGCCGAGCTGCAGGGCCGCTGGCTGCACCTGCGCGTGACGAACCGGCCGTACCCGATCCGGATGTGGGCCGAGGCGCACGTCTACAACGCCCACGGCCGCCCCCAGGACGTCCCGGGCGCGATGTCGTTCGACGACTACCTGATCGGCGAGCAGCAGCAGCTCATGGGCCGTTCGATGGCCGAAAAAGAGGTCTACATCGGGGTCCAGGTGCAGACCCGGCGGATGGTCGACCGCGCGGTCGAGCGGGCCGCGCCGGTGCTGCGCAAGATCCTGCCCGAGGCCGTCGACGCCGAGCTGACCGCGCTGGACTCCGAGGTCGAGCACCTCGACCAGGTCATCGGCAGCGCCGGGCTGGAAGGCCGTCCGGTGCACGCCGAGGAGATGTCCTGGCTGATGCACCGCTCGTGCTCGCTCGGCCTGCCCGCGCCGCGGAACATGCCCGCGGTGCCCGGCGCGGCCTGGGAGCCCGAAGACCTGGCCAGCTTCACCGACGCCGCCGACTACTACGCCGACCCGTACGCGCCGACGGTGACCGTCCGCGGCCGGACCGGCTCCAACGCCGGCGTCTCGCGGCACCTGGCCATCTTGACGGTCGGGCAGATGCACGGCCTGCAGATCCCCGAGGTCGACGACCCGTGGATCCAGCACGCCGACCGCCTGCCGGCCGCGGTCGAGGTGTCCGCGCGCATCTACGTCCGGCGGCCCGAAGAGGTCGCCAACGAGCTGCAGCGCCAGATGAACAAGGTCCGCTCGCAGGTCAAGCACTACACCGACGAGCACGAGCTGGAGCCGCCGCAGTCACTGTCGCGCCAGGCCGGGCGCGTGCTGGAGATCGACGACGAGATGACGTCGGGCTTCACCGCGCTCGCCACCCGCGTGCGGTCCTGGTGGCGGCTGGCGGTGTCCGGCCCGACCGAGCGGGACGCGCTGCGCCTGGCCCAGCAGCTGCTCGACCTCTACAAGCCGAAGATCGCCATCGAGCACCCCGAGGCCCAGTACGCGCTGGCCCGGGAGTTCATCCCCGGCGAGCCGCTCGCTTCGGCGGCGTACATGCGCCGCGGCTCGGTGGTCTGGGCGTCCTCGGCCGTCCCGACGGCGACGGCGGAGGTCGGCGACCGCCGCGGCATCCTGCTCGGCGAGACGTGCACGGCGACCCGGCGCCCGGTGGCCTGGGACCCGTGGATGGCCCAGGAGATCCGCGACGGCTCGGGCCTGACGGCGATGGTCGCCGGCCTGGGTGGCGGCAAGTCGTTCCTCGGCGGCGGCATCGTCTACAAGACCCTGCGCGCGGGCGCGAGCTGGACGATCCTCGACCCGTCCGGCCCGCTGTCGCGCCTCTGCGACCTGCCGGAGCTGCGGCCCTACGCGCGGCCGATCAACCTGCTCAACGCCCAGCCCGGGATCCT
Source organism: Amycolatopsis sp. NPDC104819 (assembly GCF_055583145.1). Classification (NCBI taxonomy): domain Bacteria; kingdom Bacillati; phylum Actinomycetota; class Actinomycetes; order Pseudonocardiales; family Pseudonocardiaceae; genus Amycolatopsis; species Amycolatopsis sp. NPDC104819. The sequence continues at coordinate 50,161 of NZ_JBVJON010000003.1, read as the reverse complement.
GAACCCGTACCGGGTGGTCGCCGAGCCGCTGATCGAGCACTTCATGGACGAGGACGACCCCGAGCGCTCCTGGCGCCGGGAGAAGGCCCTGGCCGGCGCGACTCGACGGCGTCTCGTGCTGGACGTCCTGACCGGTGTGCTGCCGTACGAGGTCTCGCGGATGGCGCAGACCCGGATCGTGCTGCTGCGCGCGGTCCGCACGGTCGGCGGCCGGTTCGACGCCGACCCGGGCCAGGTCATCGACGCGCTCCGGCGGGACTCTTCGGAGCACCACGAGCACGCGAGCGTCGTCGCGGACTTCCTCGACGAGATGCGCGAGCGGATGGCGCTGCTCATCCCGGAGGCCGACGCGGACCCGTACTCGGAAACCCGCGACGACCGGCTGACGGTGCTGACGATGGCCGGGCTGACCCTCCCGAAGGACGGCGTCCCCCGCGAGTACTGGACGGACGCGGAGTCCCTCGGCGTCGAGATGCTGAACCTGGCGGCGTGGCTGACCCAGCGGTCGGTGTACGAGAAGCCGAAGGAGATGCGCAAGGGCGTCTGGATCGACGAGGCGTTCTTCCTGTCCGAGGTCCCGACCGGCCGCGTGCTGATGAACCGCTTCGCGCGTGACTCGCGCAAGTGGAACGTCCGCGTGCTGCTGTCGTCCCAGATCCCGGCGGACTTCCTGAAGATCCAGGGCTTCGTGACCCTGCTGGACTCGGTGTTCGTCGGCCGCCTGGACGACGACGACGCCCAGGCCGACGCCCTGCGGCTGCTGAAGGTCCCGGTCGGTGTGGGGTACGAGCAGGTGGTGGCGGCCCTGGGCCGCCGCCCGGGAGCAGCCCAGCGCGGCCTGGAGCGCGACGTCGAGCCCCGTCAGTTCATCTTCGGCGACGGCGCGGGAGGGGTCGAGCGCATCCGCGTCGACTTCTCCGGCCCGCACCTCGACCATCTCCGCGCGGTGATGGACACGACCCCGGGGTCGAAGGACGCGGCGCCTTCACGGCGTCCGGGCAACGAGCTGGCGCTGCCGCCGAACGGCTCGCCGTCCCCGGAGAAGCCGTTCGTGGCCTCCCCGCCCGAGGACGACATCGAGCTGGAGCAGGACTTCGAGCTGGCGGCGGAACTGGAGGTCGGCCTCGCCGACGAGAACCTCCTGGGAGCCCCGGACCCACTGGCGGCCGAGACCGGCGAAGTGGAGGGCGGCGTCCAGCCGTCCAACGGCCACGGCGGCCAGCAGGAGCACGCCCGCACCGGCGGAAAGGGCGGCACCGGCCGGGACGCCGCATGAACACCGTGCTGACGCTGGCGGTCCTGCTGACGTTGGCCGCCGGGTGGCAGGCGCTGAAGCGGCGGATCAAGGAAGGTCCGCGGCCGGGGCGGCGCACCCCGGGCCGCAAGGCGACGATGTTCGCCGTCATGCTGGTCCTGGGCCTGCAGGCCATCGCCACGGCCCCCGCGGCCAGCGCGGCGGCCTGCGGTGAGGCCCCCAACCCGGAACGGCCGGGCGCGGGCATGGTCGGCGCGATCGACCCCGCCGAAGGCCACGGCGAGGCGGGCAGCGCCTACGTCGACTACAGCTACGCCGGGTTCGTCTGGAACACCTTCGAGACGAACTGCACGGCGCTGAACCTGACCCCAGCGGGCTCGACGCTCGACACCTGGGGCGGCAACCAGCTGTTCAACCTGGGCAAGAACATCGTCGGCGCGACGAATTCGCTGCACTACACCGTGCTCGAGGGCGGGTTACTCAACCCGCTCTACAGCGCGGTGAAGTCCGGCGCGGAGAAGGTCTACAACAACATCTACGCCCAGCTGTTCGGGCTGGTCGCGCTTGTCATGTCGATCATGTTGTTCCGCAACATCTGGCGCGGTGACCTCGCCGCGGTCAGCAAACGGGCGTTGTACGCGCTGGCGGGCGTCTGGCTAGCCGCGTCGTCGCTGGCGATGCTGCGGTACTTCGACCCGATCGACAAAGCGATCGTCCAGACCACGACGAACATCCAGGCCGGGTTCGTCGACGACTCGAACGACCGCGTCATCCGGCACGTGCTGCCGACTAACCTGCACAACGAGATCGTCTACAAGAACTGGGTGCGGGGGGAGTTCGGCTCGCCGACCGCGCCGCAGGCCGAGCAGTTCGGGCGCCCGCTGCTCGACGCGCAGGCGTTCACGTGGGCGCAGCTGCGCAACGGCGACGACGGGAACCAGTCCGTCATCGACGGCAAGAAGAACGCCTACAAGGACATCTCCACCAAACTCGGCCCCGCCACCGGCTACTTCACCGGCGAGGCCGGCGGCCGCACCGGCGCCGGCTTCCTCTCCCTCGGCCAGGCCCTCGTCTACTCGCTCTTCCAGCTCCTCGCCAAGGCAAGTGTCCTCCTCGCCCAGGTCCTGATCCGCCTCTTCGCGCTCACCGCGCCGCTGATCGGGCTCATCGCCCTGCTGCACCCGGAGATCCTGCGCCGCGTGCTCAAGGTCGCCGGCGGGGTCGCGTTCAACCTGGTCGTGCTCTCGGTGCTCGCCGGCGTGCACGCGCTGCTGCTGCAAGCGATCTTCGACGCCGGGAACTCGCTGAACATGCTCACGCAGATGGTCCTCGCCGGGCTCATCACCGTGCTGCTGTTCATGGTCGGGCGGCCGGTTCGGCGGCTGTGGCAGATGGTCGAGATGTCGGTCAGCATGGTCGGCGCCGCCGTACCGTCGCCGGGCGGCGGGATCTTCTCCCGCTTCCGGCGCAACAAGAACGGCCCGACCCCCCAGGACGAGTTCTGGCAGCACGTGCGCGAGACCGACGACGTCGTCGACGGCGAGCAGCGCGGGCCGCTCGGGGCGACCGCCGGGGGTGGCCGCTTCCGGCCGGAGGCCACGATCTTCGCCAACGCCCAGCGCCTCGACAACGGCTCGGGCGCGTCCCGGCCGGCCGCCGCGTGGTCCGGTGCCTGGCCGGGTGCCATCAACGGCGGCCCGGCCGGCGCCCTGCCCGCGGGCGGCCGCCCCGGCTCGCCCGTGTTCGGCCAGTACAACCCGGCGAACGGCGACGGCGGCGACTACGTCGTCGTCGGGCCCGGTGGCCGTCCGACGCTCCGGGGTGAGGAGAGCCGGCGGGTCGACACCTCGCCGGTCGCCGACCGGCGGTGGAACGACGAGCCCGAGCCCGTCGTCGTACCTTCGGACCTGCGGGCCCCCGAAGCCGAGTTCAACGGGTACGCCGCGCAGGAAGCGCCGCGGACGCCGGGTGTGCGCGCCCAGCCGCGGCGGGTCGACCCCGAAGTGGTCGCGGGCAAGCCGGTCTTCGTGCTGTACCGGCCGTCGCGCGGCATCGAAGTCCGTGAGGAACCGCGTGAGACCGACCAAGTGATGGGGCGGTGACGGATGCCGATCCGGACCAACCGCGGCCGCGCCGCGGTCTACCGCCGCCTGTGGGGGTGGCCGCTGCGTTCGCCCCGCCACCTCATCGGCACGCTGGTCTTCCTGGCCGTCCTCGTCACCGCGCTCGGCATCGTGCTGCCGAAGGCGATCGGCAAGCAGCAGGCGAAGGCGTCCCCGACCACCGGCACCACGACCACGTCGGTGACGGCGACACCGCCGGGCGTCGCCGCGCCGGTGCCGACGTCCAACCTGCCGACGCGGCTGTCCACACCGCTGGCCACCCCGACCTCGGCGGCACCGAACGCCGACGCCGTCCGCGTCGCCAAGGAGTGGGCCGCGGCCTGGGTGAACCACCCGGCCGGCATCACCTCGGAGCAGTGGCTGGCCCAGCTCAAGCCGTTCACGACGGAGGAGTACCTGCCGGTGATGTCGTCGGTCGACCCGGCGAACGTCCCGGCGACGAAGGTCACCGGTGAGCCGACGGTCGGCACGTCCTACACCAGCTCGGTGCAGCTGACGATCCCCACCGACGGCCCGAAGCTCGCCATCACGGTCGTCAACACCAACGCGGGCTGGCGCGTCGCCGACTACGACCAGGCGAGCTGACCGTGCGGCGGCTGGGGGTGTGGCTGGGGCTGATCGTGTTCGTCGCGATCGGCGCCCTGATCGTCACCGCCGTCGCCGCCAAGGTGGTCATCGACAACCAGCAGGCGCAGGCCAGGGGCGTGTCCCTGCAGAGCTGCGACGCCTCGGTCGGGCCGACGCAGCCCGGCGGAGGCGACCGCGGGACCGTCGACGCGTCGAAGCTCGACGACGAGCAGAAGGGGATCGTCGCGCTGATCGTCTCGATCGGCAAGCAGCGGACGCTGGCGCCGCGCGCCTGGCAGGTCGCGATCCAGGCCGGGATGACCGAGTCGGGGCTGCACAACCTCACTTACGGTGACCGCGACTCGCAGGGGATCTTCCAGATGCGCCCGTCGATGGGCTGGGGCTCGATCGCCGAGGTCACCAACCCGACGTACGCGGTCAACAAGTTCTACGACGTCCTGCTCGCGGTGCCGGACTGGGAGAACAAGCGCCCGGGCGACGCCGCGCAGGCCGTCGAGCGCTCGGGCTTCCCGGACCGGTACCACAAGTGGGAGCCGATGGCGGCGAAGCTGGTGGAGAACGTCGGCCAGGTCGTCGACGTCGTCGCCTGCGGCACCGGCCTGGGCCAGCTGCTGCCGCCGAGCCAGGCCGCGGCGAAGGCGATCAGTTTCGCGCTGGGCGAGCAGGGCAAGCCGTATGTGTGGGGTGCCACCGGCCCGAACTCGTACGACTGTTCGGGCCTGATGCTGCGCGCGTACGAGTCGGCGGGGATCATCCTGCCGCGGGTGTCGCGCGACCAGTACCACGCGGGCGCGATGCTGCCGGTGCGCGAGGCGCAGCCCGGTGACCTGCTGTTCCTCGCGACGGATCCGTCGAACCCGGACACGATCCACCACGTGATGATGTTCCTCGGCGACGGCAAGGTCGTCGAAGCGCAGCAGACCGGCGTCCCGGTGCACACGCGGCCGTTCTCGTTCGACGAGGCAGAAGTGGTGCCGCAGGCGGTTCGCCCCGGCGTTTAGCATGGGGCTCGAGGGCCTGGACACGAATCGGCCGATTCACCCGACGTCGCGGCGCTTCCACGAGCAGGTGGCCGCGTACTGGCAGAGGATGAGCACGTGGGACGGAAATTCGGCAAGCGCGGCAAGTCCGGCGCGGGCGAGCCCCAGGACCCGGCGTCGCTGTTCGGCGCGCCCCAGCCGCCCCGGCAGTCGGCTCGCCCCGCGTCCAGCACCCCGCTCGCCGACCAGCTGAGCCAGGGGTATCCGGGCGTCGACCAGGGGTACGTGGTGCTGCCGCGCTCGCTGGCCGAGGGGATGTCCCTGCCGTGGCAGCACCAGATGGCGGCGCTGCTGGCCCAGTTCCACGCCGAGCACGCGGCGCTGGCGTGGCCGATCTACCGGGTGGTGCCGTCGAGGTACGAGCGGCTGGAGGACCTGGACGAGGAGCAGCTCGCGGAGGCGGGCTACCTGGTCGAGATGGACGCCGACGGCGAGATGGTCTACCGCGAGCGCAGCGGGCGGAAGGTGGAGGACCCGCAGAACACGACGGTGCTGGTGTCGAGCCTGGACCCGATCCCTCGCCCGGCGGCGCGTCCTTCGCCCCCGCCGCCGGGGGCTCCGCCTGCGCCGGGGCAGGCTCCGGCGCCGATGAACATCGGCCCGGCGCCGGTGTGGCGGACGGTGCCCCATCCGCCGCCGGCGCAGTCGGTGCCGGGGACGCCGGAGCAGCAGCCGAGGCCACCGCGGCGGACGTCTCCGGGGTGGACCCAGGCTCCGCCCTCGGCTTCGGCTTCGGCTGGGCCCTCGGTCGAGCCTGAGGTCGATCCGCCGGGCCCGGTGAGGGCCCCGTCGACTGCGCGCCACGCGGCCCCGGAGCCCTGGGAGACCCGGCAGCCCGCGCAGTCCGAACCTGCACCGACGGAGACGGCGGTCGAGGGCGCGCCGCGAGAGAACGAACCAGCGGCTGATGTCAGCCGATCCGAATCCGAACACGCATCGCAGGAAGCCAGCCGGCCTGAGGCTGCGGCTCCGGTGGAGGCCGGTGAGCAACCTGAGCCTGTCGCTCCCGGACAGGTCGCCGACCAGCCGGAAGCGGCCATCTCGCCGGGCGAGGACAAGCTGGCACATCCGGATGGCGAGGCTGCAACGCCGACTGAACCCCAGCCGGTGTCCGACAGTCCTGGCGCGCCGCCGTCGGCCGAAGGTTCGCCTGGTGCGCAGCAGTCAGAGCCGTCTTCTGCGCAGCCATCTGTCGCTTCGCAGCCTGCGGCCCAGGAATCGCTGCCCACAGGTGCGGAGCCGCCTGCAGCGCCGCAGCCACTGGACGGTCCGCAATCGGCGACGCCCGGTGCTTCGCAGCCCATGCCCGACGCGGCGCATCCGCCCGTCGCTTCGCAGTCGGTGCCCGATGAGCCGCAGCGGCCTGCCGATCCGCCGCCCGCGCCGCTCCCTGGCGCTGAGTTGCTCGAAGCCTCCGGGGCGGTGTCGCCCGATGTGCAGTCGCCTGCCGATGCGCCAACCACTGGCGCTGAGCTGCCTGCCGCCTCCCGGCCGGTGCCGCCCGATGAGCCGCAGCGGCCTGCCGATGTGCGGCCGGCGCCGCCCACTGGCGCTGAGCTGCCTGAAGCCTCCGGGGCGGTGTCGCCCGATGTGCAGTCGCCTGCCGATGCGCCGCCCATCGGTGCTGAGCTGCCTGCCGCCTCCCAGTCGGTGCCGCCCGATGAGCCGCAGCGGCCTGCCGATCCGCCGCCGGCTCCGCTCCCTGACGCTGAGCTGCCCGCAGCCTCGTGGTCGCTGCCGCCCGATGAGGCACAGCGGCCTGCCGATGTGCGGCCGGCGCCGCCCACTGGCGCTGAGCCGTCTGCCGCCTCCGGGGCGGTGTCGCCCGATGTGCAGTCGCCTGCCGATGCGCCGCCCATCGGTGCTGAGCTGCCTGCCGCCTCCCGGTCGATGCCGCCCGATGAGGCGCAGCGGCCTGCCGATGCGCAGCCGGCACCGCTCGCCGGCGCCGAGCTGGCTGCTGACTCCTCGCCGATTCCGCCCAGCGCACCGCCGCCGCTGGCGCCCATCGCGCCTCAGCCGCAGCAGCCTGCGGTCGGCGGTTTGCAGCCGCCGTGGGGCCCGGCTACCGGAGCTCCCGGCACTGGCCTTGCTCCCGACTCGAGCGCTCATTCCGCCCCGCCCGCCACTTCGGCCTCGGGCGACGCTTCGGTGCCCGGCTCAGGTCCGGTCCCGAACTTCCCACCGGCGCCGTCTGCGGGACCGGCGCCAGGCGCCGGTCAGGTCCCGAACAGTCCAGCGCCGCCCACCGGCCCGATGCCCGGCTCGGATCCAGTCCCGAACCTTCACTCGGCCCCACCCAGCGGCCCGGCCGGTCAGGCTCCCGGCTCCGGCCCGGCTCCGGACACCACTCCGCCCCCAGCCGCTGGTCCAGCCCCGACTTTCCAATCGGTGCCACCCACCCCGCCGGCCCCGGTATCGGGCGCCGATCTGGCTCCCAGCCCCGGAGCGGCCCAGAATCCGCCCGCCGGTCCGGTCCCGGGCAACGCTCCGGCACCCGGCTCAGGTCCGGCCCCGACCTCCCAGTCGCTGCCGCCCGGCCAGGGCCCCGCTGCGGGCCCGACCTCCAGCAGCGACCCGGCTCCAGGCCCCACATCGACCGACTCCGGCCCGGCGCCGACCAATTCGGGCCCAGCGGCGACCAACCCAGGTCCCGCCGCACCCAACCCTGGCCTCGCGTCGACCAGCTCGGGTCCCGGCGCGACCGTGATCCCGCCCGCTGGTCCGGTCCCAGGCAACGCTCAGGCACCCGGCTCAGGTCCGGCCCCGAACGTCCAGTCGCTGCCGCCCGGCCAGGTCCCCGCCGCGAGCCCGACCTCCAGCAGCGACCCGGCTCCAGGCCCCACGCCGACCGACTCCGGCCCCACGGTCACCAATCCGGGCGCTGCGGCGACCAACCCAGGTCTGGCGCCGACCAATTCGAGCCCCGCGCCGACGAACCCCGGCCCCGCCGCGATCAATTCGGGCCCTGCGGCACCCATCCCGGGCCCTGCGCCGACCAACCCCGCCCCGGCGGCAACCCACTCCGGCCCCACGGCGGCCAACCCGATTCCCGCGCCGGCCGGCCCCGCCCCCGCGGCCACTAACCCGGGTCCAGCGGCAACCAACCCAGGTCCCGCAGTAACCAACCCGGCCGCCGCGTCACCCAACCCGGCCGCCGCGCCGGCCAACCCGGCCCCCGCCGCACCCAACCAGGCCCCCCGCCCTCCAAAACCCGTCTTCCCCGGCCCCGAATCCACCCCCCAGCCGTTCCCAGCCCGCCACGCCGCCCCCGCGCGCCCGGTCTTCCCAGGCCCCGGCACGATGCCACCGACGCCCGGCCCGAACGCCACCCCCGTCTTCCCCGGCCGGGACACCCCGCTGCCCCAACCCTCCCGCCAGGAACCCGAAACCCCTCCCCGCGGCAACCAACGCGGCTGGTTCGACGAGTTCACCGACCAGCCCGCCGACCCCGAAGAGCCGCCGGACTTCGGGCCTACCGGGCAGCCGACCGAAATCCCCTACCGCTACAAGCGGTGACTCACGCTGACAGCCGGGCCGTCGGGTGCCAGGCTTGATCTCATGGCCAACGACCCGAACCCGGACCAGGGGTGGTACTACAACACCCGCACGCACCAGGTCGAGCACCTCGAACGCAGCCGCGGCGTCGACCTGCTCGGCCCGTACCCCGATGAGGCCACCGCCCGGCGGGCCCTCGAAATCGCCAGGGAACGGACCCGGCAAGCCGACGCCGAAGACGACTAGACCGCCAGCTGCGGACCGAGGACGAACTCGGGGTCCACCTGCGAGACGAGGTCGGCACCGGCCCACGCCGTCGCGTTGCGCAGGTGGAACTCCACCGCCTGGCGCTGGTAACGCGCCCAGTCGCGCTGCTCCGCGTCCACCGCCGCTCGCATCGTGGCCAGCGTGGCGAGGTTGCCGGGCTCGAGCTCGTCGATCGGCCGGGTCGTGCCGCGCTCGGCCGCGCGCACGTGTCCCGACGCCGACAGCCAGCCCAGCAGGGCCGGACCCACCTGCTCCTCGAGGAACTCGACGTCCTCGTCGTCGGTGACCTTGTTGCCGACGACGACGAGCCGCACGCCGAAGTCGCGGGCGTAGTCCGCGTACTGGCGGTACACGCCGACGCTGCGGACCGTCGGCTCGCACACCAGGAACGTCACGTCGAACCGCGTGAACAGCCCCGACGCGAACGCGTCCGCGCCCGCGGTCATGTCCATCACGACGTACTCGCCGTCGACGTCGACCAGGTGGTTCAGCAGCAGCTCCGCCGCGCCGACCTTCGAGTGGTAACACTTCACACCCAGGTCGTCCTCGTCGAACTGCCCGGTGACGCCGAGCCGGACGCCGCCCAGCTGCCGGAAACACGCCGAGAAGACCGGGTTGTCCTCGAACGGCCGCACCAGCCGGGAACCCCGGCCCGGCGGAGTCGTCTTGATCATCGACGCCGCGTCCGGGATCCGCGGGTTGTCGCCGCGCAGGTAGTCCTTGATCAGGGCCATGTTGTCGCCGAGCGTCGGCCAGGCGAGCGCTTCCTCCTCGGTCGCGCCGAGCGCCACCGCGAGGTGCTGGTTGATGTCGGCGTCGATGGCCAGCACCGGCGCACCGGCGTCGGCGAGGTACGCGACGAACAGCGACGACAGCGTCGTCTTGCCGCTGCCGCCCTTGCCGACGAACGCGATCTTCACTTCTCGGCTCCCTTGATGGTCATGAAGACGGTTTTCATTATGGGCAACGTACACCCGACCGGCCCAAGCCCGATCGGGCGATCACAGGGCCCTTCCGGGGTTAGGGTTGGGGGGTGCCTCCCCTCGTGATCAGGACACATTCGGCGGGCGGGGACTTCGGCCCCCTGCGTGCCGAGTTCGCGCTGCCGGAGTCGTTCGGGCCCGAGGTGCTGGCCGAGGCGGAGGCGGCGGTGCTCGACCCGCTCGCGAGTGCCGGCCCCCGCGAGGACGCGACCGACCTGCCGTTCGTCACCATCGACCCGCCCGGGTCCAAGGACCTCGACCAGGCCGTGGTCGTCGAGCGGACCGCGCACGGCTTCCGGGTGCACTACGCGATCGCCGACCTGGCCGCGTTCGTGCCGCCCGGCGGCGCGCTGGACCGGGAGGCGCGCCGCCGCGGGCAGACGCTCTACCTGCCCGACGGCAACGTCCCGCTGCACCCGCCGGTGCTGTCGGAAGGCGCGGCGAGCCTGCTGCCGGGCGAGATCCGGCCCGCGGTGCTCTGGACCATCGAGACCGACGAGTCCGGCGAGCCGACGGCCACCCGCGTCCGCCGCGCGCTGGTCCGGTCCACCGAGCAGTTCGACTACGAGACGGTGCAGGCGGCGCTCGACACGGGAAACCCGCACCCGTCGGTGGCGGCGCTGCCCGAGCTGGGACGGCGGCGGCGCGAGCTGGCCGTCCGCCGCGGCGCGGTCGAGCTGCAGCTGCCGGAGCAGGAGATCAGCGGCGACCCGGACGGCGGCTGGGTGCTCGCGCGCCGTCCGCGCACCGCCGTCGACGCCTGGAACGCCGAGATTTCGCTGCTCACCGGGATGGCCGCGGCGCGGATCATGATCGACGCGCGGGTCGGCGTCCTGCGCACGCTGCCCGACCCGGAGCCCGAGGCCGTCGACTGGCTGCGCCGCTCGGCCGAGGCGGTCGGCATCGCGTGGCCGGCCGCGGACACCGTCTCGGAGTTCCTGTCCCGGCTGGATCCCCGGCAGCCGGCGGCGATGGCGATCTACGCGGACACGACCCGGCTGCTGCGCGGCGCGGGGTACACCGCGTTCGACGGCGGGCTGCCCGCGCTGACCACACACGCGGGGATCGGCGGCGCATATGCGCACGTCACGGCGCCGATCCGGCGGCTGGTCGACCGGTTCGCCACCGAGATCTGCCTCGCCGTCTCGGCCGGGCGTGAGGTCCCGGAGTGGGTGCGGGCGGCGCTCGCGGACGTCCCGGAGCGCATGAGCGCGTCGGACACGCTCGCCGCGAAGGTCGAGCGGGCGTGCATCGACCAGGTCGAGGCGTGGGTGCTCGCCGAGCACGTCGGCGGCGAGTTCAGCGCGGTGGTGCTGCGCGCGGACGAGAACAAGGCGGAGATCCTCGTCGAAGACCCGACGGTGATGGCGAAGTGCGCGGGCGAGAAGCTGACGGCGGGGGAGCGGATCGGGGTCCGGCTGACCGCGGTCGACGTCGAGAAGCGGAAGGTGTCGTTCGAACGCGCATGAACCTCGTCGACGATCTCGGGGAGCCGGTGCCGGTGCGCGGCCCGGCTTCGCACGTGGTTTCTCTGGTGCCGTCGCTGACCGAAGCGGTCGAGGTGAGCGCACCCGGACGGCTCGCCGGCGCCACCGACTACTGCACGCATCCGTCCACTTTGGACGTCCCGCGAGTGGGCGGGTCGAAGTACCCGAAGCTCGACGACGTGCTGGACCTGGCGCCCGACCTCGTGCTGGCCAACTCCGAGGAGAACCGCCCGGAGGACGTGGAACGCCTGCGCGCCAACGGGATCCCGGTCTGGGTGATGGCCGCGGCGGCCACGGTCCCGGCCGCGCTGGGCTCGCTGCGGCGGATCCTGACGCAGGCGTACGAGCTCGAGGAGCCGGAGTGGCTGGTCGAGGCCGAGGAGCTCTGGCGCGAGGTCCGGCCGACGCGGTGCCACGCGGTGGTGCCGGTGTGGCGCAAGCCATGGATAGTCCTGGGCCGCGAGACCTTCGGCGGCGACGTTCTGCGCCGGGTGGGCGTGGCGAACGTCTACGCGGCGTCGGAGGAGCGGTACCCGCGGCCGGACGTCGAGGAGCTGCGGGCGCACTTCGCGGCGGATGCGGATCTGCTGGTGCTGCCGGACGAGCCGTACCTGTTCACCGAGGAGGACGGCCCGGAGCACTTCCCGGACGAGCGGTATGTCCTGGTCTCGGGGCGTCACCTCACCTGGTACGGGCCTTCGCTGGTCGAGGCCCACGCCGCGTTGACGGAAGCGCTGTCAGAGCTTTAGGTCGCGCACCCAGGCCTCGAGCGCGTCGAAGTGCTCGACGGCGAGGCCGGTGTGTGGGTCGACGGCGATCAGCTCGGTCGGCAGGTCACGGCGGCGGTCGAGGAAAGACCGCCGGGCGGCCGGGAAGAGGTCGAAGTCGTCGTCGAACCAGGCCAGCGGGCGCCCGGCCGCGAACCGGGCCACCGGGCCGAACTTCCAGCCGGCGGGCCGGGCCTCGAGCTGCCCGGCGAACTGGACCACCGGCAGCGGCGGCAGGCCGATGGCCGGGCCCACCTGGGTGTTCGCCCGGTCCTCCCAGCTCGTCGCCCAGGCCAGTTCCGCGTTCGCGGAACCGGCCAGGGCGAGCAGCGCCGGGCCGTGCGCCGGGTTCAGCCAGATCCGTTGCCGGCGCCGGCTCCAGCGCGAGATCCGCAGCTGGTGCTCCACGTAGCCGGCGGGCTTCGCGTGGCGCGGCGCGGCCCACGGGCTCAGCGGGCCGTCCACGTCAAGGAGGATCAGCGGTCTCACACCCGCTTACAGCGTCAGGCCGGTCAAAACCGTTACGGGCCGTCGCTGGTCGAGGCCCACGCGGCGTTGACGGAGGCGCTGGCCGGGGCTGTGAAGTCGAAACCGCGGGCCAGCGCGGCGCGGATCCCTTCGGCGACTTCGGCCGGGAGGGCCGGTTCCGTCGCGAGGTGGTGGAGCCAGTTGTCTGGCCGTGGCCGCCCGGTGCGGCGCGATCCCTTGCGTGCGAGCGTCATGAGCCCTCCTGCCCGGCCCGAACCTACGCCGGGACCGGGCGGAGAGCGAACGGTTTCAGAGCGTCAGGCCGGTCAAAACCGTTACCCGCTCCTCGGTGAAGTCCGCCATCGCCGACGCCGGGCCCTCGCGGCCGACGCCCGAGTCCTTGACCCCGCCGTAAGGCATCTGGTCCGCGCGGAAGCTCGGCACGTCACCCACCAGAACCCCGCCGACCTGCAATGCCGCCGACACCTCGAACGCCGTCGGCAGGTCGCGCGTGAACACGCCCGCCTGCAAACCGAACCGCGACGCGTTGATCCGCGAAACCCCCTCGGCCACCGACTCCACCCGGACCAGGGAAACCACCGGCCCGAACACCTCCTCGGCCATCACCGCCGCGTCCTCCGGGACGTCCGCCAGCACCGTCGGCTCGAAAGAAGCCCCCGAACGCCCGCCGCCCGCCAGCAGGCGGCCGCCCGCGGAGACCGCGTCCGCGACCCACGACGAGACCCGGGAAGCCGCGGCCTCGTTGATCAGCGGGCCGACGTCGACGCCCTCCGCGCGCGGGTCGCCCGTGCGCAGCAGACCGACCTGCGAAAGCACCTTTTCGACCAAGGCGTCGTACACGTCCGTGTGCACGTACACCCGCTGCACCGAAATGCACGACTGCCCGGCCTGGTACATCGCGAACGTCGCGATCCGCTGCGCCGCGAAGTCGAGGTCCGTCCAATCGGGACAGACGAGGACCGCGCCGTTGCCGCCCAGCTCCAGGGCCACGTGCTTGCGCGGGACGCGGTCGCGGATCGCCCAGCCGACCGGGACCGAGCCGGTGAACGACACCACCGGCAGCCGCGGGTCCTCGACCAGCCGGGACGACGTCTCGTTGTCCACCGGCAGGATCGACCACGAGCCCGCCGGAAGATCGGTCTCAGCCAGGATTTCGCCCAGCAGCAACGCCGTCAGCGGCGTCGCGGGCGCGGGCTTGAGCACGATCGGCGCGCCGACGGCGATCGCCGGGGCCACCTTGTGCGCCACCAGGTTCAGCGGGAAGTTGAACGGCGTGATGCCCAGCACCGGCCCGCGCGGCACCCGCCGGACCAGCGCCAGCCGCCCGGTGCCGCCCGGGTCGGTGTCGAGGCGCTGCAGGTCGCCGGAGAAGCGGCGGGCCTCCTCGGCGGCCCAGCGGAACGTCGAAACCGCGCGGCCGACCTCGCCGCGCGCCCACTTGAGTGGCTTGCCGGACTCGGCCGTGATCAGCGCGGCGATCTCTTCGGACCGCTCACCCAAAGCTCGGGACACGTGGTCCAACGCCCCGGCGCGGACGTGCGCGGGCAGCGTCGCGAACTCGTCCCGGACGTCGTGCGCGGCCTGCACCGCCGCCTCGACGTCCGAAGTGGACGGGACGAAGTGGGAGCCGGCGAGTGAGCCGTCGAAGGAGTGGCGGACGTCGGCCGTGGTGCCGCCGGTCACCGGCTTGCCGGCGACCCAGAAGGGGAAAGTCATGCGTGAGCCTCCGTGCGGACAGCGTGCTCGAGGACCGAGAGGCCCTCGTCGAGCAGGTCGGTGGACAGGGACAGCGGCGGCAGCAGCCGGACGACGTTGCCGTAGGTGCCGCAGGTCAGCACCACCACGCCGGCCCGGTGGCAGGCCGCCGCGACGCGCTTGGTGAGGTCGGCGTCGGGTTCCGAAGTGCCGGGCTTGACGAACTCCGCGGCCAGCATCGCGCCGCGCCCGCGGACGTCCCCGATCACGCCGGTCGCGGCAGCCAGTGCCCGCAGCCGGGGCAGGACAACCCCTTCGACGCGCTTCGCCGACGCGGCGAGGTCTTCGGCACGCATGGTCTCGATCGAGCCGAGCGCGGCCGCGCACGCGATCGGGTTGCCGCCGTACGTGCCGCCGAGCCCGCCCGGACCCACCGCGTCGAGCAAGGAAGCGCGGCCGGTGACCGCGGACAGCGGCAGCCCGCCCGCGATGCCCTTGGCCGTCGCGATCAGGTCGGGGACGACGTCCTCGTCGGTGGACGCGAACCAGGACCCGGTGCGGCAGAAGCCCGTCTGGACCTCGTCGGCGACGTACACGACGCCGTTCGCGCGGCACCACGCCGCGATCGCGGGCAGGAAGCCGCGCGCGGGCTCGATGAACCCGCCCTCACCCTGGATCGGCTCCAGGACGACCGCGGCCACCTGGTCACCGCCGATCTGCTTCTCGATCCGGTCGATGGCCAGCGCAGCCGCGTCGGCGCCGGAAAGCCCGTCGCGGTACGGGTACGAGCCGGGCACGCGGTAGACCTCGGGCGCGAACGGGCCGAACCCGTGCTTGTAGGGCACCGACTTCGCGGTCATGCCCATCGTGAGGTTGGTGCGGCCGTGGTAGGCGTGGTCGAAGACGACGACGGCCTGACGTCCGGTCGCGACGCGCGCGATCTTCACGGCGTTCTCGACGGCTTCGGCGCCGGAGTTGAACAGCACCGACTTCTTCGCGTGGTCACCCGGCGTCAGCTCGGCCAGCGCCTCGCAGACCTCGACGTAGCCCTCGTACGGCGTGACCATGAAACAGGTGTGGGTGAACCAGCACGCCTGCTTGCGGACGCGGTCGACGACCGCGGGCGCCGAGTGCCCGACGTTCGTCACCGCGATGCCGGAGCCGAAGTCGATCAGGACGTTGCCGTCGGCGTCGGTGAGCAGCCCGCCGCTGGCCGAGGTGACGTAGACGGGCAGCACCGAGCTGACGCCCGCGGCGACGGCGTTCGCGCGGCGTTCCTGCAGCTCGCGCGAGACGGGGCCGGGGATCTCGGTGCGCAGCCTGCGCTGCCGGGGCGCCGGGGCCTGCGGCTCGGCGGTGGTGCTTGCGGTCACGGCGTGCTCCTGCGGACGCGGGTGGGTGGTCGTCCCCAGGATGAGCGGTCACCGGGCGACCGTCAGCTGGCCGATCCGTACAAGAAGGCACGTAGAATTAGCCGTTATGGCACTCACGCTGCGCGGCCTGGCCGCCGACCGCCCGCTCGGCCTGCGTGTCCTGACCGGCGACGCTCTCCTCGACCGGCCGATCGGCTGGGTGCACCCGACCGAGCTGACCGACCCGCAGGCGTTCCTCGAAGGCGGCGAGCTGCTGCTGACGACCGGGCTGGCCCTCGACGAGGACACCTCGCCGGCCTACGTGCGGCGGCTGGTCGGCGCGGGCGTGGCCGGGCTCGGTTTCGGCGTCGGGCTGAGCCACGACGAGGTCCCGCCCGCGCTGGTCGAGGCGGCCGCCGAGGTGGGGCTGCCGGTGCTGGAGGTGCCGCGCGAGACGCCGTTCATCGCGATCACGCGCGCGGTCTCCCGCGCGGTGGCGGCCGACGAGTACGCGACGACGGTCCGGATCGGGAAGGCCCAGCAGGAGCTGACTCGCACGGCGGTCGGCAAGGGCGGCCCGGCGGGGGTGCTGCGGAAGCTGGCGAAGCTCGTCGACGGCTGGGTGCTGCTCTTCGACCGCACCACAGTCACCGAAGCGGCTCCGGCGAGTGCTCGCGCGTACGGCGCTTCGCTGCGCGATGAGCTGGAGCGACTTCGCACGGGCACGCGGGTTGTGGCACTCGACGGTCAGGAAGTCGTGCTGCAGACCCTCGACACCAGCGCGCGCCGGGTGCTCGCCGTCGGGGCGTCGCTCGACACCGCGGGGCGGCACATCGTCAACACGGCCGTCTCGGTGCTTTCCCTGGCGCTGGAACAGGATCGCGCCCAGGCGGCCGCGCGGCAGGCGCTGCGGTCCGGGCTGCTGGAGCTGCTGGTGGCCGGCCAGGCCGAGCTCGTGCTGCGGGTGCTGGCCGAGACCGGCGGTGCGCCGCCGCGCGCACCGTGGTCGGTGCTGGTGTTCGCCGGCGCGCCCGCCGCACGGCGCAAGCTGCTCGGGGCGCTGGAAAACGAGCCGCTGTTCGCCGCGCGGCGCGGCTCGTCGGTGGTCGCGATCGGCCCCGCCGACCCGGCGGCGGAGGCGGCGGCGCGGATCGGCGGCCTGCACGGCGGGCTGGCCGGACCGGTGTCCACAACGGACTTCGCGGCCGGGCTGGAGCAGGCCGAGCTGGCGGCTCGGGCCGCGATGGCGGAGGACAAGGCCCTGGTGTCGGCGGCGGAACACACGGGCCGCGGCCTGCTGTCGCTGATCGAGCCCACGGTGGCGCAAGCGTTTGCGCGCGGCTTGCTGGCGCCGTTGCGGGAGCACGACAAGACCGGCCGCGGCGACCTGGTCGGCTCACTGCGCTGCTGGCTGGAGCACCACGGCCACTGGGACGTCGCCGCCGCGCGCCTGGGCGTCCACCGGCACACGCTGCGGAACCGCATCACGAAGGCGGGGGAGCTGCTGGGCCGGGACCTTGACTCGCCTGGCGTCCGCGCGGAACTCTGGGTGGCGTTGCAGACCTAAAGGGCGAGCACGATCGGCGAGTCGCCGCAGCGGCGCAGGACCGGGCTCGGCTCCGCGCCCGCCGACCACCACGCCGGGACGTCCACCTCGCGCACCAGCGAGCCGGTCGGCTGCCGGACGCTGTTGGATACGATCACCCGGCCCTGCGCGTTCAGCAGTGCCGCGCCCCGGCCCAGTGAACGCAGCCGCGGCCGCACCGCGCGCTCGAACTCGCGCACGTACACGTCCGCGCCCACGACTCCCGCGAAGGAACCTCCGCGGGAGACGGGAATCGTGAACGTCAGCGTGTACTCGTCGGTGCAGAGGTAGTCGACGTACGGGCCGTTGATGTGCCGGCGCCCGGTGTCGCGCGGGACCGTGAACCACGACTGGCGGGTGTAGTCGAGGAAGTTCTCGCTGCCCGGGTCCAGGCTGATGAACAGCTGCGACGGCGGGGAACTCGCGGTCCACCACTCGAAGCCGAACTCCGAGTCCGTCAGCACCCGCGGCGCGCTGACGAACCCCGCGCCGATGATCAGGCCGCCGAGGGCCTCGGTGACCTGCGGGCGGATCCGGTGCAGCGCGGCCGCGGAAGGGGCGTCGGCCAGGACCGACTCGGCCGCCGCCAGCAGGGGCTTCAGCCGCTCGAAGACCCCTTCCACCAACGCCGAGACCTGCTCGACGACCTCGTCGCCGGCCAGCGTGCGGGTGTCGTTCACGGTGCTCACCTCGATGCGCGGAGTAAGGCGGAGTTTAGGGGGCGAGCAGGTCGAGGTGCACGTCCGCGAGCCGGTCGAGCGCGCCCAGCAGGTGCTCCTCGGTGAGCTTGCGGGCCAGGTCGCCGTCGGCGGACGCGATCGCCGCGGTGATCGCCGTGTGCTCCTCGTACGGATGGGTCCCGAGCGGCAGCCACAGCAGCCCGCCGAGCTCGGCCTGCAGGTGGACCTCTTCGTGTGTCAGCCGCGGGGACTGCGCCGCCGCCGCGACCTCCAGGTGGAACTGCCGCTCCGCCCGGGTGAAGTCGATGCCCCGGGCGGTGCGGAGGTCGTCGGTGGCCAGCCGCAACCGGTCGACGTCTTCGGGGGAGCTGCGCTCGGCGGCGAGCTTGGCGGCCGCTCCGGCGATCGCCAGGTAGTGGTCACCGACGTCCCGCAGGTCCGAAAGGGACACCTCGCGCAGCCGCGAACGCCACGCGTCGGACGGCGGATTGGCCGGCGCGCGGACGAAGCTGCCGCCGCTGCGCCCTCGCCGTGTCTCGACCAGGCCCTGCTGCCGCACCGCCACGAGCGCTTCCCGGACCGTCACGGTCGAGACGCCGAACTGTGCGGCCAGGTCGGCCTCACTGGGCAGCTGCTCCTCGTCCGCGAGCAGGCCCAGCGTGATGGCGTCGACCAGCCGGGCCGCCACCGCTTCCGCCCGCCCGACCTGGCCGAGCGGCGCGAACATGGCGGACCGCGCGCTGTGCGACATGCCCTTGCGCATCGTGACCCTTCGCCGGTGGAGGTACCCGTTCGCACCAATCTTGCCTGATCCTCTTGTCCTATTACATATGAACTCATATGTTTTAGCTCTCGCGAACCCGAGGAGTCACTCGTGCAGGAGCTGAAGCACTACGTCGGCGGGGCGTACGTCGAGTCCAAGTCGGGCCGGACGGCGGAGATCGTCGACCCGGTCACCGGGCGCCCCTACTGCACCGCGCCGATCGCCGGGCCCGACGACGTCGACAACGCGCTGCAGGTCGCCGCGACCGCGTTCGAGACCTGGCGGACGACGACCCCGGCCCAGCGCCAGCTCGCGCTGCTGAGGATCGCCGACGCGCTCGAAGCCCGCGCCGACGAGGTCGTGCGGGTCGAGTCGGCGAACACCGGCAAGCCGATCGCGCTGACGATGTCCGAAGAGATCCCGATGGTCCTGGACCAGGTCCGCTTCTTCGCCGGGGCCGCGCGCGTGCTCGAAGGCCGTTCGGCCGGCGAGTACATGGAAGGCCACACGTCGTTCGTGCGCCGCGAGCCCGTCGGCGTCTGCGCGCAGGTCACGCCGTGGAACTACCCGCTGCTGATGGCCATCTGGAAGATCGCGCCCGCGCTCGCGGCCGGCAACACCATCGTGCTCAAGCCGTCGGACACCACCCCGGCGTCGACGCTGCTGCTGGCCGAGATCGCCGGCGAGTTCCTGCCGCCGGGCGTGTTCAACGTCGTGTGCGGCGACCGCGACACCGGCCGGGCGCTGGTCGAGCACGACATCCCGGCGATGGTGTCGATCACCGGTTCGGTCCGGGCCGGCATCGAGGTCGCCAAGTCCGCCGCGAACGACGTCAAGCGCGTGCACCTGGAGCTGGGCGGCAAGGCGCCGGTCATCGTCTTCGAGGACGCCGACCTCGACGCCGCCGCCGAGGCCATCGCCGTCGCGGGCTACTTCAATGCGGGCCAGGACTGCACGGCCGCCACCCGGGTGCTGGTCGCCGACGAGGTGCACGACACGTTCGTCGCGGCGCTCGCCCGGCAGGCGGAGAACACCAAGACGGGCAAGCCGGACGACGAAGACGTCGCGTACGGCCCGCTCAACAACGCGGCCCAGCTGGCGAAGGTCTCCGGCTTCATCGACCGGCTCCCGGAGCACGCGACCGTCCACTGTGGAGGCCACCGCGCCGGCGACGAGGGCTACTTCTACGAGGCCACCGTCGTCTCCGGGCTCCGGCAGGACGACGAGCTGAGCCAGAACGAGATCTTCGGCCCGGTCATCACCGTCCAGCGGTTCAGCGACGAGGCCGACGCGCTGAAGTCCGCGAACGCCGTCCAGTACGGCCTCGCGTCCTCGGTCTGGACCCGCGACCACCAGCGCGCGATGCGCCTCGCGGCGAAGCTCGACTTCGGCTGCGTCTGGATCAACACCCACATCCCGCTGGTCGCCGAAATGCCGCACGGCGGCTTCAAGAAGTCCGGGTACGGCAAGGACCTCTCGCTGTACGGGCTGGAGGACTACACCCGCGTCAAGCACGTCATGAGCGCACTGTGAGGCTGGCGATGCCCAACCAAGCACCCACCGAGACGCGGGAAGACTCCGCGCCGCCGAACGAGACCGACGGGCCGGCGATCCGGCTTTCCGGGCTGCGCAAGCACTTCGGTGACGTCCACGCGGTCGACGGCGTCGACCTCGACATCCCGCCCGGCGAGTTCTTCTCCATGCTCGGCCCGTCCGGCTCCGGCAAGACGACGGTGCTGCGCCTGATCGCCGGCTTCGAGCTGCCCACCGACGGCACGATCGAGCTCGAAGGCCGCGACGTCAGCACGCTGGCGCCGTTCGAGCGGGACGTCAACACGGTGTTCCAGGACTACGCGCTGTTCCCGCACATGAGCGTGCAGCAGAACGTCGAGTACGGCCTGAAGGTCAAGCGCGTCCCGAAGCAGCAACGCCGGGAGCGCGCTCTCGAAGCGCTCAAGACCGTGCGGCTGGACGACTACGGCTCGCGCAAGCCCGCGCAGCTCTCCGGCGGCCAGCGTCAGCGCGTCGCGCTCGCCCGGGCGCTGGTGAACCGGCCCAAGGTGCTGCTGCTCGACGAGCCGCTCGGCGCGCTCGACCTCAAGCTGCGGCTGGCGATGCAGCTGGAGCTCAAGCAGATCCAGCGCGACGTCGGCATCACGTTCGTCTTCGTCACCCACGACCAGGACGAGGCGCTCACCATGAGCGACCGCATCGCCGTGTTCAACGACGGGAAGATCGAGCAGGTCGGGACGCCGGAAGAGGTCTACGAACGGCCCGCGAGCGCGTTTGTCGCCGGGTTCGTCGGCACGTCGAACCTGCTGGGCGGGCGCGGCGCCGAGTCCGTGATCGGCCGGCCGGGCCTGTTCAGCATCCGGCCGGAGAAGATCCGCATCGACGGCGAGCTGTCCGAACCCGCCGCCCCGGGCGACACCAGCGCGACCGGCACGATCACCGACGTCGTCTACGCCGGGGCGACCGTGCGGTACGCCGTCGCGCTCGACGCCGGGGGACAGCTCTCGGTCGTCCGGCAGAACACCGACGGCGCTCTGGTGGACGGCCGCGTCCGGCTGAGCTGGCGCACCGAACACAGTTTCCAGGTTCCCGGTCAGTGAAGGGTTTGCCATGAAGAACAGGAAGACGCGGCTTGCCGGCCTCCTCGGCGCCAGCCTGCTGTTGGCTGCATGTGGCACGTCGGGCACGAGTTCGTCCGCGCCGCCCGGCGCGCAGGGGTTCACCCCGCCGAAGCTGGAGGCGCTGAAGGCGCTCGGCCAGCCGGAGGGCGCGCTGAACGTGCTGGCCTGGCCGGGGTACGCGGAGAACGGCTCCAACGACCCGAAGGTCAACTGGGTCACGCCGTTCGAGCAGCAGACCGGCTGCAAGGTGAACGTCAAGCCGTTCGGGACCTCCGACGAGGCCGTCACGCTGATGAAGACCGGGCAGTACGACGTCGTTTCGGCGTCCGGGGACGCGTCGCTGCGGCTGGTCGCTTCGGGCGACGTCGAGCCGGTGAACACCACGCTCGTGCCGAACTACGCCGATGTCCAGCCGTTCCTCAAGGACAAGTCCTGGAACAGCGTCGGCAACGTCGCCTATGGGATCCCACACGGCTGGGGCGCGAACCTGCTGACCTGGCGCACCGACAAGGTGACACCGGCGCCGACGTCGTGGTCGGTGATGTTCGACGCGAACTCGCCGTACAAGGGCAAGGTGATCGCCTACGACTCGCCGATCTACATCGCCGACGCCGCGCTGTACCTGATGGCGCACCAGCCGGACCTCGGCATCAAGAACCCGTACGCGCTCGACGACAAGCAGTTCACCGCCGCGGTGAACCTGCTCAAGCAGCAGCGGCCGCTGGTGAGCGAGTACTGGTCGGACTACCTCAAGGAGTCCCAGGCGCTGAAGAACGGCGACGCCGTCGTCGGCACCGCCTGGCAGGTCACGGTCAACCTGACCAAGGGCGAGGGCGCGGCGCTGGAGTCGGCCGTGCCGAGCGAAGGCGCGACCGGGTGGTCGGACACCTGGATGGTCGCGGCGAAGTCGCCGCACAAGACGTGTGCCTACAAGTGGCTCGACTACATCATCAGCCCGAAGGTGAACGCCCAGGTCGCCGAGTACTTCGGTGAGGCCCCGGCGAACACGAAGGCGTGCGCGGAGATGACGGACAAGACGCTCTGCGACACCTACCACGCCAGCGACTCGGCCTACGCGTCGAAGATCGCGTACTGGACCACGCCGATCCCGCAGTGCCTCGACGGCCGCACGGACGTCAAGTGCAAGGACTACGGCGAGTGGACCAAGGCGTGGACCGAGATCAAGGGCTGACATGACCGCCGTATCGGCCTTCTTCTACCGGAAACCCAAGCTGCGCCTGGGTTTCCTGCTCTCGGCACCGCTGCTCTGGCTCGGCCTGGCCTACCTGGGCGCGCTGGCCGCGTTGTTCGTCACGGCGTTCTGGCACACGGACGCGTTCACCGGCCAGGTCGTCATCGAGTGGTCGCTGGACAACTTCAAGACGCTGTTCAGCGACGCGGTCTACCGCACGATCACCTTCCGCACGGTCGGGATCGCGGCGCTGGTGACGGTGATCGACGCGGTCATCGCGTTCCCGATGGCGTTCGCGATGGCCAAGCTGGCGTCGCCGCGGGCGCAGCGGATCCTGGTGATCGCGGTGATGACGCCGCTGTGGGCGAGCTACCTGGTGAAGGCGTACGCGTGGCGGTCGATGCTGTCCGGCAACGGCGCCCTGAGCTGGCTTTCGCCCGGTTACGGCGTCACGGCCACGATCATCACGCTGTCCTACCTCTGGCTGCCGTACATGATCCTGCCGATCTACGCGGGCCTCGACCGGCTGCCGGACTCGCTAGTGGACGCTTCCGGCGATCTGGGCGCTCGCTCACTGAGGACGTTCCGGTCGGTGATCCTGCCGCTGACGTTCCCGGCGATCGTGGCGGGCTCGATCTTCACGTTCTCGTTGTCCCTGGGCGACTACATCGCGGTGAAGATCGTCGGCGGCACGTCCCAGATGCTCGGCAACGTCGTCTACGACAACATCGGTGCGGCGAACAACCTGCCGTTCGCGGCGACGGTGGCGACGGTGCCGGTCGTGATCATGCTCGTGTACCTGGCCGCGGTGCGCCGCACCGGCGCGCTCGACAACCTCTAGGAGCTTCCGTGCGTACCTCCCGCGTGGTGCTGTGGACGGCCTTGGGGCTCGGCCTGGCGGTGATCTACTTCCCGTTGCTGGTGGTGCTGCTCAACTCCTTCAACGCGGACACGACGTTCGGCTTCCCGCCGTCGAGCTTCACGCTGGAGTGGTGGAGCCGCGCCACGTCGAACGAGGGGGCGCTGAACGCGCTGTGGACGAGCGTCGAAGCCGGTCTCGCGGCGACGGTGATCGCGCTGGTGCTCGGCACGATGGCCGCGTTCGCGTTGCAGCGCTACCGGTTCTTCGGCCGGAACCCGGTGTCGCTGCTGATCATCCTGCCGATCGCGCTGCCGGGGATCGTCACGGGCATCGCGCTGAACAACGCGTTCCGGACGATCCTCGGCGTCGACCTCGGCCTGCTGACGGCGATCATCGCGCACGCGACGTTCTGCATCGTGGTGGTGTTCAACAACGTCGTCGCGCGGCTGCGCCGGATGGGCGGGAACCTGGAAGAGGCGTCGATGGACCTCGGCGCGACCGGGTTCACCACGTTCCGCCTGGTGACGTTCCCGATGCTGCGATCGGCGCTGCTGGCCGGCGGGCTGCTGGCGTTCGCGCTGTCGTTCGACGAGATCATCGTGACGACGTTCACCCTGGGCACGGGCATGGAGACGCTGCCGATCTGGATCTACAACAACCTGTTCCGGCCCAACCAGGCGCCGATCGTGAACGTGGTCGCGGCGGTCCTGATCGTGGTGTCGACGGTGCCGGTGTACCTGGCGCAGCGGCTGTCCGGCGACACAGCTTCCGGTGGTCGGCTCTGAGCGGCAGCAACCTCCAGCTGTGAAAGGGAAGCGGAACGATGTCCTCGCCGGACGGGCAGGCTCCGGGATGACCACCCAGCTCCTGTTCTGGGTCGCTACTCGCGGAATGAGTCCGTCGCCGCGCGCAGGGCGGCCAGCACACCGGGGTCGGTCACGGCGTGCCCGGCGCCCTCGAGCAGCTTCAGCTCCGAACCCGGCCACGCCCGGTGCAGCTCGTACGCCGTCACCGGCGGGCAGACCGTGTCGTACCGGCCCTGCACGATCACCCCCGGAATGTCCGCGAGCTTGCCCGCGTCGCGGATCAGCTGGCCGTCTTCGAGCCAGGCGCCGTGGCTGAAGTAGTGGACGGCGAGCCGCGCGAAGGTCAGCGCGAACGCCGGATCGGCATACTGCTGCACAAAGGTCTCCTGCGGCTGCACCGAAACCGTCGCGCCTTCCCAGGTGCTCCACGCGATCGCCGCGCGATGCCGGACTTCTTCTTCCGGGTGGGCGAGCAGCTCGCTGTACGCGGCCAGCGGGTCGTCCCGGCGTCCGGCGGGCAGCGGCGCCAGGAAGGCCTCCCACTCCCGCGGGAACAGGTTCGCCGCGCCGCCGCGGTAGATCCAGTCGAGCTCGCTCCGCCGTACGGTGAACACACCGCGCAGGATGATTTCGCTGACGCGCGAAGGATGTGTCTCGGCGTAGGCCAGGGCCAGCGTCGCGCCCCACGAGCCGCCGAAGAGCTGCCAGCGCTCGATGCCGAGCCGTTCGCGCAGGGCCTCCATGTCGGCGACCAGGTGCCACAACGTGTTCGCGGTGAGGTCGCTCGCGTCCGGCGTCGACCGCCCGGACCCGCGCTGGTCGAACAGGACGATCCGGTAGGCCCGGGGGTCGAAGTGCCGCCGCGCCATCGGCGCGATCCCGCTGCCGGGCCCGCCGTGGAGCACCACGACCGGCTTGCCGTCGGGGTTGCCGGCCTCCTGGCACCGGATCCGGTGCCCGTCGCCGACGTCCAGGAACCCTTCCGCGCGCGGGGGAAGCGGCGGGTACAGCTCGTCCATGCCCGACACTCTGCCGGAGTGGTCCTGGTCGTCGTCCCGACCCCCGCCGCCAGGAGCGGGACGACGACCAAGAAAAGGCGGGAGCCCGCCCCCGCCGCCGGGCTGAGCGGGCTCCCGGTCCGTGGGTCAGCCGCCAGGGCTGACGTCCGGACGAGGAGGAACGAAGCCGTCGGTGTGGTCACAACGGCAGGCAGTCCGCACACGCATTCCCGTCCTCCTCGTCGAGGGTTCGAATCTTCGTCGTGGCGGCGACGGGCTAAACGCTAGGCCAAGGCCCGAACGTCAGTCAAGGACATGATTGAAGTTCATGTACGTGAACACGCGCTGAGAGGACGCTGAGTGCGACCCCGCCCCTTGCCCGGTGTTAACGAATGGGCCGGTACGTTCCGGTGTCGAAGCTTCGAAAAGTGGCACGGAAAGGCTCGGAATGTCCGCGGTGACCTATGTCGAGGCGATTGTCGTCGGCGCCTTGCAAGGGGTGTCGGAATTGTTTCCGGTGTCCAGTCTCGGCCACAGCATCCTGTTGCCCGCCTGGCTCGGCGGCCAGTGGCAGCAGGACCTGAGCATCGGCAAGGACTCCCCTTACCTGGCGGTGCTCGTGGCGATGCACGTCGCCACCGCGCTCGCGCTCGTGCTGTTCTTCCGGAAGGACTGGGTGCGGATCATCGGCGGCCTCTGGACGTCGGTCCGCCACCGGGAGGTCCGCACCCCCGACCAGCGGCTCGCGTGGCTGCTCGTGCTCGCCACCATCCCGGTCGGGCTGGCCGGCCTGCTGTTCGAGGGGCTGCTGCGCGACTTCCTCGGCAAGCCGGTGCCGGCGGCGGTCTTCCTCGCGCTCAACGGCGGAGTCCTTTACGCCGCCGAGAAGTTCTCCCGGAAGAAGCCCGCGGCCGACGACGACACCGTGGACTTCTCGACCGAGGAGACGCTGGTCATGCGCGCGGTGAGCGTCGAGGAGAAGACCGACGTCCGGCTGGCGAAGCTGCGCGTCGGCGAGGCCGTGCTGATCGGCGCGGCGCAGATCTTCGCGCTGCTGCCCGGCATCAGCCGCTCGGGCATCACGATGGTCGCCGGGCTGCGCCGGGGTCTCGGCCACGAGGACGCCGCGCGGTTCGCGTTCCTCCTCGCCACACCGGTGATCCTCGCCGCCGGGGTGCTGAAGATGCCGACGCTGTTCGCGCCGGAGAACCAGGCTTCGCTCGGCCCGGCACTCGTCGGGAGTGTCATCGCCGGGGTCGCTTCGTACATTTCCGTCCGGTTCCTCGCCGGATATTTCGAAACGCGCACTTTGACCCCGTTCGCCATTTACTGCGTGGTCGCCGGAATCGGCAGCCTGATCTTCTTCGCGGTCTGACGTGCCGCTGACCTTCGACGCCCCGGCGGTTCTCATCGTGCTGGTCCTCGGCACGCTCTACGCGCGCGCCGCCCGCCGCCGCGACTGGCCGAAGGGGCGCACGGTGGCGTTCTTCGGCGGGCTCGTGACCATCGTGCTGGTCACCTGCTCGCCGCTGGGCTTCTACGACACGACGTTCTTCTGGGTTCGCGCGGTCCAGACCACGACGCTGCTGATGGTCACCCCGCTGCTGCTCGCCCTCGGCGCCCCGATCCGGCTCCTGCTGGACACCCGGCCCGTGCCCTGGCTGCGCCGCCACGGCCGCGGCCCGGTGGCGCGGGCGCTGACGTTCCCGCCGGTCGTCACGCTCACGCTGGTCGCGCCGGTGCTCGTGCTCTACCTGACCCCGCTCTACGACCTCACGCTGTCCTCGCCGGTCGTCGACGGCCTGGTCCGGGCGGTCCTCGTCCTGGCCGGCTTCACGTACTTCTGGACGCGGCTCGCGCTCGACCCGACACCCCGGCAGGACCCGCACCTGGTCTCGGTGTGGATCGCGTTCACCGAGGTGATCTTCGACGGCGCGCTCGGCCTGGTGCTCTGGCTCGGCCCGCTGCTCGCCCCGGCGCACTACGCGGCGGCGCACCCGGGCCGGGGCCCGGACCCGCGCACCGACCAGATCATCGGCGCGGGAGTCCTCTGGATCGGCGGTGACGTCGCCGGGCTGCCGTTCGTGGCCGCGCTGTTCGTCCGGTGGGCCCGCGACGACGAGCGGCGCGCGAAGGAGATCGACGTCCGGCTGGACGAGGAGGCTGCTTCGGGCGCCGCGTCGACGTCGGGGCTCTGGTGGGAGACCGACCCGGAGCTCGCCGAGCGGTTCCGGAGCCGGGGTTAGTCGTGGAACGCGTGCTCGGGCGCCGGGAACTCCCCACGCCGGACGTCCTCCGCGAACGCCGTCGCGGCGTCCTGCAGCACCGTCGCGACGTCGGCGTAGCGCTTGACGAACCGCGGCGCCTTCCCGCGCCGCAGCCCGGCCATGTCCTGCCACACCAGCACCTGGGCGTCGCAGTCCGGGCCGGCGCCGATGCCGACCGTCGGGATCTTCAGCTCCGCCGTGACGCGCTTCGCGGCTTCGGCGGGCACCATCTCCATCACCACCGCGAACGCCCCGGCCTCCTGCAGCGCCAGCGCGTCGGCGAGCAGCAGGTCCGCCGCTTCACCGCGCCCCTGCACCCGGTAACCACCGAGGTTGTGTTCACTCTGCGGGGTGAACCCGATGTGGCCCATCACCGGCACGCCGGCCGACGTCAGCGCCTCGACGTGCGCGGCGAACCGACGCCCACCTTCGAGCTTCACGGCGTGCGCGCGGCCCTCCTTCATGAACCGCACCGACGTCTCGAGCGCCTGCTGCGGCGAGAGCTGGTAGGAGCCGAAGGGCAGGTCGGCGACGACCAGCGCCCGTTTGACCGATCGGGTGACCGCCCGGACCAGCGGCAGCAGCTCGTCGACCGTCACCGGCAGCGAGGTGTCGTACCCGAAGACGTTGTTGGCCGCGGAGTCGCCGACGAGCAGCACGGGGATCCCGGCCTCGTCGAACAACGCTGCGGTGTACATGTCGTACGCGGTGAGCATGGGCCACGGTTCGCCGCGTTCCTTGAGCTCACGCAGGTGGTGCACGCGGACCTTCCGGCCCGGCGCCGGTTTGGCGGCGGGTCCGGTGCCGTACGGGGCGGGTTCTTCGGCGCTGGCAGACATCGTCGTCGACCGTCCTTCCCTCGAGGCCTCGGTGAGGTCCCCGGGTCGTGGAGCAGGGGCGTCTCAAAGCGTGACACGCGCCCGGAGCGCCCCCAACCGCGTGCGACAAGCTTCACACCCTCGGGGAGGAGCCGCCGTCAGCCTTCAGGTTGATGACCGGGGACAACCAACCTGTGTTCACTGACGTCAAGAAGAGGCATGACCATCGACCGGCCGCGAAAGGCGACAAAACCAACCATGGGAAACCTCGCGAGCACGCGTCCGCGCGTTCGGCCCTGGAAGGCGAAGGCGGGCGGCGTCGTCGCGACCGTGGTCCAGCTGGCCGCGGTGTTCTCCGTGGTCCTGCTGTTCGCCGGCGGCGCGCACGGACGCTTGCTCAACGGCATCGACATGGCGTTCTCCAGCCTCAGCGTGCCGACCAGCGCGAGCCTGGTCATGGTGCTGCTGCTGGTCGTGCTGGGGGCCGCGCTGCGCCGTCGCAAGAAGGCCGCGCTGTACACGCTGGTGCTGTTCCAGGTCGGCGGGCTGCTGCTCACGCTGGCCCTGCAGGCGACGCTGCTGTGGTCACCCGAGCTGCTCTCGCTCGGGTCGCGGCAGGTCCGGCACATCCCGGTGCAGCTCTGGGCCCTCACCGCGGCCGACGTGCTGTCGGTCGGGCTGATCGTGTTCCTGCTCGCGCTGCGCCCGGCCTTCCCGGCCCGGCTCGCGCCGAGCGCCTGGCGCGACGGCCTGACCATGCTGTTCGGCGGGTTCGCCGTGGTCATCCTGGTCGGCTGGGGGCTGGCGGAGGCCTTCCCCGGCCACCTCGGCGACACGTGGGAGCGCTTCGCCTGGGTCGTGAACCACGCCACCGGTGAGAACCTGCAGCTGCGCCGGATCGGCGTCGGCGAGGGGCCGGGCTGGCTGGACGCGCTCATCGACCTCACCGCGACGCTCGTCGCCGCCGGGGCCCTCTACATGCTCTTCCGCGGGGTGCGCAGCCGCCGCCTGCGCACGGACGACGAGGAGCTGCGGGTGCGTCAGCTGCTCGCCGAGCACGGCGAGGACGACTCGCTCGGCTACTTCGCGACCCGGCGCGACAAGAGCGTCGTCTTCTCGCCGAACGGCCGCGCGGCCGTGACGTACCGCGTGCTCGGCGGCACCAGCGTGGCGAGCGCCGACCCGGTCGGCGACCCCGAGTCGTGGCCGGACGCCGTCCGCGCGTGGCTCGACGAGACGCGCACCTACGGCTGGACACCGGGGGTGCTCGGCGCCAGCGAGGCCGGCGCGAAGGTCTACACCGACGCCGGCCTGCGCGCTCTGGAGATCGGCGACGAGGCGGTGCTCGACGTCCGCGAGTTCAGCCTCGCCGGGCCCGAGCGGCGGTCCGTGCGCCAGGCCGTCAAACGCATCGAGCGTGCCGGCTACACCTCGCAGGTCCGCCGGCACGGCGAGATCCCCGACGCGGAGATGACCGAGCTCCTCGCGCGGGCCCAGGCCTGGCGCGGCGCCGAGACCGAACGCGGGTTCTCGATGGCGCTGGGCCGCCTCGGCGACGCGAGTGACGGCCGCAGCGTGATGGTCGAGGCCTACGACGCCCGGGGTGAGCTGCGCGGGCTGCTGTCGTTCGTCCCGTGGGGCCGGCGGGGGCTTTCGCTCGACCTCATGCGCCGCGACCGCGACGCCGAGAACGGCCTCAACGAGTACATGATCGCCGAGGTCGTCGCGGCCGCGCAGCACCTCGGCGCGCAGCGGATCTCGCTGAACTTCGCGATGTTCCGCGCGGTGTTCTCCGAAGGCGAGCGGATCGGCGCGGGGCCGGTGCTGCGGGCCTGGCGCGGGGTCCTGAGCCTCGCTTCGCGGTTCTTCCAGCTGGAGTCGCTGTACCGGTCGAACGCCAAGTACGGGCCGGACTGGGAGCCGCGGTTCCTCTGCTACTCCTCGGCCCGGCGGCTCCCGCGGGTCGGCATCGTCGCGGGCGCGCTCGAGGGGTTCGTCCCGACCGGACGGTCGCGGTCGCTGCGGCTGGAGACGGTCGGCGACGAGTTCGTCGCGCGCGTCAAGGAGATCGAGGCCTCTGCGGCCACCCCGGCCGCGCGGGCGGTGCGGCGGCCCGAGCAGGTCCGCGTCCGCATCGCGAAGCTCGCCAAGCTGCGCGAGTCCGGCATCGACCCGTACCCGGTCGGCTTCCGCCGCGACGACCACATCGGCGATGTCGTCGCGAAGTTCGGCGCACTGGCCCCGGACACCGCCACCGGCCACCGCGTCCGCATCGCCGGGCGGGTGCTGGCGATGCGCATCCTCGGCGGGCTGTGCTTCGCCCGCGTCAAGGACTTCAGCGGCGAGATCCAGCTGATGCTGGACGCGGGCCAGCTGGACCTCACCGGCTGGCGGACCGGCGTCGACCTCGGTGACCACGTCGGGGTCAGCGGCCAGGTCGTGACGTCGAAGCGCGGCGAGCTCTCGGTGCTCGTCGACGAGTGGACGGTCACCGCGAAGTGCCTGCATCCCTTGCCGGACAAGCGGAAGGGCCTCACCGACCCGGAGACGCGGGTGCGGCAGCGCTACCTCGACCTCGCCGTCAACCCGGATTCGACGGCGATGCTGCGGCTGCGCTCCACCGTCGTCCGCGCGGTGCGCGACCGGCTGCACCACGCCGACTACCTCGAGGTCGAGACGCCGATGCTGCAGACGGTGCACGGCGGCGCCAACGCCCGCCCGTTCGTCACGCACATCAACGCCTACGACATGCGGATGTACCTGCGGATCGCGCCCGAGCTCTACCTCAAGCGGCTGTGCGTCGCCGGCGTCGAGCGGGTCTTCGAGCTCAACCGCAACTTCCGCAACGAAGGTGTCGACGCGACGCACAACCCCGAGTTCACGATGCTCGAGGCGTACCAGGCCTACGCCGACTACGACTCGATGCGCGTCCTGACCCGCGAGCTCATCCAGCACGCGGCCGAAGCGGCGTACGGCGCCCAGGTCGTGCGCCGGCCCGACGCGGCCGGAAAGCTCGTCGAGCACGACATCTCCGGCGACTGGCCGGTCGTCCCGGTCCACGAAGCCGTCTCCGCGGCGCTGGGCGAGCGGATCGACTCGGGCACCTCCGTGGCCGAGCTGCGCCGGCTGTGCGTCGCCGCGGGCGTGCCGGTGGGGGAGAACCCGAGCCACGGCGACCTCGTGCTCAAGGCCCACGAGCACCTCGTCGAAGGCTCGACCGTGCTGCCGACGTTCTACACGGACTACCCGACGGACGTCTCGCCACTGACCCGCCAGCACCGCACCGACCCGCTGCTGGCCGAGCGGTGGGACCTCATCGCGTTCGGCTCCGAGGTCGGCACGGCCTACACCGAGCTGACCGACCCGATCGAGCAGCGGCGGCGGCTGGAGGCGCAGTCCCTGCGCGCGGCCAGCGGCGACGTCGAGGCGATGGAGCTGGACGAGGACTTCCTGCTGGCCCTGGAGCACGGGATGCCGCCGACCGGCGGCCTCGGCCTGGGCGTCGACCGGCTGCTCATGATGCTCACCGGAGCCTCGATCCGCCAGACGGTCCTGTTCCCCTTCGTCCGTCCGCACGCGTAACGAGTCAGTCGACCCGGCCGGCGTCACACCGCCAGGACGCCGGGGGTCGCTTACTGTGTGCCTCGTGCGCACGGCTCGGATCGCCTCGGCCCTCCTCATGGGACTGGCCGTGCTGGCGTATTCGGGATGGCTGCTGGAGTTCTTCCTCCCGACGGGCGTCTCGCCGGTGCACGACCCGGTCGAGGCGCTGCTGACCGGCCCGCCGGTGTTCCGCGTGCTGCTCGCCGTCTCGGGGGTCGCGTTCGTGCTCGCCGGGCCGCCGCTGAACCGGCTCGGCCCGGTCCACTGGACGGCGCGGCTCAGCTCGATCTCGGTGAGCGGGTTCGGCGCCGTCGCGTTGCTGCAGGTCGCCTATCCCGGGCAGAGCGGGCTGCTGTCGTCGCTGGCGACCGTGGTGCTCACCGTCGGCGTGGTCAGCCTGATCCTGTGGTGGCCGCCGGGCTGGCGGGCGCTCGCCGTCGCCGGGCTCGTCGTCGTGCTGCTCACCTGGGCCGCCGTGGTGCTCGCGCGGCAGCTGGACACGGCCGAAGGCGTGGTAACGCGCGTTCAGCAGGTGGTGCGCGCCGCCCTCTACGGCGTAGGCGGGGCGTACGCCTTCATCAAGCCTGCGCCCCGACATGCGCCTCGAGGCGGCTGAGCAGCTCCAGCAAGGTCTTGCGCTCGGCCGGGTCGAGCACGCTGAACGTGTCGTCGGCGTGCCCGTGCTGGATCCGCTCGATCTCCGTCAGCCGCGCGCGGCCGGCGTCGGTGACGGCCAGCAGGCTCGCGCGCCGGTCGGTCGGGTCGGGTTCACGCCGCAGCAGGCCGTCCCGCTCCAGCGCGTCGACCGCTGAGGTGATCGCGCGGCCGGTCACCCCGAGGCGGCGTTTGACCTCGCCCATCCGCGGCCGGTCGCCGAGCAGGTCGACCATCAGCAGCAGCTGGACCTGGGCCGTCGGCCAGCCGCGCCGGGCGTAGGGCGCGCCCGCGTACCGGCGCAGGACGTGGGTGATGCGCCGCAGCGCGTCGGCCAGCTCCGCGCCGGTGGGGATGTTCTCGGTTGACACACCTCCGACTCTACCCGCAAAGTATATAGACGAAATTGATACTAACTACTTTGCATCTAACTCTGGGGGAACTGTGTCGTTGTGGCGGAACCGGACGTTCGTGCTGCACACCACGGGGGTGACGATCTCGGCCCTGGGCACCGCGGGCGCCCAGGTCGCGGTGGTCTTCGCGGTGCTGGGGATGGGTGGTTCAGCGGGGGACGTCGGGGTGGTCGGCGTCTGCGGGCTCGTGCCGGCGCTGGCGTTCTTCCTGGTCGGCGGGGTGGTCGCCGACCGGTGGCCGCGCAACCGTGTGCTGGTCGGCACGAGCGTCGGGTCGGCGGTGGTCCAGGCCGGGCTCGGGGTGGCGGTCCTGACCGGCCAGGCGCGGCTCGCGCACGTCGCGGTCGCGGCCGCGTTGACCGGCGTCGCGACGGCGTTCGCTAGGCCGGCCGCG
This sequence comes from Amycolatopsis sp. NPDC104819, assembly GCF_055583145.1. Classification (NCBI taxonomy): domain Bacteria; kingdom Bacillati; phylum Actinomycetota; class Actinomycetes; order Pseudonocardiales; family Pseudonocardiaceae; genus Amycolatopsis; species Amycolatopsis sp. NPDC104819. The sequence goes on along the minus strand of NZ_JBVJON010000003.1, from coordinate 16,949 downwards.
CAGGGCCTGCTGTTGCGCGACCTGAGCTGGGAGGAGGGGCCGCGCGCGTTCGCCGCGTTCCGGCTGGCCCTGAACCTGGCCCAGATCGGCGGCGCGTCCCTCGGCGGGCTGGTGGTCGCGGCCACCGGGCCCGGCTGGACGCTGGTGGCGGACGCGCTCACGTTCGTCGTGGCCGTTGTGCTCGGGCTGGCGATCCGGATCGAAGGCACGTTCAGCGCCCGGACCGGGGTGCTGCGCGAGCTGCGCGAGGGCTGGACCGAGTTCCGGTCGCACCGCTGGCTGGCGCCGATGGTCGTCCAGTTCGCGGCGGTCAACGCGCTGGCCGTCGGGGCGTACGAGCTGGTGCTCGGCCCGGTCGTGGCGGCCGACGCGGCCGCGTGGGGGCTGATCATGGCCTGCGACGCGACCGGCATGGTGCTGGGCGGCCTCCTGCTGCTGACCTGGACGCCGTCGCGCCGCTGGGCGGTCGGCGGGGGCGCGCTCACGGCCGCGCCCCTGGTCGCGATGACGTGCGGCGCCCCGGTCTTCCTCGTGTGCCTCGCGGCAGGACTGGCCGGCGTGGGCGTCGAGGTGTTCGGCGTCGGGCTGATGACGCTGCTGCGGCAGCACGTGCGCCACGACCGGCTGTCGCGGGTCTCGGCGTACCAGTCCCTGGCCGGGTTCGGGCTGACCCCGGCGGGCACGGCACTGGCCGGCCCGCTGGCGGCGTGGACGGGCGCCCGCGGGGCGCTCGCGATCGCCGCCGCGCTGCTCTTGGCCGTTTCCGCCGGAAATGTCGGTGGCGGGTGGCACGATTCCGGAAACGGACTCGAAGGAGATGGTCTTGATGGCGGGAAACGTGCCTCCGGTGGCCGACGAGCGTGACGGGCTGCTGCGGTTCCTGGAGCAGCAGCGCTATGTCCTCAAGCTGGCCGCACACGGGCTCACGGACGATCAGGCGAGACGCACGCCGACGAAGAGCGCGCTCTCGGTGGGCGGGCTGGTCAAGCACGTCGCGACGACCGAGGACGGCTGGCTCGACATCATCCTGCAGCTGCCGCAGAAGCCGTTCGGCGAAGGTATGGCGGCGTACCAGGCGGGCTACCGGCTGGGTCCCGAGGAGACACTGGAGAGCGTGCTCGCGCGCTACGACGAGGTCGCGGCCCGCACCGCCGAGGTCATCGGCCGGATCGACGATCTCGGCCGCCCGGTCCCGGTCCCGAAGGGGGTGCCCTGGTACCCGCAGGACGTCGAGGCGTGGTCGGTCCGCTGGGTGCTGCTGCACCTGATCGAGGAGACCGCGCGCCACGCGGGCCACGCGGACATCATCCGCGAGCACGTCGACGGCGGCACGGCGATCCCCCTGATGGCGGCGGCCGAAGGCTGGCCGGAGACCCCGTGGGTCAAACCCTGGACCCCGGAAACCCAGCCCGCCTGACCACCCGTGTCGTCCATCCAGGCACGCGTGTCGTCCGCCTGGGTACGCGTGTCGTCCGTGCCGGCCCGGCGGTCCGTCCCGCCGGGCCGTGTCGACCCTCCAGTCACGCGTGTCGACCCTCCAGTCACGCGTGTCGACCCTTCCCGCACGACCGAACCGGTCAGAACAGGGTCGGCTCGTCCGCCAGCGCGCCTTCGATCACGAGCATCCGGCGCTTGGTCGCGACCCCGCCGCGGGCCGAGAACCCGCCGTCCTTGCCGCCGGCCGCCATGACCCGGTGGCACGGCACGACGATCGGGAACGGGTTGTTCCCCATGGCCTGCCCGACGGCCTGCGCCGACCCGGGCAGACCCAGCCGGTGCGCGATGTCGCCGTAGGTCAGGGTCTTGCCGGGCGGGATGGCCCGCGCGATCTCGTACGCCCGGCGGTTGAACTCCGGCACGCCCGAAAGGTCCAGCCGGATCGACGTCAGGTCGTCCCGCGCGCCGTTCAGCAGCGCGACGATCCCGTCGACCGCCGCCCGGACCGGTGCGGGCGGCGGGCCTTCGACGGCGTCCGGGAACCGTCCGGCCAGCCGGGCGCGCATCCCGGCGGCGCCTCCGTCGGGCAGCGACGTCCCGATGAGGACGTCGTCCCGCCACGCCAGCCCGCACGGCCCGATCGCCGTGTCGAACACCGTGAACCCCGTTGTCATGCGTTCAGCCTACGACTGAAGAGGGGTGCCGCGGATCCGCTGGATCGCTAGGTTCGGTTTGGGTGGTTTGTCGAGTTCGAGGAGGCCGTCAGGTGCGACGCGTGATGCTGGTGGTGGCGGTGCTGCTCGGCCTCACCACAACCCCCGCGGCGGCGACGGCCGACCAGCTCGTGATGCCGCACGTCGTCGTCGCGCACAACACGTGGTGGGCCGAACTGACCGTCCACCGAGCCGGCGGCACCGTAGTCGCGAGCTACCCGCAGATCGGCGTCGTCGTCGCGTACACGGCGAAGGACGACTTCGCCGCGAAGGTCCGCAAGACCCCGGGCATCGACGCCGTCGGGGCGACGCGCACCGCGAAGATCCCGAAGGAGTTCTTCGCGCCTCGCAAGGACGTCCGCTACACCGGCCCGAGCTCGCCGAACTCCGGCCAGGTCCCGCCCGAGGGCACCGCGTGGGACGTCCCGGCGCTGCGCCTGCCCGAAGCGCACCAGGTCACCGAAGGCAGCCGGCGCACCGTCGTCGGTGTGCTCGACGTCGGCGTCGACGACACCCACCCGGACCTGAAACCGGCCTTCGACGCGAAGGACTCCGTGTCCTGCCTCGCCGGCTGGGCCGACCGCAGTCCCGGCGCGTGGCGGCCGACGCTCGACGGCCACGGCACGCACGTCGCGGGCACGATCGCCGCGGCCCGCAACGGATCCGGCGTGCTCGGCGTCGCGCCCGGCACCCGCATCGCCGCGGTGAAGCTCGCCGAGCTCGACGACACCGAGACGGCCGAAAGCATGGTCTGCGGCTTCGTCTGGGCGGCCGAACACGGCTTCGCGATCACCAACAACAGCTACCGCTCGATCCCGTGGCGCTACAACTGCGACGACCAGCCGGACCAGGCCGCGGCCAAGCTCGCCGTCGGCCGCGCGGTCGCCTACGCCCAGCGTCGCAACGTCCTCGTCGTCGCGTCCGCCGGCAACGCCGGGATCAACCTCGACACCCGTTCGGTCGACACCGAGAGCCCGGCCGACAGCACCCCGGTCGAACGCCGCATCGACCCGACGTGCACCCGCCTGCCGCACGAGCTGCCCGGGGTCGTCGGCACCGGCGCGCTCGACGAAAAGTCGCTGAAGGCGAGCTTCTCCAACTACTCGGCGACGCGGATCAGCGTCGCGGCGCCCGGCGCGCGCGTCTGGTCGACCTGGCCGAACGGCGAATACCGCTCGGCGAGCGGGACGTCGATGGCCGCGCCGCACGCGAGCGGCGTCGCCGCGCTGATCGCGAGTGAGCACCCGCGCTGGAGCGCCGAGCGGATCAAGCGCGCGCTCTACGAGACGGCGTCGCCGCTCCCATGCCCCGACACCGTGTGCCAGGCGACGAACCAAGGCACGACCTACTACGGCCACGGAATGGTCGATGCGGCGACCGCGGTCGGCGCGGGATGATGGCGCCGTGCTCGATCACCTCGTCTACGCCGGACCGGACCTCGCCGAGGCCGTCGCCCGCGTCACCGAACTCACCGGAGTCACGCCCGCGCCGGGCGGCAGCCACGTCGGTCTCGGGACCGCCAACCACCTCGCCGACCTCGGCGCGGGGATGTACCTGGAGGTGATCGGCCCGGACCCGGCGCAACCCGAGCCGGAAAACCCGCGCCCCTTCGGCATCGACGATCTCACCGAGCCCGCGCTGGTCGCGTGGGCGGTGCGCACCACGGACCTCGACGCCACCATCGAGCAGGCGAAAGCCCACGGCTTCGACCCGGGTGACGCGCGGGAGATGTCCCGCGAGACCGCCGATGGCGAGCTCCTGCGCTGGCGGCTGACCCCGCCGAGCGCCCCGGGCACGCTCCGCCCGTTCCTCATCGACTGGGGGACCACACCGCACCCGACCACCCGCGGCCTGCCGTCGATCCCGCTGCTGATGGTCACCGGCACCCACCCGGACCCGGCGTCGGTCCAGACGGCGATGGACGCGCTCGGCCTGGAGTTCCTGGTCCGCCGCACCGAAAAGGCGAGCTTGACGGCGGCCCTCCGGTCGCAGGAAGGCCGCCAGGTCGCGTTGAGCTAGGCCTTGCCCTCGCGCCACAGGTTGGTCATCGGGAGCCGCCGGTCACGGCCGAACGCCTTGAACGTGATCTTCGTGCCCGGCGGGTACTGGCGCCGCTTGTACTCGGCCTTGTCGACCATCCGCACCACCCGGTCGATGGTCTCCGGCTCGAACCCGGCGGAGACGAGGTCCGCGTACCCGCGGTCGCCCTCGACGTAGTCGTCGAGGATGTCGTCGAGCAGCGCGTAGTCCGGCAGCGAGTCGGAGTCCATCTGGCCCGGCCGCAGCTCGGCCGACGGCGGCTTCGAGATCGAGTTCTCGGGGATCGGCGGCGTCTCACCGCGCTTCACGGCTTCGGCGTTGCGCCACCGCGCGAGCTGCCAGACGTGCGTCTTGAAGACGTCCTTGATCGGGGCGAACGCGCCGACCGCGTCCCCGTAGATCGTCGAGTACCCGACGGCGAGCTCGGTCTTGTTGCCGGTCGCGAGCACGAGGTGACCGTCCAGGTTGGACAGTGCCATGAGGAGCATGCCCCGCGTCCGCGCCTGGATGTTCTCCTCGGCGAGCCCCGTCAGCGACAGCTGCTCGACGTACACCCGGACCATGTCCTCGACCGGCTCGACGCGGTAGTGCGCCCCGATCCGGCGTGCGAGGTCCTCGGCGTCGTCCTTCGAGTGCCCCGAGGAGTACTTCGACGGCATCGAGACGCCGTAGACGTTGTCGCCGCCCAGCGCGTCCGCTGCCAGCGACGCGCAGACCGCCGAGTCGATGCCGCCGGAGAACCCGAACGTCACCGACGAGAAGCCGTTCTTGTGCACGTAGTCCCGCAGTCCGACGACCAGCGCCGACCACACCTCGGCCTCGTCCGATAGCGGCTCGCTGATCACCGGCTCGGCCGTCGGCTCGTACGCCGGCAGCGGCTCTTCGCCGAGTACACGCCGCGTGACCTGCAGGCCCTCGTACGAACCGTCGCCCGCGTACGCGCTCTTCGGGAGGTCCATGTCCAGCACCAGCAGGTGCTCGACGAACTGCGGCGCCCGCGCCAGCAGCGTCCCGTCCGCGCCGACGACGAGAGAGTCGCCGTCGAACACCAGGTCGTCCTGACCGCCGACCTGGTTGGTGTAGACCAGCGGCGCGCCCGCTTCGGCGGCGCGGCGCGCGATGAGCGGCAGCCGCTGCTCGTCCTTCGAGCGCTCGTACGGCGACGCGTTCGGGGCCACGACGAGGTCGACCCCGGCGTGCCCGAGCGCGGTGATCGGGCCGCCCTCCTGCCAGATGTCCTCGCAGACGACCATGCCGATGTCGAGCCCGTGCAGCCGGACGACGTCGAGCGTGGTGCCCGGCTTGAACCAGCGGTGCTCGTCGAAGACGCCGTAGTTGGGCAGGTGGTGCTTGAACTGCCGCGCGACGACCTCACCGCGGTAGAGCGCCGCGGCCGCGTCGCGCGAGCCGGTCTCGTCGAGGTCGAGGTAGCCGATGTAGGTCAGCACGTCCCCGCAGCCGGCCTCGTCGAGGCGGCGCGCCAGCGACTCGACACCCTGCCGGGAAGCGGCGGCGAAGGTCTTGCGCAGCGAGAGGTCTTCGACGGGGTAGCCGGTCAGGGACATCTCGGGGAAAACGACGACGTGGGCGCCGGCTTCGGCGGCCCGGCGCGTCCAGGCGACGTGCAGGTCGGCGTTGCCGTCGAGGTCACCGACGGTGGGGTTGACCTGGGCGAGCGCGATGCGCAGTTGCGGCATGCCGCCATTCTGTCCCACGGCCACCCGGGCAGCCGAGCGAATGTGGGCGAAATCGAACGGCCCCCGCCCGGCGAACCGGACGGGGGCCTCGACCGCCGAACGCTACTTGCGCTTGATCATGCTCCGGACCTTCTTGATGGTCTGCTCGAAGTCGGAGTCGAACGGGTTGTCGTGCACCAGGTAGGTCCACGTCGTGTTCGCCCGCCGGACGCCGGCCTCGCCGAGGTCGATGCCCTCGTCGGTCAGCTCGGCCTCTTCGAGGGTCTTCGCCGCGCGCGAGTCCGCCTCGGCGATGATCTTGTGGAACTCCGGGATCGCCGCGCGGTGGAACTCGTCGAGCGGGGTCTCCCGCGCCAGCGCGCGCAGGTGGATGCTCTCGCGGACGTCGGTCAGGTACGCCAGGTGGTCGGACCAGAGCTGGTCGACGTGGAACAGCAGCACCTCGCGGCACATCTGTTCCAGCTTCTCCTGGTCGTCGAGCTTTTCCTTCAGCTCGCCGAACTTCTCCGGGTGCGCCTTCTCGAGCTGCTCCGCCGCATACCCGGTGCGAAGCACCTTGTCGCGGTGGGTCAGCAGGTCACGCCGCTGCCGCTCGATCAGCCGCGTGTAGCGCCAGGTGTTGCGGTGGATCTCCAGGTCGACACCCTCGGCGACGCGCTGGGCGTGGTTGAGCTGCCGCAACGCCGCGTTGTCGACGATCTCGCCGGTCTCTTCGTCGTCGGTGATGCCCTCGGGCACGTCCGGCGCGTTCGACAGCACGAGCTCGTCGTTCAGGCTCGCGAAGAAGATCGCGCTGCCCGGGTCGCCCTGGCGGCCGGATCGCCCGCGCAGCTGGCCGTCGAGGCGGCTCGACGGGTACCGCGCGGTGCCGATGACGTGCAGCCCGCCCAGCTCGACGACCTCGTCGCGGGTCGCGCCGTCGGTGCCGCCCAGCCGGATGTCCGTGCCGCGGCCGGCCATCTGTGTGGACACGGTGACCGCGCCCTTCTTGCCGGCCTCGGCGATGATCGCGGCCTCTTGGGCGTCGTTGCGCGCGTTGAGCACGACGCACTCGAGGTCGACCTTCGCCAGCTTCTCGGCCAGCTCTTCGGACTCGGCGACGTCCTGGGTGCCGACGAGGATCGGCCGCCCGGTCTCGTGGACCGTGCGGATCTCCTCTTCGATCGCCCGCAGCTTCTGCGACGGCGACGCGAAGACGCGGTCTTCGAGGTCTTCGCGGACGTTCGGGGTGTTCGGCGGGATGACCGCGACCTCGAGCTCGTAGAACTCGCGCAGCTGCTCGGCGACGGCGACCGCGGTACCGGTCATGCCGGCCACCTCGGGGTAGCGCGCGAGCAGCGCCTGGACGGTGATCGAGTCCAGGATCTCGCCGCGGTCGGTCGCGGTGACCTGCTCCTTCGCCTCGACGGCCGCCTGGAGGCCGTCCGGCCAGCGCTGCAGCTCGGCGACCCGGCCGCGGGCCGCGTTGATGAGCTGCACCTTGCCGTCGCGGACCAGGTAGTCGACGTCGCGGGTGAGCAGCGCGTGCGCGTGCAGGGCGACGTTCACCGCGGGCAGCCGGTCCGAAGCCGTCTCGCCGTAGAGGTCGTCGACCTCCAGGCCGAGCGACTTCGCGACCACGGACGCGCCGGCGTCGGTCAGCCAGGCGTTGCGGCCCTCGCTGTCGGTTTCGTAGTGCAGGTTGAGCCGCAGCCGCCGGACGACCTTCGCGACCTCTTCGTCGGCGTCGGTGTGGTCGATCGAACCGGCCATCACCAGCGGGACGCGGGCCTCGTCGACCAGCACCGAGTCCGCCTCGTCGACGATCGCGACCTCGGGGTCCGGCTGGACGAGGTCGTCGACCGCCGTCACGAGCCGGTCGCGCAGGACGTCGAAGCCGATTTCGGCGACGGCGCCGTACGTGACGTCCTTGCCGTACGCCTCGCGACGCTCTTCGCGCGAGTGCGCGGGCTCGACCCAGCCGACCGTCACGCCGAGGAGGGCGTAGACCGGGCCCATCCACTCCGCGTCGCGCCGGGCCAGGTAGTCGTTGACGGTGACGACGTGAACGCGCTTTCCGCGGATCGCGTACCCGGCCGCCGCCAGCGCGCCCGCGAGCGTCTTGCCCTCACCGGTCTCCATCTGCACGACGTGCTTGGTCAGCAGGCCCATCGTGCCCAGCACCTGCACGTCGAACGCGCGCTCGCCGAGTGCGCGCCGCGCGGCCTCGCGGCCCAGCGCGCACACCTCGATCAGCTGGTTGTCGCCGAAGGCGGTGTCCTTCAGCGTCTCGCGGAGCTTGCCCGCCCGCTCGGTCAGCTCCTCGTCGGAGAGCTTCTCGAGCTCGGGTTCGAGCTTCTCGACTGCGGGCAGCAGTGCTTCGTAGCGGGTCAGCTCGACGCTGCCCGGCCGCTGGATGATCCGGCGGAGCCGCTTGCCCACCCGGCTGATCAGTGCTGCCACCCCTGGTCTCCCGTTCTCTCTCGCTCGACCGGCCTGCCCCACCCAACGTGGCGGTGGTGCGTTCGAGTTCCGCGGCCGGATGGGACGATCCAACCGTGTTCCCTCATCCCAGCGCCAGGTCCGGTAGTCGCCCGATCACCGCAATTGCGACATCCGTGCTGCTAGCGGCCTCGCTGACCGCGTGCACGTCCACCGGCGACACCACGCCGCCCGCGCCGACGACCGAATCGCACCAGCCGTCCGGGCCGGTGCCCGCTGGGCTGGAACGGTTCTACGGCCAGAGCCTGACCTGGGCCGAGTGCGCACCTTACGCGACGTCGGAAGACGCGCGGTCGGCGTTCCAGGCGAAAGACCTCCAGTGCGCCCGGCTGACCGTGCCGCTGGACTACGCCAAGCCGGCCGGCGACACCGTCACGCTGGGCCTGCTCCGGCACAAGGCGTCGGACGAGGGCTCCCGGATCGGGTCGCTGGTCGTCAACCCGGGCGGCCCGGGCGCGTCGGGCATGGTCGCGGCCGCCGGGCTGGTCAAGCCGGCCACCAGCGCCGGCCTGGCCAAGCGCTTCGACCTCGTCGGGTTCGACCCGCGGGGGGTCGGCGCGAGCCGGCCGGCCATCCGCTGCCTGACCGACTCCGAGCGGGACGCCGACCGCGCCGACGACAGCGAGACCGACGGCTCGCCCCAGGGTGTCCTCAAGCAGGAAGCGCAGGAGAAGGACTTCGCCGCGAAGTGCGCCCAGCGCACCGACGACGGCACCGGCATGCTGGCCAACCTCGGCACCCGGGACGTCGCGAAGGACCTGGACGTCCTGCGCTCGGTCCTCGGCGACGAGAAGCTGACCTACCTCGGGTACTCCTACGGCACCCGGATCGGCTCGACCTACGCCGAGGCGTTCCCGAAGAACGTGCGCGCGATGATCCTCGACGGCGCGGTCGACCCGGAGCAGGACGCGGTCGAGTCGCTCGTCGCGCAGGGCCAGGGCTTCGGGACGGCGTTCACGCAGTTTGCCAAGTGGTGTGCCGGTCAGCAGGACTGCGCGCTCGGCCAGGACGCCGGCGCCGCGGTCAAGGCGTTCCAGGAGCTCGTCCGGCCGCTGATCGACTTCCCGGTCCCGGTCGGCGACGGCCGCAAGCTCTCCTACGAGGACGCGACCACCGGTGTCATCCAGGCGCTCTACCAGCAGAGTCTCTGGGAGCCGCTGAACTCGGGCCTCAACGAGCTGAAGCAGCAGCGCGGCGCGACGCTGGAGAAGCTCGCCGACATCTACAACGAGCGTGACTCCACCGGCAAGTACGGCACCACCCAGGACGCCTTCACCGCGATCCGCTGCGTCGACGACCCGCGCGTCACCGACCCGGCCGTCATCCTCAAGGCGCAGGAGGAGTACGTGAAGGTGGCGCCGTTCCTCGACGACGGCCGCCCGGCTTCGGCGGCGCGCGACGCGTGCGCGTTCTGGCCGGTGCCGAACACCTCGCAGCCGCACGTGCCGAACGTCGAAGGCCTGGCGAAGACGCTGGTCATCTCGACGACCAACGACCCGGCGACGCCGTACCAGGCCGGCGTCAACCTCGCGAAGGGTCTGAAGGGCGCGCTGCTCACCTTCGAGGGCACGCAGCACACGGTGTTCCTGCAGGGCGTGAAGTGCGTGGACCAGGCGGGCACGGACTACCTCGTCGACGGCACGGTGCCGCCGGAGGGGACGCGGTGCGCCGGGCAGTAGGCGTCGCCGCGCTGGCGGTGCTGCTGGCGGCGTGCACGAGTGCTCCGGCGCCCGTGCCGTCGCCGCGCCCTCCCGACCTGGGGAAGTTCACCTCGCAGAAGCTCCCGTGGAGTCCCTGCGGCGAGGCTTTGGACTGCGCGCGCCTGACCGTTCCGCTGGACTACGCGGTGCCGGACGGCAAGACCGTCACGGTCGGGCTTCGGCGGCACAAGGCCACGAAGCAGCGCATCGGCTCGCTGGTCGTCGACCCGGGTGGACCGGGCGGCTGGGGGACGGCGACGGCCGCGTCACTCGCGAAGTCGCCTGCCGCCGCGCCCCTGCTCGACCGCTTCGACCTGGTCGGTTTCGACCCGCGCGGCGTCGGCACGAGCGAGCCGCGGATCACCTGTCGCACCGGTGCCGAACAGGACGCGGACCGCGCGTCCGACGTCGAAAGCGATATGTCGCCCGAAGGGGTGAAGAAGCAGCTCGCCGAGACGACCGCGTACGGCGCGAAGTGCGTCGAAGCGACGAAGTACGGCAAGGAGTTCCTCGCGAACGTCGGCACGCGAGACGTCGTACGCGACCTCGACGTCCTTCGCGCCGCGCTCGGCGACGAGAAGCTGACCTACCTCGGCTATTCGTACGGGACGCAGATCGGCGCGGCCTACGCCGAGGCGTATCCGCGCAACGTCCGCGCGCTGCTGCTCGACGGCGCGATCGACCCGGCCCAGGGCCTGGTGGATTCGCTGGTCACGCAGGCCGCGGGCTTCCAGGACGCGCTGAACGAGTTCACCAAGTGGTGCTCGTGCCCGCTGACCGGCGGCACCGAGGGGCTCCAGCGGCTGGCGCGTCCGCTGGTCACGAAGCCGCTCCCGGCCGGGACGCGGAAGCTGTCGTTCGAGGACGCGATCACGGGCACGTTCGCCGGGCTCTACTCACGCGGCGACTGGCCCGCCCTGAAAGCCGCGCTCGAGCAGGTGGCCCAGGGCAACGGCCGCACGCTGCTGGCCTTCGCCGACGACTACTACCAACGTGACCGCGACGGCCAGTACAGCGGCGCGATCGACGCGTACTTCGCCGTCCGCTGCGTCGACCACACCCGCGTCACCGACCGGGCCACGATCGACCGCGCGCACGAGAAGATGCTGGCCGGCGCGCCCTTCCTGGCCGGCGGCACGCCCGACACGAGCGAGCTGGACATCTGCTCGACCTGGCCGGTCCCGCCGACGTCGGCCGAGCACGTCCCGCGGGTCGAAGGGCTGCCGAAGACCCTGGTCGTCTCGACGACGCACGACCCGGCGACGCCGTACCAGCAGGGCGTCGACCTCGCGAAGGACCTCGGCAGTGCCCTGCTCACCTACGAGGGTGTCCAGCACACGGTCTTCCTCGACGGCAACCCGTGCGTCGACCGCGCGGGCATCGCGTACCTGATCGACGGGACCGCCGCCGACACCCGCTGCTAACCGAGGTCGGCGGTCTCGTTCTGCCTGGTCAGGGACAGTTCGAACATCACCGGGCTGAGGTGGTCGCCGGCCGGTGGGACCTGCACCCACAGCCGGGCGAACCGCCGTGGGCCCTCCGCCGAGACCCAGACCTTGACGATGACGTCGTCGTGGATCTGCGGCAGCACGCCGTGCGCGACAGCCGCGGGCACCCGGCCGCCGACCCGCAGCGCGGCGGCGCCGTCGACGTTCTCCCGGCCCTCGGTCTTCGTGTCGGTGACGCCGTCGAGCAGGCGTTTCAGCCCGGCGGCCGGGCCGAGGAACTTCCCGACGTCGTACATCGCCGGGATCCGGCCGCGCGCGATGTCAGGGTCGGTGGTGACTTCGCCGTCCCGGACGGTGAAGCGGAACTTGGTGTGCCCGTCGCCCTCCTGGACGTCGGCCGTGCCGGTCGCGGCCCCGCCGGCGTCGAGGGTCGCGTCGCCTTCGATCTGCCGGAGCGGGAAGCCCGGCAGCACGCCGTTGACCCCCGCCGCGAAGTGCACGCTCCGCACCGAGGCGAACGACGTCGCCGCGTCGCGGACCAGCTCGGCGCCCGCCGGGAACGGCCCCCGTGTGTCCGGCGATCCGGTGCAGCCGGCCGTCAGCAGGAGCACGAGCAGGAGGGCGAAGCGCGACATCCTCCGAGCCTAGTCGTGGCCTGATCCTTGCGGACGATGTCCTTCAGGCCACTTTCCCCGTCACGCGTGCGCGGCGAAACTGCCTCTTGTGACTGTTGAGACCCGCCCTGCCCCGAAGCTGCACCGCGCCTGGCTGATCGCCGGCGCCGCGTTCGTCGCGCTGCTCGCCTCCGCCGGCTTCCGGTCCGCCCCCGGTGTCCTCATCGACCCGCTGCACCAGGAGTTCGGCTGGTCGACGGCCACGATCAGCTCGGCCGTCTCGGTCAACCTCGTGCTCTACGGCCTCTTCGCGCCCTTCGCGGCCGCGCTGATGGAGCGGTTCGGCATCCGCCGCGTCTCGGCGACGGCGTTGTTCGTCATCGCCCTCGGCGCGGCCGGCACGGTGTTCATGACCGCGAGCTGGCAGCTGGTGCTGTGCTGGGGGGTGCTGATCGGCGCGGGCACCGGCTCGATGGCGATGAGCTTCGCCGCGACCGTGGCGGCCCGGTGGTTCGTCCGCAGCCGCGGGGTGGTGACCGGCGTGCTGACCGCGGCGGGCGCCACCGGCCAGCTGATCTTCCTGCCGCTGATCGCGAACCTCGCGGTCGGTTCCGGCTGGCGGACGGCGTCGCTGGTGATCGCGATCGCCGCGCTCGCGGTCGTCCCGGTGGTCCTGCTGGTGATCCGCGACCACCCCGCCGACGTCGGCACGACGGCCTACGGCGCACCCGCCGACACGGTGGTCGAGCGCCCGGCGTCGAAGACCGGCTCGGCCCGCCGCGCGCTTTCGGTACTGGGTCAGGCGGCTCGCACCCGCACGTTCTGGCTGCTGGCGGTCGGCTTCGCGATCTGCGGAGCGACGACGAACGGCCTGGTCGGCACCCACTTCGTCCCGGCCGCGCACGACCACGGCATGCCCCAGACGACGGCGGCGGGCCTGCTCGCCCTGGTCGGCGTCTTCGACGTGGTCGGCACGATCTTCTCCGGCTGGCTCACCGACCGCGTCGACCCGCGGATCCTGCTCGGGGTGTACTACGCCCTGCGCGGCCTCTCGCTGGCGCTGCTGCCGCAGCTGTTCACGAACTCGGTGCAGCCGAGCATGTGGGCGTTCATCCTGTTCTACGGCCTCGACTGGGTGGCCACGGTCCCGCCGACGGTCGCCCTCTGCGTCCGGGCATTCGGCGACGCGGGCCCGATCGTGTTCGGCTGGGTCTTCGCCTGCCACCAGCTGGGCGCGGCGTTCGCGGCATCGGCCGCGGGCCTGGTCCGTGACCAGCTGGGCAACTACAACCTGGCCTGGTATTCGGCGGCGGTCCTGGCGGTGCTCGCATCGGTGGCGTCGCTGGCGATCAAGCGCGCGAAGAAGCCCGTTTCGGTGCTCACGGCGTGACTTGGTCACCCTCGGCGCGTCGTGAAACATCCCGTTAACACGCTGTCGTTAGGGTGCGGCCATGGATCGCCAGCAGGAATTCGTGCTCCGCACGCTCGAGGAGCGCGACATCCGTTTTGTTCGTCTCTGGTTCACCGATGTGCTGGGGTTCCTCAAGTCCGTCGCGGTCGCCCCGGCCGAGCTCGAAGGCGCTTTCACCGAGGGAATCGGCTTCGACGGTTCGGCCATCGAAGGGTTCGCGCGGGTCTACGAATCCGACATGGTGGCCAAACCGGACCCGGCCACGTTCCAGGTCCTGCCCTGGGAGACCCCCGACGGCAGCCCGTACTCGGCCCGCATGTTCTGCGACATCGCGATGCCGGACGGCTCGCCGTCGTGGGCCGACCCGCGGCACGTCCTGCGGCGCCAGCTGTCGAAGGCGGGTGAAGCGGGTTTCACCTGCTACGTCCACCCGGAGATCGAATTCTTCCTCCTCGCGACCCTGCCCGAGGACGGCAGCGAGCCGGAGCCCGCGGACAACGGCGGCTACTTCGACCAGGCCAGCCACGCGACGGCGACGCACTTCCGCCGGCACGCGATCGAGACGCTCGAGGCGATGGGCATCTCGGTCGAGTTCAGCCACCACGAGGGCGCGCCGGGCCAGCAGGAGATCGACCTCCGCTACGCCGACGCGCTGACGATGGCCGACAACGTGATGACGTTCCGTTACGTTGTCAAGGAGGTCGCGCTGACCCAGGGCGTGCGCGCGACGTTCATGCCGAAGCCGTTCACGAACCAGCCCGGCTCCGGGATGCACACCCACATCAGCCTCTTCGAGGGTGATCGCAACGCCTTCTACGACGCCGAGGACCCGCACGAGCTGTCCGAAACCGGCAAGGCGTTCGTCGCCGGCCTGCTGCACCACGCCAAGGAGATCTCCGCGGTCACCAACCAGTGGGTGAACTCCTACAAGCGCCTGATCAGCGGAAGCGAGGCGCCGACGACGGTTTCGTGGGGCCGCGCGAACCGGTCCGCGCTCGTCCGCGTCCCGATGTATTCACCCGGAAAGGCGTCATCCCGACGGGTGGAGATCCGTACGCTGGACTCGGCGTGCAACCCGTATCTCGCGTACTCGGTCATCCTCGCCGCCGGGCTCAAGGGGATCGAGAAGGGTTACGAGCTGCCGCCACCCGCCGAGGACAACATCTGGCAGCTGAGCGACTCCGAGCGGCGCGCCGCCGGTTACGCGCAGTTGCCCCAGAACCTGGGGGAGGCGCTGGCCGAGATGGAGAAGTCCGAGCTCCTGCCGGAAGCCCTCGGCGAGCACGTCTACGACTTCTTCCTCCGAAACAAGCGGGTGGAATGGGACAACTACCGCAGCGCGGTCACCCCGTACGAGCTCCGCACCCTGTTGCCGGTGCTCTGATGAGGCGGCGGCCGGTGTTCCTCGCGATCCTGGCCGCCGCACTCGTGCTCGTCCCGACGGCGCCGGTCGCGTCCGCGTCGTCGAAGTTCGACCTCGACGCGGCCGACATCCCTTCGCTGCAGGCGCGGATGGCGTCCGGCCGGCTCACCGCGGTGAACCTGACCAGCACTTATCTCGACCGGATCCACCGCATCGACGGCAAGGTCAACGCGGTCCTGGCGCTGAACCCGGCGGCCTTGAGCCAGGCCGCCGCCAGTGATGCCCGACGTCGGGCGCACCACCTGCGCGGCCCGCTCGACGGCATCCCGGTGCTGGTCAAGGACAACGTCGACACGCGCGACCAGTGGACAACCGCGGGATCGCGGGCCCTCCGCAGCTACCCGGCGAAAGACGCCACGTTGATCACCCGGTTGCGTGACGCCGGCGCGGTGATCCTCGGCAAGGCGAACCTCTCGGAGTGGGCGAACTTCCGCGCCGCGAAGCCGACGTCCGGCTGGTCGGGCGTCGGTGGCCAGACGAACAACCCGTACGTGCTGGACCGCAACCCGTGCGGGTCGTCCGCCGGGTCCGCGGCCGGCGTCGCCGCGTCGCTGGCCCAGGTCGCGATCGGCTCCGAGACCGACGGCTCGATCGTCTGCCCCGCGGGGATGACCGCCACGGTCGGGCACAAACCGAGCCTCGGCCTGGTCAGCCGCACCGGCGTGGTGCCGATTTCGGCCGAGCAGGACACGGCGGGCCCGATCGCCCGCAACGTCGTCGACGTCGCGCTGACGCTGTCGGTCCTGCAGGGGAGGGATCCCGCGGACCCGGCGACCCTGCAGTACCCGCGCACCCAGCCGACGGACTACGCGAAGCTGCTCCGGCCGGGCGTCCTGCGCGGCGCGCGGATCGGGCTGTGGCGGCTGCCCGTGCTCGGCTCGTCGACCGACGCCGTCATGACGTCCGCGCGGAACGCCCTGGTCAAGGCCGGTGCGACCGTGGTCGAGGTGACTCCGCCGTACCAAGCGCGGCTTGGTGAGCTGGAGTTCCCGGCGCTGCTCACGGAGTTCCACCGCGACATCGACGCCTACCTCGCGACGCGTCCCCGCGGCCCGCGGAACCTGGCCGAGCTCATCGCCTACAACCGCGCCGACCCGCTGGAGCGGACGTGCTTCGCCGGCCAGGAGCTGTTCGAGCAGGCGCTGGCCGCGCCGCCGCCGACCGACCCGGGATACCTCGCCGGCCGCGCGGAGCTGTCGGACCTGGCCCGCCGGTCCCTCGACGAGACGCTGGCGAAGTACCGCCTCGACGCGATCGTGTCGCCGACGAACCCGCCGGCGTGGAAGACCGACTGCGCGGTGGGGGACAACGACGTCATCCCGTCGTCGACCCCGGCCGCGGTCGCGGGGTATCCGGACGTCACCGTGCCCGCGGGGTTCGCCGGACCGCTCCCGGTGGGCATTTCGTTCATGGGCGCCCGGTGGTCGGACGCCCGGATGCTGGCGCTCGCCGCGGACTTCTCGCGGGTGGTTCCGGCGCGGGTCCCGCCGAGCTACTTGGCGACGGTGCCGGCCGCGGGTCGATGAACACGCTCTGACCTGCGGTATTGGCGTTAAGTGACCCCCCTGTTCGGGACCGGTTTCAGGGCATGTAATCTTCTCTTCGTCGCCAGGAACACCGGGTCGCCCCGGGGCCGCAAGCCCCGAAGATCCGGCCGGGCCGAGCGGGTTGACACCGCGGATCGGACCGGGTAATGTTCAGCGTCGGCCCACGAGCGGCCGCCGAATCCCTACGACTAGCATCGTAGGCTGAGGCATGCTCGACCAAAAGCTCTGAATATCGCTTGGAACAACTGCCGAGGATATAACCGCCGATAAGGTGGTTAGTCCAGAGTGTGTTGCTTGAGAACTCAACAGTGTGCTAGTGAACTAAGCCAGTAGAGCTTATGTATTGAACCTCGTATGAGGTTCCTTTGAGAGCAAGTATTTTGCCTCGATTAAACTGTTCATTGTTGGAGAGTTTGATCCTGGCTCAGGACGAACGCT